>NZ_JBOHHL010000013.1:0-109412 GCF_050725395.1 Aquabacterium sp. | reverse complement strand
ATAAAAAATGGCCTGTGTCAAGCGTTTTTAATGAATGCAGGCCGCATCAGAAGGCTATACAGGGCAACGGGTTAGGCCGGATTGAAGTCTCTTTCAGGGCTTCGGGCTTTATGGGCTAGGAGCCACATAGGAGCATCGCGGCAGAAAGCCTCATCGCGTCATGGCGGGCGATAAAGCGACCATCGAGGCATTGTCTCATCCCCTCGTTGCCGCTGAAAGCGAACGCGCAGCCCTTGGGCTGCGCGTTGGTCATGCGGTGGCCGATGATAGTAAAGCGTGGTTAGCCCGGTTTCGGACGCGGGACCTCAGCCCCGCCGCTTTTCCTGAATCCTCGATCTCCGGCCATGAACGCCTCCAGCATGTATGGGATCAGCGTCGTCGCATCGACTGCTTCACCGTGGGCCTGCGCATGCAGCGCGGCGTAGCGGTCGAGGTCGGCCTTGAGGCTGACCGGGCACGCGAAGGTCAGCTTTGCGCTCTCGGTCTTGGGCAATGGCCCCAGTCGCAGTTTGCGCGTTGTGCTCATTGCGAGGTCCCCCGGTTGAAGAACAGCGGCTGGTACGGCCGCAACACTAGATCCCGATTGACGATGATGCGCACTGGCAGGCCGGGGCGCTCGGTCAAGGTGGGCTGGATGTTGAGGTTGCGGCGGGTCATCTCCTGTCCCGCCTGGTTCACGCTGTCCTGCAGGCTGTCGCGCCCGGCGATGATGACGCGATCGCCGCCCTGGCGGTTCTCCGGCGCGGCCAGCTCGGCACCGACACCCAGTAGCGTCGTCAGTGCCGCGCCTGCAAAGATGCGGTCCCAATGCCAATCGACGCCATCCTCCAGGCCGGCGTAGCCGGCCGGGTCGGTGCCAGCCAGGTTGTCGAGCGTGAGCGATGACGTGTCCGGCAGGATGACCCGGTTCCACACCACCTGCACGCGGCTCTGCCCATAAGCGACCTGGCTGTTGTATTTGCCGAAGATGCGCGATCCCTGCGGGATCAGCAGATAGCGGCCGGTCGCGGTGTCGTACACCGGCTCCGTCACCGTGCCGATCACGTCGCCCGGCAGGTCGGACTTGATGCCCGTTACGAGCGCCGCGGCGATCACCGTGCCGGCCATCACCTGGTACGGCGAAGTCGGCATTTGCAGATTGCCTGAATTACGGGTCTCCGTAGTTCCGGCTTTCTGGAACGCCTCTTTCTGGTCTTGGCGGTTCTGCACGGCAGTCGGGTCGGCGGGCTGGGCCGCCGTCGAGGCCGGCCCAGCGGCCTGCGGATCGAAGCCGGTCAAGCCAGATGCCGGGCCGGCAGCGGCAACCTGCGCCGACGCGGTAGCGGCGCGCTGGTTGCTGGAGCGGAAGAACACCGACGATCCCGCTGCCGCTTCAGCCTCCTTGCGCCGCGCGTCACGCTCGGCGGCGCCGGGGTCTTGGCCGGGCGGCGAGTAGCGGGCCACCGCCTGCTGCTGAGACTTCACGATGGCCGGCCCCAGGTCGCCGGGCAACGGCGGCCCCAACTCTGGCGCCTTAGGCGGTAGCTTGGAGTAATCAGTGGGAAGCTGGTCCAGTCCTTCGGAGCGCGAAACGCGATCGACGTTGTAAAGCTCGGCCGGCTCGTTGCCGCCGCGCCGATGCGTCGGCTGCAATGACCACATCGTTGCGCCCAGCACGGCCACGCCGAGGCCGCCGGTCAGCAGCGCCAGCGTTCGCCGATTCAAGCGTGTCACCGGGCGCGGCTGAGCCCGCAGCGCCACGTTCTCGGGCGCGACCTTCGGCGCGGTGTCGGGAATCGGCACATCTGGGGTTTCGTCCTGGCTCATGGTCATTTCTCCCGCGTGCCATCCGTGCGCTCGATGCGCACCACCTCGCCCTTGTCCCCGCCCAGACGAAGTTCGGCTGCGCCGAACAGCCGATCCACGATGTAGTACGGCGAGCGGAAGCGGTAGTTCACCAGTTGCCCGTCGCCCTGCGCGCCGATCACGAACAAGGGAGGTAGCTCGCCCTGGGCGATGCCTCCCGGGAACTGGATATAGACCTTCTCGCCGTCGTCGAAAGCGCGCAACGGTTTCCACGGTGGATTGCTGCCGCTGACCGCGTAGCGGAAGCGGATCTTCTCCAACGACAGGCCGGTATCGACCGGCGCGGTCGCCTGCGCGGCCTGCGACTGGCGCTGCAAGGCCAACATCCGGTCTTTCGGGTAGTCCCAGGACACCGATGCCATCCACGCTTTTTCCGTCGAGGTCAGTTCCAGCAGGTACGTCCTGCGGTTCGTGGTAACGACCAGATTGGTCTTGAGGCCCGACCGGGTGGGCTTCACCAGCACGTTGACGCGCAGCTCGGCCCCGGCGCCGCTGGACGTATCGCCGACAATCCAGCGCACGGTGTCCCCGGCGGCGACCGTCACCAGCTCCTCGCCCGGCTGGAGCGATACGACGGTGACGCGTCCCGGTGCGGCATAGACCTGGTACAGCGCGCCATCGGTGAAAGGCCACACCTGAATTGCGTTGACGTAGCCCTCGCGAGTCGGCGCGATGCGCGCCTCGGCGTTGGCACGCGAGACGCGCACGGTTTCGTCGGCCGGTTCCGGCGCAGGCTTGGCTTCGTCCACGTCAGGCAGCGGCTTCATCTGCGCCGGCATCGGCAGCACCTTCGGCACCTCCACCACTTCCACCGGCTTCGGTGGTTCGGGCAACGGCTGCGCCAGCACCGGCTCATCGAGGGAGATGCGCGGTGGCGGCTTGCCCTGCGAGGCGCAGCCCGTCAGGGCCGCCAAGGTCAACACAAAAGCGTAAAAGCGGATAGGCAGGTTCATGGCTTGGCTCCTTCAGACGCATCCAGTTCGCGGCTCCACGACAAGCCGTTGACGTAGATGCCCAGCGGGTTCTTGCGCAGGCGTTGCTCGGTGCGCGGGGTTTGCAGGACGATGGAAATCACGGCGTTCCAGCGTTGGGTGCCCGCCGGCGCGCCGTTGACGAAACGCTGCTCCGTCCAGCGCACGTTGAACGACGAATCGCTGGCGCGAACGACGCTGGTGATCTGCACCGTCACCGACTCCTTGCCGACGCGCGCGAACGGATCATTCGTGCGCGCGTAGTCGTTGAGTACCGCTGCGCCGCGATCGGTGGTGTAGTCGTAGGCATCCAGCCAGTTCTGCCGTACCACGATGGGGTCAATCGACAGCGACCGAACCAGCGTGATGAAGTGCGCCAGGTGGTAGGCGACCTGTGCATCTGCTGGCCGGTACGGCGTGGCGGCCTCGCCGATCGCGCGCACCTGGCCGGTCTTGTCCACCTCCACCACGTAGGGCGTGACGATGGACTGCGCCGAGCGCCAAACGAGGCCGCCCGCCATCAGCAGCGCGAGCGCGAGACAACCGAAGGCCATCAGCCGCCAGTTCTTCGCCTGCACCCGGGCCGAGCCGATGCGCTCGTCCCATACCTGCGCGGCAGCTTGATACGGGGTGGCAGGCTGCGGCGTATCGGCGTAGCGCACCTGCGGTCGTTTGAATCGCATGGCTGGTTCTCCTCAAGAATCGGAATCGGTAAGGCTTGGTCCGCTACCCGAGCCGCCGCCGTCCCCGCCGCGCAACGTGTGTGCGGCAGTGGTCGCGGCATGGGATATCTGCTGGCGGCGATGCAGCCGCTTGGCCCAGGCGGGTTGTTGTTGGTTGGCGCTATTTGCGGAGGCTTCGCCTGCGGCGGTCGGGCCTGATGCGGCAGCACCGGCCGCTGCGCCACCACCGGACGCCTGTCTCGCGCCATCCGAGCGGAACGCGGCAGCGGCGCGCTGCCCGATTGAGCGCGCGCCAGCGGCGGCCTTCTGGCCGACCGCCTGCGCGCCGGTCTTCGCGACGTTGCCGAGGCCCGCCATTGCACCTTTCGCACCACCGCCGGCAGAGGCGGAACCGGCCTGAAACGCCGACCGTGCGCTGCCAGCGGTCGAGGCAGCGGCGCGGGCGCCGCTACCGATTGCGCTGGCGGCGGCTGGTGCCATACGCGCTCCAGCCACCACAGCGCTACCGATGCCGGTAGCGGCAGCGCCGACCGCGACGGCGGTCCCCGCCGCGCCCAAGGCAGCACCAGCCATCGCGCCAGCACCGAGCTGCGGGCCGCCTGAAATCAGCCCGGTGGCGATGCCTGGCCCGAAGATGCCCAGCGCGAGCATTGCCAACGACGCCAGCATCACCACCAGCGCATGGTCTATGGAAGGCTCACTCGGCGTGGTCGGGAACTCTGCGAACAGCCCTGTACCAATGCCGACAATGACGGCCAGCACCAGCACTTTGATGCCGGATGACACGACGTTGCCGAGCACCTTTTCAGCGAGGAACGAGGTCTTGTTCCAAAGCGCGAACGGCACCAGCACGAAGCCGGCGAGCGTGGTCAGCTTGAACTCGATCAGCGTGATGAAAAGCTGCACCGCCAACACGAAGAAGCAAACGATGACGGTCAGCCAGGCGAGGAACATCACGACGATGGGCGTGATGTTGATGAAGACTTCCGGAAAACCGGCCATTTGGTTGATCTGCTCCAGGATCGGCGCGGCGGCGTCGATGCCGGTCTTGGCGAGATGCCCCGGTTGCAGGAACGTCTCCATGCTCATGGCCGAGCCGGTGGCCGTCAGACCCAAGCCCGCGAACGAGCGGAACACAATGCTGGCCAGCGTGTTGAAGTTGCCGATGATGTAGGCGAAGGCGCCAACGTAGAGCACCTTGCGGATGAGCTTCGCCATCACGTCATCGCCCTGGCCGGTCGCATGGCCGAGTGCCCAATACAACCCGGCGAGGGTCATGTCGATCGCCACCAGCGTCGCGGTCAGGAACGCGACTTCGCCGCGCAGCAGGCCGAAGCCGGAGTCGATGTAGGTAGAAAAGACGTTGAGGAAGTGGTCGATGATGGAAACGTCGTTCATGGCCGTTCCTCGGTCGGTGTGCTGGGGCCGTCGAAGCTGGCCGGGATCGGCGGCAGGTCAGCCAGCGTTTGGTATTCACCCGGCCCGGCCTGACCGGAAAGGAAGCGGCGCAGGTCGGCCTGGCCCACCCGCGTGCAGAACACGTCATCGTGTTCGCCACGGTGGCACTGCGCACGCAGCGCGTGCAGGCGCGCCGGATCAGCGGCCAGCGCATCGACCGACAATGCCTGTGGCCGGTTGCAGCCGGCCAGCAGGCACGCGAAGGCGAACAGGATCGGCGCGCGTTTCATGGCCGTGCCCGTCAGTTGCCGTAGAAGTTGACCGACTGCGGCGTGTACGCCGTGCCGGTGCCGAGGAAGCGTCGCGTCACTTCGCGGCCACGTTCAACGGCGGCGGCCTGCCGCGCCAGTTCCAGCGAAGTCGCGCGTCCCTGCGTGAGCTGGAGCTGTTGCGTCTGGATGGACTGCTTCGCTTGCAAGGCCAAGAGCTGGTTGGTCGCCTGCATGGCTTGCAAGGCGCCGGTGGCCGACTGGCTTTGGCCTACGAGATCCGTCAACACGCTTTCGTCTTCGGTCACGTTCTGCGACACCTGCGCCTGCATCTGCATCGCGGTCTGCAAGCCGTTGAGCGTGTTCTGCCAACGCAGGTGCGCGTCCTGGTACATCTGATTGCCGCTCACGGTCGCGGCGTACTGCTGCGGGTACAACTGCGCGAACTGCTGATCCATGCTCTGCACTTGGAACGCCAGCCCTTGCGCCTGCGTGATGAGTTGCTGGGTGGTCGCCAGCGTCGAGCGCAGCCGGTTGACCACGTTGAAAGGCAGGCTCGCCAGGTTGCGCCCCTGATTTATCAGCGACTGCGCCTGGTTCTGCAGTTGTTGAATCTGGTTATTGATTTGCTCCAGCGTGCGAACCGCAGTCAACGTGTTCTGCACAAGGTTGGTCGGATCGACGACAACCCACTGCGCTTGCGCGGCGGGCATGACACCGATCAACGCGGCAACAGCGAGGGTGACAAGGCGAATCTTCATGGCGAAACCTCCAGAGGTTGACGAGCGAGGAAGGACGCGGCGGACGGTGCGGACGGCAGCAGGTCGGCCGCCCAATCAAGGCCGCGATGGCGCAGCCAGGCACCGGCAAAGCCCGGTGCACCGGCATCGGTAAGCACGCCGTCGATGGCGCGCTGGTCCTGGGGCGTCGAGGCGCCCGCGAATGCGAGCGTGACGGGCCCCAAGTCGAGGTCGAACAGGCGATTGCCTGCACGGGATTGGTAGTAGTAGTCGCGTTTGGGCTGTGCGGTGGCGACGATCTCGATCTGGCGGCTGTTGAGGCCAAAGCCTTCGTAGATCGTGCGAATCTGCGGCTCGGTTGCCTGAGGGTTCGGCAGAAAGATGCGGCTGGCGCAGCTTTCGATGATCGCGGGAGCGATGCTCGAATCCTTGATGTCGGCGAGCGACTGCGTGGCGAAGATGACGCTGACGTTCTTCTTGCGCAGCGTCTTGAGCCACTGGCGGATGCGCGCGGCGAATACCGGGTCGTCGAGGAACAGCCAGGACTCATCGAGGATCAGCAGGGTCGGCGCACCGTCGAACCGTTCATCGAAGCGCGCGAACAGGTAGCCCAGCACGGCTAGTACCGCAGCCTTGCTGTGCATCAGCTCCTCCATCTCGAAGCACTGCACGTCGGCCGCGCCCAGGCGGTCGTGATCGGCGTCAAGTAGCTTGCCGTGCGCGCCGCCGAGCACGTAGGGCGCGAGCGCCTGCCGCAGCGCGTTCGATTGCAGCAGCACCGACAAGCCGGTGAGCGTGCGCTGCTCGACCGGTGCGCCGGCGAGGCTGCCGAGCGCTGACCAAATGGCGGCCTTCTCATCGGGGCCGACAGCAACGCCTTCGTGCAACAGGCGGCCTTCGACCCATTCGGCGGCCCAGGTTCGGTAGCCCTCTTGGTCGATGCGCGCGAGCGGCTGGAAGGCGATCGCGCCATCAGCGCCGAGGTCGTAGTATTCGCCGCCCAGGCCCAGCGCCGTCGCTCGCATGGAGCGACCCATGTCGAAGGCGAAAATGCGTGAGCCGGGATAGCGGCGGAACTGCATCGCCAGCGTGGCGAGCAACACGGATTTCCCCATGCCCGTCGGACCTGCGATCAGCGTATGGCCTACGTCGCCGATGTGCGTCACTAGCCGGAACGGCGTCGCGCCTTCGGTGCGGGTGACGATCAGCGGCGGGCCATCGAGATGCTCGTTCTTCTCCGGCCCGGCCCACACCGCCGACACCGGCATCAGGTGCGCGAGGTTCAGCGTCGACACGATGGGCTGGCGCACGTTGGCGTAGGCGTTGCCTGGCACCGACGACAGCCATGCCTCTACCGAATTGAGGGTTTCGGGAATCGTCACGAAACCCCGGCCCTGAATCGCGCGCTCCACCATGCGCAGCTTCTCGTCGGCCGTGTCGGCCTCGCTATCGAGCACCGTGACGGTTGCAGTGACGTAGCCGAAGGCGACTTGATCGCTGCCCAGTTCCTGCAAGGCGGCGTCGGCGTCCGCCGATTTGTTGCTGGCGTCGGTATCCACCAACGGGCTTTCCTGCTGGAAGATGGTTTCGCGCAAAAGCGCCACCACGTTCTTGCGCTTGGCGAACCACTGCCGGCGCAGGCGGCCGAGTTCCTTTTCGGCCTCCGACTTGTCCATGCACAAAAAGCGCGTGCTCCAGCGGTAGGCGAAACCGAGCCGGTTGAGGTCGTCCAGAATCCCCGGCCAGGTCGAGGTTGGGAAGCCGCGTATCGTGGCGATGCGCAGGTGCTGGTCGCCAAGCATCGGTGCGAGGCCGCCGATCAAGGGCGTGTCGGCCAGTAGCGCGTCAAGGTGGAACGGCACGTCCGGCACGCCGATGCGGTAGCGCCGTGTCGAGATGCTCGCGTGCAGGTAGGTCAGCGTTTCGGCGTCATCAAGCCAGTCGATCTCTGGCATCACGCCATCGAGCAGGTCGAAGACGCGGCCCGTTTCCGCGACGAACGCGGTCATGCGTTCGCGCCAGTCCACGCCGCCAGTCGGCGTGTTCTCGTACAGCAGCTTTGCTGCGCGGGCGCGGGATTCTTCCGCCGGCAGGTATTGCAGCGTGAGGTGATAGCCGCTCTCGAAGTGGTGGCCTGATTCCTCGAAGGTCGCGCGGCGCTCCTCGTCCACTAGCCACGATAACGGTTCGGGGAAATCCGAGTGCGGATAGTCCGCTGCCGTCCGGCGCTCTGCTTCGACAAACAGCGCCCAGCCGGCACCGAGCCGGCGCAGCGCGTTGTTCAACCGCGCTGTCGTCGCGATCAGCTCGCCTTGCGTCGCGCTGTCCAGATCAGGCCCACGAAAGCGTGCTGTGCGCTGGAAACTGCCGTCCTTGTTCAAGACGACACCTGGTGCGACCAGTCCGGCCCACGGCAGCCAATCGGCAAGCAATGCGGGGCGCTGGCGGTATTCGGCGAGATTCAGCATCGCGGCATCTCCTCAGACGTCCAATAGCGACTTGTGCTTGATGTGCTTGGCGAACACCTGCATGAATTGCGGATCGACGCGCGCCCCCCACACCGCCAGCGAATGGCCGACGATCCAGAGCACGACGCCGGGAATCCACAGTTGCAGGCCCAGGCCCACGGCAGCGGCCAGCGTCCCGTTGGCAATTGCCACGGTGCGCGGCGCGCCGCCCATCAGGATCGGCTCGGTCAGCGAGCGGTGCAGTGGCACCTCGAAGCCCGGTAAGTCGCTAGCCGTGCTCATACGACGGCCCCGCCGGAGAAGCTGAAGAACGACAGGAAGAAGCTCGACGCCGCGAATGCGATGGTCAGACCGAACACGATCTGGATCAGCTTGCGGAAGCCGCCGCTCGTGTCGCCGAAGGCCAGCGCAAGGCCGGTGGCGATGATGATGATGACCGCGACGATGCGCGCGACCGGCCCTTGGATGGATTCGAGAATGGATTCGAGCGGGCCTTCCCAGGGCATCGACGAACCGGCGGCGCGTGCCGTGCCAGCCGTCGTCAGCATCACGGCGGCGGTCAGCAGGCCGTGGTGCGCGGGGCGGGCCAGGCGCCGCAGGCGAGTCAGGATCGAAGCCGGATTTACGGAAATGCGGAAAGCATGGGCGTGCATCTGTGTCATGGCAGTTCTCCAAGGTGGTCAGGGGATGGGGAAGAAAGCGGCAGCTCTGGAAGCGGCGGCTCCAGCGCATCCGCGAGGCGATAGCCCACGCCGTCAAAGCCAAGGACGCGGGCAATGCTCTCGATGCGGCGACGCCGGCCACGGCCGGCGATGTGGATGACGACGTTGACGGCCTCGGCGACGAGCGCCCGCGGCGGATTCACGGCGACTTCGAGAATCAGTTGCTCCAGGCGCAGTAACGCGCCCAGCGCGGAACCGGCGTGGATCGTGGCGATGCCGCCCGGATGGCCGGTGCCCCACACCTTGATGAGATCCAGCGCCTCGCCGCCGCGCACCTCGCCGACGATCACGCGGTCGGGGCGCAGCCGCATCGTGGCGCGCACCAGCTCGGTCATCGACACGACGCCAGCGCGGGTGCGCAGCGGCACGTGATCGCGTGCCGCGCATTGCAACTCGATGGTGTCTTCGAGCACCAGCACGCGGTCGCCGGTGGCGGCGATCTCCGCGAGCAAGGCATTGGCGAGCGTGGTCTTGCCGGTGCTGGTGCCGCCGGCGATCAGGATGTTCTGCCGCTCGCGTACCGCACGGCGCAGGAGCTCGGCCTGCTCTGCGGTCATCATTCCGTCGGTGACGTAGCGATCCAGCGGAATCACACCGACGGCGCGCTTGCGCAGCGCGAAGGCCGGCCCCGGCGCGGCTGGTGGCAGGATGCCCTCGAAGCGTTCGCCAGTTTCTGGCAGCTCGGCGCTCAAGAGCGGCTGGCCGCGATGGACTTCCGCGCCAACATGCGCGGCGACCAAGCGAATGATGCGTTCGCCGTCTTCCTCTGACAGTTCTGCGCCCAGCGGCGCGCGGCCCGACGATAGGCGATCGACCCAAAGTGTGCGGTCGGGGTTGAGCATGATTTCCACCACGTCCGGGTCTTCAAGCGCGGCAGCGATCAACGGCCCCATCGCCGTGCGCAGCATGCGGATGCGCCGGTCGAGCGACGTCGTGGCGAAGGACTGCCCGACAGTCGAGGGGATGGCGCTCATGAAGTACGCTCCTGAGCCTCAGCCAGCGCCGCCGCGTCATCCAAGTGAGAAGTGTCGGGATGCAGTTCCTCCACCACGTCGCGCACCAGGCTGCGCCCGCGCATCAGGTGGCGGCCGAGTTGTTCAACGAACTGCTCGAAGCGCGCTTTGCCCTGCGCGCGGGCCGCGTCTTGATGGGCTTCAGGAACCGGCGTGCTGACCGTCAGGAAGTAGCGGACAAACAGCGCCAGCGTTTCGATCTCGATGTTCTGGTCGCGCTCCAGCCTCTCGAACTGGCGCGACAGTCGATCAAGGCGCTTGGCGATGGCCGCCTCACGCTGGTCGCCCGCGTCCGGCGACAGCCAGGACGCCAGTGCCGCCGCGACGATGGACGACTTGGACACGCCTTTCTTGGCGGCCAGCTCGTCGAGTCGCTTGGCGTGCTCGTGCGGAATGAACAGGTTGAGGCGGTATTGGCTCATAGCTCGATTCCGTCGTGTTGGTCGAGGGACGCCAGCCGGGCCGTGCGCTGCATGGCCGGGTCGAGCTGGCGAGGAAGGGGTAACGGCAAGTCGTCGTCATCGAGCAGCGCCAGGTCGCTGGTCGATGGCTCTTGGTCGGGGAGGTATTCGGTGACCTCGGACAGCTCCGGCTGCCGACGCGGCCCGCCGTCGTCGGCAGCGGCTGCGCTGTCGGTCAAGTCCACCGATGCGGTCGAAGCGGCAGGGACGACAGGGATAGCCAAGCCGCTCCAGTCGTCTGGGCGGAGCGGCGGCGCATCGGCGTAGCGCCCGGCTGCGAGCGTGGGCGGCGGCAGCACACGGCGCTTGAAATTGGTGTCGGCGTAGTAGCGCAGCTTCTTCGCCTTGATCGGCGCCAAGCTGGACACCATCACCACGGCATCGTCCGGCGGAAGTTGCATCACTTCGCCGGGCGTCAACAGCGGACGCGCCGTTTCCTGCCGCGACACCATCAGGTGCCCGAGCCACGGCGCGAGCCGGTGGCCAGCGTAGTTGCGCTGTGCGCGTAGCTCGGTCGCGGTGCCGAGCGTTTCGGAGATGCGTTTGGCGGTGCGTTCGTCGTTCGTGGCGAACGTCACGCGCACATGGCAGTTGTCGAGGATGGAATGGTTCTGCCCATACGCTTTGTCGATCTGGTTGAGCGACTGCGCGATGAGGAAGCTGCGGATGCCGTAGCCGGCCATGAACGCCAGCGCCGTCTCGAAGAAGTCGAGCCGGCCCAGCGCAGGGAACTCGTCGAGCATCAACAGCAGCTTGTGGCGACGTGCGATGCCATCGCTGCCGTCGAGCGATTCGGTCAGGCGCCGACCGATCTGGTTGAGGATCAGGCGCACCAGTGGCTTCGTGCGGCTGATGTCCGACGGCGGCACGACGAGGTACAGCGAGACGGGATGCTCGGACGCGATCAGGTCGGCGATGCGCCAGTCGCAGCGCGAGGTGACTTCGGCCACCGTCGGATCGCGGTACAGGCCGAGGAACGACATGGCGGTGGACAGCACGCCAGAACGCTCGTTGTCGCTCTTGTTGAGCACTTCGCGCGCAGCGGATGCGACGATGGGATGCGGCGCGGCGCCCAGGTGCCGCGTCGTCATCATCCGGTGCAGCGTCAACTCGAACGGGCACGCCGGATCGGACAGGAAGTTGGCGACGCCGCGCAGTGTCTTGTCGGTTCCCGCATAGAGCACGTGCAGGATGGCACCGACCAGGAGCGCGTGCGAAGTCTTCTCCCAATGGTTGCGGCGCTCCAGCGCACCTTCAGGATCAACCAAGATGTCGGCGATGTTCTGTACATCGCGCACCTCATGCGCGCCCCGCCGGACTTCGAGCAGAGGGTTGTAGGCCGCCGACTTCGGATCAGTTGGGTTGAACAGGAGGCAGTGCGAGAAGCGCGAACGCCAGCCTGCTGTGATCTGCCAATTCTCACCCTTGATGTCATGGATGACCGCGGACGCAGGCCAGCTCAATAGGGTAGGAACCACCAGGCCGACGCCCTTGCCGGATCGCGTCGGCGCGAAGGTCAGGACGTGCTCCGGGCCTTCGTGCCGCAGGTATTGGTCGTCATGCCGACCAAGGAAGACGCCTGCAGGCTGGGTTAGTCCCGCGTTGCGAATATCAGCGGCGTCGGCCCAGCGCGCCGAGCCGTAGGTCGTCACCAGTTTCGATTGCCGCGAGCGCCACACGGACATGGCAATAGCGACCACGACAGCCACCAAACCGCTGCCGCCCGCAATCGCGCCGCCCGTGTCGAAGATCCGGGGCGCATAAGCATCGAAGAAGAACCACCACTCGAACAATCGCCAGGGGTGATAGACCGGCGTGCCAAAGAAATCGAACCAGGGCGAGCCTAGGCGTAGCTGGTATCCCAGTGCGGCGGCTGTCCACTGCGTGGCGCTCCATACGCCGGCAATCACGATGCCAAACACGACACCGACTTGCCCGAACAGCACGCCTTGACCTTGCATCCTGGCCTCCGCTTTCTCCTGCGCAACCGACGGCACAAAGGCGTGCCGCACACACGAGGATCGGGGTCAGATCAAGAACGGTCAAAGACCGTTATCGGGACAAAGGTCGACGAAAAAGCAAGATTTCGCGCGGGGGCGAATAGAAAGAAAACGCTGCAAACGCGGGCGCATTGCCGCGCGTTGAGAGCGCGATCCGAAATAGATCGCGATTTACATACGATCAGAACTTAGGCCGTTCCTTTGGCGGCGTGTACGGCGTCTTCCCATCATTAAAAAAGCGCCGGTTCGTCGCCTCAGCGACGCGATTACAAAACTCGTCACCCAACTTGGCGCCATCCGTCTTGCATTGTTGGCGCAATTCCTTCAACCGTTCGGGATTAGCCGTCAGCGCCTCAACCGTTTCGGCTGGCTCAGGCTTGCCGCAAGCAGTCAATGCCACGACGAGTATCAAGAAAATGCCTTTATTCATGTCTCTGCATCCTCCGATAGGTCAGACTGGGGTGGTGCGGAAGAATTCTGTCCAGAGGGCGCTTCGACGGTACTAACTCTCTCGATGAAACGAGCCAGTGCCTGCGAAGGCTCGCCATCTAGACGCAGCAAATAGGTGGTGAGCACAGGTGTGCGGCCAGCCAGCGGACGGGCCACTACGCCCGGCTCGCGGCCGGCCGCGATCTGTGAGGCGCCAGCTAACCCAAGAGCAAAGCCGGCTGATACCAAAGCCATCATTAAGTCGATAGAGGTAACCCGCTCGGTAATCAATGGCTCCTGCTCTACTCGTCGCAAGGCGCGCTCTACCTGACGTGCATGCCCCTCGCACGCCAGAGGATCGCCGAGCACGAGCGGATAGTGCAGCACTTCCTCCAAGGGAACACGTTTGTATTTCAAGAGAGGATGGCGAGCAGGCACCGCCACCATCAGCTGATCGTCCCAAACTGGCTCCGCGATAATCCCATCGCCAACTTCGTCCGATTGGGCAAACCCTACGTCGTAGAGATCGTCGTGCAGGCCCTTGATCTGCTGCGCTAACGGAACCTCCGACAAGCGAATCTCGGTCTCCGGTTCGTCTTGGCGACATAAGGCCAGGAACGTGGAGAACCGCAGTGGCGTGATGCCGTCCGAGAGAGCAACTCGCAACTGGCCGTGAAAGCCATTGGCGGCGGCTTTCACACTGTCGCGTGCCTGCTGTAAGGCGGTGAAGACACGGGGCACACGCTCAAGAAATAGCTTTCCGGCATGGGTCAACCGAGTGCTGCGCGTGGTGCGAACGAACAATTTCACTCCGAGGTTTTCTTCCAACTCCTTTATGGCACGCGACAACGGTGACTGCTCGATATGCAATCGCTCAGCAGCACGGGCGAAATGAAGTTCTTCCGCGACAGCCAGAAAACACCGGAGATGACGCAATTCCATCGAGCAAGCCTCCCGCGTGAAGGAAGCCGCCGGTTGGCAACCGCGCCAAACCGAGATGTTTGGCGACGATCATGGCTTGCTCTGTAGTGGACGTTCAGGCTTGCCATGTGCGCTCCTCTAAACAACCTACTTCATGCTTTCTTGGTCAAGTTCGCGCAGCCAAGTTGCGCAGCGCGGTGGTCGTTTGCAAGGGCCAGCCTCCACATTGCGAGACCGCCCAGAGCCAGACCGCAACCAACCCATCCCGTGGATGCCCAGCCGTAGCCTGCGGCAATGGCGAGCCCGCCCAAGTAAGGGCCTAGGGCATTTGCCACGTTAAAGGCGGCGTGATTGAGTGATGCAGCCAGTCCTTGGGCATCACCGGCGACATCCATGAGGCGCATCTGCAACAGAGTGCCAAGGCCGCCACCCCAACCAATCGCAAACACCGCAACCCCGACCGACCACACATGGTCGACAGTCAACGGATAGAGCGCGAGCGCGAATGCGCTCCATGCCAACAGAACGCCGGCAGCGGGCATTGGGCCGCGCTTTGCGAGGTAGGGGGCGGCCAGGTTGCCGCACGTCATGCCAGCCCCGAAAACGGCCAAGACGACTGGGGTTGCAACCGCTGACGATTTCGTCACCAGCTCCAGCGTTGACGTGAGATAGGTGTAGACGGCGAAGAGCCCCCCGAAGCCGATAGCGCCGATCCCGAGGCTCAACCAGACTTGCGGACGGCGCAGTGCCTCCAGCTCTCCCAACGCAGACGCGCCAACTATCCTCTCCTGGATCGGGATGACGAAGAGAATCAGCGCGGCGGCCATGCACGAAAGCAGGCCCAGCGCTCCGAAACCCCAACGCCAACCCAGCCATTGCGAGATGACGTTCGCTACCGGCGCTCCGATCATGGTGGCGAGAGTGAGACCCAGCAGAACGCGTCCAATCGCGACTCCCCGTCTCACCTCCTGAACCATGCCGGCCGCAACAAGAACAGCGATTCCAAAATAGGCTCCGTGGGGAATTGCCGTGATGAACCGAAGCGCCACTAGGGCGTCGAAGCTCGATGCCATTGCGCTAAGGCAGTTGCCAAGACCAAACCAGGTCAGCAGAAAAATCAGGAGAAGGCGGCGATTGAGGCGTGCGCCGAACACGGCCAGCAGCGGCGCGCCCACGACGACGCCGAGCGCATAAGCGCTGACGACGTAACCACCCGTCGGTGCATCGACACCAAGCTCGGACGCGAAGGCTGGCAGGAAGCTCATAGTCGCGAACTCCGTCGTCCCGATAGCGAATCCACCCAGGGCCAGGACCGCGTGGGCAAGTCCCGGTTGCTTCGTAGCGGCTGAAGGCACCCTGATTGTCTTGGTCATGTCAACGTCGGATCAAGGGCCTTGATCGCGTTCAGGAAGCCAGCCGGGCGTCCGTAGACGAGTTCTCGGTGGAAGACCGGCTTATGCATGACTCGATGACCCGCTGGACGTCTGCTGGTTGTGCACGAAGCCGGTGATCGTGGCCTGAAAGGGAGTGATCGACCGACCGATCAACCGGGCAAGTGCGCCGCCGTCGTCAAACAGCGCTCCCTTCGCAACGCCCGCATCCGTGTCCGACAGAATCCTGGCCACGATCTCCGGGAGGCCAGCGCCCAGGACCGACGATCGGAACGCTTCCTGCGTCAGGTTCTGGTAGGTCATCGGCCTACCCGAAGCTTTGGCCACCACGGCGGCGAGTTCGGCCAGCGTGAAGGACGCGTCGCCCGCGAGTTCATAGATGCGACCCGCGTGGTTGCCGCCGGCCAAAACGGTCGCCGCAGCCCTGGCATAGTCGGCACGCGCTGCGGATGAGATGCGCCCATCTCCCGCTGCGCCCATGAGAACGCCTCGCTTCAAGGCGAGCGGCAGCCGCCACGTATAGACCTCCGTGTACCAGCCGTTGCGCAGAAGCACGAACGGCACGCCAGCTTCCGCCAGAGCCGCTTCCGTGTCGCGATGCTCTTCAGCGAGGAACAGCGGTGAGGTGTCCGCGTGCAGGATGCTGGTATAGGCGATCAGACCGACACCGGCATCCTTCGCGGCGTCGATGACGTTTCGGTGCTGTACCTTGCGCTTGCCGTTCTCGCTGCTGGAAATCAGCAGAAGCCGGTCCACGCCGGCAAACGCAGTGGTCAGCGTTTCCGGTCGGGCATAGTCGGCGGTACGAACCTCTACGCCCATTCGGCGCAGTGCATTTGCGATCGCCTCATCCTTGGCCGGATCACGCACACCCGCGACGATCGCGCTCGCGGGCACCGTTTCGAGCAGCGCGTCGATGACGTGCCCGCCGAGTTGCCCGGTGGCACCAGTGACAAAAAGCTTGGTGGTAACAGACATAAACTTCTTCCTTGTGATCTAAAACGGGTCAGCGGCGTGCCTGTTCAATGGCCGCCGCAATCTCGTCCTCCGAGCCGCCGCCCATGACAATCCCTCCGATATAGAAGGTGGGCACGGAACGGACGCCCATGGCTCTGGACGCGGCGGTTTGCCTTTCGGTTTCCGCCTGCTCCGCGGGATCAGCCAGGATGGCTTGCACTTCCACGGCCGTGAAGCCATGCGGAGCGGCGATCTCCGCCAGGACATCCTTGTCGGAGATGTTGCGGGCCGCGTGAAAGTTCGCGTCCATTAATGCCGTTGAAAGATCGTGCTGCGTTCCGCGGTTGCGGGCATGCCTCAGCAGCGTATGGGCATGGACGGTGCGATAGCCGAAGTGCTGCTTGCTGAGATTCAGAACGAGACCGGAGGCGCGCGCCTCTGCTTCGGGGCGAGCGAAGGCGCTCGCCAGGTCTGATATGCCTTTGCGTCGAAAATATTCGTCGATCCGAAACCCTTCCGACGGTGCCCCTGGATGAAGCTCGAATGGACGGTGTTCGATATCGACGTCGAGCCCGGGAAAGCGTTCCCGCAGAACCTTATCGAGCCGATGCGTCCCGATGATGCACCAGGGGCAGATGGGGTCTGAATAAAGATCTATCTTGAGCATGTTATATCTCCGATATTGGGATCAAGCCGCCAGCGCGGCGATGCTGCTCATCGCGCGCTCGAGCGCGGCTGCGCGCAGCTCAGGACTGATGTCGACCCCATCGGCGACGATCACCTCCAGGTTTTCCACACCGATCATCGTGAAGATGGATCGCAGATAGGTTTCTGCATGTTCATGGTGCGCGTTCGGCGATCCCTCGCCATAAAGTCCGCCGCGCGCCAGAAGCACGATCACGCGCTTGCCGCGCGCCAGCCCGATCACACCGCTTGCGCCATAGCTGAACGTTTTCCCGGCGACCAGCATTCGGTCGATCCAGGCCTTGAGCGAGGTTGGAACAGTGAGGTTGTACAGAGGGACGCCGATGACGATCACCTCGCTGATCAGAAACTCATCGAGAACCTTCCCGCTTTCGGCGAGGTCGCTGAGTTCGGCCTGATCGAGATCTCTGATGTCCGCGCCCTTTGCGTGGGAGGCGAAAACACGTTCGGTAAGATCGCCGAGCGGATGGGCGGCGAGATCGCGGTAGTGGACCGAAATGTTCGGAGCTTCACGCTTCAGGCGCCCCACAGCCGCAGCCGACATTTCGCGGCTTAACGATCCTGTAGCTTTAATGCTTGTGTCGATATGCAATAGCCTCACCGCGTTCCCACCGAGCTGGCCGGTGGCGTCAGTGACAAAGGGCTTGGAGGTAACGGACATGATGTTCTTCCTAGTGGTTTTTAGTAGAGACTAGGTATTATAATGAGACCATATCGAGACGTGAAGGAGGCAGAATTTTGGGACAGGGTGAGCTAGAAGTAACCGCCGGCGTACTAGGTCGGTCTTCAATCAAACATAGGGACCGACCCAAATGGTCGGTCGATCCACAGTGCCCGGTGCGAGATGTTCTCGACCGGATCGGCGACAAGTGGTCGACGCTTGTCCTGGTCACTTTGGCGGACGGACCGCATCGTTTCAGCGCCATTCAACGCGCGATCCCGGACATCTCCAAGCGAATGCTGACGCAGACGTTCCGGGATCTGGAGCGCGACGGACTGATCGCGCGGACGGTGTTCCCGACAAAGCCGCCCAGCGTCGAGTACCGACTGACGCCTCTAGGCGAAACGATTCTCGAACCCTTGAACGTGCTTGTCCAATGGGCCGATCGCAGCCATGCAGCGATCAATAGCGCTCGTCAGGCATACGATGGAATGGCGTAAAAGTTGCGGGCGTGGTCGAGGAAATACCCACGATACAACTCCCCGATCTGCGCCTCGTTGAGCGGTGTCTGGGCAAAATCGAAAGCGTCCAGGTCTCGGTTGACCGGGAGTCGCGCCGCGCCCGCCGAACTGGTGGCTGATTGAGCGGATGTTGCGCACCGCCACTTCGGCTTTTAGGAAGCTGCCCGGCAATTCTTACAGAGACTGGTTGCGCCGGATGCTGCGGGGCACTGGGTCAGAGCCACTTCCCGAACGTTATAAGGTGATCGTGCGACTTCCTCTGACGCCCGCGTACGCCGCCAATGCCTGCACCCACCCCGGCGTTTGCTGTAACTACGCCAGCTATCGTACCGGCATGCCATTCAAACAGCTTGCGTGGGGAGGCGACAATGACTATGTCCGGTGTTGCGACATTCATCTTGGCCGGTAGTGAGGAGTCTATCTTTGTAGCAACCAGAACAGTGGCCGAAGGCGATCAAGCTCAAATCCAGACCCGACCTGCTGCTATCGTGGAAACCGTGAGATCGTGCAGAATCGCTACGCGATGGCCGCGATCTTCATTGTTAGAGTGCCTTGACGATCTCCTCTGACTCCGCCCATAGCCGGGTGGCAAGCGCGGCGTCTTCTGCATCGGCGCGGGGCTTCTTCACATTCGAGTCAGAGAGGTAGCTGCCCGCCAAGGGCAGCGCCTTCGCGTTGACCGCGGCGAAGATCTCGGTAGCGGCACCCTCGCCGACCGACTTGAGAAAAAACGGCCCGGTGGCCGCCAGCACCCAACTAAGCACCGGCCCGAGGTTGCGGGCGAGATTGGTGGCAACGACGCCGGGGTGCACCGCATAGGCGGTCTTCCTGGTGCCGGCGAAACGCCGCTGCAACTCCTTGGCGAAAAGCAGGTTGGCCATCTTCGACTGGCCGTAGGCCGTCAACGGCCGGTATCCCTTGTCACCCGAGAGATTCTCGAACACGATGCCTCCGATGGGCGCCTGTCGATGGCCCTCGCTGCTGAGCATCACGACTCGGCCCTCGTCCTTGAGCTGATCGAGTAGGCCTGTCACCAGCATGAAGTGCCCGATGTGGTTGGTGAAGAACTGCAGTTCGTAGCCGTGCGACTTCTCGAGCTTCGGCAGCATCATGATGCCCGCGTTGCAGATGATGGCGTCGAGCCGATGACCGTCTTCCTTGACCGCTGCAACGCACTTCCGCACGGAAGAAGGTTTCGAGAGTTCACAGGCGTAGCCGATCGCCTTGCCGGGAAACGTCGCGCAGCTCGCGGCGGCCTTCTCCTTGGTGCGCGCCGTCGCCAATACCAGGGCGCCCCGCAACGCCAGCACCCGACACGCCTCCTGGCCGATGCCCGAGTTGCAGCCCGTCACCAGAATCGTCTGGCCGGCGAGCGAGAGCCCTTCGGTGACCTGCTCCGCCGTCGACCCGTAACCGAAGCCGGTCGGCCCTGCTGATTTGAACATTGCAAACAAAGACATGTGGCGTCTCCTTCTGGACGCGAAGCGCGCCGCTGCTGCCCTTGCATCGCCGGGTAGCGCCCGATGATCAGGATGGTCTGGATGTCGTGCATCGTTCGCCCGATGAGGTTGAAGTCAGTAGACAAGCAATCCACTCATTGCACAATCGCAATAATCAGCATGATGTCATGCTAAATTTACACCAATGACAAAGCCGGACATCGCGGAACTGAACGCTTTCGCCCAAGTAGCGACGTTGCGCTCCTTTCGGCAGGCAGCAGACGTGCTCGAAATCTCGCCGTCGACGGTCAGTCACCTGATGCGTCGCCTCGAAGAGCACATGGGTGTGCGTTTGCTTCACCGCACGACCCGCAGCGTGGCTCCCACACAAGCAGGAGAAAGGCTTCTCGCTCGTTTGCGTCCCGCCCTGGAGGAACTCCGCAGCGCGCTGGGTGAAGTTGATGAATTTCGGGGTAAGGCTACAGGCCGCGTCCGCATCAACGCGCCGGAGCAGGGAGTTCGACTCCTGCTCCGCGAAATCGTCCCCGCGTTTCAGAAGAAATTCCCGAAGATCGAGCTTGACCTCGTGACCGAAGGTCGGTTCGTCGACATCGTCAAAGAGGGCTTCGATGCCGGCGTGCGGCTAGGCGGTACCATTCCTCGCGACATGATCGCGATACAGATCGGTGGCCAGGCGCGCGGCATCGCAGTGGCTTCACCGAGGTACCTCACACAGCACAACCGGCCGCAGACCCCTGATGACCTCCAGTCGCACGAGTGCATCCGGGTCCGGCTCCCTAGCGGGAAGCTCCTTGCATGGGAGTTTGAGAAACGCGGCCAGACGCTGGCGATCGACGTACCAGGGATTCTGATCTTGAATCAGGAAGGTCTGATGATTGAAGCTGCGCTCGCGGGGCTCGGCGTCGCCTACGTGTTCGAGAGTTCGGTACGTGACGCACTCAAAGCCGGTCAGCTCATCAACCTGCTCGACGATTGGTGCCCCGGTTTTCCTGGCGCATATCTCTATTACCCAGGCAACCGGAACATTCCCTCGGCGCTCCGCGCATTCGTCGATACGATCAAGATTCCGCTTGCGCCGTAGCTCGTCCACAGTGAGCAGGCATTGGCCGAAGCGCCGACATCGCGCGAGGCGGCGCAGCGGATGTTGGTCACAGCTGCAGAAGCGTTCACCGGTGAGTTGACACCGTGCGGTTGCTTGCTCGCCAGCGCCACTGCCAGTGGTTCAGACGCATCGGCAGACGTGCAGAGTGAAGTCGCACAAGTGCGGCGGGAGATTCAGTCGCACCTCAAGAGTCGGATCGACCTGGATGTATCGCAAGGACTCTTGCCTGCAGGAACCGACAGCCAGAGCCTTGCCACTATGGTCATCGCACTGATCCAGGGACTGTCAGTGCTCGCCCGCGACGGAACAGATCGGCGGGATCTGCTCGCAATGGCGAACGTTGTGATGAACGCTTGGCCAAAGCTCTAACTCGCCAATGAGTGTGGACCAAAATAAGGCTCAGAATCTGACGTCTCCCCGCGAAGACACGCGGGAGGCTGCATCTGATCGAGCACCGCCTCGGGCAAGAATCGCAGCCTTGCCAGCCACTGTGCCGTGCGCTCCATCGGCCACATCCTGACAAGCGCTTCCCTTCCGAGCCCCTCACGCGGGCGTCGATCAGGCGTGGCCCGACTTTGCGCGAGGCGAGTGATGATCGGTGCGATACACGGCCGGCGGCGGCCAACGCGGCGATGCTTCATTTGCATTCAACCCGACCCAATGCATCAGGTCGATCCAAGGCGTTACACGCTGCGGACCATGCAGGGTCTTCGGGGTAAAGCGCACTACGGAGGAAGGCCCAGGTCATCTGCTGGACAAGAGCGACCCTACCAGGATTCTCATCCGTCGTTTCGGTAACTTCGTACCCGGAGATCCCGCCCAGCATGTGCTCGCCGCCAAACAGCGTCAACAGCGCCTTGCCGCCGGGACTCAAGAAATATGGGTCAGCGAACCAGTCGGGGCCCCGGACGGTAAGCGGGGAGTGGTCGCTATCGCCCGCAACGACGAGTGTTGGTGTGGTCATCGCGGCAAAGCTCGTATCCAGATACGGCAGGTGTTGGACCGCGAATGCACTTAAACTCGTTCCGCCATCTCCGCCTGCGGCCAGCAACAAGCCGGCCTTGATCCGTCGATCGGACATATCCTTCCCCGCGTCGTCGCCTGGCCCAGCCATTCGCGCACCGAGCAGCAGTTCTGTTGTCTGCCCGCCGAACGAGTGCCCTGCTGCCGCAATGCGAGTGCGATCAAGGCGGCCGGCCAAGCCCGGCAAGGCTTTCTCGATAAGGTCGAGATTATCGAGAATGCGCTTCACGTCCTCGACGCGATAGCGCCAGATCAGAGGCCCGCGCAGATCATCCGCCGGAAGGCCGAGCCTCTTGGAGTCCAAGTGGGTCGGCTGAATCACGGCGAAGCCTCGCGCAGCCCAGAAGTCGGTCAATGGCGCATAGCCGTCCATAGAGGAACCGTGACCATGCGAGAAGACGATGACCGGCAATGCCCGCCCAGCAATGGGAGCCGAAACACGAACCTGCAGGTCTTCGCCGCGGCCCGGAGCCGACAGCACCACCGAGCGCACGGACACGACGGGGATCGGCGCGATCATGTTTGCATCTCTGGCGTGGACTGACACATTCATCACTTTTTCCTTTCTCTACGGATACTTGACAAAGTCCTGACTGATATTCACCGGCTCGCGCATTCGATCGATCTTCCTCCAAGCTTCCACCGGTCTCTATTGATGATTAGGAGCGTATGTGACTGTCACAGCCTCGTCAAAAGCATATTTTAAGGATCAAGTCAAATGAATGTGACCAAGCCAATCAACGCTGCCGCGGATTGCAGTGGAGTCAGCGAAGTTCTGAACCGTGTTGGGGACAAGTGGACGATGCAGGTCGTCGTAGCCCTGTGCGACCGGCCTCGACGATTCAACGACATCAAGCGCTGTATCGATGGTATTTCGCAGCAGATGCTGACGCGGACGCTTAAAATGTTAGAGCGGGACGGCATGGTCGAGCGCAATGTCCGTACAACAACTCCACCACAAGTGGCCTATGCGTTGACCGCCCTCGGACATTCGCTATCGAAGCCCGTGAGGCAGTTGGCCGAATGGGCGCTTGCACATCGCGGAGATATCCATGCAAACCGGCAGCTATATGATGCCGATCGCTGTCTATGATCATTACTCAGTCGTCATCGAGGCACGCCCTTGCGAGAAACGGGTGGCCCTGCAAGAGCACAGGCCGCCATGCGTATGGGGTTATCGGTGTTCCAGTGATCGACAGCGACTCGTTCCAGGCGCGTGCCCAGGCCGTCTTCCAGGGGATTGGCCGAGTCAGCCAATAGTTGGGCCACGTTGTCGGCCCAACCCCCACGATACGGAGCCGTCTCGCACTGTGGCAGAGAGTTGTTGCCCTAACCGTTGCTCGATCACTGGTTTCCACGGCACTAGGCTGAATCCCACGCCGTCATCGAGCATCACATAGCGCCCGCTGGCGAGGATGATGCTGCGCCTGTAGATGCCGGCCACACGCTGCCCGTCTGCCACGGGTCGGTGCTCCAAGCCTGTTTCGGCGGCAATGTCCTTCGTGGTCTGCGCTAGTTCGCGCCCTCGCAGCGTCGCTAGTAAACTGCGCGCGAGCGCGACGCGTTGCCCGCGATGCTCGGCCAATCCCTGTTCGATCAGGAAGTCGGCACGCTGGCGCAGCGCGTCTTTGACCTCGGCACCAAAGCCCAGGTCGCCCAGCCCCTTGCCGCCGCCGATCAACTGCTGGTCGAGCCAGGTGGCGCCAACCACGCGGGCCTGCCGCTCGATCGGCAGGTGTGATTTCAGTTCCACCGCCACGCCACCGCCGAGTCGCTGCGCGTCGTACTGGCGGCCTCGCTCGGCTAGATCGTTGGGGACTCGCCAGACGCCTTCGGCCTCGCGTTCCACGATGCCGACGCGGCGCAAGGCTTCGAGCCGGCGCACGTGCGCGGCCACCACCTCGCGCGGGTCGCGGTCAGGTGCGGCCTGGCCCTGAGCGACAGCAAGGTGATGGTCGGTGCGGTAGATGCTATCGACCGCCAGCGCGGCGATGTTGTGGTCGGCGGCGCGCACGTCGGCCGAGCCTTTCACTTCCACCACGGCGCCAGCCGGGTACTGCTCCAGCTTCGCGCGCGGCGGTAGCGCGACGTAGTGCGCCTTGCCATCCGTGCCATCGACGATCAGATAGCCCTTGTCGTACAGCTCGTCGGCCAACCCCTTGCCGACGACGCGACCGACAACGGCGTGGCCATCTTTGCCGGGCTGGAACACGGCCAGCTCGCGCCGCTTGCCGCTCATGGCTCGCTGCATGGTGCGGATGATGTCGCCGCGCTCGCCCATCGCCCGCAGGATCGGCTCGGCATCAGCATGGACAGCCCACGCGCCGGGCTGCGGCTCCGTCGCCAGACCCATGCGCTGCAAGTGTTGCAGGCGGCCGATCAGCATTTGCCGCTGGCGTTGCAGCGGGGTTTCGGCGAAGCGTTCGATACGCACCATGTCATCGTCGCTGGCCTCGCGCTGCAAGGTGCGATCCAGCCCCGTCCACCGCTCCTGTTCGACTTCGCGCTGCATGGCGCGCTGCACCTCCAGCTCGGTGCGCGGCCCCAGCCATTCGGTCGCCAGTTCCGATGCCCGATGGCGCATCCCTTCGGCGATGTAGTCGCGCGAAATGATGAGGTCTTTGCCCGTGTCGTCCTTGCCGCGCAGGACAACATGCGTGTGCGGGTTGTCGGTGTTCCAGTGATCCACAGCCACCCACTCCAGGCGCGTGCCCAGATCGGCCTCCATGTGCGCCATCAGGTGCCGGGTGTAGGTGCGCAGGTCGTCGAGCTGTTCGGCATCCTCCGGCGAGACGATGAAACGAAACTGGTGGCGGTCGCTTTCGCCGCGTTCCTTGAACGCTTCGAGGTCGGCATCATCGGTCGCCGGCCCGTAGGCGTGGCCCGGCCCGCCTTGGCGATCGACGCCTTCGCGCTCGATGTAGCGCAGGTGCGCGGCAGTCGAGCGCGGGCCGGCCTGTGCCAGATTCACCAGCCGGGCCTTGATCGTCACGCGCCGGGCGTTCGCCCCAAGTCCCCGACCGGCAAAGCGCGCCGCAACGTGGCCGCGCCCCAGCCGGGAACCGGGCCGCTGGCCAACCTTGCCGGCTGTCTTGCTGAGCTTCGCGCCGGCCTTGTTGGCCTGCCGCAGCACCTTGTTGACGTAGGCATCGCCACGCTGTTTCGGCGCACTAGGCCGGACGCGGAAACGGTCGTCGTCGTGTTGGCTCATGGGGCGGCTCCATCCAAGACCGTCGCAGTCCAGCGGACAAAGCACGCGGCTTCATCAGCGCCGATGCGGCGCTGCGCACCTTCACGGCACGCCGCCGCCCTCTGGCGCGTGCCGCGCCACCCCCACGTGCAGACTGGCTTTTCGCGCGACGGAGTGCCGCGACCTTTTATCTTGCCTTCCGCCTTTGCCCTTCGCTTTCGCTCTGGGCCTCGGCGTTCCGGCGGTGCTGCGCTGCCCACAGCCAGCCCGCCGACGAACGCGGCCACGGCCACAGGCCGGGCGCGTTCGAGGCAAGACGCCTGCACATGGGAAGGCGGTGCCGGATGTTGCGCGAAGTGCCGCACGGATGCGCTTGTACTGCACGCGCGACAATACGGTGACGACCAGTGAGACGACACGTCGGGTGGCACGATGAAGCGCAGCGAATCGGTGGCCATCATCGATGCGTCTCCAGCCAGACCGGATGCGCAACACCGATCACGGTGGATGCAGCAACCGGCCCGAAATAGCGGCTGTCGAACGACGCCGGGTTGGTCACGCTCAACAGGAACAGTTCGTCAGGTTCAAGACGGCGGCACTGCTGCCAGGACGGCAGCGGGCGGCCCAGCCGATCGGCCGGCAGCACGGCAGCCGCAGGCACGCCGTCGATGCGAACGATACCTGACGCGACGCACACCTCCTGCGGTGACACGGCGCCCACTCGCTTGAGCAACGGCACGCGCACCGGCAGGTAGCCGCGCTGCGCAGCGAGTGCGGCCGCTTCGGCCGGCAGTGGGACAAGCACGATGCTATCCACGGACAACGGACGTGGCAGCGAGGCGGCCCGATGGCCGAACGGTTCGATGCGATACCAGCCGACCGCCACACTGTCGGACGGGTTGTAGGTCAGACGCGGTAGCGGCGACACGAACGCGGCCCAGGCCAGCGCAGCGAGGCCGGCAGCGGCGAAGCCCGTCAGCGCGAGGCGAGCGCGCAGGCGCGAACGAGGATGCGGTGCGATGCTGGATGTGGAAAGCGTCGTCATGGCAATGCCCTCCCGGCCAGCCAGGCCGCATGTCGCTCGGAGGTGTATTCGGGTAGCGGGAAGCGCGCAGCGAGCCGGTTGCCGAGCGTGCGCCAGTACGCGGGCGACACGTCGGCTGGCGCAATGCCCAGCGCCTCGATGGCGTCGAGCTGCGCAAACACAGCGCGGACGGCGGGTTCGCCTTCGGCGTGCAGCAGCAACCGCGCGCCGGGCAGCACGCCGGGGATGCGCTGCGCCGCATCTAGCGACGTGCAAGCCTGCATCACCATGAGTTCCCAACGGATCGTGCCGTAGTCATTGGCCTGCCACCGGATGCGACAAAACACGGCCCCCGACAAGAACGCCGCGACACGGCGCCACTGGTCAAGCCGGACGATGCGTGACGGTTCTCCGAAGCGCAGATAGAGGTCGATGCGCCGCTCGACGTAGGCGAGCGATACGCGGGTCAACGGTACGGTGCCGGCCCGTCTGGCGAGCATCGCGAGCGAAGGCGGATTTGTGTTGGTTGTGGCAGCCGTGGCCGCCGAAGGTTGCACGTTCATTGGGAGTTCTCCGGAAACTCGCGTTCCAGCAGTGCGCGCAGCAGTTCGGCCACCGTCACGCCACGCGTGAAGGCAGACACCTTGATGCGCGCGCGCATGGCGGGCGTGATGTCGAGGGTCAGGCGCGCGGTGTAGAGGTCGCCCTTTTGCAAAGCATCGGCGTCACCCTGGCGAATCCACGCCTCGGCGTGGGGATTCGCCGGCGGACGTGCGCCGATGCCGATGCGTTTGCCGCGCGCATTCGTCATGTCGGCCACCGCAGCAGCTCATCGGTGAGCGCGGCGATCTCGCGCGCGGCGGCGCTGTCAGGTGCCGTCTCGCGTGCGAGCCGGCCGGCGGCCACGCTGTCGGCAAACACGATGCGCTGATGCACTTCCGAACGCAGCGCCGGCAGCGGCTGTTCGGCCAGCGACTGCCGCGCCTCCCGGCCGATGATGGTGGTGCTGACGCGCCGGTTGATGACGAAGGCCGCGCGCAGCGCAGGTCGGAACACTTGCGCTTCGCGGATCAACGCCACCATCTCGGCACTGGCCCACAGGTCGTAAGGACTGGGCTGCACCGGGATCAGCACACGCTCGGCCGCCAGCAGCGCGGAGCGCGCCAAGGCGGCGATACGAGGCGGCCCGTCGATGATGACGTGATCGGCCCGCCTGGCGAGTTCTGGGGCCTCCTGGTGCAGCGTCTCGCGTGCCAGGCCGACGGCACTGAATAGCCTGGGCAGACCTTGCTGACTTCTGCGCTGTGTCCAGTCCAGCGATGAACCCTGCGGATCGGCATCCAGCAGGATGACCGTTTGTCCGCGCATCGCCAGCTCACCGGCGATGTGCGTGGCGAGCGTCGTCTTGCCTACGCCGCCTTTTTGATTGAGCAAGGCAACGATCATGGCGCGGCCCTCCGATCAGGAAAGCCAGCCTGCTTTTGCCCTGAAAACCGGGGTTGTTTTTGCTTTTGGAGTTGCTTTGGTTTTTGCCTTTCGGCAGTTGTCCACCGAAACGGCGCGCTTCTACTAAAAGTTAGAGAATTTAAGTTAGGTAAGTTAAGGGGCGCCGAGACCCGCGCCGTTATTGGCTTTGCGGGCGATTCGTACTCCTGATAGCACGATAGGCGTACTCCCGATAGCACGATACCCGTTACTCCTGATAGCACGAGCCCGTCCACAGGTTGTCCCGCAGTTATCCCCGTGCCGTGAACGGCACGGGCCGGAAGGTCAATAGCTCCGTCCGATCGCCCGGCATCCGTTCGATGCCCATGACGTAGCCTGGCAGCGATTGCCGCGCCACTAAGACGCGCAGGTCGTAGGCGAAATCCGAAAACCGCGTGCTGCTGCCAGACTTGCGATACAGGTGTCGGAAGTCGAACTGCCAGCCAGCTTCCTGTCGGCCGCCATGCTTGCGCACCAGTCGGTACAGCCATCGCTCGATGCCACCCGTGAGCCGGAAGTACGCCGGGTCGATGGTGAGCACCAGCGCCGCGTCGAGTACGCCCGCGTAAAACCAGTCCGGCAGAATTAGTTCGATGCCCAGCGGCGTGCCGCGGGCGTCCGCCAACTCTTTCCACTCGTTGATCCAAGAGAAGCGATGCAGCCGCCGCCCCGTCGTTTCTCGGATGGACGTGGCTACCGTTGTCGACTGCAAGCGATCCAGCGCAGCCTTGAGGCGCTGGTAGTCGCGCAGCGACGTTCCGCGTCCGATGAAGCGCAGGATCTCGTAGGGCGTTGCCTGCATCAGGCGCGATGGTCGGATGCCCGCGTCGCGCGCTTCCACGATTTGCGAAGCGGCCCATATCAGGATGTCCGCGTCCCAGATGGTGGCGATGCCATGCTCCAGCGTCCCTTCCACGCGTATCGTGACGTTGCCGCTGCGAAAGTCGATCGGCGCCGTGCGCCGCGATTTCGACAGCGAGAAAAATGGAAAGGCCATCAGGTCCTGGCTGTCGCGCGGCGCCATGTCGCCCGGCAATGCGCGGAACAGATCGAGCTGTTCCCGCTCCCGCGATGGGTTGGACAGGGCGATGGCCACCGGCGAGCCACCGATCAGCGCGCACGGCTGTCGGCCGAGTGGTGCTCGGCGTATTCCGGGTCGGACGTGGTTTCGTAGCTGTGTTGGTCGGCCCAGGCATCAAGGTCGGCCACCGCGTACATGACGCGCCGGCCGAACTTGCGGAACTTCGGCCCGTTGCCGATCACGCGCTGTTTCTCCAGCGTGCGCGGCGAGAGGCGCAGGTAGTCGGCGGCCTCATCATTGGTGAGATAGCGTTGAGGCTGCGCCGGCGCGGGAGCGGGAGCGGCGACAGGTTGCAAGGGAGCGGGTCGCATGGTGAGAACCTCCATCGGTTAGGAACGCCCGGCCACACAACGCGACCGGATGGAGGCAGTCTCAAGAAAGAGGCGCGGAGCGCAGAGGGTCGTTTTGCAGTGAAGGCAAAGCGACCCTCCCCAGGTCATTCGAGCTGTGCCAAACGGCGATAGCCGCCGCGCATCAGCAATCGGCCGCGCTGCACCAAGCGGCGCACGCGCGAACGAAGGCCACCGTCGGCGTACCAGCCGCCGGCCACGGCTTCGATGCCGAACAGCCCAGCGGCTGTTTCGCGCAAGGACGCACCCGCCAGGGTTGCGTCGAGTGCCTGGAGCGTGTGCAACTCCAGCAGCGCCGCAGGCGTGGGCCGTGAACGGGCCACTGCCGCAGGCGTGGTTTCCGCGACTGCGGCCAGGGTGTCCAGTTCGGCCGCTATCGTGTGGTAGCGCCCGCAGGGCGCAGCACACGCGCGGACGGCATAGAGATAGGCCATGCCATCGGTCAGGCCAGGTGCTAGTGCGAGCCGCACGCAGCAGCCGGGCCATCGTGCCACCAGCACCAAGCGCTTGCCGTCGTGGATCAGATGCTTGTGGCCCGGGATGCGCCAGAACTCGAAGGCATCGGCATCGGGTGGCGGGTCGGCGTCGGGGTAGAGCAGGAGCACGGCGTCATGGTCGGGGAACCAGGCTGGATGCGCGTCGCGCGCATCCAGCGCGGGGTCTTCCAGCAGGCGCAGCCCCCAGGCGTGCCCCGCATTCGGCCTGTTGCGACGGCGTAGCCAGTCGCGCCGGTAGTCGGGATGGCGGCGCAGGTACTCCCAAGCCAGCGCGAGGCCGTCGAGGTGCAGCACGTAAAGATACGCGGCGGTTGGATACCAGGGCTCGGTGCTTCGATCAGCCATAACGCAACCTCCTGTTGGACAGGAACGTCGCTATGGGCGTCGAAGACAGGAGCTATTGCGTTATCGAAAACCGTCATCAAGGAAGGCTAAGCTGGCAGTGGTCAAGACCGATTGGCTCCGAAATCTTGCGGGGTTCGTCCGAGTGCGACGGCCGCGCATCCCGGAAATGGGGCGCGGCACTGACACCGTGCCGCAGCCCGCGACACACATCATGTCTTTCTAGGTCAAGCCGCACACTCTTGGTGCAAGAGTGCTGATTCAGACCCCAGCCGTCTTGAGTCAGACTGAGAAAGACACAGTACGCCACAACGGCCTGTGTCTGGATCGCCTGCAGCCGGGAGCAAGTGGTTCGTCAGTCGGGGATCGAACCATCGCGCTGCGCCAGACGGGTGTATTCCGATAACGGCCGCGAGGCGCGGAAATACAGGTCGCGCAGGATGGGTCGCTGCTGCGGCCCGACGATGCCCGTCAGGTCGGATAGCTTGACCGTCCCCAGTGCGGGCATACCGATGCCGAGGTCGATCAGTCCCCAGGCGGTATCGCCATCGGCTGGGTCGAGCGCGGCCAGCAGCCAGGTCGCATGCGCATCGGGCGTGAACAGTCGAACCACCGGCAGCGGGTCGATGCTCTCGCCAACGGCGCGCGCCGCGCCGTTGGCGAGCAGTCGTGCGCGTTCGTCGGCGGTGGTGAGCGGCTGGGTCATGGGCGGGAATCCCACGTATCTGCGAATGCACGAACACGCTTTTCCGGCGAAGCACAGAACCACCAAGCCGGATATGCGCTTTCGTGCGCAAGCACGGATGCGCAAGCTATCGAATCCGTACATGCACAGAAACGCAAACGCGGAATTGTGGATGTCAGGAAAGGCACGAATGCGGCTCCCCGGTTCCGGCGAAATCCTCAGATGCGATTTCCTTAAAGGCACGAATACGGAAAACAACAACACCAATTGAACACTATAGATTGTAGCCCTATAGGGCGCAATGGGTTGTCATCTTGGTTTTATAGGGAAAACCATTGGTGGCGGCTAAAAACTCATTGGCAACGGCAATACGGACGGTCAGAAAAGCGCGTGGCTTGAGCCAGGAAGCGTTTTCTGACGTGTCGAGCCGCACCTATATGAGTTCACTGGAACGCGACCTGAAAAGCCCGACCCTGCACAAACTGACCGAGCTGTGCGAGGTCATGGAAGTGCATCCCCTCACACTGCTGACGCTGGCCTACGCCGGCGACAGCGCGCACAAAGCCGATCAGCTCTTGGCGCAAGTGCGCCAAGAGCTGGAGGCAATCTTGAAAGAATGCGATGCGCCTTAGAGTTGCAGAAAATCGAACTCCCAGCGCCCCAATCGTCTAATTGCTGCCTACTCCGTCAACAGTGGCAGCAGGATGTCATCGACGAGCCTGCCTCGCTCGTGCGCCCCGGTCTCGCCCGAACGCAGGAGGGCGCCAAGGAAGAATTGCGAGACCATGAGACCGAACACGGCGGCCACGCGTTTCGCGTGGATGTGCTCACCGCGGGCGCGTGCGTGCTCGATGAGTGTCGCGCCGAACCGTTCACTGGCTGTATCGATCTGCCGGCGAACGAGTTCCCGTAGCACAGGGTCGTCGCGGATACCCTCGACCAGGCCGAGGAACGACGGTCCTCCGCTGCCGGCGATCGATGTCGCGATGGCCTCTGCGTTGGCGAGAAGATCGCCGCGGATACTGCCAGTATCGGGCGGTGTGGCGACGTCGCCTTCGGCTCGACGGCGAAGCGCATCGGCCACGAGTTCGGCCTTGTCGGCCCATCGACGATATATCGTTGTTTTCGAGGCACGGGCGCGGGCAGCGATCGAGTCCATGCTGATTCGTTCGTAGCCGACTTCGGCGATCAATTCCACGACGGCGTCCATGATCGCGCGTTCGCGCGGCTCGCCTCGAACGCCGTGCAGTGATCTTGAACTGTTGCTTATCTCCATTTGATCCTCACCACTTGGGCGATTTTGACATGTACGATACCGTATCGTACATGCTATCATGAACAGGACACGAGCAACACTCGAAAGAGAGCCAAGCCGAATGAGCACCGCAATTGAAGCCAAGACCATTGCTGTTCCCGAGGAACAACTGCAGGACCTGCGTGACCGCCTTGCGCGCATTCGCTGGCCGGAGGGCGCTACTGTGGACGACATAAGCCAGGGACCCGTGCCCGCCAAGCTCCGCGCACTTGCAGACTATTGGGCGAACGGCTACGACTGGCGCCGAGTCGAGTCCGAACTCAACGGCTGGGGTATCCATCGGACAACGATCGACGGACTTTCCATCGACTTCCTGCACATTCGCTCGCCCGAGCCCGACGCGCTTCCACTCGTGCTTACCCACGGCTGGCCAGGCTCGGTGCTGGAGTTCCGGAAGTTAATCGGCCCGCTCAGCGACCCGGCTTTCTACGGTGCCGACCCACACAGCGCCTTCCACTTGGTGATCCCCGTCCTCCCCGGATTCGGGTTCTCCGCCAAGCCATCCGAGGTCGGCTGGAACATCCCTCGTATCGCCCGCGCATGGGTAGAGCTGATGCAACGCCTCGGTTACGAGCGGTGGGGTGCTCAGGGAGGTGATCTCGGCTGCGCCGTCACCGACGAGATTGCCAAACTGCGACCCACCGGCTTCATCGGTTCTCACCTGAACTTCGCGATGTTCCCGCCGACCCCTGACGAAATAGAGAACGCGACTCCCGCCGAGCGGGAGGCACTCCGCGATGCGAAGCACTTCTGGGATGAACTGTCCGGTTACGCGAAGGAGCAGCAAACTCGGCCGCAGACGATCGGCTACTCCCTCGCGGACTCACCGATCGGTCTGGCGGCTTGGATCTACGCTATGTTCCAGGACACGTGCGGCACTCCTGGCGATGCCGAGGCGTCGTTCACCTATGACGAGATGCTCGACGACATCATGCTCTACTGGCTGCCGAACTCCGGCGCCAGTGCAGCCCGCCTCTACTGGGAGATGGTTCAGTCGGGCTGGTCATCACCCGCTCGCATAGACGATCCAATCCGCACCCCGGTCGGCTTCACCATGCCCCCCAAGGAAGCTGTCCGGAAGTCCCGGCGCCAGCTCGAACGCCGCTACGCCGACATCGTTTACTTCAACGAACCGAGCGAAGGCGGACACTTCTTCGCCCTCGAACAGCCGGACATCCTTGTCGCCGACATTCGCGCAACCTTCACCCAATTGCGCTGAGACGACCTCTTGGCGTAACGCCAAGCACGCGGCTTTGCACGACATCGCGCAACGCTTTGCGTTGGATGAGCGACACTATCTTGCGGACGTGTCGATGGGACGCTTCGTGAAAGCCCGATGAAATCGCAGCGACCACCGCCTTCCTGCTTTCAGAAGAAGCCGGATACATGACCGGGCAAATCTTGCACGTCATGTCGGCGCGTCTCTCCGACGCCTGCGTTTTGAGGAAATGCGCTCGCCATAGGCGCGTGCGTGACGTGCTGCGCCAGCAGCACGGCGCCCCGCCGCAGTGGGCGGCGCGCGGTGGGTGGCCGTCAGGCCGCCTGCGGCTTGCTGCGCGACCAGATCAGGTCGTGCGTGCCGTCCTCGCTTTCGATCAGGCGGGCATAGACCGTCACCGGAAACGAAGGATCGTCGAGGGTCACGGACAGATAATCCCGCCTGGCCTCGCTGGTCTTCTTCCACGCCGCGCCGATGTCGTGGCCGGCCGCCTGAAGGCGAAAGTCAGGGGCGTTCTCCTTGTCGCCCTTGTCGTTGGGAACCAGCTTGACCTTGACGTTGAGCGTCAGGGTGCGGAGTGTGCCGGTGAAACCGTCTTTGTCTGCGGTGAAAGTGCCGATGTTAGCCATGGTGATTTTCCTTTCGGGTTGAACAAGATCGCGCCAGTGCGTCCTTGTTGTGATCCGGCCGGCGCAGGATGGGCGGGCCGCACCGCGCAGCGGTCGCAACACCGTGGAGAACCTGGAAGCGCAAACAATTTGTCCTCGCGAGGAAGCCGCGCAGCGGCGGGGAAATTGTTTGCGCGGGAAGGTTGCGGCCATGAAGCCCAAGGCGCAGCCGTGCCCTCGCCAGGATTCACAACAGACCAAGGACGCACAGGCCGACCGTTCCCGAAAGGAGACATGGTCGACTCGACATCCCCGCGTGACGGCTTTACCCGCCTGTGCCCTGATGCGGCAAGGCCAACATCCCAGCGACAAGGCGGGAACGCCCCTGCCGCAGCTTGCGGCCCCGTGCGTGAGGCGTGGCGTGGAAGTTCCATAAGCAAGGCCGGGCGCGTGTGTCGGTGACCGTCCTTCGTGACGTACAGGCGACGAACCGCCAGCGTCGTGGACGGCTTGCTTTTGCGCAACCTACCGCAGCAAGCCGGGGCGTAGCCCCACATGTCCCGCCCATTGCGGCGGGGCGTCATCGAAACACTGCCCACATCGGCGGGCATCGATCGCAGTACCGCGTGCAAGGCACTTGTGCGCTCGCTACGTCGCCGCCTGCCGAAGGCGGCGACGTAGCGATTTTGCTTTGGACGTTGAAACCGGGTGCGGCGGGCGACCGCCGCGCCCGGATTTTGGGAAACATCCCCCGGCGCGATGCGCCGGGGGATGCTGCTATTGCTTGGTTTCGATGATCCACCACACCGAACGCGGCAAGGGCTGGCCGCTGATGGGGTGTATGTCGATCAGGTCGGCGCAAGCCGTACAACCGCTAGAGGGACGGTAGCCGCGCACGTCCCCATCGCCATGCCAACGGCGGGCGCGCACCGTGCCGGGGGCATAGGTCGCCGCAATGCGCGGGCGAGTGGTCGGGTTCTGGCTGTTCATGGGTAAAGCTCCTAGCCTGCCGAAGCGCCCCGAACAGTGCCGGGGCGCTTGGCGGTGGCAAAGGTCATGCGGCGAGCGCGTCGGCTTCCGCTTCGTCGGTAGCATCTTCCGGCGCATCCACGTCCTGAGTGCCTTCCTGCGACTCCGTGTGGTATCCGCTCCTGAACACGGCGGGCATCCAGCCGGTGCCATCAGCCAGCCGTTCGGCCTCGCTGGCAATGTCGCCCTTCTTCAACTTCGCCAACCGGGTAACGTGCGACGGCGCGAACTCGCCCACGGCTTCCAGAATCACTGCCTTGGAAACGTGCTTGAAGTAGCCTTCAGCAGTCGGCTTCCACCATGCGGCCATGTCCAGCCCCACGGCCTGCGCCAGTTCCGCGCCCGGTTGCTGCACCGTGGCGTGGGGCGTCACCACGTCCACGGTCGCCGCCATGCCTACCGCCAGCAACCGCACCAGTTCGTCTTGCTCCATCGCCAACAGTGCGGCGAACAGTTCGGCGCTGTCCTGCGGCAACGCCTCGCCCGCGACTTGCCGCAACGCGCGCAGGGCCACGGCGGCGGGCGAATCGGGCCAGTCGGGGGCCATGCCTTCCAGCCGGTCTTGCACGGTCAGGCGCACGCCCAGCGGCAAGTCGTGGCCGTAGTGGCTGTCCTGCACGATGGTCTGCACCATGCCATGCACCAGCGCGGCCAGCGCGACGCGCGGATGCCGGGCGACTTCGATTTGCAGTGCGGCGGTACGGTGCGCGCTCAACCGCTGCGCCAGCCGGTCGGACAGGCTCGCGGCCTTGGGCTGCTCGGCATCCTCGCCTTCGTCGTCGTTCCCGGCGTCGCCTTCCGCGCTGCCGAAACCCTGCCGCAGCTTTTCCAATGTGCGCAGCGCCTTGGCCTCGGCTTCGCGCAGCAGGCCACGGTGTATCACGGCTTCTCCCTCGCGGTCGAGCGTGACGATGGCACCGGCCACGGCGCGCACGTCCGGGGCGTAGCCTTTCAAGGCATCCTCCACGGCTTGCAGTTCCCCGGCCACCTGTTCGCGGCGCGGTTCCAGCGCCTCGGTCTTGTCCTCGTCCTCGGCGTCGTAGGCTTCCTCCAGTTCGGCGTCGATCTTGTCGAGGCGGGTTTGCAGCGATGCGATGCGGCGGGCTTCGCGGGCGCTCGCTTCGCGGCGCTGGCGCGGCGCGTTCTGGAACGCCTGCCGCTCGGCATAGCTCATGTGCGGCACGGCTTCCACCCACGCCCAACCCTCGGCGCGCACGTCCCCGGCCAGCGCATCCAGCTTGCCACTCACCAGCGTTTCCAGCAGCGCGGCATCGGTCAGGTAGGTTCCGGCATCGCCTTCCGCGAACAGGTCGCGGCGGATGCCGCCGCCCGCCGCCGTGTAGGTGTCCAGCCCGGCGAAGCGCACCAGCGGATGCGTGGCGTCGATTTCGCGTTCCGTCAGACGCTCGCGCAGTGCAGATGCGCTGCGCTGCCATTCGGGCGCGGCGTAGAACGCGGCTTGCTGCGCGGCGTGGTCGTCGGTGATGGTCAGGGCCATCAACTGTTCCAGCGTCACGCCACCGGCCCGATAGTCGGCCATCAGGCGCGGCGAGACGTTGGCCAACTTCAAGCGGCGTTGCACCACCAGCGGGGACACGCCGAAGTCTGCGGCAATGTCTTCGATGGGGCGGCCTTCCTTGACCAGCGCGGCGAACGCCTCGAACTGGTCGGCGGGGTGCATCTGCTCGCGCAGCAGGTTTTCGGCAAGGCTCACGGTGCGCGCCGAGGCATCGGGCACCAGCAGGCACGGCACCTCATAGTCGGCGGCGATGCGCTTCTTCTTCGCCAGCAGCTTCAAGGCGGTAAGACGGCGATCACCGGCCACCACTTCATATTGCTCGCCATCAGCTGCGAGGATGACGACGAGGTTTTGCAGCAGGCCGATGCGGGCGATGCTCGCGGCCAGTTCAGGGATGGACAGGCGCGGGGTCGTGCGTACATTGCGCTTGGAGCGGCGCGGCAGCAACTGCGAGAGTGGAACCAGAATCAGGTTCTTGGTCGGATCGGCCACTTCCAGCGGCGCGGCGGCTTCGATGGCGCGGGTTTCGGTTTGAGTAACGGCGTTCATGGTGATAACTCCTTGCGGTTAGGGATGCAGCAGCGAAAGAAGCGGCAAGGGCTGCTGCCTGCCCCTGCCGCGTGGGGATTCAGGCCTTCAACTGGCGCATGCCATCGGCCAGCAGCCAAAGCGCGCGATTCAGTCGGATGTTTTGGTCAATGCCCTGCACCGGACGGGTCTGCTGACGGCGTCCGTTGGCGCTGCGCCCGCGCAATCCGCCTTGGGTCAGGTTTTCTTGCGTGCGGTTGAACACACTCCACAAGTCCGGGCGGCGGTCGTCGAAGCGGCGCGGCATCAGGATTTGCGATTCCGTGATGGGCGCGGGCTTGTCGGGGTCGTCGTACTTGAGGGCCAGCGCGGCACGGGCGAACACTTCGGATTCGCCATCGTTCAAGGTGATGGCGTGCATGGCATCGCGGGATTCCTTCACCCGGTCGAAGCCGCTCAACACTTCGTAAGCGCCTTCGATGACGTGTCCGGCCACGTCGCCTTTATGCGGCACGCGCACGTCCGCCACCGTGTCGCCGCAGACAAGGCCATTGCTGCAAACAAACCGGAACATCCCGGCCAGCATCTGATAGCTGCTCGTGCCGTCATGGGAGTTCAACAGCACGATTTCGTTGGCTTCCGCGCCGTTGATCTGGCTGGCATGGCGCAGGCGCAGCATGTGTTTGGTGTATTCGCGGCGGTCGTCGTGCCGCACGCGGGTCTGCGCTGCCATGAAGGGTTCAAACCCTTCCTTGCGCAGTTCCGCCAGCACGGCGGCGGTGGGGATGTAGGCGTACCGTTCGGAACGGCTTTCATGCGGGGCGTCCGCGAAGATGGACGGGGCCACGCGGCGGATTTGGTCGTCGGACAGCGGGGAATCGCTGCGCAGCGTCGGCGAATGGGAAGCGAAACGGGATGCGAGTTGCATGGTCTTTCTCCTGACAAAGAAGGGTTGGCTGTTCAAACCGCACACCGGATTCCTAGATTCGGAGCCCAGCCTTTCGGCTGTTCGGTGCGGTCGGCACGAAGAACCCGGTTGGCCTCGTTGCCACCGTCTTTCCTGAGTTCATCGCCCGCGACGGTCAGGAGCGCGCGGACGGGGGCCGTCAAGGAGACAAGCGCAGGGTTGGTGCGGCCCGCAGGCGAAGCCGAGGACACGGCCATGCGCGCCTTGACGGCACACGGCCGCGGGCTACAGTCGCGAGCAAGGTGATGAGGTCAGGAAAGATGGCTGGACAGGCAACGGCCATCCCTTTGTGCCGACCGCACGCAAGCGAAGCGCGCAGGCCCGAAGCTGGAAGCCGGGCCGTAGGCGTCAGCGATGGAAGCCCGAAGGGGGCGAGACTCGCGCAGCGAAGCTCGATGCGAAGCACGAGAGCGCGACCCGGCCATGCCTTTCCGGCCGGGTGACGCACATGCAGAAGCGAAGATGCAGCGTGGATCTCCTGAACCGAACGATGAACCGCCACGGCTTCGGTATTGCCGATCCGGCGCAGCCGGTTCGGCGGGCTTTGCAGGGGCGCCAAGCGGAGCGCGGCGGGGATAGCTCGCAGGGCTTTCCCCTGGAGCGCAAGCGTGAGCGCGCAGCGCCAAAGGCGCGAAGGTATCTGCAGTAGGCGCAGCAGAAAAAAAGCGTGTCGTCCGAAGGACGACACGCTTGCTAGGTCACACGATGATCCGCCCCGCCAACCGCGCTTCACGTGCGTAGGCGCTCAAGCGTTTCTCCGCACAGAAGTGCAAGTCTCGCTCGATCGGCAGGCCGAGCCGTCCCCGGACGGTCGACAGCTCCTGCAAGCTGACCCAGCCAAGTTCGGGCATTCCCAGGCCCAGGTCGCACAAACCGAAGGCGTGGTCGTCATCGTCCGGGTCGATCTCGGTCAGCAACCAGGTCGCGCCGGCATCCGGCGTGAACAGTTTGACCACAGGGGCCGGATCGAAGTCCGGGTTCTGGAGTGATTCGCGGCCATTGGCCAGCAGCAGGAAGCGTTGTTCGTCAGCGATGAGTGCGTTCATGGCGATCTCCGGTTGCACGGGCGGAATTGCCCGGAACCGTCGCCAGCACGGCGCAGCGCAAGCCGTCAGGGGTCGCAGACGGCCACAGGCCGCAAGCGCCAGCGGCGCGATGCCCTTTACGGCGAGAACGCCGTGATACGGTGAAGGGAACAGCAAGACGCCCCACACCCTCGCAACATTGCTTGTTGGCAAGCGGAGCGCGCGGGCCCGCGAGGGCCGAAGGCGTCAGGGATCAAAGCCGGATGGCCGCGATTCGGCACGAAGCGCGGGGCGCAGCCCGCGAGCCCGACGGCGGTACGCCGGGACGCACTTATTGGCGCCCATAGCATCCCGTGGTATTGTTCAGGTTGGTTGCCGTCACCTGCCGCACGCGCCCTTCGGGGTACGACGAAGACGGAGCATTTAGAGCCTCACCCAATCCATTTTGATTCCTTGGGCGGCCCGCAACGCGTGTACCGGCTCGACGCCCGATGGAGATCAATATGGACACCCAGAAGCTCAAGGTGTTCGCGGAACGCCTGCGCGCGTACCTCGAACGCCACAACCTCACCCTCAAACACGGCCAGGCGCTCGATCTGGTCGCAGCCATTCCCGGCTTGCGCAACTGGCCAGAAGTCAATGCTTTCCCGGCACGTCTGGCTGCCGCGCAGTGGGACAGTAGCTCGGCCGACCGGCTCGCCAAACGCATTGCCAAGTTGCATACCCTGATCCTGCCTGTCGATGAACTGCATCAGGCGCTTGAGCCAATCAATGTTAGCGTCCCGAATATCTGGCCCGAAGGCCCCGTGCCCGGCCTGTACGTGACGACTTCGCAGGATGCCATCGACGCGGCCATCGCCAAGTACGCGGCCGCCACCAATGGCGCGCTGCTCTACGCAGAGGAAGCCGGTCAGTCTTCGGATGCAGCCATCGACCTGGGTGAGAACGGCCTGTTCTCGCGCGGCATGAATCGACTGCCCAGCGGCACGCTGGTCGTGGTTGGTCCAGTGCCGTTGACGCAGGAATCATGGAACGACAACAAGGATCGCCTGAATACGGCCGCCAATCTCGCCCATTCGTCCTCGTTGCGCGTCGTCGTGTTGGCGGAGACACCACTGCCCGAGAATCTGCACAGCGACATCGAACTGCTGCTGCGGCCTGACGATGAAGGTCTCGACAGTGATCCCGTGGACGTGCTCGGTGTCGTTACCGAGTCAGGCGATCTTCAAGTGGTGCAGCCGTTCGTTCAGCGACGGCTGGCACCACCAATAACGCAGCACTTCACGACGAGCCAGCGCTTGCCGCAGGTGCTCGAAGATGCACTCAGGCAGGCAGTAGCAAAGCGTCCTTACGGGATCATAGTGCTCGGCATCACGCCGGGTGACACAGTGCGCAAGGCCTTGCTGGAAGCTGTGTTGCCTCTGACCGAGCACGCAGGGCCGGCCGTTCGCATACAGCCGACATTTAGACCCGGCTATGGGAAAGACGATTCTCCGTTGTCGCCGCATTTCGAGGGGCTTCCGGTTTTTCCTTCGATCGAGAGCGCTTATGCGCACGGCTACCGTCGCATGGTGATCGAGTCATCCCATCACGGTGCCGGTGAAGCAATCGCCCGGCATGCGCATGAAGTGTGCTTCTTGATTCGTTCGTATTCGACTGAAGTTGCCGGCGCCTGGATGAGCAGCCTGCCGGATCAGATCGACAAGCCGAATGCGCTCGATGTCATTACGGCCGTCCTATGCGCTGCCGACGTGCCTGCGAAATCAAAGACAGTGACGGTTTGCGATGCCTTTATTGGCGGGGCGTCACCAGCGCCTAAGGATGACGACATCGACAGGCTGGCGGAACACATGGAGGCGCACCGCACTGTGCGGTGGCAAGAGCAGTTGGATGCCTTGCTGGCCACCGGTGAAGTGACACCCGCACAAGCCAAAAAGGCCCTTCGTCGTCACAACGTGGATGAATACTTGTCCTCACGCAAAGTCGTACAGGCATAAAGAGGTAGCTGCAAAAAAAGGGGCCGACAGCGGCAATGGAAGTCGCTGGACGGCCCCGCAACAACAAAGGAAGCAGACAGAAATGAAGTCCCATCCATTTACTCGCCCAACCATTGTTGCGGCGGTCGAATTCCTCGGGGAAATGCTGACACAGGCAAAGTTCGACCAACTCGCGGTGCGGCTCCGGCTGGACGACGAAATTCCTCCGGGACCGGCAAAGAGCGTGACCGCAAAGAGCGCTTTGCTGGCGCGGATCGTCAACCAACGTGCGACGCAGATCGTCAGCACCTTGGACGGGCCTGTGACCTTGGCCGAAGCTGCGGTACGCGAGGCAGTTGGAGTGACCGTGCCGCAGTACGCGAAGGCCGAGCAGGAGCGATTTCTGCGGGGCCTGGCGCTCGACGGCTACGTTGTCTCGTGGGATGAAGACACACGAACGCCCTTGCTGCGCGCAGCGTTGCCTGGCGAAGTGGATCTTCCTGCGGCCGATGACGAGGTTCACCAACTGCTGAAGCAGTTCGGGTTCAACGTGCCGTTGGGACACATCGACCAAGCCATCGACGCGCACACGCGCGGCGATTGGGCAGCGGCGAATAGTCAGATTCGCACCTTCCTGGAAGGCTTGCTCAGCGACATTGCCTCGCACATTGATCCGAAGAAAGCTGCCGAACTGCCTTCGAGCGAGAATCGCCGCGCCTGGTTGGCGGAGCGTGGATTCCTGTCGATCAACAGGAATGAATGGACTAGCGACGGAAAGAATTATTTGAACGGCTTGTTCAAGATGCTGCATACCGATGGATCGCATCCTGGCCTCTCGGACGAAGATCACAGCACGTTCCGACTGCACCTTGCCCTCATCACTGGCCGGACCTTGCTCCGTCGTCTTAACAACGGTCACTGAGCGGCATCAAGGAGGACGGACGATGGAAATTCGTGGCAAAGCAATCGGTGGGATAGACGCCTTACAGGTGCGTGATGCGTTACGTGCCTTTCTGGACGCTGAAACTCCAACGTCATTCGAGAATGGCGAGTTCAAGATTGAGCGCAAAACACTCAATGGCGATTTTCTCGCTAAGGAGCTAGGTCTATCCGATGCCGCTGGTGCAGCGCTTCTTTCCACGCTGGTCGACGAGGGGTATATCGACAACGAAAAATTGACGCCGACCACGCTTGGCATGGCCTTGGCGCAAGCCGAAGATCGAGAAAGATTGCCACTTGACCGGGCGCGCGTACTCCTCGATGAGTTCCTAGATGCGGTGAAGACCGTCAACGCAAGGCCGGGGGCGCGCATTTTTATCGAACGAGTGCATGTGTTCGGCAGTTTTCTCGTTCAGGCCGACACCGTGGGCGACATTGATCTGTTACTTGAGGCGCCGTTGCCAGACGATTGCGAGCCTGAAGATATGGATGAGCACGATGCCGTGATGGAAGAAATCAAGATCTCCGACTATCTAAGCTTTCACAACGAATTCGATGTCGTCGCAGGGGACGCCGAGAAGCGCCTAGTCTATGACCGGTCGAGTCCAATTTGACCCAATGATTCCACAGCGGTCTCGGCCGCCATTCAAGCGCGCGATCGCGCGCTTCTAGCTGGCGTCTAGTTTTGCATGTCGAGTCTGTCAAAGCTGACCCTTGTAGCGTTGCTCGATATGCAATTGTGCCCGCTGGGTCGCTAACTGTAGCCGCTCTACGAGCGCGGCACGTGGCGGCAAAGTGGTCAGGTACTCGGCGACGTGGATACCGGACTTGTCCAGTTCGAGCAGTTCGATCTGCTCGGACTTCTTGCCGGTGCAAAGAATGATGCCGAGCGGCGAGGCTTCTTCCGGCTCTCGTTCGTGCTTGTCGAGCCAGCGCAGGTAAAGCTCCATCTGCCCCTTGTAGGCGGCCTTGAACTCCCCGACCTTCAATTCCACCGCTACCAGTCGGCGCAGCTTGCGGTTGTAGAACAGCAGGTCAAGGTGAAAATCGTCGTTGTCGATTTGGATGCGCTTCTGCCGGGCGACAAAGGTGAAGCCCACGCCCAGCTCCAGCAGGAAGGATTCCATCTCGCGGATGATCGCTGCCTCCAAGTCGCCTTCCTGCCAGGTGTCGCGCAGGCCCAGGAAGTCGAGGATGTACGGGTCACGCATGACCAAGCTGGGCGAGATGCGCTGCGCGTCGCGCATAGTCGCCAGTTCCTGCACAATCATCGCGTCCGGCTTCTTGGATAAAGCCGTGCGTTCGTACAGCATCGAGTCGATGCGCTCGCGCAGTGTCCGAACGCTCCACCGTTCGACGCCGGCCATCTGCGCGTAGTAGTCCCGCTGCATCGGCTCCTTGAGCGCCAGCAGCAGGACGAAATGCGACCAGCTCAATTGTCGCGACAGTGTCGCGACAATTGGTTCGTCAGGGAACGTGGCGGCGAACTTGACCATCCGGCGCAGGTTCTTCTCCCCGAAACCCCGCCCGTAGTCACGGGCAAGCTGCTCGGCCAAGGTTGGCAGGATTTCCTCGCCGTACCCGGCCCGCTGCCCGGCCAGCACTTCCGTATGGATGCGCTGACCGATGCGCCAGAACAGCAAGGTCAGCTCGGCATTGACCGCCGAGGCGGCGCGCTGGTGCGACGCCTCGATCAGTGCCCGGATGTCGCCCAGCAGCGCCACCGGCGCTGCTGGCGACGCGACAGACGCCTTGCGCCGGGTCACGCCACTACCTCCTTGGCTTGTTGCATCCCGGTGATCGTCTTGCGACGATTCGCCACCAGTTCGGCCGCGTCTCGCACCGGCTTGTCCTCGGTGTGGACGTAGCGCATGAACATCACGACGGTCTTGTGCGCCGTCAGCGCCATGCCGACCTTGACCGGGATGCCCGAATTGGCAATGTCGGTGGCCGAACGGTGGCGGATGCCGTGCGTGCCCACGTGCGTGGCGCCAGCCGCCTTGAGCGCTCGGCTCCAGCCACCGTAGTACTCGCCCGTGGTCAGATGCTTGCCGGCGTGGCTCGGAGAAGGCAGCACGTAGCGGCTGCCTTCTTGCCGGGGTGCCGTCGAGAGTAGCCGATAGGCTTCCTCGCTCATGGGCTTGGACATGCCGCCGGTTTTGCTGTCAGGCCAGACGACGCGCCGGTTCTGCAGGTCAACCCAGTTCCATTCCAGCGCGATGATTTCCGAGCGGCGGCCAGCGAACTCGAATTGCAGGCGGATGCCCAGAGGGATGACGTAGTTCTCCAACCCCTCCGACTCGATCCTGTCGAGCTGCCGGAACAAGTTGCCCATTTCTTCATCGCTGATGAGGTGGGTGGATTTACCGGCGGGGAACATCGGGACGTGACGGCACGGGTTGGTGCCGTCGGGTCGATAGCCCCATACCTCTGCCATGTTGAACATCTTGCGCAAGACGCTGAAAACCTTGTTCGCCTCGGTCTGCTTGTACGAGAGCTTTTCCATCAGCCCGGCGATGTCGGGACGCTTCACGTCCTGAACTTTCTTGCGGCCCAGCAGCGGAATGATGTTGCGATTGATAACGGCCTGATAGCCGGCCTGGGTGCTGAGCTTGTTGCGTTTCTTGGAGTAGTCCTCCATGAACTTCTTGCACAACTCCGCGATGGTGGGTGCCTGACGCGCCTCGGCCTTCTCTGCGGCAGGATCGCCGCCCCGGCGAACCTGGGCCAGCCACTCCTGCGCCAGCGACCGCGCTTGCTCGACGGTCAGTTCCCCGTACAGCCCCAGCGAGGGCTTGCGCCTCTCGCCGGCGTTCGTGCGGTACTGGAGCATGAACACCTTGCGGCCCGCTGGGGTGATCTTGCACAAGAAGCCGGGGACCAACGTGTCCCGGAGTTCGACGGCCTGCGCCTGGGGTTGTGCCGCATCGACAGCGGACTTAGTGAGTTTGATCTTAGCCATGATGACTCCTCGGAAAGACCCGGATTCCAAGAGCCGGATAGGAGTCAGGCGGTCGGAAGTCAGGTCAGGTTTCGGAAAGCACCGGCATATGTTGAACTCGCCTAAGTTATTGATAAACCTGCTGTATCGGGCTGTGGCGTAGTCCAGCGAATTTCGGTGCTGGAGTCATCGTGAAATAAAAAAACGCCGCTGGATTCAGCGGCGTTTTTGTTGGAGCGGTCCAGCCGCGCCGAATCAATACACGAAGGGAATGAGGCGGCGGCGGTTGCTCTTGAACTTGGCATAGGCCTCGCCCAAGGCGCCTTCCAGCGCGGTTTCCTCGGCCTCGATGCGGTAGATGTAGACGGCGATGGTGCCGACCACCATGACGGCGATGCTGCCGTAGTTGCCCAAAGCCAGGCCAATGCCGACCGAGGTCATGATCGCGCCCGAATACGAAGGGTGACGCACCCACTTGTAGGCGCCCTTGTCGACCACCTTGTGCTCCTTGGCGATGGTCACGGTGGGGGTGAAGAATTCACCCAGCACGCGCCAGCAGTGCATGCGCAGCAGCATGCCGGTGACGATCAGGGCCAGACCCGCCCAGAAATAAACGAAGACTTCGGGCTCAGCGATGTTCCAGGGGGCGTAGAAGGTCAGCGCGAAAGCCGCCAATTGCAAAATGGTCGAGCCGATGGAAATCACCAGGCCAGAATATTTATCTGCCCCGTCGTGCTTGGCCATTCTTTTCTGGGTGCGCTTGTGCTGCAAACCCTCCATGAAATAGGCCCAGGCAATGACGGCCCAGAAAGCCCAAGCATAAGGCGCCACAAATGGGAGCGCGTGATAACCATCCATCGAAAACATCTTGAATATACCTTAATACATAACGCCTAACGGATTATCGCAGATTGTATTTGTTTTTGGCAGAGTAGTTTCCCGTAATCCTAAATCAGGCGCCGGAAAATCAATATTCAATTTGAATGAAAAAGATGGCAGGGAATATCGGGCCGAGACCAAGCCAACCTGATCGGCATGGCCTCCATGGGCCCGGGCTGCAGGGCTTGGTCCAACAACTGGCGCTTGGCCGCGCCGGTCACGTGCACCACCAGATGGCGGGTGTCGAGCAGGGCTCGCCTGCTCAGGCTGAGCCGGTCCACCGGCACATTGGGCAGCGCTGGTGCGCCGACCGCCAGGCAACGGGCCGGCAAGGTGTCGTCCAGGGCTGTGGGCAACTCGGGCGAACCCGGGAACAGGGAGGCCGTGTGCGCGTCCGAGCCCATGCCCAGCACCACCACGTCGGCAGGCCAGGACAAGGCCTCGATGGCGGCCTCGACCTGGGACCGTCCTTGCGCCACGGCCACATCGGACGATTTGAGTGGGAGGAAATGCGCGGCGGCCGCGGGGCCTTTCAGCAGGTGCGCGCGCACCAGGCGTTCGTTGCTGTCGGCATGGTCGGGAGGCACCCAGCGCTCGTCGGCCAGGGTGATGCTGACGCGGCCCCAATCGAGATCGGCCAGGGACAGCGCCTCGAAAAAGGGCACGGGCGTGCTGCCGCCCGACACCACCAGCAAGGCCTGGCCGCGCTGGTCCAAACCGGCCTGCAAACGCTGGGACACAAACCGCGCCAGATCAGCGGCCAAGGTGTCGGCGTCCGGGGCTTCGTGCAGGTGGCAAGGCGATTCAGGCATGGCTCACTTTAACAAACATGGCGTAAAACTTGCTCGATGGATTCGCATGAAAGCCTCATTCATCCGCATCGTTGAAATCTGGCTGCCCAGCCAGGACCAGACCCACCTGGAGTTCGGTGGTGGCTTGTTCGGGCCCGCCAAGGTTTTCGCCACCGCCACGCCTTCGCTGCGTTTCGCCGTGGGCGAGGGGCTGCCCGGCTTGGCCTGGCAAGAAGGCCGCCCCATCTTGCTGAAGGATTTCGACAGCCCGCATTTCCTGCGGGCCGCCGCAGCGCAGGAAGCCGGCCTGGGTTGCGCCATCGCCCTGCCGCTGTTCGTGGGCAGCGTGCTGAAAGCCGTCGTGGTGCTGTTTGGCGGCAACGAAGAGGCGCGCTCGGGCGCGATCGAGCTGTGGCACAACAGTCCGCGCGTGACCACGGACATGACCCTCGTCGATGGCTACTACGGCACGGCGTCCGACTCCTTCGAAGTGCTGTCCAAGGACACCTTCCTGCCCCGCGGCACCGGCCTGCCGGGCTTAGCCTGGCAACGGGGCGCCGCCGTGTTCATGGAAGACCTGGGGGCCTCCCCGCGTTTCCTGCGTGGCGCCACGGCGGCCGAGTCCGGCATCACGCGCGGGCTGGCCCTGCCCTGCCCCACGCGCACCGACGAAGCCTATGTCCTGACCTTGCTGTCGGTGTTGGGCACCCCCATCGCGCAGAAGATGGAAAGCTGGACACCGGATGCAGGCCGTGAACAATTGCAGCGCGGTTTCGGTTTCAGCGAAACCCAGGGCAACCTGTCCGGACTGACGGACACCATTGCGCTGGACACCGTGAGCACCAGCCCCGTGGCGCGCGCCTTCCTCACGGGCGTGCCCACGATCGACGACAGCACGATCAACATCCCCGTCGTGGCCGATGGCGAGGTGTGCGAGGTGCTGGCCTTGTCGCTTTGAGCACCGCCACCGTCACCGCCAGGGCAGTTGGCGCACCTGCTCCCGCTTCTCGTCTTCGTCGTGGTAGGCCCTGGAAAGTTTGATCAGATCGCTGCGTGCCACCAGCCCGACCAGGCGACGGGACCCCATGTCGGCCACCACGGGCAACCGTTCCAGGCCATGCAATGCGAGGCGCGCGGCCACGGCCCGGCAGCTCTCCCCAGGCATTGCCAGGCAGGCCGGCCCGCCCTGCGGCTCGAACAGGTCAGCCACGCTGGCTTGGCTGTCCAGGGCCTTCAAGCCTGCGCTCAGGCCTTCGCGGTCCAGCATGCCGATGAACACGCCGTCGCGGCTCACGACAGGAAAGGCCCGGTGTGGCTGCGTGCCTCCGAAATAATGCGTTAGCGCGTGGGATAGGCGGCAGGACGCCTCGATGGTGCGCACCTCCCGGGTCATCACCTCTTCCACGAAATGCCGCTCCAGCGGATCGACACCGTATTCGCGGTGAACGTGCCGGCCGCGCCGTGCGATCTTCTCGGTCATGATGGAACGGCGCATGGTCATCACCGTGAAGCCATGGGCCATCAAGGTGGCGGTCAGCAGGGGCAGCAAGGCGTTGCTGTCGTGGGTCAGCCCGAAGGCGAAAACGGTGGCGGTGAGCGGTGCGCCCAACACGCCCGCCAAGGTGGCGGCCATGCACACCAGTGGCCACAAGGCAGGCTCGCCACCGGGCAGCCAGGGCCCCAGCACCACGCCCATCCCTGCCCCCAGCATCAGCAAGGGCGCCAGCACCCCTCCCGAGGTGCCAGAGCCCAGCGAAATCACCCAGATGGTGGCCTTGACGCCCAGCAAGGCCAGGACCGCGCTCAGCCCCAGGTGGTGGTGCAGCAGGTCGCCGATCACGTCATAGCCCACCCCCAGGGCCCTTGGCTGAAAATAGCCTCCGAGGCCCACTGCCAGGCCGCCCAAGGCAGGCCACCACATCCAGGGCAGGCCCAGTTGTCCAAACCAGTCTTCCACCTTGTAGAGCGAGATCGACAACACCGCGGACAAGGCCCCACACACAACACCCGCCACCGCGCAGGACAGCAGGGCCAGCGCCCCGGGCGGGGCGGTTTGCAAGGGAAACAAAGGTCCCGGCTCCATCAGCCAGGAGCGGCTGAATCCGGCAATGGCGCAGGCCAGCGCCACCGGCAAGAAGCTCCGCGGCCGCCATTCGAACAACAGCAGTTCGACGGCCAGCAGCACGGCGGCCACAGGCGTGCCGAACACCGCGGTCATGCCAGCGGTGGCCCCGGCGACCAGCAGGGTCTTGCGCTCGGCGGCGGTGAGGTGGAAGTACTGCGCGATCAATGATCCGATGGCACCGCCGGTCATGATGATGGGCCCCTCGGCACCAAAAGGCCCACCACTGCCGATGGCGATGCCCGAGGACAAGGGCTTGAGCACCGCGATCCTGGGCGACATCTTGCCCTGGCCAAACAGGATGGCTTCGATGGCTTCCGGGATGCCGTGGCCCCTGATTTTTTCAGAGCCAAAGCGGGCGATCAGGCCGATGAGCAACCCACCCAGCACAGGCACTGCGATGACCCAGGCCCCCAGCTCATGCGTGGCCGGTGAACGGTCGGCCAGGGACCAGGCCTGGAAAAAGAACAGGTTGGTGAAGAAGCGAATCAGCTTGAGCAAGACCGCGGCGCCCACGGAGGCCAAGGCCCCGATCAACGCCGCCAGCATGGCGATGCGCCACAAACGGGTGTTGGCCATGAAATCGCGCTTGAGCGGCAGGCTGCTCATCACATCCCTCTGTAGTCGATGGTCGGGATCTGGAAAGCCCCGCCGAGCGACTTGAGTTCGGCGCGGTGCAAGGCGGCCAGGCGGGTCAGCAGGCGGGTGCCTTTGGGCAGCAGGTGCACTTCGACCTGGCGGCGGTCCACCTGGCTGGGACGTCGCTCGACCAGTGCCAGGGCCTCGCAGCGCGTGACCAAGGCCACGGCCGCGTGATGCTGCACCTGCAAGCGCTCGGCCAGCTCACCGACGAGCGCCCAGGCCCGCCCCGGGAAGCCCTTGATGTGCAGGAGCAAAAGGTACTGCAAGGGCGTGATGCCCTCGGCCTGCGCGGCGTTTTCAGAGAAGCGCTCGAATCGCCGCATCTGGAAACGGAACTCGGACAGGACTTCGAAATCGGCCTTGGTCAGTTGGCGGTCGGACAGGGGCATGGTGCATTGGGCTCCGGGCGGCGAGCCAAAAATGTATCACGCCATGATGTATTCATGCTCAGAGTACCGCGCGGTGCAGGGCCTTCACGAAATCCGATTGCGTGATGATGCCCACCAGCCGGTTCTTCTCGCCAATGATGGGGATGTGGTGGTGTCCGCCTTCCGAGAACAAAGGCATCAGCTCGACCACGTGGCGGTCGGCGCTGGCCACGCGCACCTGGCGGGTCATGATCTGACCCACCACCTCGGGCTTGTCGGAATGCATGGTGGTGGTGCGCTTGATGAAGTCGCGCAGGCGCTCGCCGAAGCCTTCGTGCAGGTCGAGCTTGGCATGCCGCATGAAGTCGGCCAAGGTGAGGATGCCGACGATGCGGTTGAGCTTGTCGACCACGGGCAGTGCCTTGACCCCATGCTTGCGCAACAAGGTCCAGGCGTCCTGCAGCGAGGTGCCGAACTCCACCGAGATCAGCTCGCGCGACATGATGTCGGCGCAGCGGATCTCGCCGAGCTGGCGGCGGTAGGCCTCCATTTCGGCGGCCTGCAGCAGGTTTTCAAGGTCGCCCCGGCTGATGTCCAGCACCTGGTTGTAGCGGCTCAACACCACGTCGATGTCGGCGGAACTGAAACGGGCCGGTGGCGCGCCAGGGGTGCCGGGCCGCACTGGCGCCTGCACGTGTGGATAGCGCCGGCCCGTGGCCGAGTTGTAGGCGATGCCCGCCGCCACCAGCAGGGCCGAATTGGTCAAGGCCGGGAACACGGCCCAGTGGAAGCCCGTGGCGTGCGTGAGCACCGCGATCAAGGCCATGGCGCCACCCGGCGGGTGCAGGCAGCGCAGGCTGAACATGGCCGCGATGGCCAGGCTGACCGCCACGGCCCCGGCCACGGCCGGCTCATGGATCAAGTTGGCGCAGGCGATGCCCACCAGGGCCGAGACCGTGTTGCCGCCCACCACCGACCAGGGCTGCGCCAAGGGGCTGGCGGGCACGCCGAACACCAGCACCGCGCTCGCTCCGATGGGCGCGACCAGCCAAGGCACGGCCGGATCGCCCTCCCCGAACAGCCGACTCAAGCAGGCCGCGAACAGGACGCCGAGCACGGCCCCCACCACCCCGCGCAAACGCTCCTGGGCGTTGACCTGCACGGGCGCGGGCCAGAAAGCGGACAACCAGTGGGACAGCCGTGTGGCCAGAGACGATGAGGTGGCTTCCGAAGTGGGTGTGGTCATGGGCAAAGGCACGAACGTGGACTGAGCGGGCACCTAGCATACGCGCCAGGCACCCCACACCGTCAAACTGGCGGCCGGCGAAACTGGGCGGGAGAGACACCTGCCCAGCGCGTGAAGGCGCGCGTGAAGCTGTGCCGGTCCTGGAAACCCAGCTTGACGCCGATGGCCTCGATGTCCAGATCGGTCTCTTGCAAGAGCTTGCGGGCACGCTCGTGGCGGACCCGGGCCTGCACCTCGGCAAAGCCTTCGCCCTCCTCCCTCAGGCGGCGTTGCAAGGTCCGTGGGTGCAGGTCGAGCAAGGCGGCCACCTCGTCGACCTTGGCGCCCAGCAGGTCGCCACGCAAGGACAGCAACTGCTCCAGGCGCGTGGTCAGGCTGCCCTGCTCGCTCAGCTTCTTGAGTCGTTGCTCGACCATCAGTTGCGCCTTGGCGTTCAAAGCCGGAAAACCGCCCTTGAGCGGCCTGTCGAGCCCCTTGGCATCGTTGATGAGCCGGTTCTCGCTTTGGTTGAAGCGCACCGGCACGCCGAAGTAGGAGCCGTACACGCGCGGATCAACCTGCGGGCCATGCTGGAACCACACCTCGCGCAAGGGATCCTCGCGCGGCGAGATCATCCGGGCGAACTTCACGATGCAGGTCAGCGCCGCCTCGACCACGCCAGGGTGCACGGGCTCGTCGCCTTCCACACCCAGCGTCACGTTGAAGGCCGAGCCCTCTTCGCGGGTGGTGATGCGCAAGGCGGGGTGCACGATGTGCGGCATCCAGTCCAGCGCCATCATGCCCACGCGCAAGGTGGCGCAGGTCGAGATGAAAGTGTCGACCTCGGGGATGGCGTCGAAGCCATAGGTGTCGCCCAGCACCAGGGGGAAGTAGGCGGTCTCGGTCGCGGCCTCGCAGACTTCGAACAAGCGGCGCAGCGCCCCGAGGCTCAGATTGGAGAGGTGGCTGTTGTCCAGCACCTCGACGTTGATCTGCGCGCGGTTGACCGCATCCTGCATGTTGAAGCCGCACCTTGCCCCGGCCTTGGACAAGGTCGACATGACGTAGAAATTGAGGAAATCACCGCCCATGCATGTTCTTCAGTGTTTACCCGTGACGACCGCGACTGTAGCAAGACCAGGCCATCATGGCATGTCGCTGTTGGTTCCTCGCTGTCGCCGTGAGCCATGTCCCACCGGCGCAGCCATTCCTAGACTGAAGGCTGCAGTAGCGAACCCAGAGGACGACACCATGATCCCCCATCCCAGCAAACCCGAGCACATCATCCCGCGCGAGAAACTGGACTTCCAGCTCGACGACAAGATGCCGCGATTCTGGTTTGGAGGCGACCCGTTCAAGACCCGCGTGTTCGACGGCATGCAAGCCGCTTTTCCGGATGGCGAACGCTACTTCATCACCAGCGTGCGCGCCTTCCGCCACCTCATCGCCGACCCGAAGTTGGCACAGGACGTGAAGGACTTCACCCGCCAGGAAGGCCAGCATGGCATCGCGCACACGCAGTACAACGCCGTGTTGCGCCAGCAAGGTTTGAGCGTCGATGGACTGGTGGTCGAGGTGAAGAACCTGTTCGACAACTACACCAAGAAATACTCGCCCGAGTACAACCTGGCCCTGACCGCCGCCTTCGAGCACTTCACCGCGATGATGGCCGAGTCGCTCTTCGCCGAAAAGGAAGTGATGGCGCCCGCCGACGAGAAAGTCCGCGCCATGTGGGCCTGGCACGCCATCGAAGAGATGGAGCACAAGGCCGTGGCCTACGATGTGATGATGAAGGTGGCCAAGGTGGGCTATGTGCTGCGATGCACGGCTTTGGTCCACGCCATGTACAAGGTCGTGAAAGACAGCCTGCGCCTGACCAACCGCTTCTTGCGCGACGATGGCTTCAGCCGCACCCAGCGTTTCTTCATGACGCTGAAGGGCCTGAACTTCCTCTATGGCATCAATGGCTTGTTCTCCAAGAACATGCCCAAGCTGCTGGCTTACTTCAAGCCCGGTTTCCATCCCTGGCAGCACGCGGTCATCCACAGCTACCCGGTCTGGATCAAGGCTTACGAGGAAACGAAGGACCCAATGCTGGCGGGCGATGCCCTGTTCCAGGCCGGCCTCGCCTGACCAAGCGCACCGTGTGCGTGGTCCACGAAGGCACGGTGGATTTGTCCGACATGGAATCCGGCCGGGCCAGGGGCGTCGCCGCCCTGGCCGAGCATGGCTGGTTCATGCGCGTCACCAATTAAGGTCGATCAGCTGGCACCGCTGGCGGGTTCGCGCAGAAAGATTTCCACGCGGCGGTTGCGGGCGCGCCCATCAGCGCTGCCGTTGTCGGCCACAGGTTCACGCGCACCGCGACCCGCGGTGTCGACGCGGGCACTGCCCACGCCACGGTCCACCAGGAAGGCCTTGACGCTTTGTGCGCGTTCACGCGACAAGGGTTCGTTCACGGCGTCCGAGCCCGTGCTGTCCGTGTGGCCCACGATGTTGACCAAGGTGTTGGGCTGGCTCTTGAGGCCACCCGCGAACTGCTCGAGCACGCTGCGCAGTTCAGGCTTGATGTCGGCGCGGCCCACGTCGAAAGACACGTCGGCCGGAACGTTCAGCTTGAGCTGGTTGTCGTTGGTGCGGGTCACTTCGACCCCGGTGCCTTGGGTGGCCTGTTCCATGGCGCGTTGTTGCGACTCCATGTGACGCGACCAGACATTGCCGGCAATGGCGCCGATCGCGCCCCCGATCAAGGCACCCGTGCCGGCCTTGCCACCCGTGGTCGAACCGATCACGGCCCCCGTGGCGGCACCAATGGCGGCGCCTGTTCCAGTTCGGCGTTGGGTGTCGGTCATGTCGGCGCAAGCGCCCAACAAGGCGGTCATCGAGACGATGACGAGGGCTCGTTGTGCGAAGCGACCAGAGGTAGGGATGTGCGAAATTGAGGTCATGGTGGTGTTCTCCGGTTATTCCACGATTGTGGACAAACCTTGAGGCCACACCATCAGCCCATGGCGCGCAGTCTTGTAAGACTGCGCCGACACGGTTTGACTTTACACACCACCGATGGCGTGTTCGCCACCGAGGGCGTCGATCAAATCGGGCAGCAACTGGCTGAGTTCGCCCGTGGCGATGGCCGCGTCGGCATCAAAAGCTTCGTCTTTGCTCGCGGCCTTCTGGCCCTCGAACACCACGTCCAGGAAGGTCAGCTTCTTGACCTGCATCGTGTCGGTCAGCAGGAACGAGACGCGCCCTTCCCAGCTCATGCCCAGCTTGGTGGGCACCTTGCCGCTGGTGATGTGCTGGCGCACCTCGTCGATGTCGAGCAGGTGGCGGGCATAGCGCACCACGGACTTCATTTCGTCGGCCGACTTGAGCTCGCAATCGCGGTCGACCGTGAAGCTGGCCGGGGGCTCGCCGCTGACCAGCCATTCGGCCATGCCCACGGCCGCCGATTGCTGGGTGTGCAACTGGCTGATGGCGATGGTTTCCAGCGTCTTGACCAGGAAGCCGACCACCTCGTCGGCCTTGCCCTGGCTGCTGGAATCAACCAGCAAAAGGCGCTGCTCAGGGTCGATCCACACGTGGATGGACGCCTGCTTGGTGAAGGCCATGGGCAGCAGTTCCAGCATGGCCTGCTCCTTGATCTCCTTCGTCTGCTTTTTGCCGGGCTTGCGGCCTGTGTCCTGCTCGATCTTGGCGGTGATCTCGTCCACGCGGCGCTTGACCACCGCGCCGGGCAGCACGCGCTGTTCGATCATGAGCTTGAGCAGCAATTGCCCCGCGATCTTTTCGACCAGCGGCGCGTGCTTGATGCCACGCGGTTCGACCCAGCCAGAGGATTGCTGCTGGGTCAGGCCACAGGGCACGAACCGCGCCTTGTGCAGGCGTTCTTCCATCTCTGCCACCGAGGCGGACCAATCCGGCCCGATGCGATACACCGTCAAATTCTTGAACACAGGGGTCCTTGTGGTTGTGGGGGTCAGGGTCAAACGCCAGCGGCGGGCGGCTGCGGATTATCCCGCCAATAGCCGCCCGCGCTGAAACAAGCCCACGCCCATTTCACCCACCGCAACATGGACGCCGACAACCACAGCGCCCACAACAACATGGCAATGCGGTAAACGAAGACCGGCATCGACAGCACCCACGCCTGGGCGGTGCCCGCGCTGAACCGGTCGGCGTACCAGTGCAGGTGCGAAGCATCGGAGCCATTGCCCAGCACCATCAGGTCCGGATACCCCAGCAACCCCACGCGCACGGTTTCGAGCAGCACGCCGGCGGCCAGCACGCCCCACAGGGCCACCACGATCTGCAAGGTGATGAACCAGCGCCGACTCACCACCCCGGGCCCGAAGCGGCGGCGCCCCTCCATCACCAGGAACCAGCCCACCACCAGGGCCATGCCGAGCAAGGACATCTGCGCGATGCCCAGCCCCAGCATCACCCAGGACACGGCGCTCAGCGGCGTGAGGTGCAAGCGGCCCAGGCCCCAGGCCACCGCCACGATGACGACCAAGACGCCCCAGAACAGGACGGCGGGCCCGACGGTCGGACCACCCACGGCCAGCACCACGCGGTCGGCGGGCACCTGGACCAAGAGCCGGTCGTTGACGCCGGCCGCGCCCAGGTCCAGCACCTGCGACTGGAACCACCAACCCATGCCACGGGGCTCGCGCCAATCCAGCTTGACCGCGTGGGCACCGGGCGTGATGGGCAGCATGACCGCGCCGGCCTGCTGCTGCACGGGCAGCACCAGGCCATCCACCGACACGCCGAGCAGTTCGGCCCCCGCGGGCAGTTGAACACGGTGGTTGCCGCCCTGGCTCGACCGAAGGGACACTTGCGCCGACACGTCCGTGGCACGGGCACCCGGGCTCATGCTGGTGTCGACGCGGTCGACCGTGAAGGTCTGGCCCGCCACACCGGAAGGCTTGGAAACTTCGACGATGACCTGCTCACCCGGCCAGGGCTGCCAGGTCGGCATCCAGCGTCCGCCTTCCTGGTGCACCACGGGCGCGATGCCCGACAGCTTCACATGCCACTGGGTCGAGGTGTCGAGCTTCCACACCTCGACCTGGTTCACCGCCTTGCCGCTGTTCAAGGCCAGCCGCGAGGATTCCTTCAAAGTGCTGACGAAGGTGATTTCATCGCTGGCCCCCAACTGCACGGTGGCCACGCCATCCTGAACACCGACGGCGGCGTCGTTCACGGACTCGCCCGTCACCAGGGGAACCTGCACGCGGATGGGGGCCAGGCTGGGCGAGGCGCGCTGGATGCGCGTTTCGACCGTCCAGCGCAGCCCCAGGTGCAGTGTTCTTTCCACGCGCACGAAAGGCGGCAGGGCATCGCGTTGCGTGCCTCGGTCCTCGGCCTGTGAGGAGGTCTGCTCGCGCGACAAGCTCAAGGCGCCCGAAGCCAGGCCACGGGCGTCCAGGCCGGCCAGGGTCCAACCCTGCATCTGGGACTTGACCTCGCGCACGGGCATGGGCAAGGAGATGTCGAGCGAGGAGGCGTTGCCCACGTCGGCGTCCAGCACGACCTGGTTCACCCCCTTGTTCAAAGCGATCCACAAGGCACCCGCCGCATCGCGGCGAACGACGGCGGGCCGCCCATCCACGGTGATGGACGCCGGTCGCCAATTGGCGCCTTGCCCGGGCAGGGGCAGGGTCACATCGGCCAGCGCGTGAACCTCCAGACGCAACTGGATGCGCGGGCCGGCGGCATTCACCCACAGGCGCGGCACATCGGCACAGCGGGGCATGCAGTCGGGCGGCGCGGTCAGCTTGCCACGCAGTTCTTCCAGCAAGTCGCTGGGCGGGGCAGCCACGGCTTCGGGCTCGGCTGGAGGCGCGGCCTTCGCCTGGCCAGGGGCGCCCAGGCCCATGAACAAGGCCACGCAGGCCCAGGCCGCCAGGGTGGCCGCCACGCCATGTTCAGGTCGCCCAAGCCGGGTGGGCCACGCCACGCCGCCCGGCCCCCGTCCGGCCAGACCGATCCAGGCCGCCACCAGCAAAGCCAGCCCACCCAGGCGCAAGACCACCGTGCCGGCGGGCGGCAGCAAGGTCAAGCCCAATGCCTGAGAAGCCTGCACCGGCCCTTGCCAAACAAGGCGGTGGGCGTTCCAGTGCCAAGCGGGCAGGCCCGGCCCGGTCTGCACCTTGGCGGCCGGGTCCATCTCATCGATGCGTGGCGCGGGCTTTGCCAAGGGCGAGGACATGGGCGACACCAGGGACTTGCCCACGCGGTAGCTGTTGCTGCCAGCGCCTTCGGCGATTTCATCGGCCTGCTCGGCGGCGGGTGCCGGGGCTGGCGCCGACGCATCGGCCTGCGCGCGGCGGCGGTCTGGCTGTTCATCGCCCATGGTTTGCCAGGACCGCTCCAGCGCCGGGTACATGGACAAGCGCACCTGCTGAACCGCGTAAGGCAGCAGCACCAGGGCGATCAAGGCCGTGCAGCCACGCTCGGCCCAGGTCGACACGGTCAGCAAACGCCCCGCTGGCAAGACCTTGCTCAAGGCATGCAAGCCCAGCAACACCAGCCACAGGGACTGGGGCGCACCGGGCATGTGCCAAGTCAACACCAGGGCCAGGCCCAGGAGGGCGCCCCGCTTCCAGCCAAACAGTCTGCCAGCGGCCAAGGCGCTCAGCAACACGAAGAAAAAGTCCCACAAAGTCCAGCGCGACACCCAGGAACCGTCGGCGCTGTCCACACCCGATGCGTGCAACAAGCGCCAGCCGGGTGGCAGGTTCAGCACCGCGGAAGCCTGGTTGAAATCGACCGCCCAGCCCGAGGCCGGCAAGTGGCGCACGCCGCCGGTCACGCGGCTGTCGGCGCTCAGGGTGGCGGTGCCGCTGCGCACTTCCAGGCCATCGGGGCCTTTTTCCTTCAGGCGCGTGATGGGCTGATCGTCGCCATTGACCGAAGCCCGGCCCAGCAGGCCCGGCATCGCCAGGTCCAACCGGGATGAACGCGACAAGGTGCCCTTGATCTCATCGTGGACCGTGTAGCCCTGGCCGTCGAAATCCAGCCAAAGCTCGCGGACGATGGCCAGGCTGTCCGGGTTGGGCACGGGGTTGCCCCGGCGGGTCTGCACCAGCTTGAGGGTGTCGCCGGGGCGCAAACGGTACGCGGGGTACGCGCGCCAGGGCTCGGGCATCACCACCTGCTTGGGATCGACCGACACGGCGCCCTCCACGCTCACCAGGCGCACGTCGTTGTGGGCCGAGAAGGACCAGATCTCTTCGGGCGATGCCGCGCCCTTGGGCAGGGTCAGGGCCTGCACTGGCGACATCAACCGTCCGCGCACCTCGATCGACCAGTTGCCGGGACGCCCCTGCACCAACAATTGGCCGCTGTCCTGCAAGCGCACCGGCAAGGCGCTGTCGATCGATTCGGCCACCAGGCCCGGCAGCAGGGCCACGGGCAGCTCGATCTCTCGGGCTTTGCCCGAAATGGCGATGTCGTAGTGCGTGGTCACGCGCAAGGGCACCTGGTCGTCCACCAGACGCGTGGTGTGAACGGTGTAGGCATCGGTGCTTTGCGCGGTCTGGGGTGACTGCTTCAGCCACACGCGGCCCTCGGTGTCCGGCGCCCGGCTGACGGAGGCGCCATCGACCCACAACACCACGCTGCCCACGCCCTGGGGCAACAGCAAATCTTGAGGCATGCCCTTCCAGGCGATGCCACCTTCGAGCACATGCTTGCCGGGTTCCAGCAGGGCGACCGGGTGTCCATCGGATTCCGAGACGGCCAATGCCCGCCCATCGGCCTTGACATCCTGAGGCCAGTTCGCGGGCTCGCCGGGCAGGGCCACCAAGGCGGCCTTGCCAAACACCGTCACCTCGAAGCGGAAGCTGGCGGCATCGGCCCCTGCGCGCAACTCCAGCCGGGATGGCCAGACACAGGCCTTGCCCTGCTCGCCGTTGTAAGGCGCCGGGCACAACAAGGCCTCTTGCCCATGCATGGCCCAGGGCAGCCAGTCCTTCAGGCTGGCAGGCACCTCGTTTTTGGCCAAAGGCGCCGCGATCGCCACGCTGCTCAAGAAGGCCCCGATGGCTGCAAACGCCGACCTGGAAATGAAGCGCATACCCACCCCTGTGTTGATCTGCTGCGGACTCTGCCAGAAATTGGCGCGCATTTGCCGGAAAGACCGGCCGGTACCGCCAATCGATACCAGCGGACTTGCGCGGGTCCACCTGCCAGGAATCGCTTTCCAAGCCCTGCATCGCTGGGCACAGTGCGGCCACCTTTCAACCCCCACAACGCCGCCAGGGAGCGCTTGCATGCCATTGAACCCAAATCGATCACGCCACCTTCTGCCAGGCCTGGTGCTGCTCATCGCCATCACGGCCATGGGGCTGCACGGCCCGATCGCCCAGCTGGCCGACTACCACCACTTCGCCGACCAACGCGCCTGGCTGAGCATCCCCCATGCCGCCGATGTGTTGTCCAACATCGGCTTTGCGCTCGTCGGCGTGTGGGGCCTGTTTCGGCTGAATCACGGCAGGCCGGCCAACACGCCGGGCCGCGCCGGCTACCAGCTGTTCTTCGCGTCCTTGGTGCTCACAGCCTTGGGCTCGGGCTGGTATCACCTGGCCCCCGACAATGGCCGACTCGTGTGGGACCGCCTGCCCATCGCGCTGGCCTGTGCCGGGCTGCTCTCGGCCATCTGGCGCGAGCACCTGGCGGGCCAACGCTGGGTCACGCCGGTGCTGGCCTTGCTGAGCACGTGCAGCGTGGCCTGGTGGCGTTTCACGGACCTGCAGGGGGGCGGTGATCTGCGCCCTTACCTGCTGCTGCAACTGATGCCGCTGGTGCTGATCCCTCTTGTTCAATGGCAAGCCGGGGTGCCTCGCGCACAACGCCGCGTCTTCCTGCTGGCCATGGTTTGCTACGTGATGGCCAAGGCTTGCGAGCTGGCCGACCACACCATCTTTGACCAACTGCTGTGCTTGAGCGGCCACACGCTCAAGCACCTGCTGGCGACCATGGCGGCCGCCCTGGTCGCGCACGGGGCCTGCTCATATGCACATGCGCCCAAGTCGCATGACCTGGGGTTCCGCCAAGCCCAGAAGGCTCGGCTCAGGCCAGGGGCGCCAGCAGGTCCGACAGGTCGGAGGCGCTGAACTTGGGCGCGGCCGCGCCGTCGCTGCCCAGCACGCCTTCGGCCAGGGTTGCCTTGCGCGACTGCAGCTCCAGGATGCGCTCTTCGATGCTGCCCTCCACCACCAGCTTGTAGACGAAGACCGGCTGGTCCTGCCCGATGCGGTGCGCGCGGGCGGTGGCCTGTTCTTCCACCGCCGGGTTCCACCAGGGGTCGACATGGATCACGGTGTCCGCAGCGGTGAGGTTCAGGCCCACGCCCCCGGCCTTCAGGCTGACCAGCAGGATGGGCACTTCCTTGTTCTGGAAACGCGCGACCACCTCACCGCGCTGTGATGGCGGGGTCTGGCCGGTCAAGGCCAACCAAGGCAGTTGCAGTTCGTCCAGCGCTTCCTCGATCAGGCCCAGCATCTCGGTGAACTGCGAGAACACCAGCACGCGCCGGCCTTCGTCGACCAGTTCGGGCAGCATGTCGCGCAGCAGTTCGAGCTTGGCGCGCTCCATGGTCCGGGGGGTTTGCTCACCTTTGACCAGGTAGGGGTCGCAGCACACCTGCCGCAGCTTGAGCAAAGCATCCAGGATGGTGATCTGCGCCCCGGCGAAGCCCTTGCGCTGCATGACACGGCGCACCTGCTCATCCGCCGCCAGGCGCACGCTTTCATACAGGTCGCGCTGTCGGCCCTGCAGCTGCAAACGCTTGATCACCTCGGTCTTGGGCGGCAACTCGGTGGCCACATCCTGCTTGCGGCGACGCAGGATGAACGGGCGCACGCGCTTGGCCAGCAGTTCGGCCCGAAGGCTTTCGCCGCCCACTTCGATGGGCTTGCGCCACAGTCGGTGGAAGCTGCGCGAATCGCCCAGGAAACCGGGCATCAGGAAATCGAACTGGGCCCACAACTCGCCCAGGTGGTTCTCCAGCGGCGTGCCGGTCATGCACAGCCGGTGGCGGGTGTGCAGGCGCCGCACGGCACGCGCGCTATGGCTGGACGCGTTCTTCACGGTCTGCGCCTCGTCCAGGATCACCAGGTGGAAGGGCTGCGCTTCCAGCAAGCGGATGTCACGCCACAGCAAGGGGTAGGTGGTCAGCACGATGTCGTGCTCGGGCATGCGGGCAAAGTCGTCGGCACGCTTGGCGCCTTGCAGGGTCAGCACTTTCAAGCCAGGGGCCATGCGCTGGGCCTCGGCCTGCCAGTTGAACACCAGGGAGGTCGGCACCACCACCAGCACCGGCCGGTCGAGCCGCCCGGCGTGCTGCTCGATCAGGATGTGGGCCAGCGCCTGGGCCGTCTTGCCCAGGCCCATGTCGTCGGCCAGGATGCCTGCCAGGTGGTGTTCGCGCAGGTACTGCAACCAGGCCACGCCATGCAACTGATAGGGCCGAAGTGTGATGTTCAGGCCTTGGGGTGCGGCCACGGGCTTTGGTTCGCCCGCGCCTTGAAGGCGTTGCGCCAAGGCCTGCAAACCCGCGTCGCCTTGCAACTGCCACGCACCTTGGGCCCCGGCGCGCCGGGCTTGCGTGTCCAGCAGGCTCAAGCGCAGGTCGTCCAGGCGGTGCGCCTCCCACGGGGACAGGCGCAGAGGTCCTTCGACTCGGCGGGGGTCGGTCAGCAGGTCGAGCATGGCGCCCACGATGACCTTGAGCGGTTCGGCCAGCGCGTGGATGCGCTTGCCCCCCGGTGCCCGCAACGACACCAGCGAGGCGCCATCGATGGCCGCCACCTTGCCCGCGTCGAGCCAGTGCGCGTCGCGTCGCAGCAGGTCGGCCAACAGGGGCGACAAGTCCAAGGTCTGGCCATCGATGTCGACCCCGAGTGACAAAAGCCAGGACCCTTCGCGCCGCGCCAAGCCCAACCCGTCCGGTTCAGGCGTCCGACTGCGCAAGCGCGAGGCCACTTCCTTGCCCAGCACCTCGCCCGTGTCCTGGTCGACGATCAGGCGCCAGGCTTCGACGGGCACGCTCTCGTGCGCGAAACCAGGGCGCACCACCATCAGCCAACCCTGGGCTTGCAAGGCAGGCGCCTGGTCGGCCCAGAAATCGCCGAAAAATTCCTCCTGCAAGAGCGACCAGAGGTGCCCGTGCTCGCCTGCCACGGGTTTCATGCGCCACTGCAAGGCGTCGGCAGGCAGCGGGTGGAAACCCAGCGCGCGGATGCTGTCCAAGGCGTCGGCTTCGGCGCCCAGGTCGCGGCGCATCGTCAGGGCTTGCCCATCGTCGCCCAGCAGCGGCTGCGACGGTTTGGCGCGGCTGTTCAGCACGGCGGTGGGCGCCGGCGTTTCCCAGCGGAGGCCATCGTCGGTGGCATAGGTCCAGTCGATGCGCGCCACAGTCACGCTGCCGCCGCGCGGACCGAACAGGCCAGAAGGCTTCATGCCCAGAAGGCCATCGCCACGCGTCAGGGTCTGCAAGGTCAAGCGCGGGCGGAAATGCCCGATCGCCTCGGCGCCCTGCACCTGCATCGACCCGATGAGTTCATCCGGGATCGGGTCATCGGCACTGGCCCGCAGCAAGGCCATGACCCTTGCGGCGTCCTCGCCCAGCAAGGGTGGCAGCTGCATCAAGGTGGCCTTGTCGGCCTGGCGGCGCAGCGCGTCCACCCAGGCCCGCACGGCCTCACTGTGGCGGGGACGGCTCACCGAACGGACCACCTGTCAGGCGCTCGAAGCGCACGTTCAAGACCCCCAGTTCGCCATAACGGATGGCAATGGCTTCGCCCAGAGGCACGGTGAAGCTGCCGGCGTAAGAACCTGTGATCACGGCCTGGCCGGCACGCAAGCCCTGCCCGCCTTCGCGCAAAAATTCAACCAGCCAATACAAAGGGGCACGCGGCAGGCCATTGGGATGCCGCCCCGCCAGCTTGGTGGGCGCCTGGCCCGCCGCGTGCTGAACCAGGATCGCCAGCTCGGTGGCCACACGCGAGGCCGCCGCACCGACTTCGGGCCCCAGGAACAGGCCCTGGTTGACCAGGCCATCGGCCAATTTTTCATCGAAACTGGCTTGGGCCGCCAGGTCGGGGGTGTAGCGGCTGTCGATCAACTCAAGGGCCAGGTGGGTGCGCGCGATCGCGGCGTCCACCTCGTCGTCGGTGTAAGGCGTGGCGCGGGCCGGAAGATCCTGCCCCAGGACGAAAGCCAGTTCGGGCTCCACCTTCACCAGGTCACCACGCGCGATGGCCATGCAAGGGCTGCCGCTGTGAACGGTGCTTGAATAGATCGGCGCCGCCACGCGGCGGCCGTCCACCGGCAGTGCGCATTTCCAGGCCGCGACCGGCGCGCCCAGCCGCCTGGTCACCGCCGCCTGGATGTCGAAAGCCTCGGCCTCGGACACCGGCCGGCAAGCCTCGGGCAGCCTTGCCCCTTGCTCACCCGACACACGCCTGGCCACCAGAATCCCTGCGGCCTGCTCGGCTTTTTCTGTGGCAAGCGCTGTCGCCATGGGCTCAGCGTTTGCTGGACGACAACAACAGGGAAGCCGCCCCGACCACGATCGCGCCCACGCTCAACCACGTGGGGATGGCCACGGTTTCTTTCTGGCTCATCGAGAACTCGATGGGGCCGATCTTGGCCGCCTGGCGTTCCCGCGTGTAGCTGACGCCGCCATACACCAAGCCCAGCGTGCCTGCCAGGATCAACACAATGCCAATGACCTTGACTGGATTCATGATTCAAATGTTCTCAACGGACGATGTGGTGCCAGAATTGGGCACGAGGCATCTTAAGTCATCGCATGACCGCACCTACCCACTCCCAGCTCCTGGCCGTCACCGAGCGCATTCGCCAGCGCAGCGCGCCTACACGGCAGCGCTACCTGAAGGGCATCGAGGACGCCGGCCGATCCAACCAGGCGGGCCGTGCGCAACTGGGTTGCACCAACCTGGCCCACGGCTACGCGGCCGCGCCTGCAGGCGACAAGATCTGGTTGCGCGAACAGCGCAAGCCCAACATCGCCATCGTCTCGGCCTACAACGACATGCTCTCGGCTCACCAGCCCTTCGAGGCCTACCCCGCCTGGATCAAAGAAGCCGCGCGCGAGGCCGGCGCCACCGCGCAATTCGCAGGTGGCGTGCCCGCCATGTGCGATGGCGTCACACAAGGCCAGCCGGGCATGGAGTTGTCGCTGTTCTCGCGCGACGTCATCGCCATGTCCACGGCCGTGGCTTTGTCCCACAACATGTTCGACGCCGTGCTCTGCCTGGGCGTGTGCGACAAGATCGTGCCCGGCCTGCTGATCGGCGCCCTGAGCTTCGGCCACCTGCCCGTCATCTTCGTGCCGGCCGGCCCGATGGGCACGGGCCAGTCCAATGCCGACAAGGCGAAGGTCCGCCAAAAGTTCGCAGCCGGCGAGATCGGCAAAGAAGCCCTGCTGGAAGCCGAAGAGAAGTCCTACCACTCGGCCGGCACCTGCACCTTCTACGGCACCGCCAACAGCAACCAGATGCTGATGGAAGTGATGGGCCTGCACCTGCCCGGCTCGGCCTTCGTGTCGCCCAACACGCCGCTGCGCGAAGCGCTGACCCGAGAAGCCGCCCACCGCGTCGCCCGCATCACGCACCTGGGCCAGGAGCACATCCCGCTGGGCAAGGTCATCGATGAAGAGGCCATCGTCAATGGCATCGTCGGGCTGCTGTCCACCGGCGGGTCCACCAACCACACGCTGCACCTGGTGGCCATGGCCCGGGCCGCCGGCGTCATCATCGACTGGGACGATTTCGACGCGCTGTCGGACATCGTGCCGCTCTTGGCCCGCGTCTATCCCAATGGCAACGCCGACGTCAACGAGTTCCACACCGCGGGTGGCATGGCCTTCCTGGTCCGTGAACTGCTCGACGCCGGCCTGCTGCACCCCCAGGTGCTGACCGCCATGGGCCGTGGTTTGCACCACTACACGCAGACCCCTGTGCTGAACAACGAGCAGCTGCAGTGGCAACCCGTGCCTCCGGACAGCGGCAACAACGCCGTGCTCACCACCTTTTCCACGCCGTTCTCGGCAGACGGCGGCCTGAAGGTGCTCAACGGCAACCTGGGGCGCTCGGTCATCAAGGTATCCGCCGTCAAGCCGGAACACCGCCTGGTCGAAGCGCCCGCCCTGGTTTTCGACCACCAGGAAGCCCTGATCGAGGCCTACAAGCGCGGCGAACTCGAACGCCATTTCGTGGCCGTGGTGCGCTTCCAGGGACCACGCGCCAACGGCATGCCCGAACTGCACTCGCTCACCCCCACCCTGGCCAATCTGCAGGACAAGGGCTTCAACGTCGCCCTGGTCACCGACGGCCGCATGTCCGGCGCCTCGGGCAAGGTGCCCGCCGCCATCCACATCACTCCCGAGGTGCTGGCTGGCGGACCCTTGGGCAAGGTCCGCGATGGCGACCTCATCCGGCTCGACGCCGAGGCCGGCATCTTGACCGCCTTGGTCGACGAGGCCGAATGGGCCGCGCGAGAAGCCCCGGTCACCGACCTGTCCGCCAACACGCATGGCAGCGGTCGCGAGTTGTTCGGCACCTTCCGCCACGCCGTCACCGGCGCCGAGCAAGGCGCCATGTCATTCGGTTTACCCACCACCCAATCATGAGCAACAAGAACCACATGCTGGCGGCCGTGATGCGCCTGAGTCCCGTGATTCCCGTGCTGGTCATCCACCGCACCGCCGACGCCGTGCCCATGGCGCGCGCCTTGCTGGCCGGGGGCCTGAAGGTGCTCGAAATCACGCTGCGCACGCCCAATGCCCTGGAAGTGATCGAGACGCTGGCCCGCGAGGTGCCCGAGGCCGTGATCGCCGCCGGCACCGTCACCACCGCCAAGCAATGGGACGACGTCGCCCGGGCGGGCGCGCAGTTCGCGGTGTCACCTGGCTTGACCCCGGCCCTGGCCCAGTTTGCTCAGAAAGCGGCCATCCCACTGCTCCCAGGCGTGGCCACGGCCAGCGAGCTGATGACCGCCATGGATTCGGGCTTCGAGTGCTTCAAGTTTTTCCCGGCCCAGCAAGCAGGTGGCGTGGCGATGCTCAAAGCCCTGGCCGGCCCCTTCGCCGATGCGCTGTTCTGCCCCACCGGTGGCATCACGGTCGAGACCGCCCCCGACTTCCTGGCCCTGCCCAATGTGGCCTGCGTGGGTGGCTCTTGGCTGGCGCCGGCGGCCAAGGTCGATGCCGGTGACTGGTCGGCCATCGAGGTGCTGGCCCACGCCTCCAGTGGCCTGGGCCGCCTGACCTGCTGATTTCCAACCTGCCGATTTTCTAGGCGGCGACCAGCAAGGTTTCGGCGAAGGGCCATGCTTCGTCGACCCATTGCCCACCCGACGCAAAACCTGCCTTGGCGCCCATGCTCAGCACATCGGCCGCCAGGTACTTGCGGCTGATCTCGGTCCAGATGGTCTCCCCGACCTCCAGGTCCACCGTCAGGCCGGCCCCAGGGATCGCCACGGACTGTTTCACACACGAACGAATGTGCATCTCGATCGCGCTCGTGTCCTCGTTGAACCGCGCCTCGTGCTGGAACCTGCGAAGGTCGAAACTGGCGCCCAGTTCGCGGTTCATCCGGGCCAGCAAGTTCAAGTTGAAGGCCGCCGTGACCCCCAAGGGATCATCGTAGGCCTCGATCAAGGCCTGCCTTGGCTTGACCAGGTCGGTGCCCAGCAGCATGGCATCGCCAGGGCGCAACAGTTTGCGAACCTCGCCCAGAAACCGCACGGCATCGGGCCGCGCGAAGTTCCCGATGGTGCTGCCCAGGAACAGCACCAGCATGGGCGAATCTCCCCGCGTCGACGCCACTTGCTGCAGCCCTTGAAGGTACTCGCCTTCGATGCCCTTGACCTTGATGCCCGCGATGTCGCTCAGCGCCTGGCTGCATTGCGCCAAGGCCGTGGCCGAGATCTCGATGGGGAAGTAGGTGCAAGGGTGGCGACGCGCGCAAGCCTCCAGCATCCAGCGCGTCTTGCGGCCGCTGCCACTGCCCAACTCCACCACGGTGTCGATGGGGCCCAAGGCGTCCAGCACGTCCGGCGCATGTCGCTTGACCAGGCGTTCGTCCGCACGGGTCAGGCCGTATTCCGGCAGGTGGGTGATCACCTCGAACAAGGCCGAGCCGACGGCGTCGTACAGGTACTTGGAGGGCAAGGTTTTCTGAGGCGACTGCGTCAGACCACCATAGACATCGGTGGCGAACGCATCCACCTGGGCAGGATGCTGGGGAGCGGTGTGGGACATGCCGATCTTCCTTGATGGGGGAGTCAATCCACGCTGACGCAACGCAAGCCTGCGTAAACATGCTGGTAGTGCGGCTGAAACCAATTGCGAAAGGACGGCCTGAGCATGCAGGCCGCGGTTCTGGGTGAGCCGCCCTTCAGGACGAAGTGCTGCCCATCGAAAAAGTCCTTGGAATACCCAGGGTAGAAAGGAAAGGCTTCGAAGCCTTCGGCTGGCGCAAAGGGGGTGGATGTCCATTCCCAACCATTGCCGAACAAGCCGGCCACGCCAAACTCGCTGAGTTGCCTGGAGGCCTGCACAGGCTCGGGGTCCCAGCGCCGGAAATCGGCGTTGCACTGGCCCTCTCCCTGCAAGGGATCGCTCCCCATGGCCGCGCGCATCCACTGCGCCTCGGTGGGCAGGGCCTTGCCAGCCCAATGTGCATAGGCTCTGGCCTCGGCGTGACTGACGTAGACCGGCCAATCCAACGGCATGGGAATCTCCTGGTGCATGGCGCGCAGCCACCAACCGCCACGGTCGGATCGCCAGAACACGGGTTGGCGAATGTCTTGGCTGGATCGCCAGGCCCAATCCTCGGCCTGCCAGAATTCAGCACGCTCGTAGCCACCATCGGTCATGAAGTCCAGGTACTGGCCATTCGTGACCATGTGCTGATCCATGGCGAAGGCCGGCACCTCAACCTCGTGCGCCGGAAATTCATTGTCCCAACCGAAGGCATGGACGTTGTCACGCGACTCGCCCAGCACCACCTGCCCCCGCGGAATGTTGACCATGGCAGGGTCAGAAGTGTTGGCTTGCGGCGCTGGCAGGTTCTCATCGGCCAAAGCTGGGGCGCGCATGGCGCCCACTGGCAAGCGATGCAGCATGTAGGCCAGCGTTTCGGCGTGCATCAGGCGGTGCTCGATCGCCACATTGAGCAGGCAAGCCGCGTCGAAATGGCGGCCACCACCACCCGCCCAGGGCCCTGCCCAGCTCACGGGCAATGTGTCGACGAATTCGTCCAAGGCATCGCGCACCGCTTGCCGGTAGGCCAGGATGTCTGGCAATTCTGGCCAGTCGCCTGGCAGATCTTGCGGCAAACCGGTGCCCACCGGGTCGATGCCAAAGGCGAACAACTGGTTGAAGCCGGTGTTGACGGGCGCCACCACGGTTCGCCGGTGCGTCAGCAGGTTCCAGTCGAAGGCTTCAAGGTGACCCAGGTAGAAAACGATGCGGTGCCGTTCGGCGATGGGCCGCTGGTACAGCGTGTCATCGTCCAGGCTGGCGAACAAGGCATCGGTGATGGAACGGGCTTGCCGCCAGCGCGCCAGCAACGGCGGCCGAACATCGGGACGATCAAGGGCAATCAGTTCGGCTCGGTTCATGGCGTGCAGGCAAGCGCGGATGGCGGCCACGATAACCGAAGTACAGTGCCACCATGGATGACAGGGGTCATCAGGAGCGGAACATGAAAGCAATCTGGAATGGCGTGGTCGTCGCCGAGAGTGATGACATCGTGGTGGTCGAAGGCAACCATTACTTCCCCGAAAGCGCGCTCAAGCGCGAGTACGTGCTTTCGAGCAATCGACGTACCATGTGCTCGTGGAAGGGTGAGGCCAGCTACTACACCTTGTTCGTGGATGGCGATGCCAAGCAGGACGCAGTCTGGTTTTACCCCGCGCCCAAGGAAGCAGCCGAAGAGATCAAGGGCCGCGTGGCCTTCGAACGCGGCGTCCTGATCGAAGAGTGAGCAGAAGTCAGGCGGCGGCCTTGATCGACTCGTGATCGGCTTCAGTTTCGGTCTCGCGCCATTTGATGGAGCAACCGATGCTGGGGTACTGGTCGCCGGGGCCATAGCCGTAATAGGCGATCAGCCGCATGGCGTCGAACAATTCGCGCGGTGCGTCTTCAGGCGCGGGCTCGCGGCCCGAGGCGTCCAGGCGGCCACGGTAGTGCAGCACACCGCCACCATCGAAAGCGTAGAAGTCAGGGGTGCAAACGGCGCCATACGCGCGCGCCACTTCCTGGGTTTCATCGTGCAGGTAATGGAAAGGGAAATCCATCTCGGCCGCGATGCGCTGCATGTTCTCGAAACTGTCTTCCGGGTAGGTGGACTCGTCGTTCGAGTTGATGGCGATGGTGTTGACGCCCAGCGGCAGCAGTTCGCGCGCGTCTCGGATGATGCGGGGCAACACGGCCTTCACATAGGGGCAGTGGTTGCAGATGAAGATCACCAGCGTGCCTTTTCGGCCTGACAGGTCTTTGAGCGAATGCATTTTGCCGTCCACGCCCTTCAGGCGGAAAGGCGCGGCATGCCAACCAATGTCAGCGATGGGGGTCGTCACGGCCATGAATATCTCCTCAGTCGTCGGTTGACAAAACTACTCAGGCGGCCATGCGCAGGTTGAGCACATGGTCGGCGATTCGGGCGATGTCGGTGAACACGCCGTCTGGGTGGGAATCTTCAATGGGCTGGCCGCCGTTGTAGCCGTATGGAACAGCCCAAGCGGTCACGCCGGCACGCTTGGCGGTTTCCACATCGATCGAGGAATCGCCCACGTGCGCTGTGTGTGATTTATCCACATTCAGCGCGCCAAGGCAATACTCAATCACCAAGGGATGGGGTTTTTTTTCCGCCAGGCTGTCCCCGCCCAGGACGATCTGGAAGAAGTGGGCCAAGCCCGTCACCTCCAGCACCTTGTGGGCAAAGCGCACCTCCTTGTTGGTGACACAGGCCAGGCGCACACCGGCGGTGCGCAGACGCTCCAAACCGTCCAGGCAGCCGGGGTAAAGCTGGCTGTCGGTGCCCGTGGTGTCGTTGTAGTGGCGTTCAAAACAGTGCATGACGGATTCGACGTCCAGCTTGGCCACCACCTTGCTCTCGCCCGCCTCCGTGGCCTCCCTCAGCAGACCCTTCATCAGCTCGCGCGTGCCGTGGCCAATGAGCTTGGTGACATCGCCCAGCGGGCGCCTGGGCAGGCCGATCTCGGCCAGGGTGCGGTTGGCGGCTTCGGCGATTTCGGCCGCGGTGTCGACCATGGTGCCGTCCAGGTCGAAGGTGATCAGTTGAATGCTCATTTTTAATGCAGCTTTGTTAACGCATCTGTGCGCGGCGGATTTCCATCAGCCGCAGGATCATGGGGGTGAGGATGAGTTGCATGGCCAAGTCCATCTTGCCGCCCGGCACCACGATGGTGTTGGCGCGCGACATGAACGAATCCGAGATCATCGACAGCAGGTAGGGGAAGTCGATGCCGCGCGGGCTGCGGAAGCGGATCACCGTCATGCTCTCACCGGCCGTGGGCACGTCGCGGGCGATGAAAGGATTCGAGGTGTCGACCACCGGCACGCGCTGGAAGTTGATGTCGGTCTCGGCGAACTGCGGGCAGATGTAGTGCACGTAATCGTGCATGCGGCGCAGAATTGTGTCGGACACCGCTTCCTTGCTGTAGCCGCGGAACTTGGTGTCGCGGTGGATCTTCTGGATCCACTCCAGGTTGATGATGGGGACCACGCCGATCTTCAAATCGACATGCCGCACCAAGTCGACCTCGTCGGTCTTGACGCAGCCGTGCAGGCCTTCGTAGAACAGCACGTCGGTGTCCACCGGGGTGTCCAGCCAGGGCGTGAAGGTACCGGGCTCTTGCCCATAGGGGTGGGCCTCGGCCTCGTTGTGCAAGTAGTAGCGCGTCTTGCAGCGGCCGGTTTCGCCGAAGGCCTGGTACTGCTTGCCCAGTTCTTCCCACTCGTTGGCCATGGGGCCGAAGTGGCTGAGCGCGATGCCTTCGCGTTCGTAGTCGGCCACTTTCAGCTTCATCTCACTGCGCGAGTAGCGGTGAAAGGCGTCGCCCTCAATCACGGCGGGCGTGATGCCTTCGCGGCGAAAAATGGCGTCGAAGGTGCTTTTGACGGTGCTGGTGCCGGCGCCGCTGGAGCCAGTCACCACGATGATGGGGTGTTTGCGGGACATGGTCGGCCCCGCTCAGGCTTGCGGCTGCACGAAGAGCGAGCGCGTCTTGAAGAGCTGCCAGGACACGTTCTCGCTCGGGTCGGCGTGGTAGCTGACGATGCGGTCGATCTCGTCGGCCGAGCCCAGGATGACGGGCACGCGCTGGTGCAAGGTGTCGGGCACGATCTCCAGCAGATCGTGCGTGCCGGTGACGGCGCGGCCACCGGCCTGTTCGACCAGCAAGGCCATGGGCGAGGCCTCGTACATGTGGCGCAGGCGTCCGGCCCGGCGCGGTTCGCGCTCGTCGCGCGGGTACAGGAAGACGCCGCCGCGCGTCATGATGCGGTGCACTTCGGCGACCAGGCTGGCCACCCAGCGCATGTTGAAGTCTTTGTGGCGCGGGCCCGATTCACCCGCGATGCATTCGGCCACGTAGCGCTGCACGGGCTTTTCCCAGAAGCGCTGGTTGGACGCGTTGATGGCGAACTCGCGCGTGGCGACGGGGATGCGCACATCGGACTGTGTGAGCACCCAGCGCGCGGGCCCTTCGCCCTGCAGGCTGCGGCGGTCCAGCGTGAACATCTGGACGCCCTGGCGACAGGTCAGCACCATCACCGTGCAAGGCCCGTAGAGCACATAGCCCGCGGCCAGTTGCTGGTGGCCCGGCTGCAGGAAGCCCATCTCGCCCGGCGTGGTGCCGCGGTAGGGGTGCGGCAGGACCGAGAAGATCGTGCCCACCGAAATGTTGGCCTCGATGTTGGACGAACCGTCCAGCGGATCGAACAGCACCAGGTAGCGGCCCTGGTTGCCGTGGTCGTCGGACACGAAAGGCATCTCATGCTCTTCGCTGGCCCAGCCGGCCACGTGCGGGCAGGCCGCCATCGCATCAGACATCACTTCGTCGGCCATCACGTCCAGCTTCTTCTGGTCCTCGCCTTGGGAGTTGCTGGACGAGGCCAGGCCATGCGCGCCCGCCAAGGCCCCTTGCGCCGCGACCTCGCTGATCTGGGCACACGCCTGCGCGATGGCCAGCAAAGTGTCCGACAAGGCCTTGCCCACATCCGCGGGCAGGCCCGAGAGGTTCAGGGCCAGGACTTCTGCCAGATCCACAGCCGGAGACGGACAAGGGATGGGCAGTTTGGGCGGGTTGTTCATGGTGGGGTCCTCTGTGAATTCTTATGGTGTGTTCGGCGAAACAGATCCGTCCATTCAGGTGGTGGGCACGGCAAACAGGCGGCTGGACCGGATGTCGGCCACCTCGATGGTGGTCAGGTCATCGCGGGTCAGCACGCGGTCGCGGTCTTCGAACAGGCGGCTGGCCTGGCGCAATCGGGCACGGTCCAGGGCATTGCGCACACTGCGGGCATTGGCGAAATGGGGCTGCTCCAGGCGGCGGCCCAGGTAGTCGTCGAAGGCCTCGCGGGCGCCTTCGCCAAAGCAGTAGTGCTGCTGGTCCAGCATCTTGTCGCCAATGCTGAGCAACTCGTTCACCGCGTAATCGGGGAAGTCCAGGTGGTGCGCGATCCGGGAGGACATGCCCGGGTTGCTCTGGAAGAAGTGGTCCATGCGGTCCTTGTAGCCCGCCAGGATCACGACCAGGTCGTCGCGCTGGTTCTCCATCACCTGCAAGAGGATCTCGATGGCTTCCTGCCCGTAGTCGCGCTCGTTCTCGGGCTTGTAGAGGTAGTAGGCCTCGTCGATGAAGAGCACGCCGCCCATCGCCTTCTTGAGCACTTCCTTGGTCTTGGGCGCCGTGTGGCCGATGTACTGGCCGACCAGGTCGTCGCGCGTCACGGCCACCAGGTGGCCTTTGCGCACGTAACCCAGGCGGTGCAGGATCTCGGCCATGCGCAAGGCCACCGTGGTCTTGCCGGTGCCCGGGTTGCCAGTGAAGCACATGTGCAGCGACGGGCTCTGCGCCGACAAGCCGAAGCCCGCGCGCAGCTTGTCGATCACCAGCAGGGCCGCGATGTCGCGGATGCGGGTCTTGACCGGGGCCAGGCCCACCAGGTCGCGGTCCAGTTCGTCCATCACATCGTCGATGCGGCTTTGGGCCAGCACCTCCGCCACCGTTCGGGGCGCAGGGGCTGCGTCGGTGGGCGGTACTGCCGCAGCAGCCACAGGTGTGGTCATGGCGGGCACGTCGGAAGCAGCAGCACGCTGGGTGCTGCCGGGGATGGTGTAGAGCGGCGCGTTCATGGGCGGGTCCTGGTCGTCTGCTGCATCAATCGCTGTAGCGTTCGCCTTCCGGCTCGCTCAGGGCGTAGGCGCTCATGGTGTAGCGCACCTGGCGGCTGTCGACCTCGTGGCGTTCCAGGCGGAAGCCGGGCTCGTTCTTGGGGCGGTTGACGATGAAGCTCATGACGATGGTCTCGACGCCGCGGGTGGAGTCAAACGCCATCAGGCGGATGTAGTGGCCGCGGCCGAAGGTGTCGCGGCAGGCCTTCAGTTCGGTGACGACGCCTGCGGCATCCTTCAGGTCGAACATGGGGTTGCCGTACATCTCCCAGTAGGTATTGCGCGGGTGCGGATCATCGGTGTACTCCACGCTCCAGGCGTAGCCCTTGCGCAGGCCGTACTCGATCTGCAGGGCGATCTCTTCGTCGGTCAGGTCCGGCAGGAAGCTGAACTGGCCTTGCGTGAGGCGGCCGGTGGGGTTGGTCATCATGGTGCTGTTCTCCCAATGGCTTAGTTAGAGACGCCAGGCGTCACGGCGTAATCGGAGGTGTCGGTCGACTGGTAGTTGAAGGTGATGTCACCCCAGGTGTCGAGCGCCTGCTTCAGGGGGGTGCAAAACTGCGCGGCCTTGCGCAGGATGTCCGGGCCTTCGTTGAGGATGTCGCGCCCCTCGTTGCGAGCCTTGACCATGCACTCCAGCGCCACGCGGTTGGCCACGGCACCGGCCTGGATGCCCGCCGGGTGGCCGATGGTGCCGCCGCCGAACTGCAGCACCACGTCGTCACCGAACAGGTCGATCAGCTGGTGCATCTGGCCGGCATGGATGCCGCCCGAGGCCACGGGCATGACCTTCTTCAGGTCGGCCCAGTCCTGGTCGAAGAACAGGCCGCGCGGCAGGTCCATGCGGGTGACGCTGTCGCGGCAGACGTTGTAGTAGCCCTGCACGGTCATCGGATCACCTTCGAGCTTGCCGACGGCGGTGCCGGTGTGCAGGTGGTCGCAGCCCGCCAGGCGCAGCCACTTGGCGATCACGCGGAAGCTCACGCCGTGGTTCTTCTGGCGCGTGTAGGTGCCATGGCCCGCACGGTGCATGTGCATGATCATGTCGTTCTTGCGGCACCAGTTGGCCATCGACTGGATGGCCGTGTAGCCGATCACCAGGTCGACCATCACGATGACCGAGCCCAGGCTCTTGGCGAACTCGGCGCGCTCGTACATGTCTTCCATGGTGGCGGCGGTCACGTTCAGGTAGCTGCCCTTGACCTCGCCGGTGGCGGCGCTGGCTTTGTTGACGGCGTCCATCACGAAGAGGAAGCGGTCACGCCAGTGCATGAAGGGTTGCGAGTTGATGTTCTCGTCGTCCTTCATGAAATCGAGGCCGCCCTTCAATCCTTCGTACACCACGCGGCCATAGTTGCGGCCCGACAGCCCCAGCTTGGGCTTGGTGGTGGCGCCCAGCAGCGGGCGGCCAAACTTGTCCAGGCGCTCGCGCTCGACGATCAGGCCGGTCGGTGGACCCTTGAAAGTCTTGACGTAAGCCACGGGCACGCGGATGTCTTCCAGGCGCGCCGCCTTCAAGGGCTTGAAGCTGAAGACATTGCCGATGAGGGACGCCGTCATGTTGGCGATCGAGCCTTCTTCGAACAGGATGATGTCGTAGGCCACATAGGCAAAGTACTGGCCCGGGTTGTTGGGCACGGGTTCGACACGGTAGGCCTTGGCGCGGTAGCTGTCGCAGGCGGTCAGGCGGTCGGTCCACACCACCGTCCAGGTGGCGGTGGACGATTCACCAGCCACAGCGGCGGCGGCTTCGATCGGGTCCACGCCGTCTTGGGGGGTGATGCGGAACAGACAAAGGACGTCGGTGTCCTTGGGCTCGTAGTCGGAATCCCAGTAACCCATCTGGCGGTACTTGAGCACGCCCGCGCTGTAGCGCTTTTTCTGGTCGGTGATCTGATCGGCGTTCACGACACCGGCTTCCACTGGTTTGTTCATGTTGAATCCTCTGTGGGAATTGAAAAGCGGACAAAAAGCGAGGGGTTGAATTCAATGTAGGACGGGACCTACCTAAGGTAAATTCAGTTATTCTTTGGATTCACTTCAGGTATTGCTTAATGAGAAGCGTGACTTTTAGGCAATTAAGGGTCTTCACGGAGGTCGCCCGGCAGCTCAGTTTCGGCCGCGCGGCCGAGGTGCTCCACCTCTCGCCCCCTGCGGTGACCATGCAGGTCAAGGAGTTGGAAAGCCATGTCGGCATGCCCCTGTTCGAGCGGCAAGGGCGCAACATCCAGCTGACCATGGGAGGTGAATATTTCCTGGTCTACGCCAAACGTTTGCTTTCAACTTTGAAAGATGCTGACAACGTGATGGCCCGGTTCAAGGGGGTGCAGACCGGGGTGCTCACCATTGGCCTGATCAGCACGGCGGGTTATTTCCTGCCGCAGCTGCTGGCGCGTTTTCGCGTTGAACATCCAGGGGTGGACGTCAAACTGGACGTGACCCGCGACATCACCAAGCTGATGGCGCGCATGCACAGCAATGAAATCGACCTGGCGGTGATGGGCCGCCCGCCCAAGGAATACGCCATGCGCGCCGAGCCTTTCGCGGGCCACGCCATGGTGTTCGTTTGTCCGCCGGGGCACCCCTTGCTGGGCGTGGGGCACCCACCCCTCAACACGCTGATGAACCACCCCATCATCGCGCGCGAGGTGGGCTCAGAGATCCGCGAGGTGCTGGACAACTACCTGAAACACCATCAGATGGCACCGCGCATCGGCATGGAGATCGCGAGCAACGAGACCATCAAGGCGGCGGTCACGGCCGGACTCGGCATCGGCTTTTTGTCATTGCATGCGGTGGCGCCCGAGTTGCGCAATGGCCTGCTGAGGCGGGTCGATTTCGAGGACACCCCGCTGATGCGAACCTGGAACATCGTGCACGAGGTGTCGAAAGTGCTGTCACCGGCCGCCGAGGCTTTCCGCTACTTCGTGCTGGAGCATGCCGAAGCCATCATGGGCGAGCAGGATTCGGCCTTGCTGGCGTCCCAAAACCCAGGATGAGCGGCCTTCGGCGGATGCCTGCTGCAACGCGGCATAATCTGACAACCATTCCGACCACATCCCCACCTCCCTTCTTGAAGGAAAACACCATGACTCGTGAAGTCGTTTTCGTGGGCGCCGCCCGCACCGCCATCGGCGCCTTCGGCGGTTCGCTCAAGGACGTGCCCCCCGCCGACCTGGGTGCCCTGGTCATCAAGACCGCGCTGGAACGCGCTGGCGTGCAACCCAAGGACGTGGGCCACGTGGTGCTGGGCAATGTGATCCCCAGCGTGCCGCAAGACGCCTACATCAGCCGCGTGGCCGCGCTGAACGCTGGCGTGCCGCAAGAGACCCCCGCCTTCAACGTGAACCGCCTGTGCGGTTCGGGCCTGCAAGCCGTCGTGTCGGCCGCGCAATCCATCCTGCTGGGTGATTGCGACGTGGCCATCGGCGCCGGTGCCGAGTCCATGAGCCGTGGTGCTTACCTGGTCACCAGCAACCGCTGGGGCGCGCGCATGGGCGACGTCAAGATGCTGGACTTCATGCTGGGCGCCCTGCACGACCCGCGCAAGCACATCCACATGGGCATCACCGCTGAAAACGTGGCTGCTCGCTACGACATCACCCGCGAACAGCAAGACGCTTACGCTGCCCAAAGCCAGCAGCGTGCCGCCGCCGCCATCGAAGCCGGCTACTTCAAGGAACAGATCGTTCCGGTGGAACTGCAAACCCGCAAGGGCACCACGCTCTTCGCCACCGACGAGCATGTGAAGGGCGAGACCACCGCTGAATCGCTGTCCAAGATGAAGCCCGCTTTCAAGAAGGAAGAAGGCACCGTGACCGCCGGCAACGCTTCCGGTTTGAACGATGGCGCCGCTGCGGTGGTGATGGCCTCGGCCGAGAAGGCCAAGGAACTGGGCCTCAAGGTCCTGGCCCGCCTGGTGTCCTACGGCCACGCCGGAGTCGAGCCCGAGTACATGGGCATCGGCCCCGTGCCCGCTTCGAAGGCCGCGCTGGCCAAGGCCGGCCTGACCGTGGCCGACCTGGACGTGATCGAGTCCAACGAAGCCTTCGCCGCGCAAGCCTGCGCCGTGTCCAAGGAAATGGGCTTTCCCAACGAGAAGACCAACCCCAATGGTTCGGGCATCTCGCTGGGCCACCCCGTGGGCGCCACCGGTGCCATCCTGGTGACCAAGGCGCTGTATGAACTGGAACGCATCAAGGGCCGCTACGCCCTGATCACGATGTGCATTGGCGGTGGCCAAGGCATTGCGATGGTCATCGAACGCGTGTAATCAGCGCGTCGATCAGGCCCACGCCAAAGCCCGGGAGCGGTGATGCCGCCCCGGGCTTTTTGGTGCCTCACGCGGTCTTCTTGGGCTTGGCTTTGGGCTTGGGGCGGGGCAAGGCATCGGCCGTCACCTTGAGCGCGCGTTGCAGCAAATGCCAGTCGTCCAGTTCGTCGCCCAGGCGAAAGTACAGCTTGGCGCCGGGGTAAGGCGGGTGTTCCGACACCGTGCCCAACACGGCCCGGCCTTCCTCGGTGGGCTTGAGGTACAGCAGGTTGTCGCAGACAAAGGCCACGACCTTCTCATCCAGGTACAAGGCGTATTCGCCAAACATCTTGCGGTAGCTCAGGTGCGGGCCCAAGCCGGCCTGCTCGCAGATGTAGTCGACAAAGCTTTGGTCGGTGGCCATGGCTTTCTCCGGTGAAATTGCCAGTCTGCCAGCGAAGCAATCGCCGTGCTCACGTCACTTCGCGCAAGCGGTGACTCACGTTCAGCCAGGGATCTCGGGTTCGACCAACTGGATCAGCAAGGTCAGCGACTCCTGCCAGCCCAGGTAGCAGCCCTCGGCGGGGATGATGGCCGGGATGCCTTCCTGCACCACGTTGATTTCGGTGCCGCAAGACACCTGCTTCAAGGTGACGGTGGTCTGCATTTCGCCAGGCAGGTTGGGGTCTTCGAACACGGCCGTGTAGCGCAGCTTTTCATGGGGCACCAGTTCCAGGTACCTGCCACCGAAAGCGTGGCTGTTGCCCGAACTGAAGTTGGTGAACGACATGCGGTAGCTGCCGCCCACCTTGGCATCCATCTGATGGACCTTGCCGGTGAAACCGTGCGGGGGGAGCCATTTGCTCATGGCATCCCCGTCCAAAAAAGCACGGTAGATGCGCTCGGGGGTGGCGCGGATGACGCGGTGCAGGCGGACAGTGTTGGTCGTGGTCATGGTGAGTCACTCCAGAAAAAAGAAAGCAGAGGATGGCCCTCTGAAGCACGACGAAGGAGGATGGCCGGAATCGACATGAACATCCTCGGCGAGGAAATCGCACATCGTGGAGCGGTGTTTCATTCGAAGGTCGACCTTTGTTTTTCCGCGAGGGCACCGTTGGCGGCAGCCCGGAGTATGCGGCGAAAGGTCGCGCACTCCAGGTGGCTGGGCGCCTTGCAGACCGCCGCGTGCCGCAGGCCATCGCGCATGGCGCTGAGCTTTTTGATGGTCTTGTCCAGGTCGTCCGCCTTCGTCAGCAGCATCTTCCGGTCGATGCTCAATTGCCCTTCAGGCGTGAACATGTCGGCAATCTCGGCCAGCGAGAAACCCGAGGCACGGCCCAGCGCGATCAAGGCCAGGCGCTCCAGCACACCTGGGTCGAATGAGCGGCGCAGGCCATGTCGGCCCATGGAGGCGATCAAGCCCTTCTCTTCATAAAATCGCAAGGTCGAGGCAGGCAAGCCCGACCGCTTAGCCACTTCGGCAATGTCCACCCGTCCCCCTCTTGACTTCAAGTCGACTTGAAGTTGCACAGTAGCACTTCCACTTTTTGAAAACAAGAGAAAGGAAGCACCATGGAACAAAACGCCATCTGGAACGGGACCGCCGGGCAAGCCTGGGTTGATGCGCAAGACTTGCTGGACGCGATGTTCAAGCCACTCGAAGACCTGCTGGTCGACGCGATCCCGCGGCACGCTGGCCAGCGCGTGCTGGACGTGGGCTGCGGCACCGGCACCACCACGCTCGCGGTGGCCAGGCGTCTGGCTGACACAGCGGGGCATGGCCTTGGCATCGACATCTCGGCACCCATGATCGCCGCGGCGCGGGCGCGGGCCCAAGCGGATGGGTCCAGCGCCACCTTCGTGCTGGACGACGCGCAAGGCCACGCCTTCGAACCCGCGGGCTTCGACCACATCATGTCCCGTTTCGGGGTCATGTTCTTCAATGACGCCGTGGCGGCCTTCACCAACCTTCGGCGTGCCGCGCGCGACCACGCGACCATGACGTTCCTGGCCTGGCGAAGCGCCGAGGAGAACCCCTTCATGACCACCGCCGAGCGCGCGGCGGCGCCCTTGCTGCCGAAGATCCCGGCGCGTCAGCCCGATGAGCCCGGCCAGTTCGCATTCGCCCGGGCAAGCCGGATGCATCACATTCTGGAAACCAGCGGCTGGGCCGACATCCATGCCGAACCGCTGGACGTGCTTTGCACCTTCCCGGAAAGCGGCCTGGTCCGCTACCTGACCCAATTGGGCCCACTGGGCCGTTTGCTGCCGACCGTGGAAGGAAGGCGCCGAGACCAGGTGATCGACCAGGTCCGCACCGCCTTCGAACCCTATGTGCAAGGCGACACCGTGCGCTTCACGGCGGCGTGCTGGAAGGTCAGTGCACGGGCACCCGCTCGCTTCGCTGCCACCCCGGCCTGACTTGCTAAACCGATGAAGTCACGGCGAACACGGCACTGGCGCGAACAATCCGCTCCGCGCCCACGTGGATGAAGCCGTTGGCGAAAGCCAGGCGTGAACCCTTCTTCTGGATGTCCACGCTGGTTTCCAGCCAGTCATTGATCTTGGCGGTGCCGGTGAAATCGAGCGTGAGGCTGGCGGTGACCAAGGGCACGGGTGGGTTGGCGGAGAAAGCGGTGGCGTAGCCCAGCGCCACGTCGGCCAGGGTGGCCAGGATGCCGCCGTGGATGGTGCCCCGGGCATTGCAGTGCTTGGCTTCGACGCGCAGTCCGAGGACTAGGTCGGCGCCCTGCCCTTTGGCGTAAATGGGGCCAAGCAGGTCGAGCACCGGACTGCTGCGGGTCAGGGGGCTGAAGTCGGTGGGGATGTCCATTGATTCCTCAACTTGCCAGGGCCATCGCCTGGCTTTTGGCGACCGCCAAAGTATGCCCGCGTCGACCAAGATGCGTCGGTCTTGCTGGCGAAGATCAGCAAGAGGCGGCACGGTGGTGCGGTGTCACGCGCGCCCGGCGGGGTATTGCGGCAGGCCATCGCCCAGGCTGGTGTCCCATTCGGCCTTGGAAGCGACGTAGGAGTGGAACTGCGGGCCCAGAGATGGGGCCTCGTCCAGCGTGCCCAGGCGGAGGTGGATCATGCCGCGCTGCGTCTTGGCCGCGTACAGGCTGGAGCCGCAAATGCCGCAAAAGGCCAGCGTGGTGTGCTCGGTTTTGGCGTACTGCTTGACCGCGTCGAGCCTCGAGGTGAAACGGAATTCACCGCTCGGGATGCCCGCCATGGCGGACGAGGCCGAGCCCGAAAAGCGTCGGCAATCGGAGCAATGGCAAAAGCCCGAGTACTGGAAGTTGTCGTTGACCTCGTAGCGCACGGCGCCGCAGAGGCATTGTCCCGAGAGTTTTTTCATGATGGGGTGCTCACAAAAGCTTGGTGCCCAGGGGCACGGGCTGGTCCGGCACGCACAGCGCGACCTCGCCCTGCTCGTTGTGGAAGCCGGTGACCAGGCACTCGGACATCAGCGGGCCGATCTGCTTCCTGGGGAAGTTGACGACCGCCACCACCAGCTTGCCGATCAGGTCTTCAGGCTGGTAGAGGCCGGTGATTTGTGCGCTTGATTTCTTGATGCCGAGCTCGGGGCCAAAATCCACCTGCAGCTTGTAGGCGGGTGTGCGGGCCTCGGCGAATGCTTCGGCGGTGACAATGCGGCCGACGCGCAGTTCGATTTTGGTGAAGTCGTTCCAGGTGATTTCGTCCATGGAGGTAGTCAGCGTTCGCACGCTTGGATTCAATGTTCAGATTTACACCATCCAAAAAGCTCTCCGCCTGCGGTGTACTCTCGCTGAACCAGAAAACTCTGCCTGATGGGTGTGCCATCGGCTTGCATTTTGGCTTCCACCAACCTGCAGTTGTCCTCTTCAAACGAATAGATCAGGAGGTATTGTTCATCAGGCGTCAGTTTGGTGGAAAATATGAAAGAGCATTGCTTTTTTTGGAAGGTACTTTCTTGCAGACCGGTGATGTAGAAAGCAATTTTCTGGTCCGCTGCATATTTAAGTTTCAACGACGTCTGGGCAGGCAATCCCGGCGCGCCGTTCACATAAGACGTTTGAGAGCAGTTTTCTGCGTTGTTCATTTGCCAGACCCTGAGCCGAGCATCTGATTTATTGGCGATGGTGAGCGTTGCCGTTTGGCCTGTGCTGGGTTCCTTGTAGGGCTTGGGCTGGAGCGAGGCACAACCTGTCAGGGCGAGTGTTAAAACAATGGTTATATTGATATATTTCATGGGTATATTTTTTACAGGACGTACTTTGTTAGCAGATGCATGATGGCTCCATCTGCTTCGAAAACTTGTTCTCACGACGTCCCGCAAGTTTAATGCCCCGTTCCAATTTCAAATGCACACGTTCTTGAGCAAGGTCACCAACCTTTTGACACGGTGCTCGGTCGACGTGATGGGCTGATCGGCTGCCACCTTCTTCACCGATTGAAGCTGCAGTTGCAGCAGCACCTCTACCGCTTCGTCTTCCACGTCCTCAGCGCACGGGTACCGAATGATGGTTTTCAAGTCCTTGGACAGCGCGGCGGCGATCTCGGACAAAGAGGCCTGCCCATCCGGCTCGTTCGACTTGATCCAATCGCTCAGGCGGTCGGCGTCAGAGGCCAGTTGATCAACCATGCCCCGTTGAAGCGGTGATTCGTGGGCCACCTGCACCACCGGCTGGGCCATTTGCGCGGCTGGCGAGTTGTGCGCCTCGTGCTGAACGCCGAGCGTCAGCGACACGGCCAGTAGAAAACTTCCCACGGTCTGGGCCGCGCGGCCCCAGAAATCGGGCGGCTTTGGCGCGCTGGATGCGTCGTGCGCCCGGTGCGACTGCCCTTCGATTTGTCGAGCCAAGGCTTGAACTTGCTCAATCAGGCGGTCGATCCGGTCGGGTCTGTCGGAATCGGGTGTCATTGGCTGCTCCCTGGTGGCCCTGCTCGCGCGGTATGCGCGCTATGTTCAGGCAAGGCAGGGGCGGTGGCAAGCCACGGCCAGCTTGTTGCCGTCCGGATCTTTGAAATACGCGCCGTAGTAGTGCGCGTGGTACTGGGGTCGCAGGCCCGGCGGGCCTTCGCAACAACCACCATGGGCCAGGGCCACCGCGTGCACGGCGTCGACCTGCTCACGGCTTTGCGCCAGGAAAGCCACCGTCTGCCCATTGCCAGCCTGGTGGGCCTGTTGGTTGTGCGGCCGGCCGATCAGGAACAGGGGCCGAGGATCGGGTGACGATTGCCAACCGGCCCAGGGCCGCTCGTCTTCAATGAAGCGAAACTGGACGCCCAGCGCAGCCATGACCGGCGTGTAGAACGCCAAGGCGCGATCAAAGTCGGTGACACCCACCATGACATGCGAGAACATCAAGTCAGGCCTCGAGTTCCTGCGTCAGGCTGTAGCGCCGGCAATGCTCCAGGTAGCCCGCTTCGTGGTTGGCGACCAGATCGACGATGCTGTGCCATAACCAGGAAGGCGCGTCCAGGGTCTTGCTGCGGCTTTTGCGCAGCTCGGCGACCCAGCGCCTGGCAGTCTGCGAATCCATCTGCCTGGCGTGGGCCTTGCCGACGATCCCCGCCAGGTAGCGGCTCACCTCGATGGCCTCGGTCGGGCCCAGGCGCGCGATCTCCAGCTTCAGGTCTTGCGGCATCAGTTCACGCAAGAACACCGGCTTGCCCAACAACTCGGTGGCCATCATGCGCTCGCCCAAATGCGGTGACAGGTGGCGCGCGCCTTCGACCACGCGCCGGGCGTGATCGACCGGCATCTTGGCGGACGAGGCGGAAGGCGCCGATGCGGGCATGGCCTGCTTGATGTCGATCAGGCACAACTCGAAGTCCTTGGCCTTGGCCTGGCCGATGCCGAGGATCACCGCGTAGCGAAGGTTGCCCAGCGAACTGCAGCCCTTGACCCAGTAGGCGGCGTCCACCACGTGCACAGGCACCTGGTCGGGCCGGGAACTGAGCATGGTCGCCAGGCGCGACACGGCGCCCTTCTCGAACAACTGGGCAATGGCCTTGTCTTCATCCTTGGTCAGTTTCCAGAAACGCTTGCCAAGGGGCAGCCTGGCGCTGTCCTTCAGGCGTTCGCTGGCCAGTTCTTTCCACGACCGCGAGACGGCCGACTGCATCGCAACCTTGATGGACAGGGGCTGCTCGGGCTCATCGACCGTGGCAGCCTGGGCATCGAGGAACTCGGCCTCGATGGCCGAGGCATACCCATCCACCAGGCTTTCGACCATGACCGCGGTGGTGACGCCTGGCAGGTCGGAGCCACGTGCCGCCATCGCCAACGACAGGCCCAGTCTGATGAGGTCGTGGGCCGGGTTGCCGATGACGGTTTGGTCGACGTCTCGGATCTGCATCTGCACCTGGGCGCTGACATTGGCCAGCGGCCCGAGGTTGCCCACGTGGCAGTCGCCGCAGATCCACACGGCCGGTCCCTCGGGCAAGTCGTTCTTCTGCCGAGCGTCCAGCCACTCGTAGAAGCGCTTGGTGTTGCCGCGCACATAGCTGTGCGCAGAACGGGCCATCTTCAGATTGCGCAGGGCCTTGAGGTGCTCACTGCGCTGTTCGAAATCGATGGTCGTGGTCTTCGCTGTGTTAGCCATGGCGCGTCCGGTTCACACTTCCCGCTCGATGACCTTGACGGGCGGATGAGCCGCCTCACGCCGCCGGTGCATCCAGCCCTTGACGCGGCGGATCAAGCCATCCACCAACGTGAACACCACCGGGATCACCAAGAGGCTCAGGAAGGTCGAGGTGATCAGGCCACCGATCACCACGATGGCCATGGGCGCCCGGAAGCTCGGGTCCACGCCAATGCCCAGGGCGATCGGCAACATGCCGGCGCCCATCGCGATGGTGGTCATGATGATGGGCTGGGCGCGCTTGTGGCAGGCGTCGACCACGGCTTCCCAACGGCCCAGGCCATGCTCGTTGCGGGCGATGAGCACGTAGTCCACCAGCAGAATCGAGTTCTTGGTGGCGATGCCCATCAGCATGATCAAGCCGATCATGGAGGGCATGGACAGCGCCGTTTGCGTGACGAACAGGGCCACGAAGGCGCCCGGGATCGACAGCACCAGGGCCATCAGGATGGTCATGGGTTGCACGAAGTCCTTGAACAGCAGCACCAGCACCACGTAGATGCACAGCACACCAGTCAGCATGGCCAGGCCGAAGCTGGCGAACAACTCGGCCATGGCTTCGGCGTCGCCCACCGTGGTCTGCGTGATGCCGGGGGGCAGGTTTTGCAGGCTGGGCAGGGCCAGGGCCTGCTTCTCGACCGCACCCAGCGGCTGCTGGTTCAGCTCGATCTCGAAATTGATGTTGCGCAGGCGGTCGTAGCGGTCGATCTGGGCGGGGCCGCTGGCCATGGTCAGCGTGGCCACATTGCCCAGGGGCACCGGGCCGCGCGCACCCGGCACCGGCAGGCGCGAGATCAGCTCCAGGTCGGTCTTGGCCGCGTCCGGCAGGCGCACCACCACCGGCACTTGCCGCTGCGACAGGTTCATCTTGGGCAGGCCCTGCTCGTAGTCGCCCAGGGTGGCGATGCGCAGGGTGTCGGCGATCGAGGCCGTGCTCACGCCCAGGTCGGCAGCCTTGGCGGGATCGGGCCGCACGATCAGTTCAGGCCGCACCAGGCTGGAGGTGGACGTGACATTGCCGATGCCGGGGATGGTCCGCAACTGGCGTTCGACCAGCGAAGCATGTTCCGACAAGGCGCGTCCATCTTCACCCGCCAGCACCAGCACGTACTTCTCGGACGAGCCGCCAAAGCCCACGTTGATGCGTGCGCCAGGCAGCTCGACCAAGGCCGCGCGCAGTTGCTGCTCGATGTCCTGCTTGCTGATGCCAGGGCGGTCATTGCGGTGCGTCATGTTGATGGTGAGCGTGGCCTTGCGCACCTCGGCTGCACCCGCCGGGGCGAAAGGATCGCTGCCCGAGGCACCGCCACCGATGGCCGTGTAGACCAGCTTGACGTGCTCGTTGCGCTGAACAATCTTGCGAGCCTCTTCGGCCAGCTTGTAGGTCTGCTCGAAATTGCTGCCCGGCGGCAACTGGATGCTCACCTGCGTTTGAGACAGGTCATCGGGCGGGATGAAGCCCGTGGGCAGGCGCCCCGCCAGCATGAAGGAGCAGACCATGAACACGGCCACCACCAGCATCGTCATGACGCGGTGCTTGAGGCACCAGCGGGCCCAGCCCAGGTACATGCCCATCCACTTGGGATCCTTGTGTTCTTCCTTGGGGGCTTTCAGGAAGTAGGCCGCCATCATGGGCGTCAGCATGCGCGCCACGACCAGGGAGAAGAACACGGCGATCGCCGCCGTCCAACCGAACTGCACGAAGAACTTGCCGGGCACGCCGCCCATGAACGCCGTGGGCAGGAACACCGCGATCAGCGTGAAAGTGGTCGCGATCACGGCCATGCCGATTTCATCGGCCGCCTCGGTGGCCGCCTGCAATGGCGTCTTGCCCATGCGCAGGTGGCGCATGATGTTCTCGATCTCGACGATGGCATCGTCCACCAGGATGCCCACCACCAGCGACAAGGACAGCAAGGACACGGTGTTGACCGTGAAGCCCAGCAGGTTCATCACGCCGAAGGCCGGGATCACCGACAAGGGCAAGGCGGTGGCGGCCACCAGCGTGGCGCGCCAGTCGCGCAGAAAGAGCCACACCACGATCACGGCCAGCGCGGCGCCTTCGTACAGCAAGGTCATCGAGCCGTGGTAGTTCTCTTCCACCGGATCGACGAAGTTGAAGGCTTCGGTGATGACGATGTCGGGGTTCTTGGCCTTGATTTCTTCGAGCGCGGCACGGACGCCCACGGCCACGTCCACTTCGCCGGCCTTGAGCGCGCGCGTGATCTCGAAGCCCACCACGCGCTCGCCGTTGAGCAAGGCGGCCGAACGCTGTTCAGCGGTGGTATCGCTCACGGTGGCGATCTGGTCCAGGCGCACGTGGCGGCCATCGGTCAAGGTGACGTCCATCGCGGCGAGTTCGGCGGCCGACTGCACCGTGGCCACCGTGCGCACCGATTGCTCGGCGCCGCCCACGTCCATGCGCCCGCCCGAGGCTTCTTGCTGGATGTTGCGCAACTGACGCGACACATCGGCCGCCGAGGCATTGAGGGCCAGCAAGCGCGCTGGGTCGAGTTCGACACGCACCTCGCGGCTCACGCCACCCACGCGCGCCACGGCACCGACGCCTTTGACGGCCAGCAGGCGCTTGGTCACGTCGTTGTCGACGAACCAGGACAAGGCCTCGTCGTCCATGCGCTTGGACGCGACCGTGTAGGTCAGGATGGGCGCGCCCGACAGGTTCATCTTGGAGATGACCGGATCGCGCAAATCGCCAGGCAAGTCGGAACGCACGCGAGAGACGGCATCGCGCACATCGTCCACGGCTTCCTGCGTGGGCTTTTCAAGGCGGAACTCGACCGTGACGATGACGGTGCCGTCCTGGACCTTGGTGTAAATGTGCTTGATGCCCTGCAGCGTGGCGATGGAGTTCTCGAGCTTGCGCGCGACTTCGGTTTCAAGCTGCGCGGGCGCTGCGCCCGGCAAGGACGCAGTCACCGTGACGGTGGGCAGGTCGATGTCGGGAAAGCTCTGGATCTTCATCCCCGAAAAGCCCATGAGGCCCACCACGGTGAGCATCATGAACAGGAGGATGGCGGGTATCGGGTTCTTGATCGACCAGGTTGAGACGTTCATGACTGGCCTTTCACGACCCGCACGGTGTCACCGTCGGTCAGGAAACCCACGCCTGAGGCCACGACGCGCGCATCGGCCTTCAGGCCCTGCGTGACCTCGATGCGGTCGCCCTGGCGGCGACCGACTTGCACCTTGACCTGGCTGACCAGGCCTTGCTCGTTCACGGTGAAGACATAGCTGAAACCGTCGCGCAGCAGCACGGCGCTTTGCGGCAGCGTCAAGCCCGCGGACTGGCCGGTTTCGAAACGGCCATTGGCGAACATGCCGGCGCGCGCGCCCGCATCGACCGCGCTGGCTGGCAGGTCGACGTAGACCAGGCCGTTGCGGGTGGCGGCGTCCACCGTGGGCGCGACCATGCGCACCGTGCCCTGCACGGGTGAACCACCGGGTGGGGTGGCCCAGGCCGGCATGCCCGGCTTGATGCGGACCAGGTCAGACGAAGGCAATTCGGCGCGCCATTCCAGGCGTCCTTGACGAATCAGGCGGAACAACTCCTGGCCGGCTTGTGCCAGCGAGCCGACCGTGGCCGTGCGGGCCGAAATCACGCCATCGTCGGGCGCGACCACATTGGTCTGGCGCAAGCGCAGTTCATCGGCGGCCAGGCGGGCCTTGAGCGACTCCATGCGGGCCTGGGCGGTCTGTTCGGCGGTGAGGTCGCGTTGCGCCTCTTGTGCGCTGATGGCGCCGCTGCCGCGCAAATTGCGCGAGCGGTCGGCATTGCTCTTGGCCTCGACCAGCAGGGCTTGCGCCTCGGCCAGGTTGGCGCGGGCGGTGTTGGCATCGGCCACCACGGCATCGCTTTGCAAGGTGGCCAGGGACTGGCCGCGCTTGACGCGGTCACCCACGTTGACCAGCACGGTCGCCACGCGCAGGCCGGACAGCTCGGAGCCGATGATGGCCTCCTGCCAGGCCGCGATCGAGCCATTGGCCGTCAGGTTGGCGGGCCATTGCGCGGATTGCGGTGACACCACTTGAACACTCAGCGCGGGCTTGACCTGGCGCGATGCGGCCGCATCGGAAGCGGCCGCGGCCCCGCCTGAACCGCCAGCTGGCGCATCGGCTTGGTGGAAATGCCACCATAGCCCCCCCGCCACGACCACGGCGGCCACCGCCACCCACTTGCCTTTGTTGCTCAACCAGTTCGACATGTTCTCGTTCCCTCAGAATTTTTAGTCAGTTGCCACGGCACGCATGGCGCGCTCATGAGCAACCAGCGCGACACCATAGCCCACAAGGCGGTCCAACACTTTGCGCACGGCCGCTTCACCATCGAGCAGGGCTGGCGCCAGCACCTTCATGAACTCGCGCGATAGGCAGTAGTCCTGCACCATGGCCAACAAGGCGAAGGCGAGTTGGTGCAGGGCATCGTCGTCGGCGCCAGGCACGCCGACATGCTTCGCCAGCAGGCCGACCACGCGTTGGTGGTGCGGCTGGATGTGCTGGGCGATCAATTCTTTGTAGGTGGCGCTCGGCTCCACCATTTCACGCAGGTGCAGGCGCATGCCATGTTCGGCGTGCTCGTCACCCTCGCCGTGCCCAACCGGGCTCAGGAAGGCCGCCATCAGGCAGCGCAGGGCTTCTTCCAGCGACAAGGCCGGGTCGTCGAAATTGGCGAACTCCGACGTCAAGGCTTCGATGGGACACAACAACACCGCGCGGTACAACCCCGCCTTGTCGCCAAAGTAGTAATGGATGGACGCGACATTGGTGCCGGCCGCCTGGCAGATTTCGCGCGTCGAGGCTTTGGCGAAGCCTTTGTCGGCGAAGATGCGCATGGCTTCCTGCAGCAAGCGCTCCCGGGCCCGGGCGCCGCGCTCCTGCAGGCCCGCCTCATCCAAATCAAGCGCTTGATTGATTTTCATGCGACCATGCTAACCCATGCAGTTGACACCTTGGGTTTACACCGGACGAGAAGGGTTCGCGCTGAGGGGTTGGCACACGCCGCCCACGGGCAAACCGCTCTTGCATTTCATCCACGGCAACGGTTTTTGCGGCCGGGCCTACACGCCCATGCTCGCGCCCTTGTCACACGATTTCGACCTGTGGCTGAGCGACGCCCAGGGCCATGGCGACAGCGACCCAGGTGGGAACTTCGTGGGTTGGAACCGAAGCGCCGAGCTGGCCGTGGAAGCCCTGAAGGCCCACCTGCCGCTGTTCAAAAACGTGCCTCGCCATGCCCTGGGCCACAGTTTCGGCGGTGTGCTGAGTTGCCTGATCCTGTCCCAATATCCGGAGTTATTCGAACGTGCGGTGGTGTTGGATCCCGTCATCCTGCAACCCCATGTGCTTTGGGCCGCGCAAATGACCCAGTGGACCGGCCTGGCCAGCCACAGCGAATTGGCGCGAAAAGCCCGCGCCCGCCGACGCCATTGGCCCGACCGGGACAGCGCGCGGGAATCGCTCAGAGGACGAGGCGTTTATAAAAACTGGGCGGAAGAAGCCTTGCAGGCCTTCGTCGATCATGCCTTGCGCCCCTCGGCCGATGGCGGCGTCGAGCTGAAATGCTCGCCCGAGCGGGAGTCCGAGATTTTCAGCTCGGTGGCGCATGGCCTCTGGGGCGCCTTGAACAGGATCGACGCGCCGGTTCAGGTGATCCGGGCCGAGCACACCTTCCCGTTCATCGAGGCATCGGTACAACAATGGAAATCGATCAATCCAAATGTGGGTGATGTGATTACTCCGGGCGGGCACTGTTTCATGCAGGAAACGCCAAACCAAACTGCTCAAATGGTGAAAAGGTACTTGATGACACAGTTTTAGGGGATGGTCCGGTTAATCTCGACTGTCGTATCATTTTCAAGATACTCCTTGAAACAAGCTCGGCCCCCAGGGTCGATTTTGTTTTTCAACGTTCTTCGGTAGATGAACGACGGTGCCCATGGCCACACAAGAAATACCCAGCAGGAAAATTGTCCCCTCTCCACCCGCCTTGAGCCATTGGCTTCGCATGGCCGCGGACAGGAATCCCAATGCCATCGCGCTGGAATTCTCGGGAAATCGGCTCAGCCATGCCCAGCTGCTCGCACAGGTGTGCCAGCAAGCCAAGCAGATGCGCGAAGCCGGACTGGGGGCCGGCGATCGCATCGCCATCGCCGCCACGCGTTCGGCCGACACCATCATCGCCATCCTGGCCGCCATCGAGGCCGAGCTGGCCTATGTGCCCCTGGACCTGAGTTATCCCGCCGACCGACTCCAAGCCATGCTGGGGGATGCCCAGGTCCGCGCCGTCGTCGGAGAGGCCGAGGCCCTGTCGGCCCTGGCGTCTTTGGTCGGACCTGTGCCCACGCTGGGCTCGGTCACTGCCCGGCAGGCCACGCCGCCACACGCGGCCACCGCCGACCTCGCCTACGTGCTGTTCACCTCCGGGTCCACCGGCCGCCCCAAGGGCGTGGCCATGGGCACCCTGCCCTTGCGCCATCTGATCCAGTGGCACGCCAAGCACCCGCGACTGGGCCTGGCCGCCCGCACCTTGCAGTTCGCACCGTTGTCTTTCGACGTGCATTTCCAGGAAATCTTCTCGACCCTGGCCTGTGGCGGCACCCTGGTGCTCATCCCCGACCTGCACCGGCGCGACCCGGCCCTGCTTCGCCAGGCCTTGCAGGAGCAAGGGGTTGAGCGCATTTTCCTGCCCTACGTGGCCTTGCAGATGCTGGCCCAGGCTGACGAGGACGCACATGCCGAAGGCAAACCGGCCCTGACCCTGCGGGACGCGGTCAGCGCGGGCGAGCAATTGCAAGTCACGCCCACCATCCGCGCCTTGTTCGAGCGCCTGCCACAAGCGGTGCTGCACAACCACTACGGCCCCACCGAAAGCCATGTGGTGACCGCCTTCGAGTTGTCCGGCCCACCATCGGCCTGGCCTGGCATCCCCGCCATCGGCACCGCCCTGCCCCATGTGCAGGTGGCCCTGCGCGACCCGGACACCGGCACCCTCAGCGCCACCGAGACCGGTGAACTGCTGCTGGGCGGTGAAACCCTGGCACAAGGCTATCTGGGCCAGGCCGAACTGAGCGCCGAGCGCTTCCTGGACAGCCCCGCGCAGTTGAACGGACGCTGGTACGCCACGGGCGACCTGGTCAGCCGCGCGCCAGACGGCGTGCTGACCTACCAGGGCCGCATCGACCAGCAACTGAAGGTGGACGGTTTCCGCATCGAGCCTGGCGACATCGAGCTGGCCCTGATGGCCCACGAGGCCATCCAGGACGCCGCCGTGACCGCGCCGGACGTTCCGGGTTCAGGCCGCCAATTGGTGGCCCACGTGGTGCTGCGCCCCTCCGGCCCGGTGCCGCCACAGTTGTCCAAGGTCCTGCGGCAATGGCTGCGCGAACGCCTGCCCGACTACATGGTGCCCGTGCGTTTCATCGTGCTGGACCGGCTGCCCACCACCCCCAGCGGCAAGATCGACCGCCGCGGCATGCCCTTGCCCACCATGGCAGCCAGCGTCGGGGCCGACCTGTCCAGGCTGCCCGTGGCCGAGCAACTGCGCAGCCTCTGGCAAGAACTGCTGGGGGTGAGCGAGCTGGCGGATGACACCAATGTGTTCGACGCCGGGGCCCGGTCACTGCTGGTGATGCGCTTCGTCGGACGGGTCAAGCAACTGGGCTTGAACCTGTCGGTGGCCGAGGTCTACGACCGGCCCACCATTGCCGGCATGGCGCAAAGCCTGCAAGGCACGGCGGCACCCCAACGTCGCGCGGTGCCACCCGTCTTGGCCGCGCAGGATGGCATCGCCATCATCGGCATGGCGGTGCGCGCCGACAACGCCCACGATCTGGACACCTTCTGGTCCAACCTGCTGACCGACCGGGAAAGCGTGCGCCGCTTCGCCCCGCACGAGCTCGACCCGTCGGTGCCCGAAGACCTGCGCAAGCGCCCCAACTTCGTGGCAGCGCGAGGCGTGCTGGAAGACGCCGACCGCTTCGACGCGGCCTTCTTCGGCATCTCTCCCCGCGAGGCCACCGTCATCGACCCGCAGCAGCGACTGTTCCTGGAGCTGTGCTGGTCGGCGCTCGAAAACGCCGCCATCGACCCCAGCCGCGTGCAGGACCGCATCGGCGTGTACGCCGGCAGCGCCAACAACACCTACCTCCCGGCCATGCGTGCCGAACAGCCCGAGCTGATCCAGCGCCACGGCGAGTTCGCCACCATGCTGGCCAACGAGAAGGACTACATCGCCACGCGCGCCGCCAACCGCCTGAACCTGCGCGGCCCGGCGGTGTCCATCCACACGGCTTGCTCCACCTCGCTGGTGGCCGTGACCCAGGCCTGGCATGCCCTGGCGCAAGGCCAGTGCGACGTGGCCCTGGCTGGCGGCGTGACCGTGGTCGTGCCACAGCCCGGCGGCTACCTGTACGTGGAAGGCAGCATGGAGTCCTCCGATGGCCGCTGCCGGCCTTTCGACGCCGAGGCCTCGGGCACCGTGTTCGCCAGCGGCGGCGGTGTGGTCGTGCTCAAGCGCCTGTCACAGGCCCTGGCCGATGGCGACACGGTGTACGCGGTCGTCAAGGGCGTGGGCATCAACAACGACGGCGGCGACAAGGCCAGCTTCACCGCGCCCAGCGTCAGCGGGCAGGCCGAAGCCATCACCACCGCGCTGGACCACGCGGGCGTCAATGCGCGCAGCATCGGCTATGTCGAAGCCCACGGCACGGGCACCTCGCTCGGCGACCCCATCGAGATCGCGGCGCTGAGCCGCGCCTGGTCGCGCGACACCCAAGACCGGCAGTTCTGCCAGATCGGCTCGGTCAAGGGCCACCTGGGTCACACCGTGGCGGCGGCGGGCGTCATCGGCCTGATCAAGACCACCTTGGCCCTGCACCGCGAACGCATCCCGGGCACCTTGCACTATCGCCGGCCCAATCCTCAGATCGACTTCGCCAACACGCCTTTCCAGGTGCTGGGGGCGGCCAAGGACTGGCCTCGCGGCCCACAGGTCCGCCGCGCGGCCGTCAGCTCGTTTGGCGTGGGTGGGACGAATGCCCACGTCGTGCTGGAAGAATCGCCCCAGGCGTTGAGCCAGGCCGAGTCCGATGCGGACCAACTCAGCCTGCTGCCCTTGTCCGCCAAGACGGCCGAAGCGGCGCTGCAAAGGGCCCGCGACCTGGCCGACCACCTGGAGCGGCATCCCCGCACCTGCTTGAACCAGGCCATGGCCACCTTGTCGCGCGGCCGCCAGCCCATGGGGCACCGCGTGGCCGTGGTGGCGCGCAATGCGGCCCAGGCCGTGACGGCGCTGCGGCAAATCAAGACCGCGCAATCCACCTTGGTCAAACCCCGTGTGGTCTTTCTGTTCCCCGGCCAGGGTTCGCAACACCCTGGCATGGCGCGGCAGCTGTACGACGAAGCCCCCGCCTTCCGCGAGGCCTTGGACCAATGCCTGGCCGCCACGCCGGCCGCTTTGGCCCAGGACCTGCACCGGTGGCTGGTGCTGGCCGACCCGGGCGACCCCGAAGCCTCGGCCAAACTGGCCGAAACCCGGCACGCCCAGCCCGCGCTGTTCTGCGTGTCCCACGCCTTGACCGCCTGGCTGGACAGCCTGGGCATCCGGCCCCAGGCCATGATCGGCCACAGCATTGGCGAGTACGTCGCAGCCTGCCACGCGGGTGTGCTGTCACTGGCCGATGCCATGGCGGCGGTCCTGGCACGAGGCCAGGCCATGTTCGAACAGCCCGCCGGGGCCATGCTGGCCGTGCGCGCCAGCGCGGACCTGGTGCGCAGCCTGATGCCGCCCGGCGTGGAAATCGCCGCCGCGAATGCGCCGTCGCTCACGGTGGTGGCCGGCCCCTTCGATGCCATCGACGAATTCGCCAAACGCCTCGAAGCGCAGGACATCGGCACGACGCGCCTGAAGGTGTCACACGCCTTCCACAGCGCGAGCATGGACGGTGCCTTGCCCCGGGTGGCGCAAGCCCTCGCCCGGAGCACGCTGCGCGCGCCATCGATCCCGATGCACTCCTGCATCAGCGGCCAGCTGCTGCAAGAACGCGAGGCCGTCGATCCGCAGTACTGGGCGCGCCAGGTGCGCGCCACCGTGCAGTTCAGCCGCGCCGTGCAGTCCCAGTTGGACCAGGGCGACAACACCCTTTTCGTGGAAGTGGGCCCCGGCCAGGCCCTGACCGCGCTGGTGCGCCAGCACCGAACCGCTCAGAATGGGGCGCCACGCGTGGTGCCCTTGCTGGGCCCGGCCCAGGATCCCGGGGCCCCGGCCGAGCGGGCGCTGGCCGGCCTGGGCGCGCTGTGGTGCGCTGGTGTCGAACTGGCCTGGCCCGTGCCGGCCAATGCCCGCCGCACCGGCCTGCCCGGCTATCCCTTCAAAGGCGAACCGCATTGGTTCGTTCGCCAGCCTGTCGCGACCAGCACCGCGGCCGCTCCCCTTTCTCTCATCCAAGAGGATGCCCGCCCCATGAGCCGTCTGCCCCGCCTTGAACAAGAACTCACGCGCATCCTCAGTGACGTTTCCGGCATCCCAGCGGAGGCCATCGACCGCGACACCACCTTCGTCAACCTGGACCTGGATTCCCTTTCGCTGACACAGGCCACCCTGGAGCTGGAGCGCGTGTTCGGCCTCAAGCTGCGCTTCCGCCGCCTGATGGAGGACCTGGACACGCTGGCCAAGCTTGGCCAGTTCCTGGATGCCCAGTTGCCAGCGGACCAGTTCGCCCCCCCTGCCGTGGCCACCACGGCCCTGCCAACGGCGCCCATGGCCCAGGCCATCTTCGCCACGCACCAACCCACGGTGGCGGGCGACGCCGTGCACCAGCTCATCCAGCAACAGATGCAGTTGATGGCACAGCAACTGGCCTTGCTGTCCGGACAAGGCGGCGCCCCCGCCACACCGCAGGCCACCCTCGCGCCCGCACCACGCATGCCAGCGGCCTCGCCAACCACGGCCGTGGCGGCGATCGAACCCGCCCAGCCCGGCAAGACCTCGCTGGTCGAGAAACCCTTTGGCGCCTCGGCCCGCATCACGCTGCAGGCGCAGACCAACTTCACGCCCGAGCAAAGCCAATGGCTTGACAGCTTCATCCAGCGCTACAACCAGCGCACCGGCCAATCGAAAGACTTCAGCCAGAAGCACCGCAAGGTGATGGCAGACCCGCGCGTGGTCACCGGCTTCAACCCGCTGTGGAAAGACCTGGTCTACCCCATCGTCGTCAACCGCTCGAAAGGGGCCAGCCTCTGGGACCTCGACGGCAACGAGTACATCGACCTGCTGTCCTGCTTCGGGGGCAACCTGCTGGGCTACCAACCCGAAGCCGTGATCGGCGCCATGCAGGCGCAGTTGCAACTGGGCCTGGAAGTGGGCCCGCAGCACCCGCTGGCGGCCGAAGTGGCCGACCTCATCTCTGAATTCACCGGCATGGAGCGCGTGGGCTTCTGCAACACGGGCTCCGAAGCCGTGATGGGCGCCATGCGCATCGCGCGCACCGTGACCGGCCGCAAGACCATCGCCATCTTCACCAATTCGTACCACGGGATCTTCGACGAAGTCATCGTGCGCGGCACCAAGCAATTGCGCTCGCTGTCGGCGGCGCCCGGCATCCTGGCCAACGCGGTCGAGAACATCCTGGTGCTGGACTGGAACAGCGAGGATTCACTGCGCGTGCTGCGCGAACGCGGCACCGAGCTGGCGGCCATCATGACCGAGCCGATCCAGAACAAGTACCCCACCGTGCAACCGCGCGAATTCGTGAAGTCCCTGCGCGAGATCGCCGACCAGGCGGGCTGCGCCCTGATCTTCGACGAGGTGGTGACGGGCTTCCGCGTGGCCCCCGGCGGCGCGCAGGAGTTCTACGGCGTGCGCGCCGACATCGCCACCTATGGCAAGGTGATCGGTGGCGGCCTGCCCTTCGCCGCCATCGCCGGCAATGCCAACTGGCTGGACGCCCTGGACGGCGGCCACTGGCAATACGGCGACGACTCCTACCCCGAAGCCGGCGTGACCTATTTCGCCGGCACCTTCGTGCGCCACCCACTGGCCCTGGCCGCGGCACATGCCACCCTGCTGCACCTCAAGCGCGGCGGCCGCGAGTTCTACCGCGCGCTCAATGACCGCACACAACGCATGATCGACCAGCTGAACGCCGCGTTCGCGCAGCGTGGCGCGCCGGTCAAGGCCGTGCACTGTGCCTCGCTGTGGCGCCTGCAGTGGGACGATGGCGTTCCCAACATCAGCCTGTTCTATTACCTGGCGCGCTTCCACGGCCTGCACCTGTACGAGCAGTTCGGCCACTTCGTCACCGAAGGCATGACCGACGCGCACACCGACCGCATCGTCGACACCTTCCTCAAGGCGCTGGACGAGTTGATGGCCCTGGGCCTGATCCCGTCCACCGATGGCGGCGGCCCCGGCGCCAGCTTGCCCGCGTCCAGCGAAGCCCCCTTGTCACCCGGCCAGACCGAACGCTGGCTGGCGGCCATCTACGACCCGGCCGCACGGCGCGCGCTCAACGAGTCCCTGTGCATCACGCTCTCGGGAACGGTGGATGCCGCCGCCTTGAAGTCGGCCCTGCAAGACGTCTTGCAACGGCACACCGCCTTCAAACTGCGCTTCGACCTGGACGAGCCGCGGCAGATCATCGATCCCCAGGCCACGGTGCCCATCGCCGAGATCGATCTGCGTGCCCAGTCCGACAGCGACCAGGCCCTCGACCAGCACTGCCAGCAGGCCAACGCGACCGACCTTCCGCTCGACCAGGCACCGCTGGCCCGCGCCAGCATCCTTCACCTGGCCGATGGCCGCGTGGTGGTCCACCTGGTGGCCAGCCACCTCATCTTCGACGGGTGGGCCTCCAGCGTTTTCAACGTGGAGCTGGCGCAGGCCTACCGCGCCCGGGCCTCGGGCCGGCAGCCCGATTGGGCGGCCCCCGCCTCGCCCCTCGCCTTCGCCCAAGGTGAACAAACTCGCTTCAAGGGCCCGGACGGACAGGCCAGCGTGGCCCACTGGCAGCAGGTTCTGCAAGGCCCGCCCACGCCCATCTCGCTCGGCGACAAGACGCCATCCGGTCCGCGCACCTTCGCCGCCAACACCGCCAGGGCCCGCCTGGACGGCGCCCACCTGACCGCGCTGCGCGAACAGGCCAAGGCCCATGGCGCCACCCTGTTCCAATGGCTGCTGAACACCGTGGCCGACTTGATCGCGCAGGAAAGCGGCCAGCGCGACATCGTGGTCAGCATCCCCTACGCAGCACAGAACCTCGAGCGCCATGCGCCCTTGCTGGCCGATGGCGTCCTCGACCTGCCCGTGCGTTTGAAGCTGCCGGAAGGCGAGCCCTTCAAGGCGCGCATCGCCCGCGTCAAGGGCGCGCTCATGGACGCGATGGACCACCCCCTCATGACCCAGGGCACCGCCGCACGCGCACTGGGCCTGCAGGCGGAAGGCAGCCGTCCGCCCTTGAGCAGCATCTACTTCAACCTCAACCCAAAGGTGGACTTGTCGGGTTGGGCGCCGCTCAAAGCGCAGATGCACGAAGGCCGCAAGGCCGGCCTGCTCAGCGAACTGTTCTTCAATTTCTACGAGCAGGCCGATGCGCTCACCCTCGACCTGCACCACAGCAGCGAATACCTGAGCCTGGGCCGGGCCCAACAACTGGCGGACCAGCTCATGGCCCAGCTGGCTTCGTCCGGCGCCGCCACAGTCCAGCTCGATCCACGCCTGTTGGCCTGGAACCAGACCGACCGACCACTCGATCCGCAGGCCCGCGTCGAAACCTGGGTGTCGCGCCAAGCCAAGCTGACGCCCAGTGCCACCGCCGTGGTCACCAGCGAAGGCCAGCTGAGCTACCAGGACCTCGAGTCACGGTCCAACCAGATCGCCCGAGTCCTGCAAAACCGTGGCGTCTGCGCCGGCCAGCGCGTGGGCATCAGCCTCCCCCGCGGCCAGCACTTGCTGCCCGCCCTGATCGGCGTGCTCAAGACCGGCGCGGCCTACGTGCCCATGGACCCGGGCTTCCCCACCGAACGCCTGAAAATGATGGCCGAGGATTCGGGCCTGACCCTGGTCGTGACGCACTCCACCTGCGCCGAAGCCAGCGGCCTGCCGCGCGCCCTGCAACTGCGCCTGGACGACGATGCCTCGCTCGTGGCCCAGGCCCCCAACACGGCCCTGCCCGCCTCGATCGACTCCCAGGCCGCGGCCTACGTGATCTACACCTCCGGCTCCACCGGCCGGCCCAAGGGCGTGTCGGTGCCGCATGGCGCCGTTTGCAACTTCCTGAGCAGCATGCAACGGGAACCCGGCTTCAAGGCCGGTGACCGCCTGCTGGCCGTGACCACCCTGAGCTTCGACATCGCGGTGCTGGAACTGCTGCTGCCCCTGGTCACTGGCGGCACCGTGGTGCTCGCCACGCGCGACGATGCCATGGATGGCGAAACACTGATGGCCCTGGCCCTTCAGGAGCGGGTGAACGTCATGCAGGCCACGCCCACCACCTGGCACCTGCTGCTGGACGCGGGCTGGCAGCCACCCAGCGGCTTCCGGGCCCTGGTCGGCGGCGAACCGTTGCCCCCCGCCTTGGCCAGCGCCTTGCTGGCCAAGGGCATCGAAGTCTGGAACATGTACGGGCCCACCGAGACCACCGTGTGGTCCACGCTGTCCCCCGTGCGCGACCCCGACGCCAAGATCACCATCGGCCGCCCCATCGACAACACCCAAGTGTGGATCCTTGACGAGGCGATGCGACCCGTGCCCATCGGGCAGGAAGGCGAACTCTGCATCGGTGGCGATGGCGTCGCCCTGGGCTACCACGGGCGCCCCGACCTCACCTCGGACCGTTTCGTGAGCATCCCCTGGGGCCCGCGCCCGGCGCAACGCGTGTACCGGACCGGCGACCTGGGCCGCTGGCGCGAAGATGGGCAACTCGAACACCTGGGCCGCATGGACTTCCAGGTCAAGATCCGCGGCTACCGCATCGAACTCGGCGAGATCGAAGCCCAGCTCGAAGCCCAGGCCGGGGTGGCCCGCGCCGTGGTGAACGCGGCGGAAGTCAGCCCGGGTGACGTGGCCCTCATCGGCTACGTGGTGCCGCAAACCAATGCCGCGCTGGACAGCGCCGCCTTGAGGACCAGCCTGCGCCAGACCTTGCCGGACTACATGGTGCCCCGCACCATCCTGGTCCTGCCCAAGCTGCCACTGCTGCCCAACAACAAGATCGACCGCAAGGCCTTGCCCTTGCCCGTGTCCAAGGCCAGCGCACCGCCGGTGCAGCCTCCCACGACAGCGCCGGCCTACACGACGGCCTCGGGCCCCATCGCCGAAGCCACGGTCACGGTGGCCCAGGAAATGGGCAAGCTGCTGGGCCGCGAACGCCTGCAGGACCACGACCACTTCTTTGAACAAGGCGGTCATTCACTGATGGCCGCCAAGTTGTCCGCCGCCCTGGCCACCGCGCTGGGGCACCGTCCCGGCCTTCGGATGATCTTCGACCACCCGACACCTGCCAAGCTGGCGCAGGCCTTGGTGGTCCTGAAACAGGCGCAAGCCCCCACGGCCAAGGCTGGCAGTGGCAACGCGGACACGATCCCCGTCCGGGCCGACCAATCCACGGCGCCGCTGTCGCAGATGCAGGAACGCGTGTGGTTCCTGGAGAACGTGACCCCGGGCACCGTCGTCCACAGCATCCCGACCGGCCACCGCCTGCTGGGCCCGCTGAACGTGGAGGCGTTCAACCGCGCCTGGCACCTGTTGATCCAGCGCCAGAGCGTGTTGCGCACCATCGTCGAACGCGCCCCCGAAGGCGACGTGCAGCGCATCCTGCCAACCCTGGACTTCAGCCTCTTGCCCTTCGACGATTTCAGCCACCTGCCTGAAGCCGAGCGCAAGCCGGCGATGAACAAGGTCATCGCCGAACTGGTCGAAACCCCCTACGACGTGGAAAAGGGCCCGCTCTTCACCGCCAGGCTGTTCCGGCTGGCACCCGAAGAACACGGCCTGCTGTTCCAGGCCCACCACCTGATCTGGGATGCCTGGTCCTTCGACCTGCTCTATGTCGACTTGCCTGAGCTGTACAGCGCTTGCCTCGAGGGCCGCGAGCCCAGCTTGCCCCCGATCACCGTGAGCTACGGCGACTTCGCCGCCTGGCACAACGACTGGATGAGTGGCCCCGAGTTGCAACGGCAACTGGGCTACTGGCGCGAACAGCTGACGCCCCTGCCCCCCGCCATCGAGTTGCCCCTGGACCATCCTCGTCCCGACTTCATGTCGGGCCGGGGCGGCTCATTCCAGTTCAACCTGGCCAAGGACGTGACCGATGCGCTGCGCGCTCAAGCCCAGCACCAGGGCCGCACGCTCTACATCACCTTGCTGGCGGCCTACGCGCTGGCACTGCACCGTGTGAGCCAGCAAGACGACTTCGTCATCGGCACCCCCGTGCGCGGCCGGGAGCAGCCCGCGCTGGAGCCTCTGATGGGCTTCTTCGTCAACATGCTGCCCCTGCGCATGCAACCCCAGGCGGGCATGTCGCTCCAAGCTTGGCTGGCCGCCGTCCACCGCAAGGTCGTCGATGCCTTCTCCTTCCCGGACGTGCCCTTCGATCACTTGGTCCAGGCACTCCAGGTGCCGCGTGACCTGAGCCGCCCACCGGTGCACCAGGTGTCCTTCTCTTACCAGGATGTGCGTGAGCGCACCACCCGCTGGGGCAATGTCGACCACCAGCGCATGCCCACCCCCATGCTGGGGGCCGCGCAAGACCTCTCCTTGTGGTGCGTCGAAACGCGCAACCACATCGAATTCGTCTTCACGTTCAACGCCGATGTCCTCGAGAAAGACACGGTTGGCATCTTCGCGGCCAGCCTTGAAAAGCTGCTGCGGCAGATCGTGACCGACCCCCACCGTCCTCTCGCCGACTACGACTTGTCGCCCGACAGCACCGGCGGAACGCCTTCGGCCCCAGTCACCAATGTGGTCGATCTGCTGCGCCAGCAAGCGCCTGTCCAGTCCAAGGACATCGCCCTCGGCCAGACCGGTGAACGGCCACTCAGCCATGCCGAGCTGTGGGCCCAGGCCAACCAGGTGAGCCATTTCCTGCGCGCCCAGGGCATTGGCCGCGGCCAGTTCGTGGGCGTCTGCATGCCACGCCGCCCCGAGCTCCTGACGGCCATCCTGGGCATTCTCCAGGCTGGAGCCGCCTACCTGCCCCTCGACCCGATGGAGTCCGACCAGCCACTGGCCAGCACCTTCCAGGATGTCAAGCCGAGCTGGGTCATCGGCCGCTCCGACACGGTGCAGGCGCTGTCCTGGCCCCGGGACAAAACCTTGCTGATGGACCTGGACGAGCGGCTGCTCCGGGCCCAAGCCGACACCCCACTGGCGCCAGACCAGGCCCATGATGCGACCGACACCGATCCGGTTTGCATCGTCCTCACACCAGGCACCACCGGGCAGGCCAGGCGACGCGTGACCCTGCGGCACCGCGGCGTCACGAACCTCCTTCAAAGCCTCGCGCAAAAGCTCGGTTTGAAGCCCGGGCAAAGGCTGTTGGCGGTGAACCCGCTGAGTTCCGGCCTGTCCGTGCCCGAACTCTTCCTGCCCTTGCTGGTCGGGGCCGAAGTCGCGCTGTGCCCCGCGGACGCGTTGCGCGACCCGCGCCTGCTGAAGGCCCAACTCGACGACGACATCGACGTCATGCAGGCCACCCCCAGCACATGGCAGGCCTTGGTCGACGCGGGCTGGCAGGGCCACCCCCGCTTCGTGGCCCTCTCGGGTGGCGAGTCCTTGCCGGCGCCTTTGGCATCGCAACTGCTTACCCGCAGCGCCGCCCTGTGGAACCTGTACGGGCTGGCGGAGACCACGGTGTGGTCGACCTGCTGGCCAGTGGTCCACCCCGAACGCGGCATCCGCATCGGCCAGCCCATCGCCAACACCCAGGTCCAGGTGCTGGACGCCCAAGGACAAGCCTGCGCCATCGGCACGCCGGGCGAGATCTGCATCGGTGGTGCGGGCCTGACCGACACCGCCGCCCCTGCCGGGCTGTACCGCACCGGCGACCTCGGGCAGTGGCATGAGCACGGCGAACTGGAACACCTCGGCCGCTTGAAGCAAGCGACACAAACCGAAGCATCGATGGACACCAGGCCCGTCATCTCCAGCAAGCCCTTGCCCGTCACAGCGCTTGAAAAAGCGATCGCTCAAGTGTGGCAAGAACTGATTGGCGAGGACGACATCGGCCTGGACGACAACTTCTTCGACCTGGGCGGGCATTCACTGCTGGCCATGCGCGCCGTCACCGAAATCAGGCGCCGCACCGGCGTCAACGTGAGCGTGCGTCGCCTGATTTTCGAGACCCTGGGTCAACTGGCCGCACAGGAAGCCACCATCGCACAGGACGTGCCCACCGCCAAACCGGCCCTGGCCAACGGCAGCACGCCCTCTTCGCCCACCACCAGTGGCGACTCGGCCACGGCCAAGAACAGCTGGATCAACCGCCTGCTGGGCCGGTGAGGACGTCATTCACAGCCTGACATGAACCCATTTTTCTTCGGCCCACCGGCCCGCCGCCTTTATGGTGTCTACCACCCGCCCACCGCCTCACAACGGCTCTCATCGCAGGTGCTGCTTTGCCCCCCTTTCGGGCAGGAAGCCGTGCGCACGCACCGCCTGCACCGCCTGCTGGCCGACCACCTGAGCCGCCAGGGCGTGCACGTGATGCGCTTCGACTACTTTGGCACGGGTGAATCCTCGGGCGCCGACCAGGACGCCACCCTCACCCAATGGCGCGACGACATCCTGGTAGCCCATGGCGAATTGAAGCTGCGCACCCGTGCCCAACGGACCGCTTGGCTGGGCACCCGCCTGGGCGCCACCTTGGCCATCCTGGCCTCCGAGCGCTGCGAGGATCAGCCGCCGGATCGCCTGATCCTCTGGGAGCCAATCCTGGACGGCCCCGCCTACCTGCGGGAGTTGGGCGAGGCGCACGCGCGGGAGCTTTACTCGCCGCTCCTGCACACCCAACGGCCGTCCACGACGGTGCGGGACGAGATCCTGGGCTTCGGCGTGAGTGAGCTCTGGCTGAAACAGCTCGGCGAACTGTCCATCCATCAGCTGAACCCCGTTTGCAAGGAAGCCTGCATCCAGCTGTCACGGGCCGAAGATGCCACCAGCACCGCGCACCTGTCCGAGGCCTGCCGGGCGCGCGGCGCGCAATGGCAACACAGGCCCACCAGCACCGACATCGCCTGGCACACCGAAGAAGCGGGCGGATCGGCGCTGGCACCACCCGAACTTTTGCGACAGCTCGTGGCCGCCTCGACGGGGAACCTGGCATGAACGAGAACATCCTCAACTTCGGCCATGGCGGCCGCCTGACCGGCACCTTGACGCTCCCGCTCACGTCCGCCCCGGCGAAGTCCACGGCGATCCTGCTGCTGAACGCAGGTGTGATTCACCGCATGGGGCCACACCGCATCAACGTCAAGCTCGCCAGGCACCTCGCGGCGCAGGGCTTCACCGTCCTGCGCATCGACCTGTCGGGCCAAGGTGACAGCCAGAACGCCGAGAGCCCGCAATCGTTCGAGCAGCAAGCGGTCCTGGACCTCCAGGCGGCCATGGACCACCTGCAACGGATCACCTCCGCCAAGCGCTTTGCCCTGGCCGGCATCTGTTCCGGGGCCCACCACGGCGTGGCGGCGGCGCTTCAAGACGAACGCCTCTCGGCGCTGTGGCTGATGGACACGCACACCTACCCCACGCTCCGCACTTACTGGGTCCGTTCCATTCGCCAACTGCGGCAGCAGCCCGGCCCCACGCTGCGGCGCTGGGGCATGAAGATCGTGAACCGCCTGACCACGAAAGCGGAGAACCGCCAGGTCCCGGTGCCATCGATCGAGGAAACCTATGGCAAGCCGCCGAAGGCCGAGTTCGCGGCGGAAATCCAGTCGTTGATCGCCAAGCAGGTCAGGCTTCAAATCGTTTATTCGGGCGGCGTGTTCTGGAGTCACAACTACCCCGCCCAATGGCGCGATGCGTTCAAGCCTTACGGCGCCGTGGCGCGCGTCCCGAACGAATTGCTCCCCGACGTTGACCACACAGCCTCGACGCTGACCGCACAGCACCAACTCATCGAGTCGGTGAGCCGCTTCGCCAACCAGTTCGATTGACGACACCATGAACCATTGCTTTGCCGAAGACATCAAGAGCGAACTGCTGGACCGGCAGCCGTTCAAGTTCCACCACCAGTTGCTGGAGCATCCCGCGCTGTCGTTGGAGAACCTCTCGCGTGTGCTGCCCACCTTGCCGCAGCAACAGGTGATGTATTCCAAAGGCTTGCTGGACGTGGCGGATGACTTCGAGTCGACCTTCCGCAAAAAACCCAGGGACCGCACGCTGGAGGAAACCATCGACTCCATCCGGACCTCGGACGCCTACATCATGGTCCGCTCGCCTGAGGTTGACCCCTCCTTTGCCGATCTGTACAAGGCGCTGTGCGGCGAGGTCGCCACGCTGATGCGGGCACGCGGCGTCGGGCAGATCCCCATCGACACGCAGCTCTACCTGTTCATCGCCTCGCCCAACAGCATCACGCCCTTCCACATCGACCGCTACTCCACCTTCCTGATGCAGTTCAGGGGCAGCAAGACGGTCACGGTGGGCATGCCCTGGGACGACCGCGTGGTGTCGCAACCAGACCGTGAAGCCTATGTGGTCCGGGAGAAAACCAAGCTGCCCTGGTCCAGCCGGATCGACGAGTTCTCGACGGCCTTCCAGTTCAGCCCTGGCGAGGCCCTGCACATCCCGTTCATCGCTGGTCACCACGTGTGCAATGGCCCGGAGGACGTGTCGATCTCGATGTCCATCATCTTCAACACCGACGAAAGCATCCGCTGGCGCAATGCGATCTCGTTCAACCACGTGCTCCGCAAGCAATTGAACAAGGTGAGCCTGACGCCGGCCAGCGTCGGCCAGTCGGCCTGGCGAGACGCCATGAAATCGTCGATGTGGCAACGCTACCGACAGATGCGCGGCTTCGAGGGTTGACGTCTGCCTGGCATGTCAACGCATACCAAATCGCCCATCCGGATCGACGAAGTTGATCAGTTCGTCCGTCTGCAAGGGTTTGACGGCCAGCCCGAACTGGCCGTTGAGTTGCGACACGAGGGCCTGCGCCCACAGGGCATTCCACACCGTGCCAGCATGCCCATCGGCCAGGGTGGCGTGCCAAGGTTCGTCACCACCTGTGTTGACGACCTCGAAATGCGGACCGAAACGCACGGTCTTGTAAGCGGCCGGGTCGCCGGAAGGCATGCGGCTGCCCCACAAGGCGGCGAACCAGGCCTGCTCGTCAAAGAAGGCGATGCGAGGATCACCCTGAGCGATCGCCCGCAGGCCACGGTCAAACCGCGCCAGGCCTTGGTGGATGTTGGCCAAGGCTTGCGGCGACCGCCACAGCGCGTGGAAGCGCTCCCACTCGGCGTTGTTGAAGATCCCGACCAGCACGATGCGCACAGTGGGATGAGACCGGCGCAAGCGTTCCACCGAAGTGCGGATCTCCCGCACACAAGCGTCGATCAAGGCGACAGGCTCCGGGGCTTCCGGGTCGCGCGACAAGGCCTCCAGGCTGTCCTGCACGCCAAAGTCGTTCGTGCCGATGCGGATCAGCACCACGCCGTCCTTCCAACGCTCCGGCACCCGGTGCATGGCGGTCAGCAAACGCCCAGTCTGGTCATGCTGTGGCGCATTGAGGTGTTCACAAACCGCACCCGAATAGGCTTGGTTGTAGAGGTAGTCCTGCTTGACCGGAAACCGCCCATCCAGGCCCAGCGCGTCACGCAAGATGGACAGTCGGCGCCAACGCGTGCCCCAGGTGCCCCAAGGCCCCGGGTCCAGTTGGCCGGACCTCAAATGCGCCAATATTTCGGTCCACTGCCAGGTGCGCTGCCTCAAGGCTCCGCCGCGCGCCCTCTTTTGGGCCGCGAAGTTCAGGTCGTCGTGGTACGCATGGCTGTCGGAATCGCCCAGCACGCCAAAGCTCACGGCGCCAGGCGCCAGCGGCGATGCCCCTCGGCGCTGCCACCACTCGTCCACCGGCAGCAGCAGGGCGCTGGCACCCACGCCGACCACCAACAGTGCCCACCCAACGAATTTCTTCATGCCATCACGCTCCGACTGCGCCGGGCCCACCCGTCAGCGCGCTCGGAATGTACCTCATCCCTCAACCCTGAACCTGCAGTACCAGGCCTGATCAACCATGCAACTTGCCACCCTCAAACGATTGCCGCTGCTCCGTTCCTGGCTGCGCAAGCGTGCCATCCGCAAGTACTTCTCCAGACCTGGCGTCGGTTTTCACAGCGGCCATTTCGACAGCTTCGCACAAGCCCGCGACTGGCTGCCACCCTCACCGGAGTTCGGCCACGAGCAGTTCACCGATGAGTACGTGAACGAACGTTCGCACCGCATCTGGCCCTTCGACTACCCCGTGATCTTCTGGCTTCGGGATGCATTCGAGCAAGGCAGCAGCACGGTCCTCGACATTGGCGGGTCCATCGGCAACCAGTTCTATGCTTACAAGCGCTACCTGAGCTACCCCGAAGGGCTTCAATGGCGCGTCCATGAACTGCCGGCCTTCATCCAGGAGGGCCAGGACCTCGCCAAGGCGCGCAACGTGCACGATCTGCATTTCTCGGCCGACTGGCCCTCTGACTGGCTGGACAGCGACATCTGGATCGCCGCCGGTGCGCTGGAGTTCATGGAAACCAACAACCTGCCGGCCTTGCTCGCGCGGGCTCGCCGCAAACCCAGGCACCTTTTGCTCAACAAGTTGCCTTTGACGCAAGCCCCCGCCTTCGTCTCGACGCAGAACATCGGCTTTGGCTCCTTCGTGCCCCACCATGTTTTCAACCGCCAGGCCTTCATCTCGGCCATCGAAGCGCAGGGCTACGAACAGGTCGATGCCTGGGACGTGCCCGAACGGACCTTCACCTCGCTGGGCTTCGACGAGGACTTCTTCGACACCTACAGCGGCTTGTATTTCCGACTGAAGGGCGCGTGAGCCTGGCCATGAACGTCAGCAGCCCTGGCATCGTCGCCCTGCCCACGCCCCCCGGGCTGGACATCGCCCTGTGGCTGGTCGACCTCGACGCGGACGCCAACCACTGGGACACCACGGTGCTCCACGCCAGCGAGCAGGACAGGGCCGCGCGCTTCCGCTTCGACGTGCATGCCCGGCGCTACCGGGCCAGCCACGTGGCCTTGCGGCAGATCCTGGGCCACGCCACCGGCCTGGACCCGGCCAGCCTGGTTTTCACCGAGGGGACCCACGGCAAGCCGCGCCTGGTGCATGCGGGCGCGCCCCAATTCAACATGAGCCACAGCGCGGGCTGGGCTTTGATCGGCGTGTGCCCCGACCACCCCATTGGCATCGACATCGAAATCGTGACGCCCATGGACGATGCCGAGGTGCTGGCCCAGCGCAACTTCAGCGCGACCGAGTACGCCGCCTTCGCACACACCCCGCCCGACCAACAGCTGGAAGCTTTCTTCCGCTGCTGGACCCGCAAGGAGGCCTGCCTGAAAGCCCTCGGCAGTGGCCTGTCGATCGAGCCTGGCGAGTTCGAGGCAGGCCTGGGCCAACTTGAACAAGGCACCTTCATCGCCGTCGACGGCCAGCCTTGCCGGATGCGCGTAGGGTGCATCGGACTCCCCATCGCGGGCCTGGCCGCCTACGCCAGGCTGGACGACGCCCACAGCCCCTTGGCCATGTGAAGCCCCAACGGCCTCTGTAGGACGGCACGCCACCCACATCGCGGCGCCTTCCGACGGCCCAGGTCAGCGCGCCTGCCGATACTGAAGGCCTTGCAGCCAATCGGCGTGGGGGCCCAGCCATGATCGACATCCGCCAAGGCCAGACCGGCGAACACCTGAGCCGCGAGGTCTTCCACGAACGCTTCATGGTCCGCTACATGGACCCGGCCTACGCGGCCGAGGCCGAGGCCATTGCCCGGCTGGAAGAGATCGCCTGGCAGGCCTACCAGGATGGTCGAAAAGCCCCAATCACGCGGGCCGCCGGTCCGGGCTTCGCCGATCCCACGTACGAAGTGTCGGTTCAGTGGCTGGAAACCCGCCAGAGGCTGAAGGACGCGCAAGCGCATTGGAACGCGCCTTCCAACCCGTCGCGCGTGCTCGTCATCGCTGGCGGGGCGCGCAACGACGGCACCTGCCCAGGTGAGATGTCCAAGACCTGGCGCCTGAGCACCCTGGTGCGCGACGTGGTGCAACAAGCCGGCGCCCACGCCGACGTGCTGGACCTCAGCCTGATCACCAGCGAGTACGGCCGGGCGATCCACCCCTGCAAAGGCTGTGTGGGCACCGCCATGCCCCTGTGCCATTGGCCGTGCAGCTGCTATCCCAACCATGCCCTCGACCAGGCCGACGACTGGATGGCCGAGATCTACGAGCGGTGGGTGTCTGCCCATGGCGTGGTCATCCTGGCCCCGACCTACTGGTACCAGTCGCCCAGCCCGCTCAAGCTGATGATCGACCGCCTGGTGTGCGCCGATGGCGGCAACCCCGACCCCTCCAGCACGCATGGCAAGAAGGCGGCGCAAGCCAAACAGATCGAAAAGGACGGTTGGGATTTTCCCAAACACTTGGCGGGCCGCGTCTATGGCCTGGTGGTGCACGGCGATGTGGCCGGCATCGAATCGCAGCGCCGCAACCTGAGCGACTGGCTGGACTGGATGGGCCTGATCGACGCGGGCGCCCATGCCAAGCTCGACCGTTACGTCGGCTACTACGAACCCTATTGGAACAGCCACGAAGCCCTCGACCGGGACACCGCCTTGCAGGAAGAAGTTCGCAACGTGGCCCGGGCGGTGATGAATGCCGTGGGCGAGCTGCGCGGCGGGCGACTCAGCCAGCCCGACCACACGCTGAACAGGCCACGCCCGAAATAGATAGACTGGCCTGGCTTCATCCACCATCACAGGAGAGACGCCATGTCAGACAAGACCGCCAACGTTCATTGGGAGGGCCGGGGCAAGGAAGGCCTGGGCAAGATCAGCACGCCCCAGACCAACGCGCTGAAGGACTACCCCTACGGCTTCGCCAGCCGTTTCGGCGACGACCGCAGCGGCACCAATCCCGAAGAGCTGCTGGGCGCCGCCCATGCCGCCTGTTTCACGATGGCGTTTTCTTTCGCTTGCGACAAGGCCGGCTTCGCCACCGCCAAAGTGGACACCCAGGCCAATGTGCATTTGAAGGTGCAAGGCGACGGCTTCATCATCGACCGCATCGCCCTGCAACTCACCGCCGACGTACCGGGTCTGGACGAGGCGGCATTCCAGCAGATCGCGCAGGCCGCCAAGGCCAACTGCCCCCTTTCAAAGGCACTGGCCAGCGTGCCCGAGATCAGTTTGAAAGCGACCCTGGTCCACTCCTAGGCGCCATGGCCCCCACCGCGGGGTCGACCATTTCCAGGATCTTCAGGTCTTCCTCGCGGCAGCAACGCACGGGCCACTGCGGCGGGGTCCTCCAGACCCGGCGCGGCGAACCGTCGCTGTCCAGGCGCA
>NZ_JBOHHL010000012.1:0-111617 GCF_050725395.1 Aquabacterium sp. | reverse complement strand
CTTGCCCCCTGGAAGATCTACTTGGTCGAGTCCACAGGGATGAAGTTGAGTTGCACAGTAGAATTCCGCCCTAACGTGAACCGTGCAGTTGATCTATTGCCCAAGCCAGTCCAAGAACTGGAACACCTGCTTGATCAAACCATCGGGCCGGGAAATGACGAGGGAACGCTGCAATCAACCGCAAGACTGCGGTCGGGTGTAGAGCACACATGGGCAAACGCTGCACTGCGCCCCTGGGCCCTCAATTCACCATACAACAGCCGCGCAGAGGTTGATGATGGGCTGAAGGCTTGGGCCAGCAATGGCGCCAACTACGCGGCAATCCATCGAGCCATTCAACGTCAGTATTCGATCTCTGAAAGGTCTCTGGCACGCTATTACCAATTGACCTTCAAGCGCTCAGCAAAAGAAGCGAGGACTTTGTCCACCTATGTTCTGGACAACGCTTTCCGCAATCACTACGTGTTCCATCGTGAAAACCGATGGGAGAACACCGACGCGCCAAACCCGTGGCAAAACAAGCAACTGGCCCCTTAAGCTCGACCAGAAGCCCCATTGGAATAGCTCGAAGCAGCGCACGTTTTTTCTGGATCACAAACAAGAACTCTCATGAAACCAATCCAAGCTGGCGACCACGCCGAAATCATCGAAGGCGCCCTGGGGACCAAGGGGCCCAATGTGGGCAAGAAGGTCCGCGTTGTGAACCTGCGTGGGGAACACAGCGAGCATGGCCGCATCTGGAAGGTCGAAGGCGAAGGCTTGGTCAGTGAATACGGTGCGGTGGGCACGACAGTGGACTGTGCTCAATCATGGTTGAGGAAGATTGAACCGCCTGAGGTGGGTTCGAACACTGAAGCCACGAAGGAACTAGATGCGCCCTTGACGCAGGCATAGTTGAAGGACCTCCGTAGGTCCATGGTTCGAGCCCAGGTGGGGGAGCCAAATGAAGACGCCTCAAGCAGCGTGCCGCCGCGGTCATGAGCTTGATCCAGTCGGCCAAGCTCAATGGGCATGACCCCTATGGCGCCCTGAGTCAAGCAAGGATCCCAAATGGGGAACCCGGCATTGGCGCACTTGGACGGGCAGTTCTAGTCAGCCCCATTTCTGACTGATACTTATGCGTCTGTAGTTGGGACGCATCTGGTTTTAGGGGAAAACATGGATACGCTTCAAACTGTAGGGCTGGTGTGCGTCGTTGCTGCGCTCGTGGGGGGCGGTCTGAAGCTGCTTGGCGCCGAGCTTCCCGTGCTATCCACGCCCCGCCAGGTGATCCTCGGTCTCTTCGGGCTGGTGTTGCTGGCGGCACACGCGGGGCTCTTTCCAGACACAAAGCTGGGACACATCGAGCAGGTGCCCATCGAACCAGCCCTGGCAGCTTCAGAACATGTGCCACCACCTCCGACCCCGCCTGAGCACAACACACAACCAAGGAGTGAACCAAAGATTGTGCCCATGGACATAACTGTGACCGCCGAGGGGGCCGATGCAGACGAAGCCTGCATGAAGGGGTATCAGCGTGCCTTCACACAATGCTACGAGACCCAAGGAGCACTTGGTGCACACCGGCAGCGCACCGAAGGCCTTTGCCATTCGGAGATGTGCGGTGACGGCGCAGGCCCCTGCCGTCTCGACTACACCTACTCCTGCTTGGTCGAAAGCAAATAGGACACGGCGAGCGGAGTTTTAAACTTACCCGCCCGGTCGATTCTGTTCGGCAGGCTCTCTATTGGGTGCCTTATCCCCAAAGCCGCTGGCAGGTCATGCACCGTGTGTCGCCTTGGCCGCCTTGCGGTCGGTCACGCCCCAGGATGCGTGCTCGTCAAAGTCACCTTCGCATTCAGTGGGTACGCGCATCGAGATGCCGCCTCAATGCGTCAGCCCCCTCCATTCAAGGGAGGCGTGGAGCACCGCAACTCTTGGAACCTTTACACTCCGATACGTTGTTGTCGTCTCGGGAGAAACTTTGAAACACCGCATCATCGCAGGCGCAATGCTGGCCCTTGCAGCATTTGCAGCCTCCGCTACCACCGCAGAACTGACCGTGGATGTCATTGCAAAGTCAAAGTGGCTGAGCACGAACGGCACCTCTTCTTATGATTTCGACTTCAAGCCAACATCGTTTTCGTTAACGTTCAAGTTTGATCTTGAAAATCCATACCAAGATCTTTTGCTCAATGCAGGCTACAAGCCATGGGCAATGACCATCCTGAACTACTCGACCACCTCGTCCACGAAAACGCCATTCACCGGCACGCTGGCGGTGGCTGCGCCAGCAGGCGCATATGTCCAAAATCCTCTGACACAGCTCGGACTGAACCGCATGCTCAGCGAGTGGGATTTCGACGCGGACAAAGTGCTGCCAACCACCGACCAGATCCTTTTCACCAGTTCGGAATCTTGGCAAACCCCGGCGCAAGGCGAGACGTACACCAAGCACACCAACTGGCGCGGCATCGAGTGGGTGCAAGAGAGCCTGCCCCTCTCGCGCAATCAACTGGCCAAAGTCTCGGGAGAAGAATTCCTGGCGCATCTGCAGAGTCAGGTTGGCAAGTCCTTCGCCAATGCATTTTATGAAGATGCGTGGACCGGTGTTTACTACGACATCTCCAGCGCCTCCACGGGCTTCGTGCAGCAAAGCGGCACAAGTATCCGTGGCGATATCTTCATTCGCTCGGTGGCGGTCGTTCCAGAGCCTGGTACCTTCGCTTTGTCCGCCATCGGACTGGCTTTAATGGCCGGGTGGCGTCGGCGATCAATGGTCTGAAAACAGCCAAGTGCAAGCAAGCCCTGCATGAAGATGCGGGGTTTTTTACTTTTTAGAGTTCACCACAAGATCGCTTTCATTGATGAAACCAATCCAAGCTGGCGACCACGCCGAAATCATCGAAGGCGCTCGTGGACCAAGGGGCCCAATGTGGGCAAGAAGGTCCGCGTTGTGATCCTTCGTGGGGACGACGGTGGACTGTGCTCAGTCTTGGTTGCGCAAGGTTGAGCCGCCTGAGGTGGGTTCTGAAAAAAACGCCAAGAAGGAAGTTGATGGGCCTCTGACGCAGGCATAGCGAATGGACTGCACCTTCGAATGACCTGAGGGGGCCTGCGCGCCAAAGCGGGCCTGCCTCATCTGCGCATTCATGATCTGCCTCATGGCTTCGCATCTTGGTGGTCTCGGATGGCCTTCCCCTGTACCAGGTGCAACAGATCCCTGGACATTCAGACTCCAAGGTGACGATGCGCTATGCCCACCTGGTAATTCTCTCGGCATGCGACATGCGGAACGAACCATGGCCGGCAAACATCACCGTGATGACTCGATGCCAGGTTCCAAGTCGTTCAATTTCTCCATGGCCCTGGGATTCCCCGCCAACCGCCTCTTCATTTGCTGCAGTTGGGCATCCGTGCCTTTGCAATAGGTATTGATTTGTCTGTTGAACTCGTCCATGACAGCCCGGTCACCTGGCTCCGGTACTTCGCCTCTTAAGTGATCACATATCTCGCGCCTTTCAAGGAAGGTGTCCAAATCTTGCTGGCTGGGTTCTGTGGCGCAAGAGACGCAAAGCGCCCCCAGCAAGGCACCGGTGATAGCTTTCTGCCAAGTCATGTTCAATGCCCGTTGTCAGACCAATGTGGTTTGTCGGCAGCGCCGCCCACAAACTTCAGGACGCCATAAGTGGCGCCGACTGACTTGAGATCGGCGTTCATGCCGGTTCTGGGCTCGGACTTGATGACGACTGCCTTGCCTTCCTTGTCATTGATGCTCAAATCGCCACTCCAACTGATCGACATGTCTACTGCCAGCTTCATGGTGTGACGGGAGTTCAAGGCTGGTGGCACTTCAAGATTCAGCATGCCGTATGAACCGACCATGGCCTTTGCTGCGGTGAGGGATGCTGCACTGTCATACTTGCCGTCCGCATCCAGGTGATCCCACTGGATGTTCACACCTGCCCGCGATGGGACCTTGGTCGGATCCTTGTCCTTCTGGTGATCATCCAGCACCAATGCATCAAATATGCGCGCTCGGGCGGCCGATAAGTGGCTGAGATGGTCACCGTTGCACCGGCAGCTCTGATCGCATCGACGAATGATTGAAGGTTTGTCGCGAAAGGCTCTTCGCAAGCCGCAATGTCCGTGCTGGTCGGAAACCTTGGCTCCCATTGGGTGCCACTCTTTTCCTTGGCCGGGATGCTAACAACCGCAGGCGTCGTATCCGAAGTTGGGGTCAATTGTGCTTGAGCCGTCGCCATAGTAAGGAACCTCAATTTGAGCGCGTTGCGCTTTGTTCGACGCAATCTTGTCCGTCAGGCCTTGCGCGTCGGTCTTGCCGGTGAATGATGTTCCACCCACCAAGGTCAGCTTGTAAGGCACATTGGCCAGAGGCTGTCCTGTGTCTTCGTCCTTCACGAGGAAGCGCATGTCATGGGAAGAATTCTCATCGGCCGGCAGCAGTCGGGTAAGAAAGCCAGCCTCCGCCGCAGCGGCCCTCTGTGTTTCACTGGCAGCCGATGCACTTGATGCACCGCCATCAGATGTGAAAGAAAGCATCTGCCCTGCAATCAAAGTGGCACCGCACGCACACTTGTCACCATGCCTGGCTGCTGGTTGCCCATCGATGATCATGGTTTGATCACCTGTGACGATGACGGTGGTGCCATGCCCACGCTTGGGACAAGTGACTTGATCGCCCACTCGGGCTATGCGCTTGCCGTGCGTATCGGTGACGCCCGATCCGCCTACGACTGTCCCGCCATGATCAGTGGGGTCTCCCACCACGATGAATGGCCTTATGAAAGCCCCTCGCCTATTTTTGATAGCGCAATGTAGCACTGCCAGCTATACACAAGACTCCCCAAATGGTGGGATCCGCAGGCAGGGATGGTCGCTGACTTGCGCCTGAATTGGGTTCGGCAAACAGCGTCAAAAGGAAAGTTAATGCCCCATTGATGCAGGCATAGCCGCAGGACACCAAATAGCATCTCCTTGGCTCAAAGTGCTGGCGTCAACACCACCTGCCCAGTGCTGCTCACCGACGCCCCAGGCACATACCCCTGGTTGACCAACAACTGCCCTTGGTTATTCATGTCAACAATGACACCGCAAACCTGCGCACCCGTCGTGAGGCTGAAGCACTGGCCATGGCCCAATGCAAAGGCATCACCGGACAGCGAGCGGATCTCCACCACCGTCACGGCATCGCCACTCGGGGTCTTCTGGCCGGTGTCTCGGTAAACCAGCAGCAGCCCTCCATCCGTCATGGCTTGGATGTAGGTCCAGTCGGATGGCATCAAGGTGAACTGGCCTGCACGCCAGATGAACAGCCGGTATGCACCATTGATTTGCACGCTCCCATGAACGGCGCCACCAGGCGTGATGCCCATCAGGCGGGTGCTGGTGGCTCCAGGAAAGTTCAGCGGCAGGTACTGTCCGTTGCTCCACAGGTAGGCCGTGTTGGTGTCGAAATCAAATCCCAGGCCATTGCATGGAATCTGCGCGGCATCGCTCAAACCGACGCAGTCCATGTTGGAAATGCCCGCCGGAAAATTGCTCAGGGCTTGTAATTTGCCGTTGGCCCAAAGGAAAGGCTGGCGTTTGGGATAAGCATGCCCCGTCAGATCCTTGGCATTGGTGATGTGCTGCAAGCCCAGAACCTGCCCGGCGCTGTTCACATGGGTGGCATCGGACCAAGCGCCCGCGCCCAGATCAGTGGGCGTGCCATTGCGCCAGACCACCGCAAAATCGTTGGCGCTGCTCGACGTGGACTTGCGTGCCTTGCCCACCACCCACCCTGAAGCATTGACGCGCATGGCCGTGGCATCGGCTTTGGTCACCAAGGGCTTGAGCGCCGTCACCTGCCCGGTGCTTGACCACAGCAAGCCAACCATGTGCGACACCATCACCCTGACGAACACCAGCTTGCCGTCCACGATGGTCAGTTTGATGGTGGTCCCATCAGGAATACTGCCCCAACCCGCCACTTGCCCGGACGGCCCCAAGGTCATGGGCATGGAACCCGTGGCACCGGCTTGAATCGCCAGAGGCGGCGAAGCGGTGTACTGCCGAGGCACAGTCTGAGCATGGGCAGACCAACTGGACAACGACAGACAAGCGGCAGCCAAAAGAGCACGCGCTTGACCAGTGCAAATGATGAAACCCGGACGCATGAACACTCCCTGACTGTTTGCTGATTTGATCCGCCATCTTGACGATCGAACGGCAAAAATTAAATGCTCGTTATCATCAATGCCCCGACCTGTGGCCTAGAAAACCCTGCCCAGGACGCCCACGGTCGGAATCAATAATACCGTCCACACACATAAGGGAGCTCGCCATGAATCGTCTGAACAAAATCGCCAGCCTGTCGTTGCTGGCAACACTGGGCACCTTCCAGATCGGCGTGGCGCACGCTGCTAAATGGCTGGTCCAGCCCATTCAGGATCCCAATGAAAGCGCCGGCAACGCGACCTCCACCGCGGCGACGGGCGTGAACAACAGTGGCGTGGTGGTGGGGCAGAAAGGATCGGGGCCCTTCACGGGATTTGTCACCGGCCCCAATGGGGTGGGCTACCAGTCTCTGGGAACGGTCTATGGCGGCATCGTGGGTGTGGACGATGCGGGCGAGGTGTCGAGCATTGCCGTCAACGGCCTCGTCTTCATCACGCCGCCCAACTCGCTGACCTTGAACCCCATCGCGCTTTTGCCGGGCGCCACCCAGAATTCATTCACCGGCATCAGCTCGGATGGGCGGATCGTCGGCCGCAATGGTCATTGGGCCAGCATCAAGCAGATGGTGTGGAACCAGATCTACTTCACGGGGCCCCATGGCGCCGGCATCACGGAATGGATCAAGCCGGCCCAGTTCTACGATGTCCAAACCACCGGCATCAACAGCTCGGGCCAAATCATCGGCAACGCCGGGCTTGTGTCGGTCAACCAGGCCACGGGCCTTCAAAATACCCATGCCTTGCTCACCGGCCCCAACGCGACGGGCTACCAGGACCTGGGCACCTTGGGGGGCGAAAGCAGCACGGCCGCCGGCGTCAATGACAGCGGACAAGTGGCGGGCAGCTCGCAACTCACCGTGGGGCTGGCCAGCCAGCATGCCTTCTTGACAGGGCCGGACGGCACGGCCATGAAAGACCTCGGAGATCTGGGTGGTGGCCAATCTTTGGCCAGGGGCCTGAACAACCTGGGCCAAGTCGTCGGGTCTTCTTACCCCGTGGCCAATGCGGCAGACCCCGTCGCCTTTGTCACGGGCCCGAATGGCGTGGGCATGCGCAACCTGGCACAGGAGGTTTCGCTGCCGGGCAATGTTGCGCTCCGGGTGGCCGTCGCCATCAACGACAAAGGCCAGGTGGTGGCGCAAGACATCAACAACCAAAGCTACTTGTTGACGCCGTTGCCTGAACTGCCAGCGGGCCAGTGTGCCGTGACCTACAAGGTGACCTCCACGGGATTCGGCTTGTTCACCGCCAAAGTGAACGTGAGCAATCAGGGCTCGTCCACACAGAGCGATTGGTCGGTGAACTGGCAGTACAACTATCGCCCCCTGCTCGTGGCCACCAATGCCAAGATCGCGCTCAATGGCGAATCCGTCACGGCCACGCCAACCATCAGCAACAAGGCAGTCAAAGCCCAGTCGACGGTTTCGTTCACGCTGACCGGCACCACCAAATCCGGCAAGGTGCCGACGGTGACGGGCTTGACCGCCAGCCTCGGTGGCAAGTCGTGCACGACCACGGCGCAATGAGCACCATCACGAGCAATGGGGCGTGGTTGAAGCGGCGCACCGCTTCAATGCAAAATGATCTCAAACATTTCTATCATCTGGGCGAAGCACCATGACCATTGAGAACGAAGATGATGTCATCGCACTCCAACGCATTGGCAGGATCGTTGCCCAGGTGCTCCAGGAGATGCTCTCTGCGGCCGAGCCCGGCATGACCACGCGCGAGCTGGATGCACTGGGCGAGCAACTGCTTGAAAAACACGGTGCACGGTCGGCCCCCAAGCTCACCTACGGTTTCCCGGGCTTCACCTGCATCAGCATCAACGAAGAAGCCGCACATGGCATCCCGGGCGATCGGGTCATTCGGGCCGGCGATGTCTTGAACATCGATGTTTCCGCCGAGTTGGGTGGCTATTTCGCCGACACCGGGGGCACGACCGTTGTGCCCCCCAGCACCCCGCTGAAGACCCGCCTGTGCCATGCCACCCGCACCGCCCTTGAGAAGGCCATGAAGCAGGCCCGTGCCGGCCAGCCCCTCAATGGCATCGGCGCGGCCATCCAGCGAACGGCGAAGGCGCACGGCTTCAAGGTCATTGAGAACCTCGGGAGCCACGGGGTGGGGCGTGCGCTGCATGAAGCACCGGAGCACATTCCCGGCTACTTTGACCCCACGGACAGACGCCTCTTGATGGAAGGCATGGTGATCACCATCGAACCCTTCCTGTCGACCAAGAGCCGCGTGGTGACCGAGACCTCCGACGGGTGGACCTTGGTGGGCGCGCATGGCAACTTGTCGGCGCAATACGAACACACGATGATCATCACCAAAGGCGAACCCATCGTCGTCACCCGATGCTGAGCTTCCCATCAATGCAGGCACTCAAGGTCTTGTGAAATTGGGGGGCAACTTGGCCAAGCTCAACACCGCATCACTGGCATTGTCAATGCTGCTCACCGGATGCGGCGTAATGCACGAGAGGCATTTTCCATCCCCGGGAGTACAACCCGCCACGGCAGAATTGCCGGCATCCGTGAATCCGGCAATCGACGCTCATCAACTTTGGCTTGACTCATCTGAACCTTACACAAAAACGGAGAAATCATTTGCTCTGCGTTCAGCAGCGAGGCTTGCCATGCCCAGCAATTCAAACCCTGTTCACACATCAGAGGTATTGGCCACCAACGCTGCATTATCTGGTTATTTTAAACAGACTGAATCAAAAATATACCGTTCCAAAAAAGATCAGCCAAAAGTATGCCTTGCCTTGTCGGGCGGCGGCATCCGAGCCTCTGCATTTGGACTCGGGGTTATTCAAGGTCTTCATGAAACAGGAAAACTTGCTGACATAGACATAATATCAGCAGTATCCGGGGGAGCTTACACACTGGCTTGGTACGTCCAAGAACGTGCAGGCGGCGTCAATGAAGAAAAGGTACTCTCCGATGTTTACATCAGGAAGAATATCCGCCCAAGTCTTTTTTCTTTGCCCGTGGCAGCTGCCGGCTCCATTTTCAGTTTATTGAATCCTTTGACCGCCGGTTCTGGCTTTGTCAACGGCATTGATTCGACAGGGATGAAAAGTGCATATTACGGCATGGTTGCAGGATCATTCAATCTGCCATTTTTTGGAGAATTGAGCCGACGCAATCTGCGAAGTGCCGTTGAAAGCGGCAGCATTCCAATGCCAATCGTCGGTATAGCAGCTTACCCAATCCCTGGGCCTGTCTATTCGTTGGAAAATCCAAAAATGGCGCTGACGAGTCTTGCCAAGTCTGTGGCCCTGTACGACACCTATCTGGAAGTCACTCCATACCGGTACGGCGTCTCAGGTATTGGCTTTCAAGAAGGCCCATTGCCCCCCCTTGGTGATGACCTTTGGGAATATGTTTTGTATTCTGGTGCGGCCTACGACCGGCCACACGAGCAAGGCAGCGTAAAAAGCTTGTCCAGTCTCATCCATTTGGGTGGGAACATGTCTTTGGTCGTGGCCAGAACCTATCCCACCCCACACCAGGTGTTGACTGAAAGCGATGTTCGCCGAGCTTTTTTCTACGCCACGGATGGAGGTTTCGCAGAAAACTTGGCCGTGTTTCCACTCGTCATGCGGAGATGCGAAACCATCATCATCGCCGACTCCGAGCACGATCCGGAATGGGTCATGGAGGGGTACCGTGTGCTCAAGACGCGTCTTCTCAATGAGCATGGACTGAACCTGGAAGTTCAGGGCATCGATGCATTGAAGCTTGCACCCGAAGCCCAGGCTTCGGAATTCACCAGGGCGGATGGCTTAAAGCTGTGGCAAACCGAACGCGAGTGCGCACGAGCGCCCGAAGAGACGCCCTGCGCTTCACGGGACGTGGCCACGACCGTTTTTGATGGATCCATTTCCATGATCCCGCTGACGAATTCTGACTTCGAGGTGCAACGGAAAACCAGAGTCATCTACCTCAAGCTCGGCCTTCGCAAGCAGTCCTTGCAAACCGATGCACCCGAGTCTGTCCGAGCTTTGATGACCTCGTGCATGGAAGCTCCACGTTCTTGCTATTTTCCTCACGATCCCACATTCAACAGACAAAATCCGATCAAGAGCCAGCAATACACCATGGAGCAATTCCAGGCGTACAAAGACTTGGCAAGGTCGATGGCACAACAGATCAATTGGTGAACCAACAAGCCTGGAGGCAGAGCTCGCGTGCTTGTTGGACATCGAAGGGCCGATACGCCACGCCAGCACACATGGAAGCTTGGCTTGCCAAACATGCCCACAGAAAGATTGCATGAGTGCCAGTACAGAGTTCATCGCACACGTCACCGACCAATTCGCCTTGATTCCCTCGTTGACGACGGGCAAGTTCTTTGGCGGACATGCCTTGCCCTCCAAGCAGCGCGCCTCAAATTGAGCGCTGCGCCACCCGCTGGCTCAATGCCTCCGCCGATTCCCGGCGTTCGCTGTAGCGGTCCACCAAGTGCGCCGCCACATCGCGGGTCAGCAAGGTGAACTTCACCAGCTCTTCCATCACATCGACCACGCGTTCGTAGTAGGGAGAGGGCTTCATGCGGCCAGCCTCATCGAATTCAAGGTAAGCCTTGGCCACCGAGGACTGATTCGGGATGGTGATCATCCGCATCCATCGCCCGAGGATGCGCATCTGGTTGACTGCGTTGAACGATTGAGAGCCCCCGGACACCTCCATGACCGCCAACGTCTTGCCCTGGGTGGGCCGCACGGAACCGATTTTCAAAGGGATCCAGTCGATCTGCGCCTTCATGATCCCGGTCATGGCACCGTGGCGTTCGGGTGAACACCAGACCATGCCCTCGGCCCACCGGGTCAGCGCCCTCAACTCCTCGACCTTGGGATGACTGTCCGGCACCGAGTCGGGCAGGGGCAAGCCGGCTGGGTCAAAGATTCGCACCTCGCCTCCCATGGCCTCCAGGAGGCGAGCCGCCTCCTGGGTCAGCAGCTTGCTGTAGGAACGCTCACGCAAGGAGCCATACAGCAACAAGAAGCGAGGCGCATGCATTGACTTGGCGGCCCCCTGCAATGCCTCGTTGCTTGGTGATTTGAACAAGGAAGGATCAATGTTGGGCAAATTCATGAATGCTGGATTCCTTGCTCGTACCAGGCCTTGCTCCGGTTGACCATGCGCACCACCAGCAGCATCACAGGGACCTCGATCAGCACCCCGACCACGGTGGCCAGTGCCGCGCCAGACTCAAAGCCGAAAAGGGCGATGGCCGCGGCCACGGCCAACTCGAAGAAGTTGCTGGCGCCAATCAAAGCCGATGGGCCCGCCACCTCATGGGATTCGCCCAGGCTGCGATTCAGCCCATAGGCCAGCGCCGAATTGAAGATCACTTGCACGAGGATCGGCACCGCCAGCAGCGCGATGACCAAGGGTTGTCGAACGATCGCTTTGCCTTGGAAGGCGAACAGCAGCACGAGTGTTGCCAGCAGCGCCGCGATGGACCATGGCCCGGCCCGCACCAAGGCCGCATCAAGGGCCGTCGCGCCGCGTGCCAACAGCCGTTGGCGAAGCCACTGCGACATGATCACCGGCACCACGATGTACAGCACCACCGAAGTGAACAAGGTGCCCCAGGGCACGACGATGGAAGACATGCCCAGCAACAAGGCCACGATGGGCGCAAAAGCGAACACCATGATGGCGTCGTTCAAGGCCACCTGGGACAAGGTGAACGCCGCATGGCCGCCCGTCAGCCGGCTCCACACGAACACCATGGCCGTGCAAGGCGCTGCGGCCAGCAGGATGAGGCCGGCGATGTAGCTGTCCAACTGATCGGCGGGCAGGAACGGCGCAAACAGGTGGCGAACGAAAAACCAACTCAGCAAGGCCATCGAAAAGGGCTTGACCGCCCAGTTCACGAAGAGCGTGACCCCTGCGCCTCTCCAGTGCCGTCCCACTTGAGACAAGCTGGAGAAATCCACCTTCAACAACATCGGGATGATCATCACCCAGATCAACAAGCCCACGGGCAAATTGACCTGCGCGATCTCCAGGCCTCCAATGGCCTGGAACACGTCAGGCAGGAGTTGACCCAGGGCGATGCCAATGACAATGCACAGCAAAACCCACACGGTCAGGTAGCGCTCGAACACATTCATGCGAGCACCTCAACTTTGCGCAATGCGGGTCAGCGCCTGCTGCAAATCACCAGGGCCCATGCTGCCCAATGGCAGCGCCAGCAACTGCAGCATCCGGTAGCCCATGGCTTGTCGGGTCAACTCGAAGGCCAGCCGCTGGCCATCGTCACCGCCCGGCGCATTGGACGGGTCCGCGTAGCCCCAATGCACCTTGACCGGACTGCCCGGCCAATGAGGGCATGCCTCTGAAGTGGCGCTGTCACACACCGTGATCACGATGTGGACCTCGGGCGCGCCATCGACCGTGAACTCATCCCAGCTCTTGCTGCGGTAGCCCTTGGTGTCCACGCCGGCGTTGTTCAAGGCCTTCAAGGCATGGGGATTGAGCCGTCCGCTTGGCGCACTGCCTGCGCTGAAGGCACGAACATCACGCCCCAGTTTTTGAGCCCAGTGGTTGAGCATGCCTTCGCTCAGCACGCTGCGCGCGGAGTTGTGGGTGCACAGGATCAGGATGTTGGTGGTCATGGCGGATGTTCAGTCAGCAGCAGGCGGAGGTTGTGGTGCAAGGCTGGCCTTGGCAGCAGTTCTCGGTCAGGTATGACAACAAGCCATTCATGCGATCGAAGGCCGCCCGGTAAATCAGATGTCGCCCATCTCGCTCTTGAGACACCAAATCCGCATGCAGCAACTCCTTGAGGTGAAACGACAGCGAGGTGCTTGGCACCTCGAGCTGCCCACTCAACGCCGAAGGGGTCAGGCCAGCAGGCCCCGCCACGACGAGCGCACGAAACACCCTCAACCGAACCGGCTGAGCAAGGGCCGCCAAAGATTTCACGATGTCTATTTCTTCCATATTTCAATTATTATTGAAATAATGAAATGCTGCAAGCAGCTGACCAAGGGCAGGGCCGGGCCCGATCAAGGCGCCCCCTCTCCCTCTGATAACATTTCCAAAACAAAGAGGAATGCGCGAGCGTGAACATCGAAAAGGTTGTTTTGGCTGGAAGGCGCGTTCGCCTTGAACCTGTGTCGCCAGCGCACCTGCCAGAACTGGCCAAGGCCATCCACGACGGCGATCTCTGGCAGGTTCCCTTCACCTTCGTGCCCCACCCGAGCCATCTTCCAAAATTCTTCGATGACGCGGAATCCGCCTTCGCTGCGGGGAAAGAACTGGCGTTTGCCACGATCGATGTGCAGTCATCCCGCGTTGCGGGCAGCACCCGCTTCCGGTGCATCGAACGGCCTCATCGCCGCGTCGAGATCGGCTTCACCTTCCTGGGGGCTTCCTGGCAACGCACCCACGTCAACACCGAGGCCAAGTACCTCATGCTGCGCCATGCGTTCGAGACCTGGGGCTGTCACCGTGTCGAACTGCTGACCGACGAGCGCAACACGAAGTCCAGGGACGCCATCCGTCGGATTGGTGCTCAAGAGGAAGGTGTTTTGCGCAGCCACATGGTCATGCGGGACGGGTACATTCGCAATTCGGTCATTCATGGCATCACCGCCGCTGATTGGCCGAGCGCCAAGGCCATGCTGGAAAGCAAGCTGGGGGATTGAAGCCCACCGGACGGTCAAGCTTCGCTCGCCATGAAGTGCCCGGTCTGCCCTGATACCACCGCCCCGACTTCGTGGATTCGGACTACCCGTCTTCAGGCCACCGCCACCACAAGAAGAGGTCCTGGCTCAGCGACATCTTCGATTGAGGGGGCCATCAAGGCTTCACGTAGCCGCATTTGATGGAAGGCTCGACCACTGGCGTGCAGTGCTCGAAAGCTTCAGCCCGGGTCACGCCATTGGCAATCTTGTAGGGCGCGAAGCAGGCTTCGCTTTCCCGGTACAGGCGCACCATTTTCTGGCACTCGGTTTCATGGGGCTGCATGTCGGGCACCGGTGTGACGGTCAACGGCAGAGCGCCCTCGCCATAGAGCGGCGGCAGCACGGGCAGGCCCTGATCCCGCCGTGACTTGTTGACCAACGCCCGCGTTTTTGCCTCTTCACGCTGATGCCGCGTCAACTCGTGAACCCGCGAATCCTCGCGCTTGACCCTGTCTTTGCGAACACCTGCAGGAGGCCGGTCGGCGGCATGCGCCTTCCCCTGCTCGTCCGTCCAGCGGTAGATTTCGGTCGCGTGCAGCACCACCGGCGCGCACACGGCCAAGGTCATGGCCAAAACAGCCCATCGCGCGACCATGCCATCCTCCAGCAGCCCAAAGCCCCAAGGCTAATGGAAATCGGAATGCCCTGCAGCCGTCCGGCACACCGATTGCCGCCGCCAAGCATCCATCATCGCCCTCACAGACATGACGACTCACCATTCGACCCACCGCCGCGCCTTGTTGCTGGCCTGCGCTTCCGCCTCGCTGCTGGGCGCCTGCACCACCGTGGCCAAGGCGCCGGCGCCCAATACCCGCAAGACATCCTCCGCCGAAGACCGTTTGGCCCAACTGGAGGCCTCTTCGGGTGGTCGGCTGGGGGTGGCCGCCTTCGACGTGGGCAACAACGCGCAGATCCTGCACCGCGCCGATGAACGCTTCCCCTTGTGCAGCACCTTCAAGGTCATCGCCGTGTCGGCCATCCTTAACCTCGCCACGAAGGATGCGGCCGTGCTGAAGCAGCGCCTGTCGATCGGCGCCCAAGACCTGGTCGCGAACTCACCAGTCACTGGCCAACATGTCGGTGCGGCCATGAACGTGGGCGATTTGTGCGCGGCGGCGCTTCAATACAGCGACAACACCGCCGCCAACCTGCTGGTTAAATTGCTGGGTGGACCTTCCGCCGTGACCGCGTTTGCCCGCTTGGCCGGAGACGAAACCTTCCGCCTCGACCGATTGGAAACGGAATTGAACAGCGCCATCCCAGGCGACCCTCGGGACACCTCGACGCCCGGCAACATGGCGCGCAGCCTGCAAGGCCTGGCCCTGGACAACGTGCTGGCCGACCCGCAGCGGGACCAACTCCAGGCCTGGCTCAAGGGCAACACCACCGGTGCCGCACGCATCCGCGCGGGGGTTCCATCCGACTGGGTGGTCGGCGACAAGACCGGCGCGGGGGCCCACGGCACCACCAATGACATCGCGGTGCTCTGGCCTCCCAAAGGCTCGCCCATCGTCCTGGCCGTTTACTTCACGCAGCCCGACAAAAATGCGCCCTTGCGCAACGACGTGATCGCCGAAGCCAGCCGCATCGTGGTCGACGGCATTCAACGCCGGCGGTGAGATCGGACAACAAGGGGAAGGAAGGTGTGGATGAGCACAAGGTGGAGGCGCGACCCGGAGTCGAACCGGGCTAACCGGATTTGCAATCCGGGGCATAACCGCTTTGCTATCGCGCCACGGCTCATCTGACTCCCCGCATGGCGGGGAGGTCGCAATTATGTACCAGTTCTGCGGCGCATGACCCGACGCCTGCAGGTTCTCCAAGCCTGCGTTATCGTCACCACCATCAACTTTTTGAAGGTGGCTCGACCATGGATTTGAAGCTCACAGGCAAGCTCGCCTTGGTGTCTGGAAGCACCGCGGGCATTGGCCACGCCATCGCGTCGGCCCTGGCCGCCGAAGGCGCCCGCGTGATCGTGAACGGGCGCTCGCAAGCCTCGGTGGACAAGGCCGTTGCACAGATCAAGGCGGCGCCAGGCGGCGAGGTGCTGGGCTTCGCCGGCGACCTGAGCACGGCCGAAGCGGCCCAGGCCTTGACCGACCAGCACCCGGGCATCGAGATCCTCGTCAACAACCTGGGCATCTTCGAACCCAAAGCATTCGAAGACATCCCCGATGAAGACTGGACGCGCTTCTTCGATGTCAACGTCTTGAGCGGCGTGCGTCTGGCGCGCCTGTGCCTGCCGGCCATGAAACGCGCCAATTGGGGCCGCATCATCTTCATCTCCAGCGAAAGCGCGGTGCAGATCCCGGCAGAGATGATCCACTACGGCATGACCAAGACCGCGCAGTTGGCCGTCTCGCGCGGCCTGGCCGAATCGGTGGCGGGCACGGGCATCACGGTCAACAGCATTCTGCCTGGGCCGACACGCTCGCGCGGTGTGGGTGACTTCGTCGAAGCACTGGCCAAGGCCAATGGCCAGTCGGTCCAGGCTTTCGAGCAGGAATTCTTCCAGACCGCCCGTCCCTCCTCGCTCATCAAGCGCTTCGAGGAACCCGAGGAAATCGCCAGCATGGTGGCCTACATCGCAAGCCCCTTGGCATCGGGCACCACGGGCGCGGCGCTGCGTGTGGATGGGGGCTGCACGAAAAGCGCCTTCTGATGGCTGTTGTGATCTCTGGAATGAAAAAAGGACCCGAGAGGGTCCTTTTCAAATTCTGGAGCGGGAAACGAGACTCGAACTCGCGACCTCAACCTTGGCAAGGTTGCGCTCTACCAACTGAGCTATTCCCGCATGACTTGTGTCAGCCGCTGCCTGCGTTGTTTGCAACCGTTTGGTGTTTGGTTGCTGCAATCAGCGAAGACCTGAACTATACACCGCTTTTGGCAGCTTCATCAAGCTTCGCTGATTTTTTCCAACACACTTCAGTGCTTCACAGCCTCGGTTGAGGTGGGCGCCGCGGCCGGCGCCGCGTCAGGTTTGGCTTCGACCTTGGCCTCTTCTTCAGGCAAAGGGGTGGGCGCGCGCTCCAGGGCAATTTCCAGCACCTTGTCGATCCATTTGACCGGAACGATCTCGATGGCGCTCTTGACGTTCTCGGGGATCTCCTGAAGGTCCTTCACATTCTCTTCAGGGATGAGCACCGTCTTGATGCCACCACGGTGCGCGGCCAACAGCTTCTCTTTCAAGCCACCGATGGCCGTGATCTCGCCTCGCAGCGTGATCTCGCCCGTCATGGCCACCGAGGCCTTGACCGGGATGCCCGTGAGCACCGACACCAGGGCCGTGGCCATGGCAGCGCCTGCGCTTGGGCCGTCCTTGGGCGTGGCGCCATCCGGCACGTGGATGTGGATGTCGCGCTTCTCGAAGAGCTCGTCCTTGATGCCCAGGCGCGCGGCCCGGCTGCGCACCACCGTGCGGGCAGCCTCGACCGACTCCTTCATCACATCGCCGAGCGAACCGGTGCGGGTGATGACACCCTTGCCCGGCATGCTGGCCGACTCGATGGTGAGCAGATCGCCACCGACTTCCGTCCAGGCCAAGCCAACCACCTGACCGACCTGGTTGTCCTTCGTCGCCTGACCGTAGTCATAGCGGCGCACGCCCAGGAAGTCATTGAGGTTGTCTTCGGACACCACGACCTTGCCCGTGTATTGCTTCAGCGTCAGGCCCTTGACCACCTTGCGGCAGATCTTGGACACCTCGCGCTCGAGCGAACGCACACCAGCCTCGCGGGTGTAGTAACGGATCACGCCACGGATGGCGGATTCGGTCACTTCCATTTCCTCGTCTTTCACGCCGTTGTTCTTGCGCTGCTTGGGCAGCAAGTACGTCTGCGCGATCGAGACCTTCTCGTCCTCGGTGTAACCCGCCAGGCGGATCACTTCCATGCGGTCGAGCAGGGCCGGCGGGATGTTCAGCGAGTTGGACGTCGCCACGAACATCACGTCGGACAGATCGAAGTCGACCTCGATGTAATGGTCGCCGAAGGTGTGGTTCTGCTCGGGGTCGAGCACCTCCAGCAGGGCCGAAGACGGGTCGCCCCGGAAGTCCATGCCCAGCTTGTCGATCTCGTCCAGCAGGAACAGCGGGTTGCGCGTGCCGACCTTGGACAACGACTGCAGCACCTTGCCCGGCATCGAGCCGATGTAAGTGCGGCGGTGGCCACGGATCTCGGCCTCGTCACGCACGCCACCCAAGGCCATGCGAACGAACTTGCGACCGGTGGCGCGGGCAATCGACTGCCCCAGCGAGGTCTTGCCGACACCGGGAGGGCCGACCAGGCACAGGATGGGCGCCTTGACCTTGTCCACGCGCTGTTGGACAGCAAGGTACTCAAGGATGCGTTCCTTGACCTTGTCGAGGCCGTAGTGATCCTGGTTCAGCACGTCCTCGGCATTGGCCAGGTTGTGCTTGATCTTGGTCTTCTTGGACCAAGGCAGGGCCACGATCGTGTCGATGAAGTTGCGCACCACGGTGGCTTCGGCCGACATGGGCGACATCAGGCGCAGCTTCTTGAGCTCGGCATCGGCCTTCTTGCGCGCCTCTTTGGGCATGCGGGCGGCTTCGATCTTCTTGGCCAGCTCTTCGAGGTCAGCGCCCTCTTCGCCTTCACCCAGTTCTTTCTGGATGGCCTTGACCTGTTCGTTCAGGTAGTACTCGCGCTGGGATTTTTCCATCTGGCGCTTGACGCGGCCACGGATGCGCTTTTCGACCTGCAGGATGTCGACTTCGTGCTCGAGCTGTTCGAGCAGTTTTTCGAGGCGGGCGGACACCGAGAACAGGTCGAGCACCGACTGCTTGCTCTCCAGCTTCAAAGGCAGGTGGGCGGCAATGGTGTCGGCCAGGCGGCCAGCGTCGTCGATGCCGGAGATCGAGGTGAGGATCTCGGGCGGGATTTTCTTGTTGAGCTTGACGTATTGGTCGAACTGCTGCGTCACGGCGCGGCGCAGGGCCTCGACTTCAGGCGTCGTGTTGCCTTCGGGCTGCACGGGCACGACCACCGAGGTGAAGAATTCACCCGAATCGTCAATCGATGATGTGTTGGCACGCTGCACGCCCTCAACCAGCACCTTGACGGTGCCATCGGGCAATTTCAGCATCTGGAGGATGCTGGAAACGCAGCCGATCTCGAACATGTCTTCAGCCTTAGGCTCGTCCTTGCCAGCCGCTTTTTGAGCGACGAGCATGATCTGACGACCGGCTTCCATGGCGGCCTCCAAGGCCTTGATGGACTTGGGGCGACCCACGAACAGTGGGATGACCATGTGGGGGAACACGACCACATCGCGCAGCGGCAGGAGCGGCAGGCTGATGGGGTCAGAGGGAAGGATGGGATGTCCTGACATGATGGCCTTTCTTTGTCAGAGTCCCAGATGGGGCTCTAAAACCAAAACACAAGGGCGTCGGGTGACCGACACCCATCAGAGCAGGATGTTCAGGTTCAAGCGCTGGCCTTGACCTGTTCCCGGTACACCAACAGGGGCTTGGCGTTTTCATCAATGGTGGGTTCATCCAGCACCACCTTTTGCACTCCTTCCTGGGTTGGCAATTCAAACATCGTGTCCAGCAAGGATTGCTCCAGGATGGACCTCAAACCACGCGCCCCCGTCTTGCGGGCCAAGGCCTTGCGGGCGATGGCCGTCAAGGCAGCGGGACGGATTTCCAATTCGACGCCATCCATGCCCAGCAACTGCTGGTACTGCTTGACGAGCGCGTTCTTGGGTTCGGTCAAGATGCGCACCAAAGCGTCCTCCGTCAATTCCCCCAAGGTGGCGACCACGGGCATGCGGCCGATCAACTCGGGGATGATGCCGAACTTGATGAGGTCCTCGGGCTCGACTTCGCGGAACACCTCGGACAGCTTCCGGTCTTCCTTGCTCTTGACCGCCGCGCCAAAACCGATACCCGACTTGACGGAGCGGTTCTGGATGATCTTTTCAAGGCCGTCGAAAGCGCCACCGCAGATGAACAGGATGTTGGTCGTGTCGATCTGCAAGAAATCTTGATTGGGGTGCTTGCGACCGCCCTGCGGCGGCACCGAGGCCATCGTGCCTTCGATCAGCTTCAGCAAGGCCTGTTGCACGCCTTCGCCCGACACGTCACGCGTGATGGAGGGGTTGTCGGACTTGCGCGAGATCTTGTCGATTTCATCGATGTAGACGATGCCGCGCTGGGCCTTGTCCACCTCGTAGTTGCAGTTCTGCAGCAGTTTCTGGATGATGTTCTCGACGTCCTCGCCCACGTAACCGGCTTCGGTCAGCGTGGTGGCGTCGGCGATCACGAACGGCACGTTCAGCAGACGGGCCAGGGTCTGGGCGAGCAGGGTCTTGCCGGAGCCCGTGGGGCCGATCAGCAGGATGTTGCTCTTGGACAGTTCGATGTCGGGCTTCTTGCCATCGCCCGTGCCCATGTGGCGCAAGCGCTTGTAATGGTTGTAGACCGCCACCGACAGCGTGCGTTTGGCGGTGTCCTGCCCAATCACGTACTGATCGAGTTGGGCCTTGATCTCGTTGGGAGTGGGCAGATCGCTGCGCGCTGGGCGGGCGGTCTGTTCGGCCTCGGCCGCGACCTCATCCCGGATGATGTCGTTGCACAGGTCGATGCATTCGTCACAAATGAAGACCGACGGGCCGGCGATGAGCTTCTTGACCTCGTGCTGGCTCTTACCGCAGAAGGAGCAGTACAGGATCTTTTCGCTGGAAGAGCCTTTTTTTTCGGACATGGGGCAGGCCTGTCAGTGAGTCAGCAAATGTTGGTGATGATGATAAGTCAAACGCCTTGGCTGGCGGCCGGTCGAAGAAGAAGCCTTTGCTGGGGCTTTACCTCGCATCCGGCCACCTTTTTGGCAATCAGGAGGCCGCGGCTTGGCGCTTTTCCAGCACTTTGTCGATCAAACCGTAAGTGGCCGATTCCGCAGCCGACATGTAGTAGTCGCGCTCGGTGTCCAACTGGATCTTTTCCAGGGATTGGCCAGTGCGTTCTGCCAGGATGCGGTTGAGTTGCTCGCGGGTCTTGAGGATCTCGCGGGCATGGATCTCGATGTCCGTGGCCTGGCCTTGGGTGCCGCCCAGAGGTTGGTGGATCATGATCTTGGAATTGGGCAGCGCGAAACGCTTGTCCTTGGCGCCGGCAGCCAGCAAGAAGGCGCCCATGGAGGCGGCCATGCCCATGCACAGGGTCGACACGTCGGGCTTGATGAACTGCATGGTGTCGAAAATCGACATGCCCGCGCTCACGCTGCCGCCCGGCGAGTTGATGTACAAGGAGATGTCCTTGTCGGGGTTTTCGCTTTCGAGGAACAGCAGTTGCGCCACGACCAGGTTGGCCGATTGGTCGTTGACCGGTCCCACCAGGAAAACCACCCGTTCGCGCAGCAAACGGCTGTAGATGTCGTAGGCGCGTTCGCCGCGGCCTGATGTCTCGATGACCATGGGCACCAAGCCCAGGTTTTGTGTGTCCAGAGCGCTCATGTGCTTCCTTGTGGAATATTCAATGCGTGATTTGATTATGGCGCCTCGGAAGGCCCGCCAGAACGCCGGAAAAAGCCGGAGAGTGTCCTTGTCGTCTTTCCGTTGCTAGGACGCACATGGGGACGTTCGCACAAAATAAAAGGCACCTGCCTCCGCTGGGGATTGGCAGGTGCCCTTGCCAGGGCTTCACGCCCCGGAAAGACGGGAAAATCAGCCTTGCTGACCCATCAGTTCTTCGAAGCCCAGGCCCTTGTCGGTAACCTTGGCCTTGGACAGCACGAAATCAACCACATTGCCTTCAATGACAACGGCTTCGACCTCGGCCATGCGCTGGCGGTCGCTCATGTACCAGGCCACCACTTGCTGGGGTTGCTCGTAGCTTTGCGACAGTTCTTCGATGTGGGCTTGCAACTGCTCGGGCTTGGCAGCCAGGTTGTTGTTGCGCACCAGTTCGCCCACGATCAGGCCCAGGCGCACGCGGCGCTCGGCCTGGGGCTGGAACATCTCAGTGGGGATTGGCGCCTTGTCGGCATCCTTGACACCGCGCGACTTCAGGTCAGCGCGGGCGCCTTCGACCAGGCGGTCGGTTTCGGCGGCGACCAAGGAGTTGGGCACGTCGAACTCGGCCAGCTTGAGCAGGGCGTCCATGGTGGCGGCCTTGTTGCGGCCGGCCACGCGGAACTTGACTTCACGCTCGAGGTTCTTCTTGATGTCGGCGCGCAGCGCTTCGATCGAGGACTCGGGCAGGCCCAGGCTCGACACGAACTCTTCGTTCACTTCGGGCAGGTTCTGGGCTTCCAGCTTCTTCAGGGTCACGAGGAAGTCGGCTTCTTTGCCGGCCACGTCCTTGCCATGGTAGTCGTCGGGGAACTTCAGGGGGAAAGTCTTGGACTCGCCCGTCTTCATGCCACGAACAGCCTTCTCGAAAGCTTCGAGCATCTGGCCTTCGCCCAGCAGGAACTGGTAGCCCTCGGCCTTGCCGCCGTCGAAGGGCACGCCGTCGATCTTGCCTTCGAAGTCGATGGTGACGCGGTCGCCATCGGCGGCTGCTTCGGTGGCAGCGCGCTGCTCGAAGGTGCGGCGTTGCTTGCGCAGGATTTCAACAGTGCGGTCGATGGCGGCATCGTTGACTTCGGCGGTCACGCGCTCGACTTCGGCGGTCGACAGGTCGCCGATGACGACTTGCGGGTAGACCTCGAAGGTGGCGTCGAAGAGCAGCTTGCCTTCTTCGGCGGACGAGCCTTCTTTTTCAGCGATGCGGGGCTGACCAGCGACGCGCAATTGCGCTTCGGCGGCGGCCTTGGAAAAGGCCTGGCCGACCTGGTCGTTGACCACTTCGTACTGAACGGAATAGCCGTAGCGCTGGGCGACCACGGTCATGGGCACTTTGCCAGGACGGAAGCCGTCAACCTTGACGGTGCGGGCCAGCTTCTTCAAGCGGGCGTCGACTTCGTTCCTGAGCACGTCAGCTGGCAGCGACAGCGTGATGCGTCGTTCCAGCTTGTCGAGGGTCTCCACGGTGACAGCCATGTCATGTACTCTCAAAATTAGGTAATTGATAAAAGGCCTGGTGCGCGGGGGGGGACTCGAACCCCCACACCATTGCTGGCGTCAGGACCTAAACCTGGTGCGTCTACCAATTTCGCCACCCGCGCATCGACTTTGACAACCTGGTTGCTAGATGCAGCCAAGCAGGCTATTTGGTCTGAACCGCCGATTCTACCGCGCCAAAAGCGCAGTTTTCATCGGCGGTCACCCTCACACGGGCTTGCGCACGCGGAACCAGGCCGCGTACATGGCTGGCAATGCCAGCAGGGTCAGCGCCGTGGCCACGATCAGGCCGCCCATGATGGCGACGGCCATGGGGCCCCAGAACACACTTCGCGACAGGGGGATCATGGCCAGCACGGCGGCCGCGGCCGTCAAGGCGATCGGGCGGAAACGGCGCACGGTCGAGCCGACGATGGCGTCCCAGTCGGGGATGCCCTGGGCCCGGTCTTGCTCGATCTGGTCGATCAGGATGACGGAATTGCGCATGATCATGCCCATCAGCGCAACCACGCCCAGCAGGGCCACGAATCCGAAGGGCCGGTTCAGGATCAACAAGGCCGCGGCCACGCCAGCGATGCCCATGAAGCCGGTCAGGAAGGACAGCAGCGCCCGCGAGAAGCTTTGCAGTTGCAGCATCAACAAGGTGAAGATGATGAACAGCATGGCGGGCATGTTGGCGAAGATGGAGCCCTGGCCTTTGCTGCTTTCCTCGGCCGTGCCCGCCAGTTCGACGCGGAAACCCGGCGGCATCTTCTGCTGCAGGGCCTGCATCTGCGGCCACAGGGCGGTGCTGACGGTCGGCCCCTGGGTGCCTTCCGTGACGTCGCCTTGCACCGTGATGGCGAAATGGCGACCTTCGCGCCACATCACGCCCGGCTCCCAGACCAGTTGCGGCTTGCCGATCTGCAGCACGGGCACCATGCGGCCCGAGGCCGTGGGGATGTAGGAGTTGTCGAGCGCGCTCAGGGTGGCCCGCTCCGACAGGGGCGTGCGCATCACGATGTCGATCAGGCGGTCCTGGTCGCGGTACTGGCCAACGGTGGTGCCTGAAGTGGTCACCCGGATCGCCTGGGCGATGGATTGGGAGGTCACGCCCAGGGCGCGAGCCTTGGACTGGTCCACCACCAGGCGGATGGCCTTGACCTGCTCGTTCCAGTTGTCGTTGACACCCGTCATGTTGGGGTGGGCGCGCATCAAGGTCTTGGCTTCATCGGCCCAATGGCGCAGTTGCGCGGGGTCTTCTCCCACGATGCGGAACTGCACGGGATAAGGCACCGGTGGCCCGTTGGGCAGCAGGCGCAGGCGCCCGCGGATTTCCGGGAACTCGGTGGCCAGCAGTTCGGGCAGACGCGCGCGCAGGGCTTCGCGGGTGTGCGCGTCGGTCGGCATGATGACGGCCTGGCTGACGTTGCTCTGCGGAAAGATCTGGTCCATGGGCAGGTAGAAGCGCGGCAAGCCAGAGCCGATCCACGTGCTGACGGTCTTGACGCCCTCCTCCTTCATCACACGGGCCTCGAAGCGCTTGGCCACGGCCTCGGTGGCTTCGAAGCTGGTGCCTTCCGGCATCCACAGGTCGACCAGCAGCTCGGGGCGGCTGGAATCCGGGAAGAACTGCTGCTGCACCTTGCCCATGCCCAGCACGCCCAGCACCAGCGCACCGATGGTCAGGCCAATGGTGATCCAGCGGTGCTCGACGCACCAGTTCACCAGGGACTTGAAGCGGCGGTAGAACGGCGTGTCGTGCAAGTCGGCATGGGACTCGCCATCGACCGTTTTGACCTTGGGCCGGGTCTTGAGCAGGTGCTGCCCCAGGTAAGGCACGAAGTAGACCGACACCACCCAGGACACCAGCAAGGCCGCCGCCGTGACCGCGAAGATGGCGAAGGTGTATTCCCCCACCGCCGATTGCGCCAGGCCGATGGGCAGGAAACCCGTGGCCGTGATCAGGGTGCCGGTGAGCATGGGCATGGCGGTGAGGTCATAGGCCGCGGTGGCCGCAGCCACCTTGTCGTAGCCCTCTTCGAGCTTGTGCACCATCATCTCGACCGCGATGATGGCGTCGTCCACCAACAGGCCCAGGGCGATGATGAGCGCCCCCAGCGAGATCTTGTGCAGGCCCACGTTCCAGAAGTACATGATCAGGAAGGTGACGGCCAGCACCAGTGGAATGGTGATGGCCACCACCAGGCCCGGCCAGATGTCCAGGCGCAAGGGCTTGGTGTGCAAGCCCAGGCTGATGAAACTGACGGCCAGCACCACGGCCACGGCCTCGACCAGCACGTGGACGAACTCACCCACCGAACTGGACACCGAGGTCGGCTGGTCCTGGATCTGGTCGAGTTCGATGCCCACGGGCAGGTCCGCGTGCGCTTTCGCGGCTGCCGCGTGCAGGTTCTTGCCCAGCTGGATGATGTCGCCGCCCTTGGCCATGGACACGCCGATGGCGATGATGTCCTTGCCGTTGTGGCGCACCTTGGTGGTGGCGGGCGATTCGTAGGCACGGCGGATGGTGGCGACGTCGCCCAGCTTGGCCGTGCGGGCCTGCCCGGTGGCGGGATTGACGGCCCGGATCGGCATCTGGCGCAATTGCTCGACCGAGGTGAACGCGCCCGTGATGCGCATCTGGATGTTGTTGTACTCGCCCGCGTACACGCCCGCCCCTTCGATGCCGTTCTGCGCATTGAGCTGCTGGATGAACTGGTTCATGTCCAGGCCCATCTGGGCCAGCTTTTGCTGCGGCACTTCCAGGAAGATCTTTTCGGGCTGCACGCCCATCAGTTCGACCTTGCCCACGCTGGGCACGCGCAGGAATTGCGAGCGCACCTTCTCGGCGAACTGGCGCAGTTCTTCCGGCGTGAAGCCATCGGCGGACAGGGCATAGATGGAGCCGTAGACGTCACCGAACTCGTCATTGAAGAAAGGCCCGACCACGCCGGGCGGCAAGGTCTGGCGCATGTCGCCGATCTTTTTGCGCACCAAGTACCAGAGGTTGGGGATCTCTTTGGGCGGTGAGGAATCCTTGACCTGCATGAAGGTCAAGGCCTCGCCCGGCTTGCTGTAAGAGCGGATCACATCGGCGTAAGGCACTTCCTGCAAAGTGCGCTCGATCTTGTCGGTGACCTGCTCGGCCATCTCTTGCGCCGTGGCGCCGGGCCAGTAGGAGCGGACCACCATGATGCGGAAGGCGAACGGCGGGTCTTCGTCCTGCCCCAGCTGAAAATAGGCGGCCGCGCCCAGCAGCATGAGCACGACCATCAGGTAGCGCGTGAGTGCGGGGTGCTCCAGCGCCCAACGGGACAGGTTGAAATGGCGGGCCGAAGGATCCGGCGCTTTTTTGACAATGGCAGTCACGGCAGGCTCCTCAGGATCACTGCGCGACAGCGGGCTGCACAGGCTGGCTGGCGCCGGCCGCGGAAGAACGCGCACTCGCGGCATCCAGCGCGGTCTGGTAGCGCTTGACCTTCTGGCCCGGCTTGAGCACGTGCACGCCCGCCGTGACGATCTCCTGGCCAGCCTTGAGTCCATTGGCGATGATCACGACATTGCCGGTGACATCGGCGGTGACCACGGGCTGCAGCTTGACCGTCATGCTGCCACCGTCCAGAACCCACACGGCGGAGCGGCCGTTCTGCTCCGTCAGGGCCTGCAGCGGGATGCGCAAGCCGCCGGCGAAGCGCACCGGTGTGCTCAGCGCCACGGTGGCGGTCTGGCCCAACTCGTAGGCGCCCTGCCCCACATCGGCCTTGACCAGGAAGGTGCGGGTCACGCTGTCCGTGGCGGCCGACACCTCGCGGATCTTGGCAGGCAGCCAGTCCTGGGTGCCCCAACGGCGCACCTTGATGGCGCCAGGCTTGTTCAACAAACCGCGCATGGTCGGGGCCATGTCTTCTGGCACCGAGAAGATCGCATCACGCGGGCCGTCTTGGGCCAAGGTCAGCACCGGGGTGCCAGCGTTCACGACCTGACCGGGTTCCGCGTCCACCGCCGTGATGACGCCGGAAGCGCTGGCGGTCAAGGTGGCGTAGGTGGCCTGGTTGCCCTGCACTCCCGCCTGAGCACGCGCTTGCCGCAGACTGGCTTCGGCCGACTTCAGGGCCGTGCTGTGGCGGTCCAATTCGGCCGCGCTGATGAAGCCCTGCCCCTTGAGCTCATTGAAGCGTTTGAAATCAGCCGCGGCTTGGGCGGCATTGGCCTCCGCCGCCGCCAGGCCCGCGCGCGCGGATTCCTGCGTCAACACCAGGTCCTGGGGATCGAGCTGGGCCAGCACCTGCCCCGGCTTGACCGCCTGCCCCAATTCGACTTGACGACGCGACACCTTGCCTGGCACGCGGAAGCTGAGGCGGGATTCAACACGGGCACGGATTTCGGCGGAAAACTCGCGGTCGACGGCGCCGCCGGTTTCACTCAACACCAAGGTGCGCACCGCCCGAACGGGTTCGGGGGCCGGGGGCGCCTTGCCGCAACCTGCGGTGGCCAGCAACAAGGGGGTTGCAAGGACGAGGGCAAAGAACCGGGTCCGGCGAGGCATGCTCATGGGGTCGCTCATGGTGGTAATGGGGTTTGGATCTGCTGACTAAACCGGTCGCCATCGTAACTGACCAACGGGTCAGTAATGCGATTTTTTGAGGGAAGCCGCGCCAATTGAGACAATGTGCTGTCTTTGTCCACACCAAGCCCATGCCTCCATCGCCCAACGCCCCCCTGCCCTTGATCAGGCCGGGCAGCAGTCTTTACCATGCACTGCAATCCACGCCCACGCAACTGCGCCCATCGCTGCAGGCCTGGATTCACTGGTGGCATGAGGTCAGCAGCATCCCCTTGAATGTCAGCGACCCGGGCGTGGCTCAGACCAAACTGGCCTGGTGGCACCAGGAGGTGCGTAACAGCTTCGAGGGCAAGCCAAGCCATCCCTTGACCAAGGCCTTGTTCAAGCCTGGCGTCCCCGCACCGGGGCGCTTGCCGCCGCTGGAGGTGTGGCTGGCCCAGGTCGAGGGCATGCAGTCCCTGGTGCAGCAGACGCGTTGGCTGGACGAGCCCAGCCAGAAAAAGCATGCCCTGGCGACCACAGGCGCGGCTTGCGAAGGTGCAGCCCACCTGCTCGGGGCCCATTCAGAGGCCGCACTGACCACAGTACACGAACTGGGCTGGGGCCTTCGGCAAGCCCATCACCTTGCCCGCCTGGGCCAGGACGCGCGATTGGGGTGGCTGCATGTGCCCGTCAGCACCCTGCAGCAGCATGACGTGAAGGCGCACGAACTGCTGCGCCCCTCAGCGGGACAGGCGCCCGAACACTGGCCCGGCCTGCTCAGCCACCTTCACGGCCAGGCACGTCAGAGCCTGCAAGATTCTTTGGGCGCGCTCGCCCGGCTGCCGTCTGCTGAGCGCAAGGCCCTGCGCCCCTTGCGGGTCTTGGCCGCCTTGCACATGGCTTTGATCGACGAGATTGCCGCCCGAGGTGCCGACGTTTTGCATGGGCGCATCATCCTGACGCCCTTGCGCAAGTGGTGGATCGCCACGAAGAATCGTTAGACCAGAAAAACACCCAATGGGGGAATTTCCAGCCCCCGCTGGTAAACCATGACTCGCCAGGATTTCATTTGAGCTAAAAACGCCCTGCCTCATCGTAGGCCAAGGGAGTTTCCATGAAATGCACAATCTGCGGCAATGTCTCCAATAATGCGCTCTTTGAAGCGCAGGAAATGATGTATGGCAAGCATGAAAAATTCACTTACATACTTTGCGCAGAATGCGGTTGCCTTCAAATATCTGACATCCCCGACAACATCCATGAATATTATGCCGGGCAATATTATTCATACCAGCAAAAGGAAGTCACGCGCCATCCGATTCGGCAACGGATGATGAAAATCCGGAATCGCCATGCGATTTCGGGCCAAGGGAAAATTGGCGGCTGGTTGCTGCGGGCCTTTCCCACAGACGCATTTCAATTCCTGAGGCCGCTGAAGCTGAAATCCGACAGCAGCGTCATCGATGTGGGCTGCGGTGCTGGCACCTTGCTCAAATTACTCGCATCGTCGGGCATGACCCACCTCCTGGGCGCCGATCCTTTCATTGCCCAGGAATTGAGCTACGACGATGGCGTGAAGGTCTTGAAGAAGCCCATCACCGGCGTGTCGGGTGCCCATGACCTGATCATGTTCAACCATTCTTTTGAACACATCCCCAATCAGCTCGAAACACTGCAGCACGTGGCGGGCATTCTCAAACCTTCGGGTCATTGCATTGTCAGAATCCCCACGGTGAGTTCCTACGCCTGGAAGCATTACGGCGTCAACTGGGTTCAGCTCGACGCTCCTCGCCACTTCTTCCTGCACTCGGTCGACAGCCTCAACCGACTGGCCCGCGATGCCGGCATGGTGGTCGACCAGGTGGTGTACGACTCCACCGATTTCCAGTTCTGGGGCAGCGAGCAATACCTCAAGGGCATTCCGCTGCGCGGCAAAAACTCCTACGCCGTCGATCCCGCCGCCTCGCCATTTTCCGAGGATGACATCGCCGAGTTCAAGCGCAGGGCCCGGGAACTGAACCACGACCACCAGGGCGACCAGGCCATTTTCTATTTGCGGCCCGCGCCCTGAATGTCTCAGCGACCGAAAGGTGCCGCCAGTGGCTCACCCACGAACAGCCCTTGCTGCGGCCAGGCCACGCTCTTCCAATAAGCCTCCAAGGCGGTTGCGCCTTGCAGGTAGAACCCGATCAAAGCCTGGGGATGCGGGAACTTCTGCAGGTGCGCACACGGCTCGCTGGTGGTGCCGTAGGTGGCCGTGACGCCAGCATCGATCCACGACAGGACGGTCATCTGTCCATGCGGCTTGTCCAGGATGCCTCCGAAGGACGTGAGGTGGTCACCCAAAGCGCCCGGCACGAACTCGTTCGTGTCCAGAAAATCGACTTGCGCACGCCCGGTCTGGTACACGAGCACGCGGTCGGCATTCTTCAAGGCATCCGTCTGATCCAGGTAAACATCGACCCCAAACGGCGGATTGCTGCCCGCCGGGGGAAACAGGCGCTGGCGCACGCTGCGGATGCTGTCCGAGGTGGTGACGAAATGCGCGTTCACGGCCGGTGCCCCGCGCAGGCCCAAGGTGCCATCCGACTTCACACCCCGGTCAATCAGGGCCTTGGCCGTGTCCGCGTCCTTGGCCGCCAGCAGCATGCTCAGGCGCATTTGGTGGTCCGTGAAAGGCTTGGTCGAACTGGATCCGAAATACCGTGAGGTTCGCGTGGGCGCCGCGCAGGTGTTGCTGCAAAGCTTGGCGTCGTAACCCATGGCCAGCGCCCCCGTGATCGAGTTGCAGTTCACCCCATAGGGCAATCGCCAAGTCAAGGCCAGTGCCTGCGTTTTGGCGCCGAAAAAGTCGTCCACTTGTTTCTTGAACGCCTCGAACTCGTCGGGGCCCAGGGTGGACTTGATGGGCAGGCTGATGCGCAAAACGCGGCTGGCGGGAATAGCGCGGGCCTTGGCGTAGTACTCGCCGACCTGGACGGAATAAGGATCGTCGGTGTTGATGACGATCCCCAGGTCCTTGGCGGTGAGCCGCCCGAAGACGCGAGACATGGTCATCCAGCGCCGCCCGCCGGCACCACCGGAGGCCGCCGAGTCGCTGTATTCGGCCGCCAGCGAGGGCACCGCCGCGTTCACCTGGAACGGGCTCATGAGCCCGGCCACCAATCCACCGGCCAAAACCAGCCGGATCCCGACTTCACGGAAGAGATTTTTCATAAGGCGTTATCAAATCCCGAAAAGGTGGGCTCCTGTGCCCCTAGATGACCCTCAAGCCACCGATTATTTCGCCGAATGACGAGGGATCCCACCTTTCAAAATGGTTTGCCACGAAGGAAAACCCGATGAGTGAATCCACCTCGCCCTCCACTTCGATCCAGGTCATGGCCCGAATGTTCAGTCTTTTGGACACCTTGGCCCTCGAAGGAGACTCCGCATCGCTCAAAACCGTGAGCGAACGCACGGGTTTGCACCCATCCACCGCGCACCGCATCCTCAACGATCTGGCCGTGGGCGGCTTTGTAGAGCGCTCCGGCCCCGGCACCTACCGCTTGGGCTTGCGCCTGCTGCAACTGGGCAACCTGGTGAAATCAAGATTGAACGTGCGCGACCTGGCCATCAAGCCGATGCAGGACCTGCACCGGCTCACAGGGCAAGCCGTGGCCTTGCACGTCCGGCAGGACGACGAGGCCCTTTGCGTCGAGCGCACCAGCCACGAACGCAATGGCATCCAGGTGAACCGGGTTCTGGGGGCACGCGCACCCCTGGCCGCCAGCGCCGCAGGCAAGGTCCTGATCAGCCAATGGACTGCGGCGCAACTGCACGCCCTGGCCCAGGCCAACGGCACGCGTGCCGAAACCCTGCACACCGAACTGCAGAACGTGCGGGCCAATGGGTTCGCGGTGGATGGCGATTCGGTGGAGCCTGCACAGCAACAGGCGGCCGCCCCGGTCATCGACGACAGCGGCCAGATCGTGGCCAGCCTGAGCTTGAGCACCAGCAGCCTGCGCCTGAACCCCGAATGGAGCGATGCACTCAAGGGTGCCGCCGCCCGGATCTCCACCACCCTGGGATGGACCACCGGCCGCTGATTGCCACACGGCATTCCGCTCAGCCATGAAAAAAGGCCCCTCGGGGCCTTTTTCTTTTGACCTGCCTGACCAACAACGTCAGGAAGTGACCTTGGGCACCGCGACCAGATCGGCCGAACCACGCGGCGCCTGGGGCGCCGTTTCAATCCAACGGCGCACACGCTCGGCGTCGGCCTGGCGGGAATACTTGCCGGCGGAATCCAGGAACACCATGATCAGCTTGCGGCCAGCCATGCGGGCTTGCAGAACCAGGCAACGCCCAGCTTCGACGATGTAACCCGTTTTCTGCAGACCGATGTCCCAGCTGGGGTTGCGCACCAGACTGTTGGTGGTGTGGAACTGAACTTGGCGCTTGCCCAGGTGCACCGCATATTCACGCGAGGTGGAGAGCTCGCGGATCAAGGGCTGCTGGTAGGCGGCCTTGACCAGGGTGGCCAGGTCGCGTGCGCTGGACTGGTTCTGGCTGCTCAGACCCGTGGGTTCGACATACTTGGTGTCCGACATGTTCAGGAACTGGGCCTTGCGGTTCATGGCCGCGACAAAAGCCTGCAGGCCACCCGGGTAGATGCGGCCCAGGGCATGCGCAGCGCGGTTCTCAGAGGACATCAAGGCCAGGTGCAGCAATTCACCGCGCGTCAGCGTGGCACCCACCGCCAGCCGCGAACTGCTGTTTTTCTCGGTGTCCACATCGTCGGAGGTGATGGTGATGGATTCGTCCAGCGACAACTTGGCCTCGACGACCACCATGGCGGTCATGAGCTTGGTCAGCGAAGCAATGGGCAGCACGGCTTCGGAATTCTTGGACAGCAGCACCTCGTTGGTGTCCTGGTCCATCACGAAAGCCACGCTGGACTTGAGGTAGAGGGGATCGGGGGTGTGGTGCAGGCCATAGAGCTGACCAAAAGACGCACCAGAGGCCGCCGACGCACCGGCCACCGCCACCGCGGTCTTGATCACGCCGCCACGCTCGGCGGACAGGGACTCAGCCAGGGGCATGGGCGGCTCGGCACGCGAGATGCGGCGGACGCCTTGGGCGCGAACCACGCGCGATTTGCGCACGGTGGCCTTGGGCTTGACCTTGGCCGTGGGCACCGAACGGCTGGCCTTGCTGGTGGCGGTGGTGCGTGCTTTGGCCTTGCTTTTGGCTTTGGCCTCGGCCAAGCCTGGCGTGCTCAGGGCCAGGCAGGCCACCGACAACACCATCAACGACAGCAAACTTTTCTTCAACTTCTTGAGCACGACCATCACAGCCCTTTCGTCACAGTGCGAAGTGTATAAAAAAATACGCGCCAGATCAATGACTTACGCGTATTTTGTAAAGTGACCTCGCCATTCAGGCCATCATGATCGAGTGTTACCCCTGCGCAGCAACCCTTTCGGCCTTGCTGTGCAGCTTGTTCAACGCTGACAGGTAGGCTTTGGCTGACGCCACCACGATGTCCGGATCGGCTCCGACCCCATTGACCACGCGCCCACTGTGTTGCAAACGAACGGTCACCTCTCCCTGGGATTCTGTGCTTCCGGAGGTGATTGCATTGACCGAGTAGAGGACGATTTCCGCGCCACTTTTCACGACGGTCTCGATTGCCTTGAGGCTCGCGTCCACCGGACCATTGCCATCGCTCTCGGATTGGTGTTCAGTGTCGCCGGCCGCGAACACGATGCTGGCGTGTGGACGCTCGCCGGTTTCGGAGCGCTGGGACAGCGACACCAGGCGGTAATGCTCTTGTTCGGGCGTGACGCTTTCGTCGCCGACCAAGGCGATGATGTCCTCGTCGAAGATTTCGCTCTTGCGGTCGGCCAGTTCCTTGAACTTGGCGAAAGCCGTGTTGATACCGGCTTCGGAATCGAGGTCGATGCCCAGTTCGGTCAGGCGCTGTTTGAAGGCGTTGCGGCCCGACAATTTGCCCAGCACGATCTTGTTGGCGGCCCAGCCCACGTCTTCGGCACGCATGATTTCATAGGTGTCGCGGGCCTTGAGCACGCCGTCCTGGTGGATGCCCGAGGCGTGCGCGAAGGCGTTGGCGCCCACCACGGCCTTGTTCGGCTGCACCACGAAACCAGTGGTCTGCGACACCAGGCGCGACGCCGACATGATCTGGCTGGCGTCGATGCGCGTGTCCAGCCCGAAGTATTCGCGGCGGGTCTTGACGGCCATCACGACTTCTTCGAGGGCGCAATTGCCGGCGCGCTCGCCCAGGCCGTTGATGGTGCATTCCACCTGGCGTGCGCCACCGATCTTGACGCCGGCCAGGGAGTTGGCCACGGCCATGCCCAGGTCGTTGTGACAGTGCACCGACCAGATCGCCTTGTCGGAGTTGGGCACCTTCTCGCGCAGGGTTTTGATGAAGCTGCCGTACAGGTCGGGGATGCCGTAGCCGACGGTGTCGGGGATGTTGATGGTGGTCGCGCCCTCGTTGATGACGGCTTCGACCACGCGGGCCAGGTAGTCGATGTCGGAGCGGTAGCCGTCTTCGGCCGAGAACTCGACGTCGCTGGTGAGGTTCCGGGCGAAGCGCACCGAGAGCTTCGCTTGCTCGAGCACCTGTTCGGGCGACATGCGCAGCTTCTTTTCCATGTGCAGCGCGCTGGTGGCGATGAAGGTGTGGATGCGCCAGGAGTTGGCGCCCTTCAGGGCCTCGGCGGCACGCGCGATGTCGCGGTCGTTGGCACGGGCCAGTGAGCAGACGGTGGAATCCTTGATCGCCGCGGCGATGGACTTCACGGCCTCGAAGTCACCATTGGACGAGGCGGCGAACCCGGCCTCGATCACGTCCACCTTCAGGCGCTCCAACTGCTTGGCGATGCGCAGCTTCTCGTCGCGTGTCATGGAAGCGCCGGGCGATTGCTCGCCATCGCGCAAGGTGGTGTCGAAAATGATCAGTTTGTCGGTCATGGTGGTCTCCGCGGGAGATGACTTCTGCAAACAAAACGGCCCGCTGGCAATGCTGGCGGGCCGTTTTGCGAAAGTTCGGATGTGTACACAGTACAAACGAAAGCGATCAACGCGCCCAGGGCACTCCTGGACGTAGTAGCAGCTGGGCGTTGAAGGTCGTCATGGCCACAAATATAGCATGGTGACTCTGGCCCGCACCGGGCAAAAGCCCGGGAAAAACGATCAGCGGTGCAGGCCTTCTTCGTCGGGTTCGTCGGTGGAGGTGGAGATCACGCTCACCGGCTTGCCCTTGACGCGCTTCCACACGTACACCCCGTAGCCGGAGAGGCCGTAGACCACGAACACACCGAAAAGCACCACCGGGGGATGGATGGTCACCACCGCGATGCCCAGCGCGATCGCCACGATCACGATGAAGGGCACGGTGCGCTTGAAGCTGACATCCTTGAAGCTGTAGAACGGCACGTTGGTGACCATGGTCAGGCCCGCGTACAGCGTGAAGGCGAAGGCCAACCACACCATCCATGGGGCCGTGCGCAGCACCGGGTCCAGGTCGGTCACCACCCAGATCAGGCCGATCACCAAAGCGGCGGCGGCCGGGCTGGGCAAGCCCTGGAAGAAACGTTTGTCGACCACGCCGATGTTGGTGTTGAAGCGCGCCAGGCGCAGGGCGGCGCACGAGCAATAGACGAAGGCCGCGATCCAGCCCCATTTGCCCAGCCCCTTCAAGGCCCATTCGTAGACGATGAGCGCGGGCGCTGCGCCGAAGGACACCATGTCCGACAGGCTGTCCATCTGCTCGCCGAAGGCGCTTTGCGTGTTGGTCATGCGGGCCACGCGGCCATCCAGGCTGTCGAGCACCATGGCGCAAAAAATGCCGATGGCCGATTGCTCGAACTGCCCGTTCATGGCCATGACGATGGCGTAGAAGCCTCCGAACAAGGCGGCCAGCGTGAAGAGGTTGGGCAGGATGAAGATGCCCTTGCGACGACGCCGCACGCCGGGCGATTCGTCGACATCGTCCAGGGGCAGGTCGACCGTTTTGGTCGGGGTCTGATCAGGGTGGGTGGTGGGGAATGTCATGCCTTGGGCAGCGTCGCCAGAATGGTGGTGGTGGCCGAGACCCTCTGGCCGCTGGCCACCAGGGGCACGGCATGAGGGGGCAGGTACACATCAACACGGGCGCCGAAACGGACGCGTCCGTAGCGTTGCCCCCGGGTCAGTGTGTCGCCAACCTTGGCGTGGCAAAGCACGTGCCTGGCGATCTGGCCGGCCACCTGCACGAGGGTGACGATCTGCCCGCCGGATTCGATGACCATGGCGCTGCGTTCACTCTGGTCGTGCCCCGGGTTGGCCTTCTTGCCAAGCAGACGCGGAAAATACTGCACGTGCTTGACCACGCCGTCCACGCAGGACCGGTTGGTGTGGGCGCTGAACACGCTCATGAACACGCTGATGCGCAAGGCATCGCGGTTGGCGTAGTGGTCCCTGACCTTCTCGATGTTCAGGATGCGGCCATCGGCGGGGGACAGGATGGCGCCGGACTCGGTCGGGATGGCCCGGGACGAATCCCTGAAAAACAGCAGCAAGGGCAGCAAGGCCACCCACAAGATGCCGGAGACCAGGCCCCAGCCCCAGAGGAAGGTGGACAGGGCGGCGAGACCGGTGGCCAGCGCCAGGTAAGGCCAGCCTTCACGCGCCATGGGAGGAAGCGGATGTGTCATGGTCGGCGGAGGATACCTCAAGCGGAGGCCGCTGATGAACGACCCGCTGAGGAAAGGGAATATCGACATTCAGTTTGTTCAAGGTGGCCAGGATGGCCAGGTTGACGTCCGAGCGGGCCGACAGTTGGCCGTTTTCGGGGTCGACAATCCAGAAAGCGATGGTCAGGCCCAACCCATCCGCCGCGAAGGTGGTCAGGTGCACCGCAGGCGCGGGCGTGGGCAGCACGCGGGGCAGCTTGGCCACGGCCTGCGCCAATTGAGGACGCAGCCAATCAAGGTCGGTGCCGTAAGCCACCTGCACCTCGGTGGTCAAGAGTAGCTTGTTGTCGGCCAGGGATGCGTTTTCGACGCGCTGGGTGATCAGCATCTCGTTGGGCACGATGGCCTCGCGACCCGCAGACGAGCGCAGCACCGTGTAGCGGGTGTTGATGTCGGTGATGCGGCCTTCGAAGTTGTCGACCTTGACCAGGTCGCCGATGCGCAGGCTGCGCTCGGCCAGGATCACGAAGCCGCTGACATAGTTGGCAGCCAGCTTCTGCAAACCGAAGCCCAGGCCCACGCCAATGGCGCCGCCCAGCACGGACAGCGCCGTCAGGTCGATGCCCACGGCCGACAGCGCCATCATCAAGCCCACGGTCAGCAGCAGCGCGCGCGAGAGGTTGGCCATGATCTTGCGCAGCGACAGGTTGTCGGTGGCGCCCTTGAGCAGTCGGTTCTCGATCACCGACGACAAGGACAGCGACAGGATCAGCACCAGCACCGCGCTGAAAGCACCTTCAACCAGGTTGCGCAAGGTGACGTGGCCGGACCCGATCTTCCAGGAGATGTCGTTCATCTCGTCCAGGATCAAGGGCAGCACCCCGATGATCCACAGGATGCTGCCCGCCCAGGCCATCCACGACACGGTGCGCTCAAGGACGCGCATGGCGGGAGCCTTGGGGAACACCACGCCCAGCACGCGCACCGTCAGGCGGATCACGGTCAGGGACACCAGCACGGGGATGGCGACCCGGAACACCGCCACGGGAATCTCGATGCCGGCCAGCAGCCGACGCGTGGCCAGGGCCAGCAACAGCGCCAGGATGGGGAACAACACCCCGTCGATCACGTGCTGGCCGAACCAGATGGAATTGGCGTCGGTCTGGCGCCCACGGATCAGGCGAACGATGAGCCAGGCGCCGCCCAGGCAGGCCAGCAGCAGGCCCAGTTCGGCCAGGGCGGTGGGCTGTTGCAACTGGGTCCAGAGCTTGGTCAGTTCTTCGGCGGTCAGGGGATGGGCGTCGTGCAGGGAGGACGTGGGCGGCATGGAGGGAAGCTTATTCGTCGATGAGAATGCGCAGGTGGGCGGCGACGCTGCGGCCCAGGGCGTCGAGGTTGTAGCCACCTTCCAGGCAGGAGACGATCCGACCTTTGGCGAAGCGCTTGGCCACGTCCATGATTTTGGCGGTGATCCAGGTGTAGTCGGCTTCGACCAGGCCCAGGCCGCCAAGGTCGTCTTCGCGGTGGGCATCGAAGCCGGCGGAGATGAAGATCATCTCAGGTCGGAAGAATTCGAGGCGGTGCATCCAATAGGTTTCGACGACCTCGCGGATGAGCTTGCCGTTGCTGCGGGCGGGCACCGGCACGTTGACCATGTTGCCGGCGTGGCACTCCTTACCGCTGTAGGGGTAGAAGGGGTGTTGGTAAAAACTGACCATCAGCACCCGGTCGTCATTGGCCAGGATGTCTTGCGTGCCGTTGCCATGGTGGACGTCGAAGTCGACGATGGCCACGCGCTGGAGGCCGCGCACATCCAGGGCATGGCGGGCCGCCACGGCCACGTTGTTGAACAGGCAAAAGCCCATGGTCTGGCGGCGGGTGGCGTGGTGCCCGGGCGGGCGCACGGCGCAGAAGGCGTTGTCGAGCCGCCCATCGATGACGGCATCGGTGGCGGCCACGGCAGCACCGGCGGCCCGCCAGGCGGCAGAGCGTGTGGCGGGGCAGGCCAGGGTGTCCGGGTCCAGCGCGCGGGTGTCGCCCGTGACCTCCAGTTGGTGCAGGAAATCGTCCAGCGTGGAAACGTAATTGCTTTCGTGCGCCAAAGCCAGGTCGGACGCCTTGGCCAGCGGCGCTTCGTGGTGCGACATCAAGGCGTCGAGGCCCTGGGCGCGCAGGTGGTCGGCGATGGCCAGCAGCCGCTGAGGGCACTCGGGGTGGCCATGGCCCATGTCATGGGCCAGGCAGTCTGGGTGGGTGAAATAACCGGTCGACATGGGTCAGTCCCGCGCGGTGCGCCGCGCCGGTTTGGGTTAAGGTGTTGCCATGCTTCTTCGCACCGACCCGCACCCTGCCACGGCGCCTGGCGCCGCCGCCACGAAGGCCTCGCAGATCACACAGCTCGTTGATCAGATTAGCACGATCATCGTAGGCAAACAGGATCAGGTCACGCTCAGCGTGATCTGCCTGCTCGCCGGCGGCCACCTGCTGATCGAGGACGTGCCAGGGGTGGGCAAGACCACCCTGTCTCAGGCCCTCGCCCGCTGCCTGGGGCTGAGTTTTTCCCGCATCCAGTTCACGGCCGATCTGCTGCCCTCCGACCTGATCGGGGTGAGCGTGTATGAACGCCAGCGCGAGGAGTTCGTCTTCCACCCCGGACCGGTGTTCGCGCAAGTGCTGCTGGCCGACGAGATCAACCGCGCCGGCCCCCGCACGCAAAGCGCGCTGCTGGAGGCCATGGAAGAACGCCAAGTGTCGGTCGAAGGTGAAACACGCCCACTGCCCTCGCCTTTCTTCGTGATCGCCACACAGAACCCGACCGAGCAACTGGGCACGCACCCGCTGCCTGAATCGCAGCTGGACCGCTTCGCCATGCGCCTGTCGCTGGGCTACCCCGACCCGGCGTCGGAACGCGCCCTGTTGATGGGAGAGGACCGCCGTGAAGCCATCCAGCACCTGCAACCTTTGCTGTCGCCCAGCGAATGGGCGGCCTGGCAGGCCAAGGTCAACACTATCCACGTGGCCGATGCGCTGCTGGACTATCTGCAGGCCCTGCTGACCGCCTCGCGCGATGGGCGCTGGTTTGCGCAAGGACTCAGCCCGCGCGCGGGGTTGTCACTGCTCAAGCTGGCCAGGGCCCGCGCCTTGTTCCTGGGCCGAGGCCATGTGTCGCCCGAGGACATCCAGACCTTGTGGGTGCCGGCCGTGGCGCACAGGCTGGTGCCGCTGACCCAATCCGGCCGCAGCGCCACCGCCCAGGCGCGCGCGCTGCTGGAGGCCACCTCCGTGCCATGAGCACCGGCTGGCGTCCTGCTCGTCTGCTTGCGCCGATGTCGTGGCTGCTGCTGCGGCCACGGCTGTGGTGGCGTCAATGGTGGGAGTCGCGCCTGCACCCGCGCGAACAGCTCACCTTCACCCAGCGCAATCTGTACATCCTGCCCACGCCGGCTGGTTGGGGCTTCGCCGTGGTGATCCTGGTGATGCTGCTGGCCTCGATCAATGAACAGATCAACCTCGGCTACGCGCTGACCTTCATGGTCAGCGGCGCGGCCTTGATGACCATGCACATCACCCACGCCAATGTGCGCGGCCTGACGCTGCGCCTGCTGCCCCTGCGCAGCCTGCACGCGGGCGATGTGTTGCGGGTGGGCGTGGTGCTGGCGAATGCCGGCCAACGCCGCGGGCGATTTGGCCTGGAATTGAAAGTGACCCGACCGGTCGCGGCGGGCATCATGTCGGACGACGACGCCAAGGTCGAATGCGAAGTCGGCCCCGCCAGCGAAACCACGGTGGAGATGGACGTGCCCGCGGCCTTGCGAGGCTGGCTGGACCTGCCTCGCCTGACGCTCCAAAGCCGCTACCCGCTTGGATTGTTCCGCGCCTGGGGCTACTGGCGCCCGCAAGGCCGTGTGCTGGTGTGGCCAGCGCTCGACCCCATGGCCCCGCCATTGCCCGAGGGCATCAGCGAGGTGCCCGATGCGCACATGGTCCAACCCTTCACCCCCTCCGCCGACATGCCCGAGGGCTTGAGGGCCTACCGGCGCGGTGACCCGCTGCGCTGGATCGCGTGGAAGAAATCAAGCCACGCCCTGGCCTCGGGCACCGGCCTGGTCAGCCGCGAACCAGCCGCCGGCCGCACGCCCGACCTTTGGCTGGACTGGGACCGCAGCCCCGCCTTGCAGGGCCTGGACACCGAAGCCCGCCTGAGCCGACTGGCCAGCTGGGTCATCCTGGCAGACCGGCAACCCGGCCTGGCCTACGGCTTGAAACTGCCCGGCCAAACCATCGAATGCGGCCAAGGCAGTGGCCACCTGCGGACTTGCCTGGACACGCTGGCCGTGTGGGGCCTGGTCGACACCAAGCCGCGAACCAAGCCCCGCTCATGAAGCGAACACCCCTGCCCATCAGCCGCGAAGGCCGTGACACGCTCTGGCTGCTGGCCACCCTGGCCCTGATCATGGCGCCGCACGCCACGCGCTTGCCGCTGTGGTGCGCGCTGGGTGCCGCGGCCGCCATGCTGTGGCGCGCCCACATGGCCTGGCAGGACAGCCGCCTGCCCTCGCGCTGGGTGCTGTTCACGGCACTGGTGGTCTGCGTTGGCCTGACCTTGTCCACCCACCGCGCCTTGTTTGGCCGTGAAGCCGGCGTGACCCTGGTGGTGGTGCTGACCGGCCTGAAGACCCTGGAACTCCGGGCGCGCCGCGATGCCTTTGTCGTGACCTCGCTGGGCTTCTTCCTGATCCTCACGCAGTTCCTGTATTCGCAAAGCCTGGTGTTGGCCGCCCTGATGGCCATGGCCGTCTGGGGGCTGATGACCTCGCTGGTGCTGGCGCAACGCCCCCTCGGACGCCCACGCCTGCTGGCCGTGGCCCGCGAAGCCGGCCGCACCCTGGTCTGGGGACTGCCGCTGATGCTGGTCCTGTTCCTGCTGTTTCCCCGCATCGGCCCCCTGTGGGCCCTGCCTTCGGACGCGCAGGCGCGCTCCGGCCTGTCCGACAGCCTGACGCTGGGCAACATGGCCGAACTGGCCCTGGACGAAAGCATCGCCATGCACCTGCGCTTCGAGGGCCCGGCGCCCGCGCCGGCCGCGCTTTATTTCCGGGGACCGGTGCTGGACGACTTCGATGGCCGGACCTGGCGGACACGCCGCCAGCCCTTTGACCATCCCGACACGCTGGACAGCGAACCGATCGAAACCCAGGGGCCGGTCATCCGCTACCAATTGACCCTGGAGGCCACCCACGCCAGGATCCTGCCCTTGCTTGAAGCCACGCTCAAGGCCCAAGTCCCGCCCCAGCAATCGCCCCTGCGGATGCAGCGCAACGACCTCGCCTGGACCACCAGCGCGCCGCTTCATGAGCGCATTCAATTGGACGCCGAGGCCTGGACACGGTTTCGCCATGGTCAGACCCACACGCCCTCCGAGCTGGAAAGCTGGCGGAGGCTGCCGCGGGGATTCAACCCGCGCACCATCGCCTGGGCCCAGGCCTTTCACCGCGAGCCGGCCCACGTCCAAGCCACCCCAAGACAACTTGCGCAGGCGCTGATGGCGCACATTCGGCGCGAAAACTTCAGCTACACGCTGGCCCCAGGCGACGACGAACCCGAAGCCGGACCACCGCAAGCCACCCCCTCGCTCCATCAGATCGACCGATTCTGGCTGGACCGGCGCGCGGGCTTTTGCGAGCACTTCGCCAGCTCTTTCGTGGTGGTGATGCGCGCCATGGGCGTGCCCAGCCGGGTCGTGACGGGCTACCAGGGCGCCGAGTTCAACCCCGTCGACGGCCTGTACACCGTGCGGAACAGCCACGCCCATGCCTGGGCAGAATATTGGCAAGCCGGCGAAGGCTGGGTGCGCGCCGACCCCACCGCCGCCGTCGCCCCCGAACGGATCGACCGCAACCGCCCCTTGGCCGCCCCACGCAGCGGCCTGACCGGCGCGCTCCCGCAGTTCGACTCGCCCTTGTGGCGCCAAGGCAAGGCCTTCTGGGAAGCCACCAACCACCGCTGGAATGTCTGGGTGCTGCAATATTCCCGGGGCAGTCAGAAGCAGTTGCTGGGCAAGATGGGCTGGGACGCCAATGACTGGGCCGACGTGGCACGCGCCTTGACCATCGCGCTGTCCAGCATCGCCGTGGCCGGTGTGGGCTGGCTGTGGCTGAGCCGCGAACGTCAACGCCCCTCACCTTGGCTGGGGCCCATGTCCCGGGTTCACCAAGTCCTGCTCAAGGCCGGCATTCCGCCACCCGAAGGCGTGCCAGCGCCAGCATCGGCCCTGGCGTGGGCCAACTCGCTGAACAAGCTGCCCCTGGCGCAGGCGCCGCAGCACGCCGAGTTGACGCGGCACATGGTGTCTGCGCTGCAGGCGCTGGATGCCTTGCGCTACGGCCCCAACGTGGACGCTGCTGGCCACCCCCTCCAGCGGCGCCAACAGATGGCCGGTGCCAAGCCTTTGATCAGGGCCATTGAAGATGGCGCCCGCCAGTGGCGTGCGCTCCGGGCCAAGGCCCGGCATCGGGCACACTGAGGCCTGCAGGGGCCCGCACGGCGGCTCCCCACGACGATCCAACCTGTGCCCATGACGACATCGCCCGACTCCCATTGCCTGCGCCGAATCGCCCTGCCCTGTGTGCTGTTCATGGGCTTCTTGCATGGCTGCGCCACCAAGCCAGAGCCAGCGCCCCCTGAAGCGGTGCGCGTGAGCAGCGAAGCCTCGCGTCCTGATGACACGTCTGATGGCCGGGCCCTGCCCGAGCCCACCATCGTCCAGGTTCAAGTGGCAGTTCAGGAGCCCGGTGGCTACGATCAACGCGAAGATGCGCGCCTGCTGGCCGAGCGCCTGGCGCAAGAGTTTCAACTGGACCCCACCTGGGTGCGCGCCATGCTGGCCCAGGCTCGCTACAAGGACAACGTCGCCAAGTTCATCATGCCCGCCCCCAGCGGCACCGCGAAAAACTGGGGGGTGTACCGCAGCCGCTTCATCGACCCGATCCGCATCAAGGCGGGCGTGGCTTTCTGGCGTGCCCATGAACCCGATCTGCGGCGGGCCGAAGCCCGTTGGGGCGTGCCCGCCAACATCATCGCCGGCGTGATCGGCGTGGAAACCATTTATGGCCGCCAGACCGGCGGCTTCCGTTTGCTGGACGCCCTGACGACCTTGAGCTTGGACTTCCCCAAAGGCCGCAGTGACCGCAGCGCTTTCTTCCAGAAAGAGCTGGGCCATTTTCTGAAGCTGTGCGACGAACAGAAAATGGACCCGGCGACGGTACTGGGCTCCTACGCCGGGGCCATGGGTTTACCGCAATTCATGCCCAGTTCGGTCCGGAATTTCGCCATTGATTTTGACGGCGATGGCCGCATCGACTTGCAACGCAGCCCGGTGGATGCCATTGGCAGCGTTGCCAGATACTTGGCCGATCATGGCTGGCAAAAAGACATGCCGGCTTACTACGAGATAAAGCCCCCCACCGACCAGGAGGCCTTGGACAAATTGCTGGCCCCGGACATCGTGCCGAGCTTCACCGTGGCTGAAGTGCAGGGCTTGGGCGCCACCCTGCCAGACGTGGCCCAAACCCACCTGGGTTTACTGGCCTTGGTCAAACTCCAAAATGGCGACGCGGCCCCCAGCTACATTGCCGGAACCGACAACTTCTATGCCGTCACGCGCTACAACCAGTCCAGTTATTACGCTTTGGCGGTGATTCAACTGGGTCAGGCCGTGTCCCGGGCGGCGGCCAATTCGCCTTGAATTCCAGACAAGCAATTACAAAAATTGCGCGCTGATTTGCAAACAGAATATATTTGTGATTAGAATTCCCACCGTGGCTGTTAGCGCCCAGCTCTGATTCCCTCAATAAGTATTTCAACGCCCCCAGACATCGGGCCATAAGGACTCTTCATGAGCAACTATCAAGATCTTCTGGCAAAAAAGGCCGCCCTCGAAAAGCAATCGGCCGAACTCGACAAACAATTGCAAGACGCTCGCCGTGCCGAGCGCGCTGGCGTGATTTCCCAAGTCAAATCCCTGATGGCTGAACACGGCCTGACCTTGGCTGACCTGGGTGGCAAAACCGGCGGCACCGGCAAGGCGCCCTCCGCCAGTGCTGGCCGCAAGGTGGCTCCCAAGTACCGCAATTCCGCCACCGGCGAAACCTGGACTGGCCGTGGCCTGCAACCCAAGTGGGTTCAAGCCGCCGTGGCTTCGGGCAAGAAACTCGAAGATTTCGCCATCTGAATTTGAATTAACCGCGTTAATTCAAGCCCCAAAAGCCGACGCTCCTGCGTCGGCTTTTTTCATGGCATGCCGCTCACCATCACCGCGCCTTGTCCTTGAAATCTCCCGCCAGGCCGAACACGAACTGCTCTGGTTTGAGATAACGCCTCAAGGCTTGATTCACCTGGTCAAGGGTCAAGGCTTCCAAAGCCGCATCCACCTTGGCCGACACCTCGAATGTGCGGTCGAGGTACAGGTTGCTGACCCAGGCTCCCGCCAAGCGGGCATCTTGCGAGCGGGACAATTGCCTGAAATTCAAAAGCCCCCGTTTCCCAGACTCGAATTCAGCCTGCGTGAAACCTTGCGCCAGCACCTTGCTCACCTCTTCTCGGAAAGCCGACTCCACCTTGTCTCGGTTCTGCGGCGCGAAAATGGCCGATGCGATCCACTGTGAATTGGGTTCGATCGAATTCCATTGAACCGCGCTGTAAACGCTGTAAGACAAACCCTCCTTTTCACGGATGCGGTTCCAGAATCTGGAATCGCCCCCAGAGCCCAGCAAATGATTGGCCAGCATGAACGCCGGGTAGTCTGGGTGCGAATCATTCAACGGCAAATCCTGCAGCACCTGCATGGCAGCATTCTGTTTGTCCGGCGTGACGATTTGGATGCGCGCGGGTGGCGTGGGTATCAGCGGCGATGGCACACGGGCAATGGCTTGCCCGCTGACCCAACCGCCCAGCGCCCGTTGCAATGCCTGCGTCACGGCCTTGGCGTCAAAATCGCCCACCGCGGCAAACTGGGCCTGGCTGGCCCCGACGAATTTGGCGTGAAACTCGCGCACCTGTTCGATCTTCACCGCACGCCAATCGGCGTCCATTTCGTCGAAGGTCCGCGCATACCGCACATCGCCTTTCGGATACGGATTGCCATGGCGCGACAAGGCTTCGTTCAGCACGGCCTGGGGCTCCTTGCGCTGCCCTTCCAACCCCGTCAGGGCCTGGCGGCGGATCTCTTCAAGCGCATCGGCCGGCAGGCTGGGATGGCGCAACAAATCGCCCACCAGTTCAATGGCCGCGGGCAGGTTCTCGCGCTTGGTCGAAATGCCCACGCTCAAAGTACCGTCGTCAGCCTGGAAGCCGATCTCGGCCTGCAAGGCGTCCATGCGGTCCTGCACTTGCTGGCGGCTCAAGGTGCTGCTGCCCTTGTCCAGCAAGGCCCCCAGGGCCGAAGGCACTTCGCCCCAGTTGGCCAGGGATTTTTCATCGCCCATGCGCAAGGTCAAGCTGGCGCGCACGGCTTGGCCACGCGTGGTCTTGGGCAGCAAGGCCACCTTCAGGCCGGGCTCGATGCTCAGGCGCTGCGTGCGGGCGTTGATGTTGGCCGGGCTGGCCACGAAGGTCTCGGCCTGGACGGCACCCGCCTGCCCCTTGAAGTCCTTCAGCATGGCCGCGACATCCACATGCTCGGGCGTGGGAGCGCGCGTCGGCGCCGCCGTGGGCAGGTAGGTCCCGACCGTTCGGTTCGACTGGACCAGGTACTGCCTGGCCACGCGCTGCACATCGTCCAGCTTGACGGCCTTGACCCGGTCACGGCTCAGGAACAACAGACGCCAGTCGCCCTGGGCCACCGCGCCAGACAAGGCCACGCCCACATGCTGCGAATCGGCGAAACCCATCTCCCAGTCGTTGAGCCATTTGGTGCGCGCCCGGTCCAGCTCTTCCTGGGTGATGGGCTCTTTGGCCACCGACTCGACCACCTCCAGCAAGGCCTGGCGGGAGGCCTCCAGGTCTTGGCCCGGAGCCAGTTGGGCGCCCATGATCATGAAGCCCGGATCGGCCAGCGGCTGCGAGAAGCTGAAGACCGACGCCGCCAGTTGCCGGTCGGTCAGGCGCTTGTGCAGGCGCCCCGAGGGGTTGTCGCCCATGATCACTTCCAGCAGTTCCACGGCCGCGAAATCCGGGTGGGCGCCAGGCATCACGTGGTAGCCCGCGTAGAGCAGCGGCACGCCGCCCACGCGGCGCAAGGTCACCGCCCGTTCACCATCCTGCACGGGGTCGAGCGTGTAAAGCGCCGGCAACACCCGCTTGGGTTTCGGGATGGCGCCAAAGTACTGCTGCACCCAGGCCAGCACCTTGGCCTGGTCGAACTTGCCGGAGACGATCAGGGTGGCGTTGTCGGGCTGGTAGTGCTGTCGGTAGAAGGCCTTCAGGTGAGCAATGTCCACGCCTTCCACATCGGTGCGGGCGCCGATGGTGGACTTCCCATAGTTGTGCCACTGGTACATGGCGGCCACGGTCTTTTCCAGCAAGACGCGGCCAGGCGAGTTCTCGCCCATTTCCATCTCATTGCGGACCACGGTCATCTCGCTGTCCAGGTCCTTGCGGGCGATGAAGCTGTTGACCATGGCATCGGCCTGCCATTCAAGGTACCAACGCAGGTTCTCGTCGTTGGCGGCAAAACTGGCGTAGTAATTGGTGCGGTCGTACGAGGTCGAGCCATTGGCGCTGAAACCACGTTTGTTGAAATCCCCCCACACCTGCGGATGGCGGGGAGAACCCTTGAACAGCATGTGTTCCAGCAGGTGGGCCATGCCGGTTTCGCCATAGCTTTCGTGGCGCGACCCTACCCGGTAGGTCACGTTGACCGTGGTGGTCGGCTTGGAATCATCGGGGCTCAGCAGCACCTGCAGCCCATTGGGCAGTCGGTACTCGCGGATGCCCTCCACCGCGGTCACCTCGCTGACCGTGGCCTTGGCCGCCAGCGGCCCTTTCGCCTGGGCGGGGCTCATCAAGGCCGTGGCCAGGGCCACGCTCAACAGGGAAGCAAATGCGTTGGTCGATCGAAGGAAAGTCATCACGGCGCCGATGCAATCGGATGGTGGCAATGCAATTCAGTGTAGGCCCGGGGCCGAAAGGTTCCCCTTTCAGGCTTTATGCTGCGGAGCGCCGCAGGCGTCATCCAAAAAGGCCCACGCTCACCATGATTCGATGTTCTCGTTCAGTCACCGTTTTGGTCTGCCTGGCCTGGCTGGGTGCGCTGTCCGGCTGCGGCCAGGACCATCCCGTGCCATGGTCCGGGTACGCAGAGGCCGATCTGGTCTACCTGGCCTCATCGGGCGCGGGCGTGTTGAGCACCCTCCAGGTTCAGCGCGGGGATGCCGTGGCGTCGGGGGCCGACCTGTTCCAGATCGACGCCGCCGCCGAACTGTATGGCAAGCAGGCCGCGCAGGCCCAGCAAAGCAAGGCCGCCGCGCAATTGGCCGACCTGGGCAAAGGACGCCGACAGAACGAGTTGAAGGCCATCAAGGCCCAGCTCGACCAAGCCAAGGCGGCGCTGACCATTTCGAGCACCCAACTCAAGCGCAACAAGGACCTGGTGCGCCAGGGCTTCATCGCCCCATCGCAGATGGACGAACTCGAAGCCGCCAAAGCGCGCGACACCGCGCGCGTGCACGAACTGCAAGCCCAACTGGCCGCCGCCAAGGACAGTGCCCGCCCCGACACCGTCGCCGCCGCCAAGGCCGAACTGCAGGCCGCCAAGGCGCAGGTGTCGCAGCAGCGTTGGGCCGAGGACCAGAAGGTGCGCCGGGCCCCGGTGGCGTCGAAGGTCTTCGACGTGCTGTACCGGCTGGGCGAATGGGTGCCGGCTGGCTCGCCGGTCGTGGTGCTGCTGCCGGAGCACGCCGTGAAGGTGCGCTTCTTCGTGCCTCAAGAGGCCCTGGCGCAGACCAAGGTCGGCCAGGCCGTGCAGTACAACTGCGACGGCTGCAAGGCCGGCACCGCCACCATCCGCTACGTGTCGCCCCAGGCCGAATTCACGCCCCCGGTCATCTACAGCAACGAAAGCAAGGGCAAGCTGGTCTACATGGTCGAAGCCACCCCCGATGACCAAGCCAGTGAGGCCCTCAAGCCAGGCCAGCCCCTGAGCGTGACCCCCGCCGCCGCGAGATCATGAGCATGAGCGAGCCGCCCTCGCCCGAGCTCGCCATCGATGTGCGAGGCCTGAGCAAGCGCTTTGGCGACCGCATGGTCGTCGATGGCATCGACATCCAGGTTCGGCGCGGCGAGATCTGCGGTTTCCTGGGCCCCAACGGCAGCGGCAAGACCACCACCATCCGCATGCTCTGCGGCCTGCTGGAGCCCACCGCCGGCCAGGGCCACTGCCTGGGCTTCGACCTGGTCAAGCAATCGCGCCAGATCAAGCTGCGCACGGGCTACATGACGCAGAAGTTCGGCCTCTACGAAGACCTCAGCATCGAAGAAAACCTCCTCTTCATCGCCGAGGTCTACGGCATGCCCGGCGGCCGCCAAAGGGTCGAGCAAATGCTGACCCGCCTGGGCCTGGCGGAGCGCCGCGGCCAACTGGCCGGATCGCTCTCGGGCGGCTGGAAGCAGCGCCTCGCCCTGGGCGCCTGCCTGCTGCACGAACCGCAATTGCTCCTCCTGGACGAGCCCACCGCGGGCGTCGACCCCAAGGCCCGCCGTGACTTCTGGCACCAGATCCACCTGCTGGCCGCCGAAGGCCTGACCGTGCTGGTCAGCACCCACTACATGGACGAGGCCGAACGCTGCCACCGCCTGGCTTACATCTCCTACGGCAAGGTGCTGACCGCCGGCACGGCCGAACACGTGATCGACACCTCGGGCCTGAAAACCTGGCAGGTGCGTGGCGAGCAACTCGACAAGGTCATCGCGCTCACCGCCGACAGCGCCGACTGGATGGCCATCCCCTTTGGCACCTCGGTGCACGTCAGCAGCACCCGCACCTCGGACTTCGGCGAGTGGCTGCGCGGCCAATCGCCACGGCATGCCTGGGTGGTCGAGACCATCCCGACCAGCCTGGAAGATGTCTTCATCCACCTGAGCCAGCATGCACAAGACAATTTCCGATAAGCCGCTGTCCTGGCGCCGCATCTGGGCGGTTTTGCGCAAAGAGTTCGTGCAGATCAAGCGCGACCGGCTGACCCTGGCCATGCTCGTGGCCATCCCACTGCTGCAACTGGTGATGTTCGGCTACGCCATCAACGGCGACCCCAAGCACCTGCCCACGGTCGTCGTGGCCCCCGATTCCAGCCCCATGGTGCGAACGCTCATCAGGGCGGTCGAGAACACCGGCTACTTCGACGTGCAGGCCATCGTCACCGAGCAGGAAGCCGAACGCCGCCTGGCCGAAGGCGACGCGCAGTTCGCGCTGGTCTTCCCGTCTGATTTCACGCACAAGCTGATGCGCGGCGAGCGCCCCGCCATCGCGGTCTATGGCGACGCCAGCGACCCGGCCACCTCGGGGGGGGCGCTGGCGGCCCTCAGCCTGCTGCCCAACCTGGCCCTGAACACCGAGTTGCGCGGCCCTTTGAGGCGCCTGCAAGCCGGCCCGGGGCCCTTCGAATTGCGCATCCACCGCCGCTACAACGCCGAAGGCATCACCCAGTACAACATCGTGCCGGGCCTGATGGGCATCATCCTGGTGATGACCCTGGTGATGATGACCGCCATGGCCATGACCCGCGAACGCGAACGTGGCACGCTGGAGAACCTGCTGGCCACACCCGTGAAGCCACTGGAAGTGATGATCGGCAAGATCCTGCCCTACGTGTTGATCGGTTACCTGCAGGTGCTGATGGTGTACATCGCCTCGCGCTGGCTGTTCGCCATCCCGATGTTCGGCAGCCACCTGCTGCTGTCGCTGACGGTGCTGGTCTTCATCATCGCCACGCTGGTGGTGGGCTTCCTGTTCTCGACCATCGCGCGCACGCAGATGCAATCGACCCAGATGACGATCTTCTACTTCCTGCCAAACATCCTTTTGTCGGGCTTCATGTTCCCCTTCCGGGGCATGCCGACCTGGGCGCAATGGGTGGGCGAGGTGATGCCCATCACGCACTTCTTGCGGGTGGTGCGGGGCATCATGCTCAAGGGCTCGACCCTGGCCGAGGTCTGGCCTCAGCTGTGGCCGATGGCCCTGTTCACCGTGGTGGTGGGCACCATCGCCATGCTGCGCTACCGGCAGACGCTGGACTGAAATCCGGCGATCAGCGGGCTGGTTGTTGCTGCGGCGACTGCTGCTGACGAACCGTCGGCGCCCGCATGACGCGGACCTTGCCACCAGTGGTCACCAGCAGCACGGCATCGCCAGGGTTGAAGGTTTCGTTGCCCTTGGCCTGGACGATGGAGCGGCGCTGGCCATTGCTCATCTGCAGCAGGATTTCGTTGGCGTCTTCGCGGGTGCCGAAACGCTCGACTGCGTTGCCGACCACGCCCCCCACCACGGCGCCCACCACGCCGACGATCACCTGCTCGCGCGAGCCACCCACCGAAGCGCCGCCCACGCCGCCTATGACGGCGCCTGTGGCGGCCCCCGCGCCGCTTTGCGAACCTTCGACCACCACGGGCCGCACGTTCAGCACCACGGCATCTTCCACCTGGGACAGGCGCTGCGCATCGCCCGGTTTGACCACATCGGGGCTGGTGGTGGAACAAGCGGCCAGCACGGCCAACATCAGGCCGGCACTGGCGGTGATCACAAAGCGTTTCATGGGAAGGTCCTCAGCGACTGTTGAGTCACTTTAACGCATCCCCCCCACTCGCGGCTGACACGCGGACCTCAGTCCTCGATCCCCAGTTCCTGAATCTTGCGCGTGATGGTATTGCGCCCAATGCCCAGCTTTTGCGCCGCCTCGATGCGCCGCCCGCGCGTGATTTCGAGCGCGGTGTGGATGAGTTGCGCCTCGAACTGGCGCGTCAAGGCATCCCAGACATCCGTGGCCCCCGATTCCAGCCTGACCCGAGCCTCGCGCTCCAGGTCCGACAGCCAGGTGGCAGGCGTGGCGGCCGGCGTGCTGGGCGCCAAAGTACCGGGGAAGGCCCCGACCGAGGCATGCGCCGACGCATCGATCGCACCCACCATCTGGGCGCCAGATCCTGGCAGCGATTCGCTGACCGGGCTCGCCATCGCCAGCCCATCGGGCATGCCCAAGGCGGCCACAGGTTCGGGCGACGCGTGGGCACTCTGCACGGGCGCCATCATGCTGCTGGACGGCGGCGATGCCAGCGGCTGCACCCCCATCAGTTCAGGTGGCAAATCCTTGGACTCGATCACCTGCGAGGGAGCCATCACGGTCAGCCAATGGCAGATGTTTTCCAGTTGGCGAACATTGCCCGGAAAGTCGAAGGCCGTGAGCTTGGCCAAGGCTGGTTCGGAGATGCGCTTGGCATCCACGCCCAGGTCCTTGCCGCTTTTCTGCAGAAAAAAGCGCGCCAGGGCGGCCACGTCCTCGCGGCGTTCGCGCAAGGGCGGCAGGCGCAGGCGGATCACGTTCAGGCGGTGGAACAAGTCTTCGCGGAACACACCCTGGCGCACCCGGTCTTCCAGGTTCTGGTGGGTCGCCGCGATCACGCGCACATTGCTCTTGAGCGGATGGTGGCCGCCCACGCGGTAGAACTGGCCATCGCTCAGCACGCGCAGCAAGCGCGTTTGCAGGTCGAAAGGCATGTCCCCGATTTCGTCGAGGAACAACGTGCCACCGTCGGCTTGTTCGAAACGCCCGCGCCGCATGGTCTGCGCGCCGGTGAAGGCCCCGCGCTCATGGCCGAACAGCTCCGACTCGAGCAGGTCTTTCGGGATGGCCGCCGTGTTGATGGCCACGAAAGGCCCGCTGCTGCGCGAGCTGTGCTTGTGCAGCGCTTGCGCCACCAGCTCCTTGCCCGAACCCGATTCACCCGTGATCAGCACGGTGACGTTGCTCTGGCTCAAGCGGCCGATGGCGCGGAACACGTCCTGCATGGCCGGCGCCTGACCCAGGATCTCGGGCATTTGCGTCAGGCGTTCGTCGGACACGTCCTCGCGCACGCTTTCATCGACCGCGCGGCGGATCAGCTCGACCGCCTTGGGCAGGTCGAAGGGCTTGGGCAGGTATTCGAAGGCACCGCCCTGGAAGGCCGACACGGCGCTGTCCAGGTCGGAGTAGGCCGTCATGATGATGACGGGCAGCCCCGGGAAGCGAGCCTTGACCTTGCTCAGCAGGTCGATGCCCGAACCACCCGGCATGCGGATGTCCGAGACCAGCACCTGGGGCTCATCGTCTTCGAGGGCCGCCAGCACGTCACGCGGATTGGTGAAGCTGCGCACCGGGAGATCTTCGCGCGCCAACGCTTTTTCAAGCACGAAGCGGATGGATTGGTCGTCGTCAACGATCCAGATAGGTTTCATGCCGGCCTGTCAGTGAGTGCACCCGATGGTCGAATGCTGACAGGGCAGCCCGGTCACGGCAAGGGAATCAATAGTTTGAAAACCGTGCGTCCTGGCTCGCTCTCGCATTCGATGGTGCCTTGGTGCTGTTGAACGAAGGTTTGTGCCAATGTCAGACCCAGTCCCGAGCCACCGTCACGCCCCGACACCAAAGGGTAGAAGATGCGATCGCGGATGGACTCGGGGATGCCCGGGCCGTTGTCCTCAATATGCAAGACCAGTGCCAGGCGGTGCAACTGGCGGTTGATCGTGAGGCGGCGGGCCACCCGCGTGCGCAGCGTCAGCACGGCTTCACCGGCCTGGATGCGGTCCGACAAGGCCTGCGCGGCGTTGTGGGCAATGTTCAGCACAGCCTGGATCAGTTGCTCGCGGTCACCCCGGAACTCGGGCAAGGAGGTGTCGTAATCACGCCAGACCTTCAAACCTTTTGGGAACTCTGCCAAGATCAAGGAGCGGACGCGCTCGCACACCTCGTGCACATTCACGTCGCCCACCAGGTGCGGCCGGCGGTGCGGCGCCAGCAGGCGATCGACCAAGGCCTGCAGGCGGTCGGCTTCATGGATGATGACCTGCGTGTACTCGGTCAAGGACTTGGATTCGAGCTCCATCTGCAGCAACTGGGCCGAGCCACGGATGCCGCCCAGCGGGTTCTTGATTTCGTGGGCCAGGTTGCGGATCAGTTCCTTGTTGGCCTGGGCCTGATCCAAGGCGCGCTCTTCGCGCTCCTGGCGGGTCTGCTGCTCGACCTCGACCAGTTCGATCAACACCAGGTCGGCGTGCTCCAGCCGCGTCACGATCACCTGCACAGGCAAGGCGTCGATGAAGACATGGGGGTGGCGCTTGAGTTGCGCCTCGATGCGGCTGGTGGCGTACTCGTTGCGCGCCACGGCCCCCACGATGTCCTGCAGGAGCATGGGCGCTTCGAACCAGTCGAAGATGGATTCGCGCAGCACGCTGCGGCGCGACAGGCCCAGCACTTCTTCAAAGGCGGCATTGGCGAACAGGCATTGCCCATCGGGCTCGACCACCGCCACCATGGTGGCCAGGTAGTCGAAGACCTCCAGGCCTGAGGGCAGCAATTTCTGCACTTCGCCGGGGTCGACCGTGGAGCCGCCCCGCGCCATGCTGGCCTGACGGCCCGCGTGCGCCGCCGCGCGTCCGGAAGATGCCGCCTGGCTCACTTGCCGCTTCCCGCCGCGGCCAGTTCGCGCCGCAACGCGGCCACGTCGGCTTCCTTGCGGGTGACGGCGGCTTTCATTTCATTGACGCGGTCTTGGTACTTCTGGAAATTGCGCTCGTCGCCCTGGCGCTCGGGCTGACCATTGTTGTATTGCTTCTGCAAGGCCGCCAGCGCGGCTTCTTCCTTTTGCAGTTCGGCTTCCAGGATGCGGCGCTTGTCGGCATCGCGGGCCTTCTGGTCATCGGCCCCCACCTTTTCGCCGCCTGGTGACGACGAGGTGGCCGCGGCCTTGGGTTTGATCGACTGGATCACGGTGATGGGGGCGCCGTCCAGGGTCTTGCAACCCTTGCCCGCCGCCTCCTTGGCGGACAGGGCATCGGTGTACAGGTTGCCCGGGCAGCGGTAGACCGGCTTGTCCTCGGCCTGCACAGAAGCCGCCAGCAGCAGCCCCGCCAAAGCCAGGCCCACCGAGGCCAGGGCTGGCGAAAAGTCCTTCATCAAAGTGTTCTTCCTGTCGTGCATGGTCGAGGCGCTCCAGCGTGATTGGGGCCAAGTATGCCCGCAGCCCAGCCCCCTTAACGCCTGAAAAGCAAAAAGGGGCGACCGGAGTCGCCCCTTTTACACACGCCTTGGCGTGACCCCTGTTGGGATCACAGGCTGTAGTACATGTCGAATTCCACCGGGTGGGTGGCCATGCGGAAGCGGGTGACTTCCTGCATCTTCAGCTCGATGTAAGCGTCGATGTAGGCGTCGGTGAACACGCCACCCTTGGTCAGGAACGCGCGGTCCTTGTCGAGGTATTCCAGAGCTTGGTCCAAGCTGTGGCACACGGTCGGGATCAATGCATCTTCCTCGGGCGGCAGGTGGTACAGGTCCTTCGTGGCGGCTTCGCCAGGATGGATCTTGTTTTCCACGCCGTCCAGACCAGCCATCAGCAAGGCCGAGAAACCCAGGTAGGGGTTCATCAGTGGATCGGGGAAGCGGGCTTCCACGCGACGGCCCTTGGGGTTCGCCACGTGAGGGATCCGGATCGAGGCCGAGCGGTTCTTGGCCGAGTAGGCCAGCTTCACCGGGGCTTCGAAGCCAGGCACCAGGCGCTTGTACGAGTTCGTGCCAGGGTTGGTGATGGCGTTCAGGGCACGGGCGTGCTTGATGATGCCGCCGATGTAGAACAGCGCGTATTCGCTCAGACCAGCGTAGCCGTCGCCTGCGAACAGGTTCTTGCCGTCTTTCCAGACCGATTGGTGAACGTGCATGCCGGAACCGTTGTCGCCAACGATGGGCTTGGGCATGAAGGTCGCGGTCTTGCCGTAGGCGTGGGCCACGTTCTGGATCACGTACTTCTGCAGCTGGACCCAGTCGGCGCGCTGGATCAGCGTGCTGAACTTGGTGCCGATTTCCATCTGACCGGCGTTGGCCACTTCGTGGTGGTGCACTTCGACGGGGATGCCCAGCGATTCGAGGATCAGGCACATTTCAGAGCGCATGTCCTGGAAGCTGTCGACGGGGGGCACGGGGAAGTAGCCACCCTTGACGGCGGGACGGTGACCCGTGTTGCCGTGCTCGTATTCCTTGCCGGTGTTCCACGAAGCTTCTTCGGAATCGATCTTCGAGAAGCAGCCGGACATGTCGTTGCCCCAGCGGACGCTGTCGAACACGAAGAATTCGGGTTCGGGGCCGAAGTAGGCGGTGTCGCCCAGGCCGGAGGCCTTCATGTAGGCTTCGGCGCGCTTGGCCAGCGAGCGGGGATCGCGCTCGTAGGGCTTGCCGTCGGCGGGCTCGACCACGTCGCAGGACAGGATCAGGGTGGGTTCTTCGAAGAATGGGTCGATGTTGGCCGTGTTGGGGTCGGGCATCAACTGCATGTCCGAGGCTTCAATGCCCTTCCATCCAGCGATCGAGGAGCCGTCGAAGGCGTGGCCCGAAGTGAATTTGTCTTCGTCGAAGTGCGACACGGGCACGGTCACGTGCTGTTCTTTGCCGCGGGTGTCGGTGAAACGGAAATCAACAAACTTGACTTCGTTGTCTTTCACCAACTTCATCACGTCGGCGACGGTCTTATTGGCCATCAGAAGCTCCTAGCCAGAGGCTTAAGTTAAAGCGGGGTAATCGAATGAGGTTGTTTCCAGATCAGAAACAGCGCGCAGTGTAATAGCAGAAAGCGTGCCGCCATCCGGGAGGTCCATCTTTGGCTTTCGGGCCAGCAAGCGGGCAGGCGGTGCCCCCCGAGCAGGCGCACGCATGCACCCCAACGCATCACGCCATGGCCCAACCGGCCCTGGCAGCGTGGGCCCGGCCCAGCAGAAACGAGCATATTGCACAATATCGGTGCAAAAACAAAGTCCAAAATTTCAGCGCACCGATATTGGGCCCACGGATGCACCAATTTGGGATAACTGCTGCCGCATCCATTCGAAGGCCTGCGCTGCCTTCGACTCCTCACCCTTCACCCCGAGCTCGATGTGACGACCGTGCGCCGGATGGTCTACGCTGGGCAGGCTGAAAACACGCACACCGGCGAAACGCTGCTCCAGCTCGACCATCATGGGCGTGAGGACCGATTCGGCCATGGCGTAGACGATCACCGAATGCTCCACCTGTCGCCCTTGGCCATGCAGGTCGGCGTGCAGCTGATCGAGCACCCAGGCCACCATGGGCCAGGCCATCACCGGGAAACCCGGCACGAAATGAACACGGCCTTCGATTGAAAAGCCCGGGATCTGGTTGTAGGGGTTGGGGATGATGGTGGCGCCCTCGGGGAAACGCCCCATGTCCAGGCGGCGCAGGGTGTCCGGGCTGTTGGCCAGGAAAGGCACGCCCTCCTTCTCGGCCATGGCCTGGCTGCGCGCCAGGATCAGTTCGCGCGCCTCGGGGTGCAGCACCAGGTCACGTCCCCAGGCGGCGCCAGCGCAGGCCCGGGTGTGGTCATCGGGCGTGGCACCGATGCCGCCAAACGAAAACACCACGTCGCCACTGGCCAGCGCGGCGCGCAGTTCGGCGGTGATCTGATCGGGCTCGTCGCCCACGTAGCGCGCCCACGACAGGCGCAGACCGCGTTCGTTGAGCAACTCGATGGCCTTGACCAGGTGCTTGTCTTCGCGACGACCGCTGAGGATCTCGTCGCCAATGATGATGATGCCGATCATGCGACGCGCTCCAGCACGACGAGCTCGGGGCCCGGCTCGACCGCGCGCAGGTCGCGCAAGGCGGTCAGCAGGTAATGGCTGAACCACAAGGAGGAAAAAGCAAACACGAGGGTGTAGACCCACACCGAAGCCACGATGAGCAAGGGCGCCACCACCACCGAGAACGCGCCCAGCACCGCCCACAAGGCGGAAGGCGCGGCCCCCAGGTAACCCGAGATCACGCCCATCACCAGCAGGGGCAGGCGGTGGTCCTGCAGCAAGGTGGTCCGCTCCTGGGCGGTGGCGTGTCCGGCCAGCGCGTCGAAAGCCATCACCCGGTAAGTGAGCCAGCCCCAGATGATGGGCGGCAGGATCAGCCCGAAGGGCGGGATGAGCCACAGCGGCAGGCTGACCATCATCACCAGCACGGCGATCAGCGTCGCCCCCAGCGACCAGCCCAGGGACGTCCACCAGGGTGCCTCATGGCGCACTTCCAGACCCGCGAAGCGCCGCTGCACCACCAGGCGGACCAGCGCAGGCATCATCAACGTGGCCACCAGCAGCAACGAAAGCACCACCAGCAAGGGCACGGCCAGCACGACCACGATCAGCGGCGCGATGACGGCCCGGAAACCCGCCGCGCCCACGGTGTCGAGCCAGCTGAGCAGGGTCTGGCTGATGGCCCAGCCGTCGAGGATCTGCCGCACGCCGGTCACGGCTGGCTCCCAGTAGAAATGGGCCAGCCCCACCGACAGCACCGCCGCGGCCACCAAAGGCAGCAGCGACAGCCAGATCACACGGGGGTGCAGGCAGTAGGCCGCTGCGCGCCAGAAAGCATCGATCGTCTTTTGCATGACGACAGGATACCCAAGCTGGGATTCAGGTGCCGCGCACCAGTCTTTTCAAGCCCAGCCATTGCTGGGCCCAGAAGCCACGCCCATAGTCCTTGCCGCCGAACTCGGGCAATTGATCGCGGATGCCGGTGGGTTCCATGGGCGCATCCGGCCGCGCGTCGATGCGGGCGGTGCCGAAGAGGATGTCCCAGACCGGGAAGAGCACGGCGAAGTTGCAGCCGCCCAGGCTCCCGATCGTCGGCCCCTCGTGCCCCACCCCGATGCCGTGGTGGACGCGGTGAAAACGCGGGCTGACCAGCAGGCGCTCGCCCAGCCAACCGAAGGTGAGCCGCGCGTTGGCGTGCGCCAGGCTTTCCATCAACTGCGTGAAGGCGACGACGGCGATGAACTGGCCGGGCGGCACACCGATGGCGCGCGCCGTGAAGGCGATGATGGTGTCGCGCAGCAGGTCGTCCAGCAGGTGGTTGCGGTTGTCGCTCCACATCGTCATCTGACGCTGACTGTGGTGCAGCGAATGCAGGGCCCACCAGCGGTCCAGGCCATGCTGCCCGCGGTGGATCCAGTAATCCACCAGGTCGAACACCAGCAGGTACAGGATGAAGCTGGCCACGGCCGTGTCGCTGACCCCAGGCCACCAGTTGGCGATCAAAGAATCGAGCTGGAGGCCGTCGATGCCATGCACCCGGGCGGAGCCGAAGACTTCGTCCAGCAAGGGCTCGGCGGAGAAGAACATCAGCAGGCGGAACAGGCCCAGGCGGTGGATGAAGGTGTAGACCATGTCCACGCGCACGGCCGCGCGGTCGCGCACGGGCTCGACTGGCCGCCAGCGCTGCAAGGGTGCGAGCAGGCAAAGCATCACCAGCAACTGGACCAGGCCGACCATGACCCAGCCGGTGGCTTCGTAGGCGTCTTCCAGCAGGTTGCCCATGCCCAGGCCGTAGACCGCCGGCTGCACGATGGTTTCGAACAGCCACTGCTGGGCATTGCCGAAGGCATCGCTCAAGTTGGGCAGGAAGCTCAAATCGACCATGGCGATGCCTCAGCGCGGAGCGGGGCCCACCTTGGCGTACCGGGGGTGCTCGCGCAGCGTGGCGAAGCACAGGCCCTTGGCCTTGAGGCCGACGATCAGGGGCTCGAGCACCGCTGGCGCCCAGGGGTCCTGGCGCGACCAGATGCCCAGGTGCATCAGCAAGACATCGCCGCTGCGCACGTCGCCCAAAGCACGGTCCAGCAGAACCTTGTTGGGGTAGTGATCGCTGGACAGCTCATCGCCCAGGAAGCCGGCTGGCGCCCAGGGCACGTGCGTCCAGCCGCAGGTCTTGGCGGCCTTGAGCAGGGCGGGCGAGGTTTTGCCACCAGGGGCTCGGAACAAGGCGCGCATGGACTGGCCGGTCATCGCCTCGAACCGGCGCGCGGGCTTGGCCAGCTCTTCGCAGTATTCCGCGGCGCTCAGCTGCACCTTCTGGCCGGTGCGGGCCCCGGCGGTGGCCTGAAAGCGAAAGCCTTTCGGCTCGTCGGCACGCCAGATCAGGTGGTCCCAGGTGTGGGATCCGAAGTCGTGCCCCTCCGCGGCCAGGGCCTTCCACCAGGGCGCCCACTGGTCGTCCAGCGTGCTGCCGGCGGCCTTGCCTTCCACAGGCTGGGTGCGCTCGTTGGCCAGGAAAAAAGTGGCCTTGACCTGCTGACGCTTGAGCACGTCGATGATCAAAGGTGCCACGCCCATGTGGCCGGTGTCGATGGTCAGGTAGACAGGCTGGCGGCAGGCCTCATCTGCCAGGGCAGCGGTGCTGCCCAAGGTGACCGCGCAGGCCAACCAGGCACGGCGCGAAAGCAGGGACAGCCAGGGCTTCATGTCGACACCCGCCTCAGCGCATGGGCGCGTGGTCCAGGGTCCACACGCCGTGGGGCGATCGGCCCACCTTCACCTGCCGGACCACCTTCTTGGCGGTGGTGTCGATGAAGGTCACCTTGCGGGCCCAGCGCGAGGTCACCAGGATGGTTTTCGTGTCGGCCGACAAATCCATGCAGTCAGGCCCCCCGGGCGCGGGGTAGGTGTCAACCACGCTGAAGGTCTGCAGGTCGATGCGGCTGATGGTATTGGCCGCGCGGTTGCTCAGCAGCACGTGGCGCTTGTCGCCCCAGGCGCGGAAAGCGTGGGCGCCCGCCCCGGTGGCGATGCGCTTGACCAGCACGGGCTTGGCGCCCGCCACATCGTAGACCTCGGCAAAGGCGTCGCCCGTCAGGCCGATGAGGATGTGCTTGTCGTCCGGGGTGATGAAGATGTCGGCGGGCATCTTGCCCACGGGCACCTTGTAGCGCGGCGTCTGCGTGGCCAGGTCGATGGCGATGAGCTCGTCGCTGTCCTGCATGGTGGCGTAGACCACGGTGCTCTTGCTGTCGATGTTCAGGTGGCTGGGCGTCTTGGCGGTGGCGATGCGCTTGGCCAGCGTCAAATCAAAGCTGCCGCCCGGCCGCGTGGTGACACGGTAGATGTCCACGTGGTTGAGGCGGTTGGCCGTGGTCACGAACCACTTCATGTCGGGCGAGAAACGCAGCTGGTAGGGGTCGGCGATGTTCTCGATCACGCGCTGGACCTCTCCTGTCTTGGGATCCAGCAAGGTCAGGGAATCGCTCAGGGCGTTGGCCACGATCAGGGACTTCTCGTCGGGCGAGAGGTACAGGTGGTGCGGCTCCTTGCCGGTGGGCACGCGCCGGACCTCCTTGAAGGTCACGGGATCGATGATGCTGACGTTCGCGTCGAGCGAATTGAGGGCGAAGATGGGGTGCGCGCCCGCGCTGGCGCCGCACAGAGTCGTCAGCAGAATGGCCGCGTGCATCCAGAGCGATGCGCGTTGTTGGAGAAACTTCGTCAATTGGGTCACCTGGGATCAAGCCAGCCAGTGTACGCGGCGCGTACACCGGTCGATCGCGACAATTAGTCGTCGCTGCCCCCCAATACCGAGCCGAGCAAGCCGCCTGCGCCGAATCCACCCAGCAGCGAACCTTCCTCGCGCCCACCGCCGCCACGGTTTTGCGGCGCCGCGGCAAAGATGCGCGAGGCCAGGCGCGAGAACGGCAGGCTTTGCAGCCAGACTTGGCCGGGTCCGCTCACCTTGGCCAGGAACAAGCCTTCACCACCGAACAGGGCCGTCTTGATCTTGCCCACGTACTGGATGTCGAAATCGACCCCACTGGTGTAGGCGACCACGCAGCCAGTGTCGATCATCAGGGTTTCACCAGGCTTGAGGTCGCGGCGCACCACCGTGCCCCCCGCGTGGACGAAGGCCAGGCCATCGCCTTCCAGCTTTTGCATGATGAAACCTTCGCCACCGAAAAAACCGGTGCCCAAGCGTTTTTGCAAGGCGATGCCCAGCGACACGCCCCGCGCCGCACAAAGGAAAGAGTCCTTCTGGCAAATGAGTGTGCCACCCAGTTGGCTCAAATCCATGGGCAGGATCTTGCCTGGATACGGCGCGGCAAATGCAACGCGTTTTTTGCCCGAAGCCTGGTTGGTGAAAATGGTGGTGAACAGGGATTCGCCCGTGATCAGGCGCTTGCCGGCGCCCAACAGCTTGCCGAAGATGCCGCCTTGCTGAGCCGAGCCATCGCCGAAAATGGTGTCCATCTCGATGCCCGCGTCCATGAACATCATGCTGCCGGCCTCGCCGATCGCGGCCTCGCCGGGGTCGAGTTCGACCTCGACGAACTGCATCTCTGCGCCCTTGATCTCAAAATCCACCACGTCCATGGCCATCGCTGGTCTCCTGCTTCGTTAAATACGTCATCATTGCGCGTCCGCAATACCCCCCTTAAGGGTGGGTGCTGGGGTAACTAAGGGCACCACGATCCCCCAAAAGTCATACATCATCGGGTGTGGCTCGCGCCCCCGAGATTGTCGCTTAAAGCCGTTCACCGATGTTCCACCTAGAGCCCCTTCACACCCCCACCCTGGCCCTGGTCCTGGGCCTGGTCCTGCTCACCGCCTCGGGCATCATGACCCTGGTCGGCGTGACGCAGCGCACCTACCGCGGCTACTGGTGGTGGACGATTGCGCAATGGGGCAACACCATCAGCGCGGTATCACTGTTGTTCAAAGACGCACACCCCGTCATGCTGCCGATTTCAGTGCTGCTGTCGCTGCAATGGCCACTGACCATGCTGGGCGGCATGCGGCGCTTTTACGTGCGCAGCAACCTGCCCACCGAGCCCTGGGTCGACTATTTCCTGCTGTTCATCGGCTTTTCGGGCTGGATGTGGGTGTGGTTGGCCAACCCGGAAGACGTAGGCTCGCGCGTGGCCGTGTTCAGCCTGGTCAACATCTGCGGCTACCTGTATTGCGCCTGGATCGTGAGTTGCATCCGCGACTGGCGGCAAAGCGTCTACCTCAAGGTCATCCTTTTCTTCCTGCTGGGCGGCGCGCTATTCCAGGTACCGCGCATGCTGACGGGCATGGCGTCTTGGGGCATGGTCGTGCACGACACCAGCCTGATCCAGCTGCCCTCGTCCATGCTGGGCCTGGTGATCGGCGTGATGTTCTCGGTCTACATGTGTCTGCTGCTGACCTACGAGCGCACGGAGCACGACCTGCGGGAATCCCACCGCCAACTGCGCGTGCTGGCCGATTTCGACATGCTCACCCAGGTGCCCAACCGCCGCCACTTCAACGAGATCGCCAGCCAGACCATGCGCCTGTGCGCGCCTGGCAGTGCCTCGCTGATGCTGTTCGACATCGACCATTTCAAGCAGATCAACGACGAGTTCGGCCACGGGGCCGGCGATGAAGCGCTGAAGCTGGTGGCCGGCAGCGCGCGCAAGATGCTGCGCAGCCGCGACTTGCTGGGCCGAATCGGCGGCGACGAATTCATCGCCTTGCTGCCCGAAACCAGCGTGAACGACGCCTTGCACGTGGCCGACCGCATGGTGCGCCACGTCGACACCGAGCGCCTATCGCTGCAGCAGGCGCCTTTGAGCCTGAGCTTTGGCGTGGTGCAGATCATGCCGGGCGAGTCCCTGCCCGAAGCCACGCACCGCGCCGACCAGGCCCTGTTCGAGGCCAAACGCCAGGGCCGCAGCCGCGCCGTGGCCGCCGAAGACGACGGTGACGGCGAAGCCGTGTTCACCAGAACACGCCCCTTCGGCATCAGCACCCACTGACCCACAGCTGGCGGGCTGCGACAATCCCGCCCATGCAGCAATTTGACGTGGTGGTGATCGGCGCGGGCGCGGCCGGTTTGTTTTGCGCCGGCATCGCCGGCCAGCGTGGTTTGGCGGTCCTGGTGATCGACCATGCCGAGAAGGTGGCCGAGAAAATCCGCATCTCGGGCGGTGGCCGCTGCAACTTCACCAACAAGGAAGTGACACCCGCCAATTTCTTGAGCGAGAACCCGCATTTCTGCCGCTCGGCCCTGGCGGGCTACTCGCCGCAAGATTTCATGGGCTTGGTGGAACGCCACGGCATAGCCTGGCACGAAAAGCACAAAGGCCAATTGTTCTGCGACCGCCGGGCCGACGACATCATCCAGATGCTGTTGAAAGAATGCGAGGCCGGCGGCGTCACGCGCTGGCAGCCTTGTGGCGTCAAGCAAGTGCGGCCCGCCCAGGGCGGTGACGGGCACCGCTTCGAGCTGGACACCGACCAGGGCACCGTGCATGCCCACCAGGTGGTCATCGCCACTGGCGGCCTGTCGATTCCCAAGATCGGCGCGACCGACTTTGGCCAGCGGCTGGCGCAGCAGTTGGGGCACTCCATCGTTCCGCTGCGCCCTGCCCTGGTGCCGCTGACCTTCGATGCCGCCGAATGGGCCCCCTGGTCGGCGCTGTCGGGCATCGCATTGCCGGTGGACGTGTCGGTGCAGGTCGAGTCGGCGGGCAAGCGCAAGCAGATCATCGACGTTCATTTTTTGGAAGACCTGTTGCTGACCCACCGCGGCTTGAGCGGCCCGGCCGTGCTGCAGATCTCCAGCCACTGGCGCCCTGGCCAGGCCCTGACCATCGACATCGCACCGCAAGGCAGCCTGGCCGAGGCCTTGAAGCAGGCCAAGACGGGCTCGCGCAAACAGCTGTCGTCCGCCTGGGCGCAGGTCCTGCCCGAAGGCGTGCCCCAGCGCCTGGCCCAGACCTGGCTGGCGCAGGCGGCCTTGCAAACACCCGCCTTGCGCGCCGACGCGCCCCTGGCCGAGGTGAAAGACCGCGACCTGGAAGCCCTGGGCCAATCCGCCAATGCCTGGTCCATCACCCCCAAGGGCACCGAGGGCTATGCCAAGGCCGAAGTCACGGCCGGCGGCGTGAGCACGCAGGAGCTCAGCTCGCAAACCATGGAAAGCAAGAAGGTGCCGGGCTTGCATTTCATCGGCGAAGTGGTGGACGTGACCGGCTGGCTGGGTGGCTACAACTTCCAGTGGGCGTGGGCCAGCGCCGCCGCCTGCGCCCGCAGCTTGGTAAGATCCCACCCATGAGTTCCACACACTTCGGTTTCGAGACGGTTGACGAATCACAAAAGGCCACGCGCGTGCGCGGCGTCTTCGATTCGGTGGCCAACAAGTACGACGTCATGAACGACCTGATGTCGATGGGCCTGCACCGTTTGTGGAAGGCGTACACCATCGCCGCCAGTGGCGCCAAAGAGGGCCACAAGGTGCTGGACATCGCGGGCGGCACGGGCGATTTGGCCCAGGCCTTCGCCAAGCGCGTGGGCCCGGCCGGCACCGTGGTGCACACCGACATCAACGAGGCCATGCTCAGCACCGGCCGTGACCGCTTGCACAACGAAGGCGTGGTGCTGCCCACCACCATCTGCGATGCCGAGAAACTGCCCTTTCCCACCGGCACCTTCGACATCGTGAGCGTGGCCTTCGGCCTGCGCAACATGACCCACAAGGACCTGGCCCTGGCCGAAATGTGCCGCGTGCTCAAGCCGGGCGGCCGCCTGCTGGTGCTGGAGTTCTCGAAGGTGGCCAAGCCGCTGGAAAAAGCCTACGACTGGTATTCTTTCAACGTGCTGCCCAAGCTGGGCCAGTTGGTGGCCGGTGATGCGGCCAGCTACAAGTACCTGGCCGAATCGATCCGCATGCACCCCGACCAGGCCACGCTCAAGGGCCTGATGAAGACCGCGGGCTTTGGCCACGTGGATGTGCACAACATGACGGGCGGCGTGGTCGCCCTGCACATGGGCATCAAGTGCTGAGCTTCAGCGGGCCTGCCCCAGCAGCTCCGACTTGAGGCCCTTGTCGGACACCTTCTCGCCAATCCAGATCTTCAGCAAGCCCTGGTAGAAATCTTCACCGGGGATGTCCTTGCTCAAGGGCTTGCCCGCCAAGGTGAGGTGCGCACCGGTCCCCGGCAAGTAATCCAGCTGGATCACATCGCCCTTCTTGGCATCGCCCGCCGACATCAGCGCCGTGTGCAGATCGTCGAGGCGCGACTGCATGGCCATCAGTTCTTTCGGACTGAGGTTGGCCACCATGCCCTTCACCAGGGCCTCGGACAGGTCACTGCCACGCACGTCGCGCAACATGGTGATGTGCACGCTCTTGGGCCCCTGTTGGGCCAGCACGGCGCCAGGATTCTGCTCACGCCCGGGCAAATAAAGCCCCACCGCGTAGACCTTGATGATGAGCTTCGTGCGCAGACCGGCGCCATTGAGCACCAGCGATTTGCCCGCCACCTCGCAGCGGTCATCGAAGGTGACGCCACCCACGACCTGGGCGGCCACCGCCAGAGATGGCAGCGCTGACGCCACCCACAGGCCCAAGGCCAACGCTACCGAACCAACTGCCTTCATTCACGAACCCTCGAGGGAAAGACACGAACTGCCGCACAAATACGACATCCAGTATGTTACATCGTCAATGCAACATTGCATAGGTATCATCCTGTTTACCGAATCCCGTTACCCAGCAATGCGCGCTCCCACTGCCCAAAATTCACGGTCCCGCCGCCGCCCCACCGAGTCCACGGACATGACGGTGGAGGACCTGGCCAACCAGACCGGCGTGAGCGTCCGCAACATCCGGGCATACCAGACGGCCGGCTTGCTGCCCCCTCCCCGCCTGCAAGGTCGGCTGGGCTTGTACGGGCAGGAGCACCTGGGCAAGCTGGAACTGATCCGCGACCTTCGGCAGCAAGGCTTTGGCCTGGAGGCCATTGGCGACATGCTGGCCAACACGCCGGACGGCGCGTGGTCCGAGTACTCGCTGGTCACGCATTTGTTTTCCAAGAGTTTTTTCACGGTCGAACCCGCGCAACGCAAGGCCATGAACGACATGGCCGCCCATTGGGGCGCCACGGCCAGCCCGGAACAAAAGGCACGCCTGGCGAAGAATGGCCTGTACCGCCCCATCGAAGGCGACGAGGTGGAGATGCTCAGCCCTTCCCTGGAACGCATCGGCGTCCAATTGGCGGAACTGGGCGTGTCGCTTGACACGGTGCTCGACCTGCAGGACGAGTTGATCCGGCACACGCGGGCGATCGCCAAGATCTATGTCGAGCAGTTGTTCCTGGACCTCATCCAGCGGATGACCAAGGACACGCCCGCCGATGCGACAACGCCCTCGGCCGCCATCGATGCCAAGCAGATCGCGCAATTGCACGCCGTGTTCGAGCGCTTGCGGCCGCTGGCCGTGGGTTCGATCACCGCGGCCTTCCCGGTGGTGCTTCAGCAGGAGTTCGACAACGGGATCAAGAAGCGCCTGAAAACGACCAGCGCCAAGAAGCGCTGAGCTTTCAGGTCACTTCAGGGCGAACTGCACCCGCGTGGTCGGGCCCTTGTCGTCTGGCAACTGGTCGGTGCTCACCTTGGAAGCCGTCAGCAACACCCGCTCGGGCGAGAGCTTGGAAACCAGGTAGGCCTTGACCCGGTCGCCACGCCGGTTGGCCAGGGTCAGCAGGCCAGCGGCGTCCACCGGTGCGGAAGCCTTGAGCAAGGCCTCCATCTCGGCAGGCGGCAAGGTCTTGGCCAGGCCCACCAGGTTGCGGGGCTTCTTGATGTCGGCCGATTGGTAGGCGGCGCTCAGCCATTGGTCGCGCTCCTCCGGTGAGATGACGGTGGACGCGAAGGACTGCTCGGTCGCCTTGGCCTTGGCTTGGCGCATCAGGCGCAGCACGTGGCGCTGGCGCAGGCCTTCTTCGTCCAAGGCTGGGTCGGCACGCCCCGTGGCTTCCAGCTTGACCTGGGGCCGGTCCTTGAGTTTGGAGACCAGCGTGTCCAGGCGCTGGCGGGCCGCGTCGCTGAGGTCGTCGTCGCCCGGCGCGAAGGGCACGAATCCCAGTTCATCCTGCCCACCTCCCGCCAACAGTGAGAAAGGCGCCGTCACGGCCTTGGTCACCAGGTTGACGATGACGCGCCACACGATGCCACCGACCGAAAACTCCGGATCGTCGAGTGAGCCCGACACCGGCAGGCTGACGTCGATCTCGCCCCGGTTGTTTTTCAGCAAGGACACCGCGAACTGCACCGGCAGGCTGGTGGCATCGGGGCTGTCCACCTTGTCGCCGAAAGTGAGCTGGTCCAGGAAGATCTGGTTTTGCGCTTCGAGCTTGCCGTTGTCGACCTTGTAATGCACGGTGACCGACAGCGTGCCTTTCTCGATCGCGTAGCCGGCGTAGCGGCCTGCGTAAGGCGTCAGGCGCGTCAGCTCGATGCCCTTGGCCGAGCCCTGGATGTCGGTGTACAGGCGCGGACCGAGCGGGTGCAGTTGGCCCGTGATGAGCAAGGGGGCGCTGTCGTCCACGTTGCCCGAGATCTTGACCGTCGCGGGCTCGGGTTTGCTGGAGGCCACGGCCGACACATCGCCCTCGACCTGCGTGAGCCGGGCCGAGTAGTTGGGCTTGATGAAATTGTCGGTGAAATCGATCCGGCCTTTGCTCAGCTTGATGCCTTGCCAACGCAGGTTCATCCCGGCCAGGGCCGGTGATGAGGCCACCGCACTGGCAGCCGATGCGGGCATGGCCGCCGCTGCCACTGGGGCGGCCGCCCGGGGGGCTGGCTGCGTGGTGTCTTGCGGCGTGGTCAGTGATCTGGACTCGGCCCCGGCTTCGTGCTTGACCAACTCGCTCAGGTTGAGCTTGCCATTGGGGTTGATGATGAGCCGGCCATAGAAATCATCGAGCGCGATCCGGCCCAGGTCGGCGTTGAGGGCGCCGGCCTTCCAGTTCACGTCCAAGCCATCGAGGGACAGGGCGCGCCAGCGCAGGAAGTCGGCCTGGTTGACGCTGTCCTGCGTGCGGAGGTCGCTCAGGGCCAAGCGCCCCTGGTAGCGTGCATTCACGGCTTGCGTGTCTTGCCCAGCGCCTTGGCCCGTGGCCGCGGCCACCTCCAGCTTGCCGTTCATGCTGGCCTTGGCCGACACCAGGGCCACGTTCAGATAGGGCGCCACATAGGGCTGCACGCCACGCAGGTCCAGGTTGGCGATGGCCAGTTGCGAGCGCACCATCAGGGGCTGCACCCGCACCTCACCGCTGAGCTTGAGGCGGCCATTGCTTTGGCCCAGGCCGCTCAGGTCAAAACCCATGACCTGGCCCAGGTCGCTGGACAGGTTCTTCAGGCCCAGTTCGGCCTGGTGGAGGGACAAGCGGGCAGCGGGCGACACGGTCTGGTCATCGACCAGCACCTTGCAGGCCTTGCATCGCACTTCGCCCACCTTGATGGCGGGCATGTTTTCGGGCTTGGCTTGCGGTTCTTGCTTGGCCGTGTTGGCATTGGACGGGATCGGTTTGGGCTGCATGCCCCAACGGCCTTCTGCATCACGCGTGGCTTGCGCGTCCAATTGGTCCAGCGTGACCGATGCCAAGGCCAGCGATTGCAAGCCCATGGCAGTGGGTGCCAGGCCGACTTGCGCCTCCAGGCCTTGCACGTCCAGCCCCGCCAGATTCACATGGTCGGCCAGCTTGGCTTGGAGGGTCTTGGTCTTCAGCCCGGTCAATTGCAGTTGGCCTTTGGACAAAGACAGCTTGTCGTTGCCGTAGCTCAGGTTGGTGTTCAAGGCCAGTTCGCCGGCCAGCACCTGCAAGGGCAAAGGCACCGCCTTGCCCAGCGCGGCCAACCAGGGCGCCGGCTGCAGCTTGCTGGCCGACACGTTCAAGGTGGCCTGCGGCAGCATGGGCGTGACCACGCCGCTGACCTTGATCTGCCCGCCGTGGGCATCGGTGGCCGCCAAGCTCAAGGCCGCGGGCGCGGCTTTGGCATTGGCGTTCAGGCCATCGACACTCAGTGTGACGGGGCCCAGCTTGGGCAAGGCTGCGCCGCCGGGCGCTTCGGCCTGGATGCTGGTGGCGGCCACGCGCACCTTGCCGATGGACCAGGACCAAGGCGTCTCTTGTTTGGAGGCCTCGGCAGGTGAAGCCACCGCGGGTTTGGCCGCCAGCGGGCGGTCCTTGGCATCGACCTCCAGGCCCAACAGCGCCACGCTGGCCACCGCGACCTTGCGCACCAGCGGCGAGGCATCGATGCCCTCCACCTCCAGCGCCGCCCAACGTCCGTGCACGCCACCGGCCGGCCAACCCACGTCGAGGCCAGACACCTTGAGCCCCCCCTTGATCTCCAGGCTAGGCACAGCCGGCGGCTTGCGTTCTTCGAAGCTCACCGTCAGGTGGGTGTCGAGCCGGCCCTTGGCCAGTTCGAGCGACACATCGGGCGGCATGAAGGGTTTGGCGGCCCGCATCCACTGGGCCAGGTCAACGTCGCGCCAGTTCAGGTCGACCGTGGAACGCAAACCTTCGGTGAAGGGCAAGGTGCGGCCGCTGACGCGCAAGGCGCTGCCATCGACCCGGGCTTCCAGCAGGGGCTGCACGTCCACGCTGACGAAGCTGGGCAGGTTGGAGACGAAAGGCACACCGATGTTCAAGGCCTCGACGCGGTGCTCTTGCTGCAGCACGCGGTCCGAGTAACGCACCAGGCCGTGGTTGACGCGGATGTTGTAGACCGCGAAGCGCGCGGGATCTTTGGGCGTTGGCGACGGCGGCGATTGCAGGCGCTTGGCGATGTCGCTGAAGTTGAAGCGCTCGGCGGATTGGCGCTCAATCCACAGCTCGGGCTTCTCCAGGGTCACGCGCCGCACCACCGGCGTCAGGCGCCAGAGCGATTCGAGCGACAACTGAATTTGCGCTTCGGGCAGGTGCAGCAATTCGGACTTGGGCGGGCCTACCTTCAGGCCCTTCAAGCCCACGGTGAGCGTCCAGGGCTGCACCGTCAGTTCAGCCAGCGTCACCGGCGTGCCCAAGGTTTGCGTGGCGACCGATTCCACCTGACCACGGGCCCACCGGGGCAACCACCAACCCAGCAACACCGTCCAGATGACCGCGAAGACCAACAGGCCGGCGCCCACTTTCACCGCCCTGCTTTTGGTGCTGGACAAAGGGGCTGGCGTGGCGAGCGTGCTGGGCATGATGACGGGGGCAAGGGAGGACGGAGGGACTATAAGCCGAGGACGCGCACCACTTCGATACGGCAACCGCGTTGGCGCCTGGCGCTGTCTTGAAATGTTCGACCAACTCGGCCTGCCCAGCGGCACCCTGATCAACATGGCCTTGTACGATCACTGCCCGTAACTGGTCCAGGCTTGCGTGGACCGGGGCGATGAACTGATTGGCGCACACGACGAGCGCGCCTTGTTGAACGACTGCGCCCGACTCATGCGCGAGCGCAACGGTGTTGCGCCCACCGGCTGGCTGTCACCCTGGATTTCTGAAAGCCGCCACACGCCGGATCTGCTCGCCGAATGCCGAGGATTTCGCGCCAACAACCACTGGTCATGGGCATCGCGCTGCACCCTTACATCGTCGGCCAATCTGCCGGCACATGGCAGAGGTGAACCGCTGAGCCAAGTCAGGCGGAGCCCGATGTGATGCGCCAAGACAAAGCCGACTTTTGTTTCAGCAAGAATGCCTCCAGCAAGTCTGCATAGTCGGCCCTGACCGCCTTTTGCACCGAGGCCCTGCTCCTCAACTGCTGACGCCAGGCCTTCACCTTCGGCGTCTGCTCAAAGACCGCGAAATCCCCCAGTCGATCGAACACGTCAAAGTAGCGGAACACCGGTCCGAACACCGCGTCGACGATGGAAAACTCGGGGCCCGCAAAGTAAGGCCCATCGCCCAGGGCGGCCTCCACCAGCTTGAACTTGGCGCGCAGTTCGGCCGCCTTGGCTTGCAAGATCGCTTCGTCTTGCGCCGTGTAGAACGCCCAGATGGTGGCGAGGGTCGCCGAGCCGAACTCCATCCAGGCCCGGTGCTGCGCACGCTTCAGCGCCTCTTCGGGATGCAGGCGTGGCGGCAAGGTCTCGTCCAGGTATTCGCAGATCACGGCCGACTCGAAGATCGCTTGATCGCCCACCAGCAGCACTGGCGTCTTGCCCAATGGCGACAATGTCAAGAACCAATCCGGCTTGTTCGCCAGGTCGATGTCCTTGCGTTCAAAGGGCACGCCTTTTTCCAGCAGCACGATGGCCGCGCGCTGCACATACGGGCACAAGGGATGGCTGATGAGGGTGAAGATGTTTGGTGAAGTCATGGCGCCATCTTATGATTTCCACAATGCAATGAATATTGGCAATGTGGCAAAACATGAATGCACAAACGCAATACAAGCTCAGCGCGGCCGACCTTGAACTCGTGCTGGCGCTGGTGCGCGGGGGCACCCTTCAAGACGCGGGTGAGCGCTTGGCGGTGGATGCCTCCACGGTGTTCCGCGCGATCCAGCGCATCGAGCGCGGTCTGGGACAGCGCCTGTTCGAGCGCTCACGCATGGGCTACCAGCCGCTCGAGCTGGCGCAGGCCCTGGCTCGCCATGCCGAACAGGTCGAGGTTGAACTTGAATCAGCGCGCTCGGCGGCGCAACTGCAACCGGAAGACGTGTCGGGCACCGTGCGCATCACCACCACCGACAGTCTCCTGCACGGCCTGCTGGCGCCGGCCTTGAAGCCGCTCCGACAACTGCATCCCCGCCTGAGCTTCGAGCTGCACGCGGGCCATGAACTGGCCAACCTCACCCGCCGCGACACCGACATCGCCGTGCGCGCCACCAAACGGCCGCCACCCCACCTGGTGGGCAAGCAGGTGGGTGTGCTCAAGCTGGCGCTCTTCGCGGCCCGCCAAAGCGCCTGGCGCAGCCTCGACCAGGTCAAAGCCAGCCAGGCCCCCTGGATCGCGGTGGACGATGTCCTGCCCGAACACCCGTCGGTGCTGTGGCGCAAGCGCTGCCTGCCAAAGGTGGCCCCCACCTACCGGGTCACCAGCATCCTCACGGTGATGGAACTGGTGTCCCTGAACATGGGCGTGGGCATCCTGCCTTTGTTCCTGGCGCAGGGGCGGCAGGAACTGGTTCAGGTCACGGAAGAACTGGAAGATTGCCGCACCGAGCTGTGGCTGCTCACCCACACCGAATCGAGACACCTGCGAAGGGTCTCGACCGTGTACGGGCACCTGGCGCGCGAACTGGCGCTCGACCAGGCCTGATCAAGCCTTCTTTGGCCAGCTTTTTAGCGCCGAACGACGACGGTTCCGGCCAGTTTGTCGTGCCAGCCCTGCTTACGCTTGTCAAAAGCCACCCAAAAAATACCCAGCCCGAGTGGAAGCATCGAAACGAAGTAGCCCAGGTAGCGGCCAATCGATTGACCCACCGACAGTTTCCCGCCGGTCTTGGCATCGACGACTTTCGCCGAGACGATCATCTTTCCGGGCGTGGCCTGCTTGGTCAGCCAGAATCCGATGGAGATCAAGGCGGGCAGAATCCAGTTGATGAGGGCATCGGCCGGGCCCGCGTACAAACCATGCTTCGAATCCTCGTGGAAATAGGTCCAGCCATAGATGGCGATCAACAGCGGAAAGGTGACCAGGATGAGGAAGAAGGTGTCGATCAGGGCGGCACCGACCCGTGGCCAGAAACCAACGTACCGGGTCTCTCCAGGGATCTGGACATCGGAAACCTCTGCGGTCGGCGGGGTGAATGGGTTGGTGCTCATGGTGTTTTGACCGGCTCAAAAAATGACAGGTTCTGCCATCATCCCACCACCATGCCTCTGAACCCCGACGACCTCACCCACATCGCCATGTCCACGCTGGACCACTACAACCAGCAGGCCGAACAATTTTGGCAGGGCACCCGGGACCACGACGTCCGCCAGAACATCGACGCACTCCTCGCCCACATCGAGGCCCCCGCGCCTTTCACCATCCTCGACTTCGGCTGCGGCCCCGGACGCGACCTCAAGACCTTCGCCGAACTGGGCCACCATCCCGTCGGCCTGGAAGGCGCCGAGCGCTTCGCCCACATGGCCCATGCCCACAGCGGCTGCGAGGTCTGGCACCAAAGCTTTCTGGCGCTCGACCTGCCGCCCCAGCACTTCGACGGTGTGTTCGCCAATGCCTCGCTCTTCCACGTGCCCGGCCAGGAACTGCCCCGCGTGCTTCGGCAGCTGCACGCCACGCTCAAATCCGGCGGCGTGCTGTTCAGCTCCAACCCGCGCGGCCAGGGCCAGGAGGGCTGGAGCGGTGGCCGCTATGGTGCTTACCACGACCTCCCCGCCTGGCGCGGGCACCTGCTGGCTGCCGGCTTCACCGAGCTGACGCATTACTACCGCCCCGAAGGACTGCCGCGCGAGCAGCAACCCTGGCTGGCCAGCGTCTGGCGCAAGCCCTGAGCACCACTGCAGCGTGCTCAGTGACGATGGCCCATCGCCTTCACTTAGACCGGCCGTCGTAGTGGGTGACGGGAATGGCCGCCAGGTCAATGCCTTCGATGCAGCGGAGGTTGATGGCCGCGGTGGCCTCGCCTGAAGGCGCTGGCGCTTCGCCATAAGGGTGGATACCGCAGTTGGCGCAGAAGTGGTGCTGGATGACGTGCTTGTTGAACACGTAAGTGCTGAGGTGCTCTTCGGGCGTGAGCAAGCGCAGCGAAGCGCGCGGCACGAACCACAACAGGGATCCCTTGCGCTGGCAAATGGAACAGTTGCAGGACAGGGCGGACTTGATCTCGCCTTCGGCTTCGAACTTCACGCGGCCGCAGTGGCAGCTTCCTTGGTAGGTGGTCATGTGGGCTCTCCTGAAATGGGCGGATTGGCCTGCAATCTTGACACGGCCGCGCGCAACAGCACCCTGGAGTACAGCCTGTGGAAACCCATGAGCGCGCGGAACAATCCGTTGAGGCGCCCCTGCCCGGAGGCGCTGGCATGGTGAGGCACCACGGCCGACCCGAAGTACAGCCGCGTGCGCGTGGGCCCGGCCTGGGGCGACTCCGCGCACATCAACCAGGAACGCGTTCGGCCCATGAAGTCACGCATCAGCAACTGGTCGGCGGCGCGCGCCTCCACCGTCCAGGCCGCAAAACGGTCGCGGGCGCCGGTGGCCAATTCGCGGGCTTGTTGATCGGACGAAGGCTTGCGGGCCAGCCAGCGCAAGATGAAGCGCTCGACCTTGAAGACCGGCGTGGTGTAGAAGGCTTCGACGAAACGGGCGTGGCCGACGACGCCGGGCACATCGACAAAATAGCAGTCGGTGAACGCACGTTGAACCTGGTAATGGCGCAGCAAGGCCAATGGGGGCAGCTCGCCGGTCTGGATGGCATTCATGAAGAGATCTTTCACCGGTTGAACATCTGGGTGGGCGTCTGCCCGAATTCCTGGCTGAAGGCCGCGATGAAAGCAGACACGGCGCTGTAGCCGCTGTCGCGCGCCACGCTGGACACCTTCTCGCCCGCCGCCAGCGGCGTGAGCGACAACAACAGTCGAAGGCGACGACGCCAGTCGCCCAGCGACAAGCCGGTTTGCTCGCGGTACAGGCGCGCCAAAGACCGTTCGCTCAGGCCCACTTCCTTGCCCCATTCGGCCAAGGTGCGCTGGTCGGACGGGTCGGCCTGCAGGGCCAGGCTCACGCGCAGCAGGCGGGCGTCCGAAGGCCAGGGCAAATCCAGGGCCACCGGCGTCAGCGTGGCCAACTGGTCCAGCAGCACGGCCACCAGGCGGCCCGCGCTGCCCGCCTCCTCGTAGTTCACGGGCAGGGCGCAGGTCGCGATGATGAGTTCGCGCACCAGTGGGGTGATCTGAAAGATGCGGGGGGTGGCGGCATCGCCGATTTGCGCGGCCGAGGGCTGCACGTACAGGCTGCGCATCTCGGCCCGCGCGGTGGTCGTCACTTCGTGTTCCAGGCCGGCGGGCACCCACACGGCGCGCTCGGGCGGGGCCAGGTAGCTGCCGGTGGCGGTGCGCACCAGCAACACGCCTTCCACCGCGTAGGACAACTGCGCCCAGGGATGCACGTGCGCCCGTGCCCAGGAGCCAGCCGGCAAGGATTCGACCCGCCCCATCACCGGCCGGGGCAGTTCCGCCATGCGGGGCGTGGCCCGCTCGACGCGTGGTGGCGCGCCCCGGGGCAAGGGTCCGGGCTCGATGGTGGTGGGGGTCGCTTGTCTGCTTGGCGGCACGGTCTGTCTCATCCGGTGCATGGGTTCAAGGCAGAAGGCACTAACCTTGCGTCCTTGCTGTTTGTTTCTTGCGTGTTGACCTGACCATGATGATGCTACGCCACCCCAAAATGCAAAGCGGCGCCGTCGACGGCTTCCTCGTCGGCATGATCGCCGCCGTGTTGCTGGCCTCGCTGGTGCCCCACCTAGGCAAGACCGGGGGCACGCTGCACCTGGACCAGGTGGGCAACGTCGGCATTTTCACCGTGTTCTTCCTGCACGGCATGGGCCTGTCGACCGACAGCCTCAAGCAAGGCGCCTCGCGCTGGCGCCTGCACCTGGTGGTGCAGGTGTGCACCTTCGTGGCCTTCCCCCTGTGGTGGTGGCTGCTGAGCCTGGGCCTCGGCCCCTACATCCCGCACGACCTGCTCCTTGGCTTTTTCTACCTGGCGGTGCTGCCCTCCACGGTGTCCTCATCGGTCACGATGACGGGGCTGGCGCGGGGCAACGTGGCGGCCGCCATCCTGAACGCCACCTTGTCGACCTTGCTGGGCGTGTTCCTGACGCCACTGCTGGCCAGCCTGGTGTTTGGCAGTCATGGCGGCACCGGCCAGGGCATGGACCTGGGCGACACCATGCTGAAGGTGGCGCGCATGCTTTTGCTGCCCTTCGTGCTGGGCCAGTTGCTGCGCCCTTGGCTGGGCAATTTCTTCAAAAGCATCAAGCCCAAGACCACGCTGGTGGACAAGGGTGTGATCCTGCTGCTGGTGTGGTGCTCGTTCAGCGACTCGGTGGCCGATGGCCTGTGGACCAAACATGGCTTGAGCCTGATCGCCATCACGCTGGTCGGCGCGGCCTCGTTCCTCTTCCCCATGCTGTGGTTCACCAAGCGCGTGGCCAAGGCCATGGGCTTCCCGGTCGAGGACGAGATCGTGGCCGTGTTCTGCGGATCGAAGAAGACGCTGGCCTCGGGTGTGCCGATGGCACGGCTGCTGTTCGGCGGGGATCCGGCGCTCGGTGTGTTGGTGCTGCCGATCATGTTCTACCACCAGCTTCAGCTCTTCGTGTGTTCGCTGATGGCGCGCAAATACGCTGCACGGGTTGAGCGCGAGCTGGGTGCAGCGGCCGCCGCCCAGGCGCCCACCGCATCCTCGCCTCAGTAACCCAGCGCGCAGCCGTCCTTGCGCGGGTCGGAGCCCGCCACCAGCACGCCCTTCGCCTTGTCGCGCCAGATGAGTTGGCCGCCGCCGATGGGCTGCTTCAAGCGCACGACCCGGTGGCCGCGCAAGGCCATCTCGGCATCCACGCTGGGCGCGTAGCCTGACTCCAGATCCAGCTCGCCTCCGAATGAGAAGCTGCGCGGCGCGTCCAGCGCGGCTTGCGGGTTCATGCCGCGGTCCAGCAGGTTGGACAGCAAGGCCACATGGCCGCTGGCTTGGTACTGCCCGCCCATCACACCAAAGGGCGCGGCCAGTTGGCCATCTTTCATCAACAGGCCAGGGATGATGGTGTGCAAGGGCCGCTTGCCCGGAGCGATCAGATTGGGGTGGTCCGCTTGCAGGCTGAAGCCCGCGCCACGGTTCTGCAACAGCACGCCGCTTTTGGGGGCGGTCAGCGTGCTGCCAAAGGGATGAAAAATGGAGTTGATCAGCGAGATGGCGTTGCCATCGCGGTCCACCACGCACAGGTAGACCGTGTCCTTGTGCTCGGCGGCTTCAGGCCAAGGGCCTGGCCAGATGGACGGCGTGTGGCAAGCATCCAGCCGGATGGCCTTGCGCTGGCGCCGCGCCCAGGCTTCGGACAGCAGGTGCTCGACCGGCACGTGTGCGTGGTCGGTGTCGGCGAACAAGGCGTCGCGGTGGGCATAGGCCAACTTGCTGACCTCGGCCAGCAGGTGGATGCGGTCGGCCTCGGCCATGCCGGCGTGTTCCGACAGGTCGAAGCCACTCAACACGTTGAGCATCATCAGCACGCCCAGGCCTTGGCCGTTGGGGGGGCACTCGTAGACGTCGTGGCCACGGTAGCAGGTGCGGATCGGCGTGACGTCGCAAGGCTGCGTGGTGGCGAAGTCTTCCAACGTGTGCAAGCCGCCCAAGCCTCGCAGGGTATCGACCATGTCCTGCGCGACCCAGCCTTCGTAGAAACCTTTGGCGCCTTGGGAAGCGATGGCACGCAAGGTGTCGGCCATGCGGGGTTGGCGGTGCACGGTGCCAGCGGTGGGCGCCCTGCCCTGGTCCAGGAAGAGCTCAGCGCTGACCGGGTCCTTGATGAGGTGGGCATCGCGCGCCCAGTCGAAGGCCACGCGAGGAGCGACGGGCACGCCTTGTTCGGCGTACCGGATGGCGGGCTGCAGCAGTTCGCCGATGCCGCGCGTGCCATGGTCTTCCAGCAGGCGGCACCAGGCGGCCACTGCGCCAGGCATGGTCACCGAATGGGCGCTGTAGGGATCGATGCGGTCAATGCCCCGCTGGTGGTACCAGTCGGCGTGCGCGGCTTGGGGTGCGCGACCGGAGCCGTTCAAGGCGATGGGCTGGCTGGCGCCAGCGGGCAGGTAGAGCGCGAAGCAATCGCCGCCAACACCAGTCATCTGGGGCTCGAGCAAGCCCAGCAGCGCCACGGCGGCGATGGCCGCGTCCACCGCATTGCCGCCAGACTTGAGCACCTCAAGTGCCGTCTGCGAGGCCAGGTGGTGCGAGGTGGCCACGGCGGCTTGCGTGGCGTAGACCGGCGAGCGGCCGGGCAGTGAGAAGTCCCTCATGGCTTGGTCTTTCTGGTGGCATTTGAGCTTGGGGCCTTGACCGTGGACGCGGTCAGGAAGGCGGTCAGCAACTGGCGGGTGTGTGCGTGCTGGCGTTGCTGCCAGGCGGGCGAGAGCAGATCCGTCTCGAAGATGCGCGACAGCGTGTAGCCGTGCGACTTGCTGTAGTAGGCCAGGCTGACCATGGTGATGTAGAGCTGCAGCGGATCCACCCCGGGCCTGAACACGCCATCGGCCTCGCCTCGCTGGACCAGCTTGCCGAGCAGGCCCAGCACGGGCGTGGCCATCTCGGGGATGCGGGCGGAGCGCTTCAGGTGCAGGGCTCGGTTCAAGTTCTCGAAAGCCAGCAGATTGCGCAGCTCGGGGTGCTTGGCGAAGTGGTGGTCGATGAAATCGAACATCTGCAGCACGCCTTCCAGCGGTTCGGTGTCCGTGAAGTCAAGTTGAAGCTCTTCAGCGCGCAGCTTGGCCAGCACCTCTTCCAGCACGCAGACATACAAGGCGTCCTTGCCGCCGAAGTAGTGGTACAGCATGCGGATGTTCGACTTGGCACGCTTGGCGATCTGGTCGGTGCGCGCACCGCTGTAGCCCTTGGCGGCGAACTCGGCCACCGCGGCTTTCAGGATGCTGGCGCGGGTCTTGGCCGGGTCGCGCTTGGCGCGTTTGGCAGGGGCTTCTTCGATCTCAGCTTTGGATTTGGAGGGGGACATGGGTGGTTTGTCAGCAAGTGGTGTTGAACGAGGCTGGCAAATTGGCGGCCAGGGCCAGCAGGGCTTCATCGCTGTGGGGCGGGCCGATGATGGACAGCCCCAAGGGCAAGCCACCATGTTGACCCATGGGCAAGGTGACTTGAGGCAGGCCGGTGTGGCCAGCCAAGGCATTGAGCGCCAAAGCGGTGCCGTAGAAGCGGCCGATGTCTTCGGGCGGCGTGTCCTTGCGCAGAGCCACGCCCGGCGTGGTGGGCAGCACCAAGGCGTGCAGTACGCCATCGGCATCGCCAGCAGCCGCCAATGCGCTGCACAGGCTTTGTGTTTGTTGGTGGCGCCAGGCTTGCCAGCGCTTCACGTCCTGCGGGTCGAGGTGCGCAATGCTGTCGAAGCGTGGATGGATGGAGGGGCCGAAGGTGGGTCGATGCTGCGCGATCCACGCTCCAAGGTTTTGCCGGATCTCATCGCCTTGCAGGACTTGGTAGGCGGTCAACCAATCGCGGGCCGCGCCTTTGAAAACCTGCACCGTGTCTTGAGCACCCAGCGCTTTTGCCAAGGGCATCAGCGCCGCGCTGCAACCAGCATCGGCCATGTCAAAGGCATCCTGCACCAAGTGCAAATGCCAGCGGGCTTGTTCAGCGTTTGCAATGCCGCTGCCCAGCAACACCTGCCCCACCTTTTGCAGCATGGCGCCATTGCGCGCGAACCAACCCACCGTGTCATAGCTGGGCGCGAAAGGCAGCACGCCTTCCAGTGACACGCGGCCATGCGTGGGCCTGAAGCCGAACACACCGCAGAACGACGCTGGCACGCGCACCGAGCCGCCTGTGTCGGTGCCCAGCGCGAAGTCCACCAGTCCTGCGGCCACCGCCACGGCCGAGCCACTGGACGAACCACCCGGCAAGCGGTCGGCCGCATGGGGGTTGCGCGGCGTGCCGTGGAAGGCGTTCTCACCCTCCAGGCTGAAAGCCAATTCGTCGGTCACCGTTTTGCCCACCAATTCGGCGCCCGCGTTCAGCAAGGCAGACACCACAGGCGCGTCACGCGGCGCCGGGCCATGGGTGGCGGCCCAATCCGGGTTGCCACCGGTCGTGACCACACCGGCCACGTCGATCAGGTCCTTGACCGCGAAGCGCAAACCACTCAGCAGGCCCCGGCCTGAAGGTGGGCAAGTCGCCCGTGAACCCGGCACGAAGGCGCCGTGGTCGTCCATCTCATCGGCATCCAGCGCCATGGCCTCAACCTTGCGCCGCCAGCGCGTCGAGCACCCGCTGCGAATCGCTGACGAAGCCGAAGCACTTCTTGACGTTCCAGATCGTGGCCTCGGTGCAAAAGGCGGGCGAACTGGTGGCGCAGCAGTCCTCCAGCAGCACGCAGCCATAGCCAAGAAAGTTGGCGTCGGTCAAAGAGTGCAGCACGCACTGGTCGGTGTTCACGCCCGCGAAGAGGATGGACTTGGTGCCCAGGTTGCGCAGGATGCTGTCGAGGGGCGTGTCCCAGAAACCGCTGATGCGGTGCTTGTCCACCATCAAATCCCCAGGCAATGGGGCCAGTTCATCGACCACGGCGGCGGCCCACGAGTCCTTCTGCAGCACGGGCGCGCCGCTGCCCGGCAAAGGGTCGCCCAGGCCGAGGCCTTCGCCTTTGGGCCTGTACAGGTGGATCTGGTTGGGTGGCATGTTGGCGAGGTCGGCGCGATTGCCCCAGTTCACCCAGATCACGGGCACATTGGCATCTCGCAAAGCCGGCAAGAGCTTCTGCAAAGGGGCGATGGGCGCGCGGTCGCTGCGGTAATCAGCGCCGATGCAGTCGACCCAGCCGCCGGGCGCGCAGAAGTCGTTCTGCATGTCAATGATGACGATGGCCGTGCGCTTCAGGTCCAGCACCACGTTTTGGGGCTCGGCCTTCAGGCGCAAAGGGATGGGCGTGGGCGCCGGCATGGCCATGTCGACCTCGCCAGGCGTGGCCCGCCAGTGGTAGTTCGCGGACACGCCCAAGGCGCCAAAGGTTTCGTCAGTGCTCATGTGAATTCTCTCCAGTCAATCGGGTGGTGAATGGGCCTGCCGACCGCCCAACCTCGGTGCCTCTTGCCTCAAACCGGGGCGCCATGCACCGGTTTGCACCAAGGCCTTCGTGCAGCAAAACCACACCCCTGCCTGCGCGGCAAGGCGCATGAACACTGGGTTTGGCTGGGGCAGCAAGGGCAAGCAAGGTCTGTGGCATTGATATTGCAATCGAGGGTAGCGCGAATGTAGTAATTGATTAATTACAACGACACCCCATCACCTAAGCGAAAGGAATGCCAATGTTGTCCACCCTCCTTCCCCGCCGCGCTTTTTCCGCTGGCGCCCTGGTCCTGGCCGCCACACTGTCCGGCGTGGTCTTCACCTCCACCGCCCGGGCCGCCGACGCCACGCGCATCGGCATCCTCATCCCCGGCTCCAAGTCCGACAAGGGCTGGATGGAATCCGGCTACGATGGCTTGACCGCCGCGCAAAAGAAGCACGGCGACAAGGTCAAGGTGCAGATGATCGAGAACATCAACTACGCCGACATGGAACAGGCCCTGACCAACCTGGCCACCAAGAACCAGCTGGTGATCGGTGTCGGCGGGCAGACGCAAGCGGCCTTGATGAAAGTGGCCAAGCGCTTCCCCAAGACGAAGTTCTCGATCGTGGGCGGCAGCAAGGGCGACACCTTGCCCAATGTGGCCGGCTACGACGTCAAGCAGGCCGAGATCGCCTTCGTGGCGGGCGCCACCGCGGCCATGCTCTCCAAGACCGGCGCGGTGAGCTATGTGGGCGGCATGGAGATCCCCTCCATCGTCAACGCGGGCAAGGAGTTCGGCAAGGGCGCGGCTTACATCAATCCCAAGATCAAGTATGTCGAGAACTACACGGGTGACTTCGACGACGTGGCCAAATCCAAGGAAGCCACGCTGGCCGCCATCGCGCAAGGCGCCGATGTCCACTACCACATCCTGAACCTGGGCCTGCGCGGCATGGAGCAAGCGGCCAAGGAAAAGGGAACGCACATCATCGGCAGCTACACCGACCGCTGCGGCACCGATCCTCTCTACCCGGCCTACAGCATCACCGGGGTGGGTTTCCAGGTCGAGTACGCGATCAACGAGATGCTTGGCGGCACTTGGAAGGCCGGCTACAAGCCCTTCGGGCTGGCCATGGGCCCCAAGGCGTCGGACATGGTGGCCTGCAACGCCACGCCGCAGATCAAAGCCAAGATCGAAGAGATCAAGAAGGACATCTTGAGCGGCAAGATCAAGGTGCTGGAAGGCTGACGTGATGTTGTCCCCAGAAGTACCCGGCCGCGAGGCCCCCACGCCGCTGCTCAGCCTGAGGGGCATGGGCAAGCGCTTTGGCAACCTGCAGGCCCTGGCCGATGTCTCGCTGGACATCGCGCCCGGCGAGGTCCACTGCCTGCTGGGCGAGAACGGCGCGGGCAAGTCCACCTTGTGCAACCTGGTCTTCGGCGTCTACCCGCCGGACGAAGGCCGCATGATGCTGGACGGCCGCGAGTACAAGCCCAGCGGTCCCGCCGATGCCTTGGCGCAGCGCGTGGCCATGGTGCACCAGCACTTCAGCCTGGTGCCGGACCTCAGCGTGGTCGACAACCTGCTGCTGGGCCAGGCGCGGGGCGTCTTGCGAAGGCGTGAATGTGCCGACCGGGTCGATGCCTTGTCGCGCCAATATGGCCTGAGCCTGTCGCCGCATGCGCGCATCCAGGACTTGTCGGTGGGCGAGCGCCAGCGTGTGGAAATCGTCAAGTGCCTGATGCGCGAACCGCGCGTGCTGGTGCTGGACGAGCCCACCGCCGTGCTCCTGCCCAACGAGATCGCGTCGTTGCTGGACGTGTGCCAGCGCGTGGCCGACCAGGGCTGCGGCGTGGTGCTGGTGACGCACAAGCTGGCCGAGATCAAGCAGATCGCCAAGCGCGCCACGGTGCTGCGAGGTGGCCGCATCGCCGCACGGTCCGAGAACCCGGCGCAGGACCTGGATGCCCTGGTGCGCGCCATGATCCAGCGCGACGTGGGCTCGCTGGGCGGCGCCGTTGCTTCAAAAAAGACTGCCCCCGGACTTCAAGACAAAGAAGGCACCCCCAAACCCGAGCCCGCCCTGATGGTCGATGGCCTGACCGTGCGCGATGCCGACGGCGTCACCCGCCTGGACAACTTCACCCTCATCGTCGAACCCGGCGAGATCGTGGCCGTGGCCGGCGTCGAAGGCAATGGCCAAAGCGAACTGGCGTCCGTTCTGTCGGGCATGCAATCCGCCAGCGAAGGCCGCTTTTTCGTGCAAGGCCAGCCACTCATCGGCAAGGCCCCGCGCGACATCACCGCCGCTGGTGTCGGCATCGTCCCGGAAGACCGCCATGCGGTGGGCTGCGTGGTCGAGATGAGCGTGGCCGAGAACCTTTTCATCGACCGCCTGAGCCGCTTCAAGCGCTTCGGCCTGCTCGACCGCCGGGCCATGCGCCAGGCCGCGCAAGACATCATGAAGCGCTTCGACGTGCGCGCCGCCAGTCCCGACGTGGCGTTCAGCAGCTTGTCCGGCGGCAACCAGCAGAAGGCGGTGCTGGGTCGCGAACTCACCCATGACAAGCTGTCCTTTTTGATGGCCGCACAACCCACCCGCGGCCTGGACGTGGGCGCGGTCGAAGCCGTCTATGGCCACATCCGCGCCGCCTGCGACCGCGGCGTCGGCGTGCTGCTGATCTCGTCCGAGCTTGATGAGCTCATCAACGTGGCCGACCGCGTGGTCGTCATCTACCGCGGCCGGATCATGGGCGAATGCCCGGCCGACCCAACACAACGCGACCGCATCGGCGCCTGGATGGCAGGACACGCGCCATGAACAACACCACCGACACCATGACTTCATCCAGAACCATGCTGGACACGATCACGCGCCCCGCCATGTGGATCTCGCTGGCCGCCGTCGCAGGCGCCATGCTCATCGGCCTGGCCCTGATCGCCAGCCTGGGCGTGCCCGTCAAAGACGCGGTCGAGGCCTTTGCCGATGGCGCCTGGGGCTCGCCCTATGCCTGCGCCGCGTCCATCAACCGCAGCCTGGTCTTCGCACTGGTGGGGCTGGGCTTCGTGCTGGCGCAACGCGCCAACCTCACCAACGTGGGCGGTGAAGGCCAGATCGCCATCGGTGGCATCGTCGCCACGGCAGTCAGCCTGTATGGTGGGGTCGGCCAGTTGCCGCATGGCCTGGCCTTCATGCTGCCCGCTTTGGCCGCGTGCATCGCGGGCGGACTGTGGGGCGGCCTGGCCGGCGCCCTCAAGGCCAAGGCCGGCACCAACGAAGTCATCAGCACCTTGCTCTTGTCCTTCATCGCCGTGTGGATGGTCTATGGCTGCGTGCAATCGGACGCCCTGCTCCGGCAACCCATGAGCAACGCCACCACCTTGCCCGAATCGCTGGAAATCCCCGAACCGACCAAGCTGCCCTGGCTGCTGGACGATGCTTCGGTGCCCCTGCACCTCGGACTGCCGGTGGCACTGGTGCTGGCCCTCGTCGTGGCCGTGGTCTTGAACCACACGGTGCTGGGCGTGCGCCTGCGCGCCGTGGGCCTGAACCCGCAGGCCGCAAAACGCGCAGGCATCGCCATCTCGGCCTCCGTCATCGGCGCCCTGTTCACGGCCGGCGCTTTGGGCGGCCTGGCCGGCGCCGTGATGCTGCAAGGCGAGCAGTACTCGCTCAAGGCCGGTTTCTCGTCCGGCTACGGCTTCGACGGCCTGGTCGTGGGCCTGTTGGCACGCGGCTCTGTCACCGGCGTCATTGCCGGCAGCCTGCTGTTCGGCTTCCTCAGGTCGGGTGGCATCAACATGGAAATGGTGGCCAATGTGCCGACCGCGTTGGTGGTGGTGATCCAAGGCATCATCATCGTCACGCTGGCTGGTGCAGCGCGCCGAATGGACCGCAAGGAGCGTTCGAAATGACCGAAGAGATGGCCGCGGTGTTCGTCGGCTCCACCCTGCGCCTGGCCGCGCCCTTGCTGCTGTCCGCCACGGGCGAGTTGGTCAGCGAACGCGCCGGCGTGCTCAACATGAGTGTCGAAGGCATGATGTTGACGGGCGCCTTCGCGGGCGCCGTCGGCTCCTGGGCCACCGGCTCACCGGGCCTGGGTTTGCTGATCGGCATGGTCGCCGTGATTCCCGTGGCGCTCTTGCAAGCGGTGCTCAGCATCACACTGCGCGCCAACCAGATCGTCACCGGCATCGGCATCAACATCCTCGCCTTGGGCGCGACCACCCTGGCCTACCGCGAGATCTTCGGCAGCCGTTCGCGCGAGTCCATCCCAGGCCTTGACAAATGGGCGCCACCTTTCCTGGCCGACATCCCCTTGTGGGGCCAGCAAGTTTTCAAACAAGCCTGGCTGCTCTACGTGGCCGTGCTGGCCTTGCTGGTGGTGGCCTGGGTGCTGCGCCACACCGCCCTGGGGCTGGCCATCCACGCCTCTGGCGTGCAACCGCGGGCGGTCGACAAGTCAGGCTTGTCGGTCACCGCGGTGCGCTATGGCGTGGTCCTCTTCACCGGGATGATGTCGGCCCTGGCCGGCTGCTTCTTGTCGATCGGGGACATCCACACTTTCACCGAAGGCATGACCAATGGCGCGGGCTACCTGGCCATTGCCGCGGTCATCTTCGGCAATTGGAAGGTGTGGCGCACGGCGGGCGCGTGCCTGCTGTTCGGCGCAGCGACGGCCTTGCAGTTCCAACTGCCAGCACTCGGCATCCACGTGCCCAGCGCCCTGTTGATCATGCTGCCCTACCTGCTGGCCTTGCTCGCAGTGGGTGGCCTGGTCGGCCGCCAGACCGCGCCTGCGGCCCTCACGCAGGCGTACGTCAGGTAGTAACCCTGACGTTTTCATGACCCTGCTCATGTCTGTGGGATCTACGTACTGCACGAGGGACGCAAATCGGCATACTTTCCTGTGATCCCCCGCCGTTCAACAGGAGATGGGCATGTCCAAACCACCTTTCTACAAGTCGCTCTACCTCCAGGTCATCACGGCCATCGTGATCGGCGTGCTGCTAGGGCATTTCTACCCTTCCGTCGGCGAGTCCATGAAACCGCTGGGCGATGGCTTCATCAAGTTGATCAAGATGCTGATCGCGCCCATCATCTTCTGCACGGTGGTGGTCGGCATCGCCGGCATGGAAGACATGAAGAAGGTCGGCAAGACCGGTGGCATCGCGCTGCTGTATTTCGAGGTCGTCAGCACCATCTCGCTGATCATCGGCCTGGTCATCGTCAACCTGGTGCAGCCGGGCGCGGGCATGAACATCGATCCTGCCTCGCTCGACACCAAGGGCATCTCGGCCTACACCGGCCCGGGCAAGATGCAAAGCACCACCGAATTCGTGATGAACATCATCCCGTCCACGGTCTTCGATGCCTTCGCCAAGGGCGAGATCCTGCAGGTGCTCCTGTTCGCCCTGTTGTTCGGCTTCGCGCTGCACAAATTCGGCGGCCGGGGCACGCTGGTGTTCGACTTCATCGAGAAGTCCTCGCACGTGCTGTTCAGCATCGTCGGCACCATCATGAAGCTGGCCCCCATCGGCGCCTTCGGCGCCATGGCCTTCACCATTGGCAAGTACGGCGCGGGCTCGCTGCTGTCGCTGGGCAAGCTGATGGGCACCTTCTACCTCACCTGCCTGATCTTCATCTTCGTCGTGCTGGGCATCATCACCCGTCTCAACGGCTTCTCGATCTGGAAATTCGTCAAGTACGTCAAGGAAGAACTGCTGATCGTGCTGGGCACCTCGTCGTCCGAATCGGTGCTGCCGCGCATGATGGTGAAGATGGAAAACCTGGGCGCCAAGAAGTCGGTCGTCGGCCTGGTGATCCCCACGGGCTACTCCTTCAACCTGGATGGCACCTCGATCTACCTGACGATGGCCGCGGTGTTCGTCGCACAGGCCACGAACACGCCCATGACCCTGACCCAGCAACTCACCCTGCTGGCGGTGCTGCTGCTCACCTCCAAGGGCGCGGCGGGTGTCACGGGCAGCGGGTTCATCGTGCTGGCGGCCACCCTGTCGGCCGTGGGCCATGTGCCGGTCGCGGGCCTGGCACTGATCCTGGGCATCGACCGCTTCATGTCGGAAGCGCGTGCGCTGACCAACATGGTGGGCAATGGCGTGGCCACCATCGTGGTCGCCAACCTGACCGGCGATCTGGACAAGGACCGCTTGCGCCGCCAGCTGAACCATGAGGGCGACGCCGAAGCTCAAGAGCCCGAAGCGGTGCTCGACCAAGTCGAGCAGCACATGCCCGCCCGGGCCGCCGTGTAAATACCAGGCGCCGGCCCAAAGACCCCGATCCGCTACAGCAGGTCGGGGTTTGTCACTTTCAAGGCCTCCAACACCTTGAGCGCGGCGTAGGCGTCATTGGCCGCGTAGAGCAACTGCTTGTCGGACAATTGGGCCGCGGCCCAGTTCGAGGTCGTCGTCTTCTTCGACTTGTGGAAGTGCTCACCGAACACGACGCCCACCGCCGCGCGCACACCCATCGAGTTGTTGTAACCCATCTTGCGGAAGATGCTGTTCAGGTCGAGCACCGCTTCGAGCTTGACACCCAGCTTGGCCTGGATCTGGCCGCGGTCCGATTGCAATCCGAACCCGACTTTGAGCACTTTGTCCGACCGCAGCAACTCGGCCAGAAAGGCATGACCTTCGGCCCGGTGCGGCTGGAAAATGAAAGCCTTGTCGGTCAGCGCAAACTGCACCACGTGCGGCCCATCGCTCACCTCGCCAAAATTGAAAGTGGGCTTGGACTCGGTGTCGAAGCCCACCTGGCCCGCCGCCAGGATCTCGTCGAACGCCTGGGCGAACTCGGCCTGGCTGCGCGGCACCAGGATGCGTTCCAGCGTCAGTTCGGGGAAAGGCGGCAACAGCGCCGTTTCAGCTTTGGATGGCGCGATCAGTCTCATGTGGATGTCATCGAACTGCCTCATTTCGCAGCACAGAAAGCATTTCCCAGGGGGATCCGGCTTTACCCCGAGGTTGCCAACAAGGTTGTCCACAGGAGCCGGGGATAACTCACGGAAACGGCGGCTGCAGCGGGGCCCAGAAACACGAAAGGGTTAGTAGGCGCTAACCTACTAACCCTCGTGATGCTTGGTCGGGACGGTGGGATTCGAACTCACGACCCCTTGCACCCCATGCAAGTGCGCTACCAGGCTGCGCTACGCCCCGAAGACTTAGACTATACCACGGTTTTTGATCATTCCAACAATTCGCGGATCGACAACAAGGCCTCGCGCAGTTGTTGCACCACCTGCGGGTTGGCATTCTGGATCTCGCGCACATCGGGACCCAACCAGGTGGATTCCGGCGACACGTGCGCCACGCGCTGAGCGGTATTCACGGCCCGCGAGCCCACCTGTTGCAAGGCCACGGCGGCCTGCTGCGGGGCCACCAGCCGTTCCGCCGTGGTCGCGTCGTGGTCTTCGTGAGGTTCGGCCTCCTCGCCCAGCAAGGCGGGATCCAGCTTGGGCAAGGCGCCCCGCGCCCCCAACTCGGACAGGCGGTTGCGCGCTCCGCTGATGGTGAAGCCCTGGTCATACAGCAGTTCGCGGATGCGGCGGATCAGCAGCACCTCGTGGTGCTGGTAATAGCGCCGGTTGCCGCGCCGCTTCATGGGCTTGAGCTGGACGAACTCCTGCTCCCAATAGCGCAGCACATAGGGCTTGACGAGGCACAACTCGCTGACCTCACCGATGGTGAAGTAGCGTTTGGCGGGAATTGGCGGCAAAGCGCTGTCCGTGGTCGTCAAGAGGCACCCAATACTGAGAATTCCCGATCTAAATCAACAAGATCGGAGAAGGGCCTGAGACTTTACTCCAACTCGTCCTCGATGGGTGAGTCTCCTTGCACCATGCTTTTCAGCTTCTGGCTGGCATGGAAGGTCACCACGTGGCGCTCTGCGATGGGAATGGCTTCGCCCGTGCGCGGATTGCGCCCCGGACGCGGTGCCTTGCGACGGATCTGGAAGTTGCCAAAGCCCGACAGCTTCACATCCTGGCCCTGGTCCAGGGTTTCGTGCACCAGCTCGAAAAAGGCCTCGACCATGTCCTTGGATTCGCGCTTGTTCAGGCCCAGCCGGTCGAACAGCATTTCCGACAGGTCGGCCTTGGTCAGCGTCGGCGTTTCCAAGGTCGGCAACAGCACGGTCACTTCGGTGATCTTGTCATTCATGGTCGAAGTCCTCTCCCGGGGCTCATGATCGCACGCGTGCGCTGACGCGCTGCGACAGGGACTCCAGCACCCCCTTGAGGGATGCTTCGATGCGTTCGTCGGTCAAGGTCTGTTCGTCGTCGCGCAGCTCGATGCGCACGGCCAGGCTGCGTTCGTTCTCGGCCATGCCCGCCACGGCCGCCTTGGGTTTGTAAATGTCGAACAAACGTGCACCGCGCACCAAGCCTTCCGAAGGCGCTTCGGTGATCGCGGCCATCAAGGCCTCGTGCGTGATGCTGTCGTTCACCACCAGGGCCAAGTCGCGGTAGACGGATTGCAGCCGCGGCACGGACTGGAAGGATGGCACCAGACGCTGGGTCAACACGGCGGCATCCAGCTCGAACAGCACCGGCGCTTGGGGCAGCTCATAGCCCTGGCGCCACTTGGGGTGCAACTCGCCCACGAAACCCACGGTCTGGCCATCCAGCTCCACACGGGCACAACGGCCAGGGTGGAAGGCCGGGTGTTCGGCGGCCATGAAACGCGGCTGGCGCGGCGCCAGCAAAGCCTCCACATCGCCCTTGACATCGAAGAAATCGACAGCGCGCGATGGCGTGCCCCATTGCTGAGCGTCCGCCGAACCATGCGCGAGGCCGGTGACTCGAACGGGCTGGTCGATGCCCGCCACGGTCTGGTCCGAATTGACCACCGAGGCATCGCGCTTGAACACGCGGCCGACTTCGAAAATGCGCACGCGGTCGGCCTTGCGTGACAGATTGGTGCGCAGCACTTCGAGCAGTCCGCCGACCAGGCTGGAGCGCATCACGCTCAAGGGGCTGGCGATGGGGTTGAGCACGCGGATGGGATCCTGGTTGCCCGCCAGCTCACGCTCCCAGCGTTCTTCCACGAAGCTGAAATTGATGGTCTCTTGGTAACCACGGCCAGCCACCGCGCGGCGCACGGCGAACAGGCTCCGCTTGGCCTCGGGCAGCACCTGGGCCTCGATGGGCGCGATGGGGGGACGCTTGGGCAACTGGTCGAAGCCGATCACGCGCACCACTTCTTCGATCAGATCTTCCTCGATCTGCAAGTCGAATCGCCAGCTCGGCGGATTGACCACCAAGTGGGTATCGCCCCCCTTGGCCGCCTGCGTGCTGTAGTGCAGGTCCAGGCGCGTGAACACCTCCTGGCACTGGGCCAGGGTCACGGGCATGCCGATGACTTTCTGTGCGCGCGACAGGCGCAGGGTGACGGGGGGACGCTCCACGGCCTTGACCACCTGGTCGTCCACCGGGCCGGCCTGGCCACCGCAGATGTCCAGGATCAGGCGCGTGATGTGCTCGATGGCCTCCACCGTGGGCGCCGGGTCCACACCGCGCTCGTAGCGGTGCGAGGCATCGGTCGAGAAGTTGTAGCGGCGGGCACGGCCAGCGATGGCCTTGGGCCACCAGAAGGCGGCTTCCAGGTAAATGTTGCGCGTGTCATCGCCCACCGAAGTCGAGTCACCGCCCATCACGCCCGCCAGCGATTCCAGCTGCTGGTCGTCGGCGATCACGCCCACGTGCTCGTCCAGCGTCACGGTCTGGCCATTGAGCAGCTTGAGCGTCTCGCCCGCCTGGCCCCAGCGCACCGTCAGGCCGCCATGCACCTTGTCCAGGTCGAACACGTGGGAAGGCTGGCCCAGCTCGAACATCACATAGTTGGAGATGTCGACCAGGGCCGACACCGAGCGTTGGCCGCAACGGGCCAGGCGGTCCACCATCCACGCGGGCGTCGGCGCCTGAGGATTCACGCCCTTGATGACCCGGCCAGCAAAACGTCCGCACAAATCGGGGGCCAGCACCTTGACCGGCACGCGGTCATCGATGGTGGGGGCCACGTGCTTGATGACGGGTTTGTTCAGGTGCGCCCCCGTCAGGGCCGCGACCTCGCGCGCCACGCCTTGCACGCTCAGGCAATGCGCCAGGTTGGGCGTGAGCTTGAGGGTCAGCAGCGTGTCATCCAGCTTGAGGTAGTCGCGGATGCTGGTGCCCACCGGGGCGTCATCGGGCAGGATGTGCAGGCCCGAAGCCTCTTCGGCAACGCCCAACTCACGCGCAGAGCACAGCATGCCCTGGCTTTCCACGCCACGCAGCTTGCCCAGCTTGATCTTGAAAGGCTTGCCATCGGCACCGGGCGGCAGTTCGGCACCCACGGTGGCGCAAGGCACCTTGATGCCGGGCGCCACATTGGCCGCGCCGCACACGATCTGCAGCGCCTCGCCGGTGCCCGCGTCCACCTTGCACACGTTCAGGCGGTCGGCATCCGGGTGCTTGGCCACTTCCAGCACCAGCCCCACCACCACACCGCTGAAGGCAGGCGCCACCGGCTGCTGCTCTTCCACCTCCAGGCCGGCCATCGTCAACAGATCGGCCAGTTGCTGGGTGTTCAGGTCGGGGTTGCAAAACGAACGCAGCCAGGACTCGGGAAATTGCATAGGGATCCTTGGGAAATCTTTGAAATCAAGCTTGCGCGAAATCGGCATCCAGCACCACGCGGTAACGGGCCTTGCCAGCGCGCAGGTGGTCCAGCGCTTCGTTGATGCGGCTCATCGGGAAGTGTTCAGTCTGCGGCGCGATGCCATGGCGTGCGGCGAAAGCCAGCATGGCGTCGATGTCGGTGCGCGACCCCGTCGGCGAGGCCGACACGCTGCGCTGCGCGTTCATCAGGCTGCGGGTGTCCACGGGCATGGCCTCGGTCTGCACCCCCACCAGGTGCAGTCGGCCGTTGGGCGCCAACGTGCCCATGATCGCCTTCCAGTTCAGCATGACGTTGACGGTGACCAGCACCAGGTCCAGCTGACCCGCGATTTGCTTCATCGAAGCCGGATCGACGCTGGACACCACGCGGTGCGCGCCCAGCTGCAAGGCTTCGTCACGCTTGGATTCAGACGATGTGAACGCGGTCACTTCGCAGCCCCACGCCCGTGCGAACTTCAGCGCCAGGTGACCCAGTCCCCCGATGCCCACCACCCCGACGCGGCTTGTCGGCTTGATGTCATAGGTCAGGAAGGGCGAGAACACCGTCACACCGCCGCACAGCAAGGGGCCGGCCTTGCTGGCGTCCAGCCCTTCCGGGATCGGCGCGACCCACACCCAGTGAGCCCGCACGCGCTCGGCGAAGCCTCCGTGGTGGCCAATGATGGTGGGCTGGGCTTTGCGGCACAGTTGCTGCAGACCACTCAAGCAAGGGTTGCAGTGCAGGCAGCTCGAAGCGTTCCAGCCCAGGCCCACGCGTTGGCCCAGCTTCAGTCCCTTGGCCGACGAGCCCAAGGCCACGACGCGCCCGATCACTTCATGGCCACCCACCATCGGGTAAGGCGCGATGCCCCACTCGTTGTCGATCAAGGACAGGTCGGAATGGCACAGGCCGCAGTGCTCGACCTGGATCTCGACCTCTTCCAGACCCAGCGGCCCTGGCTCGTAATTGAAAGGCTCAAGCGGCTGCCCGGCGGCGTTGGCGGCCCAGGCCTGGATGGAAGTAGCGACGTTGGTGGTCATGGATTCGGCTCCGGGTGCGATGAGGTCTTCAGGCTTCACTGGAACTGCGACAGGAAGCGCAGATCACCTTCGTAGAACAGGCGCAGGTCGTTGACCCCATAGCGCAGCATCGTCAGGCGATCCGGCCCCAGGCCGAAGGCAAAGCCGATGTACTTTTCAGGATCGAGGCCAAAGTTGCGGACCACGTTGGGGTGCACCTGGCCTGAACCCCCCACCTCCAGCCAACGGCCCTTCAAGGGGCCACTGGCGAAAGCAATGTCCACCTCGGCCGAAGGCTCGGTGAAGGGGAAGAACGAGGGCCGGAAGCGGATGTCCAGGTCGTCGGTTTCGAAGAAGCTCTTGAAGAAGTCGGCGAACACCGCTTTCAGGTCGGTGAAGCTCACGGCTTCGCCAATCCACAGGCCTTCGCACTGGTGGAACATGGGCGAGTGCGTGGCATCACTGTCCACACGGTAGGTGCGGCCCGGCGCGATCACGCGGATCTCGGGGATGCGTTCGCCACGGCCCACGGCCTCGGCGTGCTGCTTCACGTGCTGCACTGCGTAACGCACCTGCATCGGGCTGGTGTGCGTGCGCAGCAGGTGGCCGCCTTCCACGTAGAAGGTGTCGTGCATCGAGCGCGCGGGGTGGTCTTCCGGCGTGTTCAGGGCCGTGAAGTTGAACCAGTCCGTCTCGATTTCCGGGCCATCGGCCACGGCAAAACCCATCGAGCCAAAGATGGCCTCCATGCGCTCCAGCGTCAGCGACACCGGGTGCAGGCCACCTTCGCCACGGCGGCGGCCGGGCAGGCTCACGTCCAGGCTTTCGGCACGCAATTGCAGGGCCAATTCGTCGTCGGCTAAGGCCTGGCGGCGCGCGGTCAGGGCCGATTCCACCTGCTGCTTGGCTTGGTTGATCGCGGCGCCGCGCGTCTTCTTCTCTTCAACGCTCAGGGCGCCCATGCCTTTGAGCAGTTCGGTCAGGCTGCCGGTCTTGCCCAGGAACCGCGCTTTGGCGTTCTCCAGATCGGCGGGCGTGGCAGCAGCGGCAAATGCCTCGGCGGCGGTTTGAACCAGTGATTCGAGGTCGTTCATGTCGTCGCGTGTCGAAAAAAAAGGCCGGACACCAGAGGGTCAGGCCTTTGTGAAAGTCTGGCGGAGCTACCTCAGCCAGACCGTTTCAGCATGGTGTGCTGTGCAAGGCTGTCAAGCGGCCAGTTGAGCCTTGGCCTTTTCAACGATGCTGGCGAAAGCAGCAGGGTCGTTGACGGCGAGGTCAGCCAGCACTTTGCGGTCGATCTCGATCGACGCCTTCTTGATGCCGGCGATGAGCTTGCTGTAAGTCAGGCCCAGTGCACGGCTACCGGCGTTGATGCGAGCAATCCACAAGCGACGGAACACGCGCTTCTTCGCACGGCGGTCACGGTAGGCGTATTGGCCTGCCTTCATGACCGCTTGCTTGGCAATGCGGAAAACGTTCTTGCGGCGACCGCGGAAACCCTTGGCAAGGGCGAGGACTTTTTTGTGACGAGCGCGGGCTGTTACACCACGTTTGACGCGAGGCATGGATGGACTCCTTCAGGCGATGAATCGGGACTAGAAATCAGATACCAAACCCGGGCAACATCTGTGCGACAGAGCCCATGTTGGTTTCATGCACGTTGGAGACGCCGCGCAGTTGGCGCTTGGTCTTCGTGGACTTCTTGGTCAGGATGTGGCGCTTGAAGGCGGAACCGCGCTTGACGGTGCCACCCGGACGCACGCGAAAACGCTTTTTCGCACTGCTCTTGGTCTTCATTTTGGGCATGTTCTGCTCCTTTTAAGTTGTTCCTGACAGGCGCCGCGAACTTCTCCGCGTCTTGATGGCCTGCAGGCACTTTGAGCCCACGGAGACGGCGACCAAACCATCTCCAGGGCCAACACCCCCGGTTGCCCGGGAGATGTCATCTCTTCAAAACAATCACTTCTTCTTCTTCGGACCCAGGATCATGATCATCTGGCGTCCTTCCAGCTTGGGCATGTTCTCGACCACCGACACATCGGCCAGTTCGTCGCGCACACGCTCCAGCAGGCGCATCCCGATGTCCTGGTGGGTGATTTCTCGGCCCCGATAGCGCAAGGTCACTTTGCCCTTGTCGCCGTCTTCCAGGAACTTGCGCAGATTGCGCATCTTGATCTGGTAGTCGCCTTCATCGGTGCCCGGACGGAACTTCACTTCCTTGACTTCGATGACCTTCTGCTTGAGCTTGGCGTCGTGAGCCTTCTTCTGCTCCTGGTACTTGAACTTGCCGTAGTCCATCAGACGACAGACCGGCGGCTCGGCCGCTGCGGCAATTTCCACCAAGTCCACATCGGCTTCCGCAGACATGCGCAAAGCGTCCTGGATGCTGACGATGCCCAAGGGCTCGTTCTCAACCCCGTTCAGGCGGACTTCCAGCGCAGTGATCTCACGATTCAGCCGGTGCTTGCGCTCAACATTGGGCGTCCGGCGGTCAAAAAAGTTAGCGATCTCGAATTCCTTCAGGCCACGAACTCACTTGAGCCCGCACCAGTCAACAATGAAACACGCGTCCCGGAAAGCGAAGCTGGCGTGGGCTGAAAACACCCACGCTTCACCTCAAGCCTTGCTGGCGATGTCTTGAGCAATCCTCTGGGAGAAGCTGTCTAGCGACATCACACCGAGGTCTTGATTGCCCCGGGCGCGCACGGCGACGGCGCCAGCATCCTTCTCTTTGTCACCGACAACGAGGATGTAAGGCACCTTCTGTAGCGAATGCTCGCGGATTTTATAGGTGATTTTCTCGTTTCGCAAATCCAATTTGACCCTAAGTCCTTGTTTCTGCAATGTTTTGGTCACCTCTTTGACATATTCGGCCTGCGAATCGGTGATGTTGAGCACCACAACCTGGGTCGGCGCCAGCCAAACCGGCAGCGCGCCGGCGTGCTGTTCGATCAAAATCCCAATGAAACGCTCCAGGCTGCCCAGGATGGCGCGGTGCAGCATCACGGGGTGCTGGCGCTCGCTGATGTCCGTGACGTACTCGGCATTCAAGCGCTGCGGCATCGAGAAGTCGACCTGGATGGTGCCGCACTGCCAGTGGCGGCCCAGGGCGTCTTTCAGGGTGTATTCGATCTTCGGGCCGTAGAAGGCGCCCTCACCCGGCGCGATCTCGAACTCGCTGCCGGTGGCGCGCAGGCTTTCGATCAGGGCTTGTTCGGCTTTGTCCCAGACTTCATCGCTGCCGATGCGGGCCTCGGGGCGCGTGGCCACCTTGTAGATGATGTCGGTGAAGCCAAAGTCCTGGTACACCTTCTGCAGCAAGGCCGTGAAGTCCACGCACTCCTGCAGGATCTGGTCTTCGGTGCAGAAAATGTGGCCATCGTCCTGTGTGAAGCCGCGCACGCGCATGATGCCGTGCAGGCCGCCGGTGGGCTCATTGCGGTGGCATTGGCCGAACTCGCCGTAGCGCACGGGCAGGTCGCGGTAGCTCTTGATGCCCTGGTTGAAGATCAGGATGTGGCCAGGGCAGTTCATCGGCTTGAGCGCGTAATCACGCTTTTCCGATTCGGTGGTGAACATGTTCTCGCGGTACTTGTCCCAGTGGCCGGTCTTCTCCCACAGCGTCTTGTCCAGGATCTGCGGGCCCTTCACCTCGTTGTAGCCGTTGTCGCGGTAGACCTGGCGCATGTACTGCTCAACCGCCTGCCACACCGTCCAGCCGTTGGGGTGCCAGAACACAACGCCCGGCGCATGGTCGTCGATGTGGAACAGGTCCAGTTCGCGGCCCAGCTTGCGGTGGTCGCGCTTTTCTGCTTCCTCCAGCAGGGTCAGGTACTTTTGCAGGTCGTCCTTGGTCGCCCAAGCCGTGCCATAAATGCGTTGCAGCTGCTCGTTGCGGTGGTCGCCACGCCAGTAAGCACCAGCCACCTTCATCAGCTGGAAGTGCTTGAGCTTGCCGGTGCTGGGCACATGGGGACCGCGGCACAGGTCGGTGAAGGCGCCTTCAGAGTAGAGCGACACGTCCTGGTCGGCCGGGATGCTCTCGATGATCTCGGCCTTGTAGTGCTCGCCCAGGCTCTTGAAGTAAGCCACGGCTTCATCGCGCGGCAACACGCGGCGCTCTACCTTCTCGTCCTTCTTGGCCAGGTCGCCCATCTTCTTCTCAATGGCGATCAGGTCATCCGGAGTGAAGGGGCGCTTGTAGGCGAAGTCGTAATAGAAGCCGTTCTCGATCGTCGGGCCGATGGTGACTTGCGCTTCGGGGAACAACTCTTTGACGGCATAAGCCAGCAAGTGGGCCGTGGAGTGACGAATCACATCCAGACCAGCCGAGTCCTTGTCGGTGATGATGGCCAACGAAGTGTCAGCGTCCATGAGATAGCTGGTGTCCACCACGCGGGCGGCGTCGCCCTGCCCCACACGGCCAGCCAAGGCGGCCTTGGCCAAGCCCGCGCCAATGGACGCGGCCACGTCGGCGATCGTGACCGGACCTGGGAATTCTCGTTTCGAACCGTCGGGAAGCTGGATGGAAATCATGGTGATGCCTGTCGAGGTTTTGTGGGGCGCCAGCAAGAGCGCGAGCCCATGAAAAAAGCGCGGTGGGAGCCGCGCTTTTTGGTCTCAGATGCGAAGAAGCAATCGAAGCAGCGGCCAGCCCTTTAGACCTCGGTGGAGGTCGTTGTGGTGGTGGTCGTCGTTCGCGGTGTCATAACCGTGCTTGCCTTTCTCGCTCTTGCTGATGAATCGGGTTGCGTTTGATTTTAACCCTTTCCGCATGAAGGGCGCATGAAAAAAGCCCCGGGCTTGCGCCAGGGGCTTTTGATCACACCTGAATCGAAGGTTCGACTCAGTGGAACTGTTCTTCTTCGGTCGAGCCGGTCAGGGCCTTCACGGAAGACGAACCACCTTGGATCACGGTGGTCACGTCGTCGAAGTAGCCAGCGCCGACTTCTTGTTGGTGCGACACGAAGGTGTAGCCCTTTTCGCGCGCAGCGAATTCGGGTTCTTGAACCATTTCGGTGTAGTGCTTCATGCCTTCGCCGTTGGCGTAGGAGTGGGCGAACTGGAACGTGTTGTACCAGTTGATGTGGATACCAGCCAGCGTGATGAACTGGTACTTGTAGCCCAGGGCAGACAGGTCCTCTTGGAACGAAGCGATTTGCTTGTCGTTGAGGTTCTTCTTCCAGTTGAACGAAGGCGAGCAGTTGTACGACAGCAGCTTGCCGGGGCAGGCAGCGTGCACAGCTTGCGCGAATTCACGGGCGAAGCCGATGTCGGGCACGCCGGTTTCGCACCACACCAGGTCGGCGTAGGGAGCGTAGGCAACGCCACGGCTGATGGCTTGCTCCAGACCGTTCTTGACGCGGTAGAAGCCTTCTTGGGTGCGTTCGCCGGTGACGAAAGGTTGGTCGTTGGCATCGCAGTCGCTGGTCAGCAGGTTGGCTGCTTCAGCGTCGGTGCGGGCCAGAACGATGGTGGGCACGCCCATCACGTCGGCAGCGAAACGGGCCGCGATCAGCTTTTCAACGGCTTCACGCGTGGGAACCAGCACCTTGCCGCCCATGTGGCCGCACTTCTTCACGGCAGCCAGTTGGTCTTCGAAGTGAACGCCAGCAGCGCCCGAAGCGATCATGTTCTTCATCAGTTCGAAAGCGTTCAGAACGCCACCGAAACCGGCTTCAGCGTCAGCAACGATCGGCAGGAAGTAGTCCACGAAGCCTTCGTCACCGGGGTTGATGCCACGGCCCCACTGGATTTCGTCAGCGCGCTTGAACGTGTTGTTGATGCGGCGAACCATGGTGGGCACCGAGTCGTAGGCGTACAGCGATTGGTCGGGGTACATGGTTTCCGACGTGTTGCCGTCGGCGGCGACTTGCCAGCCCGACAGGTACACGGCTTCCAGGCCAGCCTTGGCTTGCTGCATGGCTTGACCGGCGGTGATGGCGCCGAAGGCGTTGACGTAACCCTTCTTGGCACCGCCGTTGACTTTTTCCCACAGCTTTTCAGCGCCGTTCTTGGCCAGGGTGTACTCAGGCTGCAGGCTGCCGCGCAGACGCACGACGTCAGCAGCGGAGTAGCCGCGCTTGACCAGCTTCCAGCGGGGGTTTTCAGCCCAGTCTTTTTCCAGGGCGGCGATCTGTTGTTCGCGGGTGAGTTTCGTCATGACATCTCCGGGGGAGGTTGGTGAGGTACTAGGAAAACCCGGGATTCTACAGAGTTCCACCAAAAATCCAAGACTTATGTCTTATATAAGACTCAAATTTTTCCACGTTCGATGGCGTTTGAGGGTTGCTTGGGCGTACAAATGTCAAAAATGCACCCAATGATGTAGGGTGAACTCAAAACACATGGAGCCCAACGACGTGAATCCCAACATGGACGCCTTCTGGATGCCCTTCACGGCCAACCGTGAATTCAAGCAGTCGCCACGCATGCTGGCCAAGGCCAATGGCATGCATTACTGGACGCCCGAAGGGCGCGAGATCCTGGACGGCACGTCGGGGCTGTGGTGTGTCAACGCCGGCCACGCCCGGCCGCGCATCGTCGAAGCCATCGCCCGGCAAGCGTCGGAACTGGACTACGCACCGCCGTTCCAGATGGGCCACCCGCTGGCATTTTCGCTGGCGGAGCGCCTGGTCAAGCTGACGCCCGAAGGCCTCAACAGGGTGTTCTTCACCAACTCGGGCTCCGAAGCGGTCGACACCGCCTTGAAAATTGCACTGGCTTACCACCGGCTTCGCGGCGAAGGCCACCGCACCCGCTTGATCGGACGCGAACGCGGCTACCACGGCGTGAACTTCGCAGGCACGGCGGTTGGCGGCCTGGGGCCCAACCGAAAGCTCTTCGGCAACCTGGTCACGGGCGTGGATCACCTGCGACACACCCACGACCTGGCCCGCAACGCTTTCACCAAAGGGCAACCGGAGCACGGTGCCGAACTGGCCGACGATTTGGAACGCCTGGTCACCTTGCACGATGCCTCTACCATCGCCGCCGTCATCGTGGAGCCGATGGCCGGGTCGACGGGCGTGCTGCTGCCCCCCAAGGGCTACCTGCAGCGCCTGCGCGACCTCTGCGACAAGCACGGCATCCTGCTGATCTTCGACGAGGTCATCTCCGGCTTTGGCCGACTGGGCTCGCCTTTCGCGGCCCAGCACTACGGCGTCACGCCCGACCTGCTGACCGCGGCCAAAGGCATCACCAATGGCGTGATCCCCATGGGCGCCGTGTTCGCCAAACAAGGCATCCACGACACCTTCATGCAAGGCCCCCCAGCCGCCATCGAGTTGCCGCATGGCTACACCTACTCGGCCCACCCCATGGCCTGCGCCGCCGCCCACGGCACGCTCGACACCTATGAGGAAGAAGGCCTGCTCACGCGGGGCGCGCAATTGCACGGCAAATTCGAAGAAGCCTTCCACGCGCTGAAGGGCCTGCCCAACGTGGTGGACATCCGGAACACGGGCGCGGTGGTGGCCATCGAGTTCGCCCCCAGGGCGGGCGCGGCCCCCGGGCGCCGCGCCTTCGAGACCTTCCTGGCTTGCTTCGAAGAGGGCGTGCTGGTGCGGGCGGCGGGCGACAACATCGCCATTTCGCCGCCATTGATCATCAACGACAGCCAGATCGACCAGATCGCTTCAACCCTGGCCAAGGTGATCCAGCGCGTCGAGTAAAGCCTGCTGGCCAAAAAAAACCGCCACGGCCCTTGCAGGCCTGGCGGTTTTTTCATGCGATCGCGTGATTCAAGAAAATTCAGGCGTGCTTCTTGTTGTAGTTGGCGATGCCTTGCGTGACTTCGGTCTTGGCGTCTTCGATGCCAGCCCAGCCAATGACTTTGACCCACTTGCCGGGCTCCAGATCCTTGTAGTGCTCGAAGAAGTGCTTGATCTGTGCCAGCAGCAATTCAGGCAGGTCTTCCAGGGTCTGGACCTTCTTGTACATCGGCAGGATCTTTTCGGTCGGCACGGCCACCAGCTTGGAGTCGCCGCCAGCTTCGTCGTCCATCTTCAAGATGCCCAGGGGACGGCAGGCCACCACCACACCCGGAGGCAGGGGGAACGGCGTCACCACCAGGACGTCGACCGGATCGCCATCGTCGGCCAGGGTTTGCGGGACGTAGCCGTAGTTGCACGGATAGTGCATGGCGGTGCCCATGAAGCGATCGACAAAAACCGCACCGGTTTCATGGTCGACTTCGTATTTGACCGGGTCCGAATTGGCCGGGATTTCGATGATGACGTTGAACGCGTCGGGCGCCTTGGCGCCAGGAGGGACTTGCAGCAGGCTCATGATGAATCGATCAGGAGTGATGGTATTCGAGGTCGGCAAGTGTAGGTCATTGCCGTGGCGACTCTGTAATTTGGGCAACAGCAGGCTGTTTTGCACCGCTTTTGCTGCACCGCACAAAAAAGTGCTTGCATTGATCTTAAAGATGCCTATACTTGCGATCATGTTGCAGCGCAACAATGCAGTTCTAGTACCCAAGCGCAGCGACTTAACCCATCACTCTTACGGAGATATGACATGCTGACCGCTGAACAACTCTTGGCTAACCACAAGGCTAACATCTCTACCCTGTTCGACCTGAGCCAAAAGGCGTTCGAAGGCGTGGAAAAGCTGGTGGAACTGAACCTGCAAGTGGCCAAGGCCACGCTGGATGAAGTGTCCGAGCACACCAAGGCCGCGCTGTCCGTGAAAGATGCTCAGGAGCTGCTGGCCCTGAACACCAGCCTGCTGCAGCCCTCGGCCGAAAAAGTCGCCGCCTACAGCCGTCACCTGTACGACATCGCCTCCAGCACGAGCGCCGAAGTCAGCAAGGTGGCCGAAGGCCAACTGTCCGAAGCCCAAAAGAAATTCATGTCCGTCGTGGACAACGCCGTGAAGAACGCACCCGCTGGCACTGAAAACGCCGTCGTGCTGGTGAAGTCGGCCGTGGCCGCCGCCAACAACGCGTTCGACTCAGTGCACAAGGCTGCCAAGCAAGCCGCCGACGTGGCTGAAGCCAACTTCCAGGCCATTTCCAACACCGCGGTCAAGGCCACCCAGGCTGCCACGGCCAAGCCCCGCAAGGCTGCCTGATCTTTTGACGGCAAGCTGAAAGCCCGCGCCCTTGTGCCTGGCTTTCAGCGCCCGATGCGAGAGACACCGTTGCACCACAGCGGTTCTCGCCGAAAGGTTGTCTCCTCGGTACCTCCTGAAATTCGTTCAAGGTACCCTTAAGCCCGGTGGTTCGCCATCGGGCTTTTTTTCGACTGGGCCATGGATTGCGTATGCTCGGAGACCATGATCACTTGGCTTAACGCACTCGATTCATTCCCCGACACCGCCCAGGCCTGGGCGCCCCACAGCGATGCCCCCGGGCTGCTTGCCGCCGGTGGTGACTTGAGCGTGGCACGCCTGACCGCGGCCTACCGCCACGGCATCTTCCCCTGGTTCAGCGAAGGCCAGCCCATCCTCTGGTGGACGCCCGATCCCCGCATGGTGTTGCCGGTGGACGAGTTCAAATTGAACCGGTCGCTGCGCAAGACGATCCAGAAATTCCGCCGCACCCCGGGCTGCGAAATCCGCATCGACAGTGCGTTCGACCAAGTCATCGAGTCCTGCGCCAATGCGCCACGACACGGCCAGAACGGCACCTGGATCGTCCCCGCCATGCAACTGGCTTACAAGCACTGGCATGCCGAGGGGTGCGTGCATTCCTTCGAAACCTGGGTGGATGGTGAGCTGGTGGGCGGCCTGTACGGCATTGGCCTGGGCAAAATGTTCTACGGCGAGTCCATGTTCACCCGGCGGGTCGATGCGTCCAAGATCGCGCTGGCCGCGCTGGTGTGTTTTTGTCGGGCTCACGGCATCCAGTTGATCGACTGCCAGCAACGCACGGGCCACCTGGCCTCGCTGGGCGGGCGCACCCTGCCACGTGCGGAATTCGAAGCCCATTTGAGGGGGGCCGTCGACCTCGAAGGACCTGCGGTTTGGGCCTATGATGAATCATTCTGGTCCCACCTGGATTTGGCAGCGTGACGCACCTCAAAGACCTCCCCCTGGCTTCCTTGCAGTTCTACGCCACGGCCCCCTACCCGTGCAGCTACCTGGACGGCAAGGTGGCACGGTCGCAGGTGGCCACGCCCAGCCACCTGATCAACGCGGATGTTTATTCGGGCTTGGTGGCCAATGGTTTTCGGCGCAGCGGCATGTTCACCTACCGCCCTTATTGCGACGGTTGCCAGGCTTGCGTGCCCCTCAGGATTCCGGTCGAGCGCTTTGCCGCCAGCCGCAGCCAGTTGCGCGCTTGGAAGGCCCACCAGGGCCTCGAAGCCCGCGTGCTGCGCCTGTGCTTCACCCCCGAGCACTACCAGCTCTACCTGCGTTACCAGGCCGGCCGGCACAAAGGAGGCGGCATGGACCACGACTCGGTTGACCAGTACACCCAGTTCCTGCTGCAAAGCCGCGTCAATTCACGGCTGGTGGAATTCCGCGAGCCCCCGCGCGAAGGCCAGGCCCAGGGGGCGCTCAAGATGGTGTCCATCCTGGACATCCTCAATGATGGCCTGTCGGCGGTCTACACCTTCTACGAGCCCGAGGCCAACAAGAGCTACGGCACCTACAGCGTGCTCTGGCAAATCGACCAGGCCCAGCAACTGAACCTGCCCCACGTCTACCTGGGCTACTGGATCGAGCAGAGCCGCAAGATGGCCTACAAGACGCACTTCCGGCCGCACCAGACGCTCAAGGGCGGCCAGTGGCGCGACGAGGCCACGCCCGAGGCCGCCACGCCGGTCACTGGCTCAAGATCACCTGACCCGACACCGTCACGGTGAGCACGCCCTTGCCGGGTTCGACCGGCAAGGCGGCTTCAGCATCGGCCGCCTTGGCACGCATGGCCATCATCATCGGGCGCCCCTGGAAGCCTGGATCGCCCGTTTGCACATTGACCTCGCCCAGCGAGTAATGGGTGAAACCGAAGTTCTTGCTCAACTCGCCAGCCCGGCTGCGGAAGCGGTTGATGGCCTCGGCGGTCAATGCCGACTCGTGCTGCTCACGCAAGGCGCGCGACAAGCCATAGCTGACGTTCACGATGTTGAGCTGGTTGAGCTTGCCCGCGGTCTGGGAAATGCGCGTGGTGTCGGTGCCCTCCAGCACCAGTTGTGCCGTGCCTTGCCAGCCATTGATGCGGCCGTTGTTGCCATAGCGTGGATTGACTGAGAAGTAGCCCGTGCGGACTTCCATCGCGCCAGGTTGAGCCGAGCGCTTGGCCTCGGACAGGGCGGCATCCAGAGTCTGCTTGAGGCCAGCTTGCACCTCGGCCGCCTGGGCACCTTCTCGGTTGGCTTGCAAGGTCACCGCGAGCAGGTCCTGGGTGACTTCTTGCGTGGCCGTGGCCTGAAAGCTCACGACATTGGCGCGCAAAGGCTCCGCGTGAACGAGGGAAACGCTGGCGGCCAAGTAGGCCGCGCTCAACAACATGGGGGCCGAATAACGTGACATGAGGACTCCTGGCAACGGTTTTTTGAATCAGATGACCGGCCATGCCGATCTCGGGGTGAGCCAATCTAACGCGCCAATGGCCGCCCCCGCTGACACTCAGGGCTTCAGGGTCGCCCGAAGACCCACTTGACGCCCTTGGACCAAGAGCGCAAGATTTGTAACAAGGGGTCAGAGCACCGTTTTTTGAGCGTGCAAAGTGCGCACAATCCGGCTTGTTACAAATTCGAGGAGAGACGGATGACCACCACTGCCAATACCCAGCGCCCAGATCGCATCCTGGTGGTTGACGACGACGCCCGCATCCGCGATTTGCTGCGTCGCTACCTCAGCCAGGAAGGCTTCGAGGTTCTGCTGGCCGAAGACGCCAAGGCGCTCAACCGCCTGCTCACGCGTGAAACCGTGGACTTGATCGTGCTCGACCTGATGCTGCCCGGCGAAGATGGCCTGTCGATCTGCCGCCGCCTGCGCGCCGCCAACGACAGCACGCCCATCATCATGCTGACCGCCAAGGTCGAAGACGTGGACCGCATCGTGGGCCTGGAAGTGGGCGCCGACGACTACATGCCCAAGCCCTTCAACCCGCGCGAACTGCTGGCCCGCATCCACGCCGTGCTGCGCCGCCGCCCCGCTCCAGAGGCACCCGGTGCGCCCGCCAAGGAAGCGCAGACCGTGCTGTTCGGCCCCTTCGAGTTCGACCTGGCCCTGCGCCGCCTGAGCAAGGAAGGCGAACCCCTGGCCTTGACCACCGGCGAGTTCTCCATGCTCAAGGCGCTGGTGCGCCATCCTCGCCAGCCCCTCTCGCGCGACAAGCTGGCCCAACTGGCCCGCGGCCGCGAGTTCGAGCCCTTCGACCGCAGCCTGGACGTGCAGATCTCGCGCTTGCGCAAGATGATCGAGCCCGATCCCTCACAGCCCCGCTACATCCAGACGGTGTGGGGCGTGGGCTATGTGTTCGTGCCGGACGGTGGGGCTTGATGGTGGCGCATGCGTAGAAACCGTTTTGCACTCAGCCTCTTCTGGCGAACATTCATCCTTCTGAGCCTGTTGTTGACCGCAGGCATCGTGGCCTGGGTCCAGACCTTCAAGGCCCTGGAGTTCGAGCCCCGCACGGTGCAAGCCGCGCAGCAGATCGCCAGCCTGGTGAACCTGTCGCGCGCCGCCTTGCACTATGCCGACAGCATCAACCGCGTCACCTTGATCAAGACGATGTCCGAGCAGGAGTCGATCATGCTCAGGGCGCGGGAGCCGGCCGACCAGTTCGAACCGTTTGAGGTCAACCGCTTCACCAATGCCATTGGCAAGGAACTGCGCTCGCGCCTGGGCCCCACCACGGTGGTCGCCAGCAGCGTGAACCACGTGCCGGGCCTGTGGGTGGGCTTCCAGATCGAGCGGGACAACTACTGGCTGCAGGCGGACACCGCGCGCGTCGAACCCATGACGGGGCGCACCTGGTTCATCTGGGTGGGCATCGCCTTCATCGCGACCATCCTGGGATCGGCCGCCATCGCGCGCCTGATCAACCAGCCGCTGAAAGAGCTGTCGTTCGCGGCCAGCCGCATCCGCGAGGGTGAATACGACTCGGTGCTGGACGAGTCCATGATCACCCGAGAGATCCGCGAGGTGAACCAGGGCTTCAACCGCATGGCGCGCGAACTGGCCAAGGTGGAAGAAGACCGCGCGGTGATGCTGGCCGGTATTTCGCACGACCTGCGCACGCCGCTGGCCCGCATCCGACTGGAGGCCGAGATGAGCGTGGTCGACGAGGAGGCCAAGCGCAACATCGCGGCCGACATCGACCAGCTCGACGCCATCATCGACAAGTTCATGGACTACGCGCGCCCCGGCGACGTGACGCTGGTGCCGGTGCATGTGTCCTCGGTGGTGGACAAGGCGATCAGCCAGTTCCGCGACACCAAACGCATCCGCATCGGGGCCAAGCTGCCCATCGACACCAAGGTGATGGCCGATGAGACCGAACTGGGCCGCGTGTTGACCAACCTGTTCGAGAACGCGCGCCGCTATGGCCGCAACACCTACACGGGCGTGGCGAACGTGGAGGTCAGCTACACGCGTTCAGGGTCGTGGGTGCTGTTGACGGTGCGCGACCATGGACCCGGGGTGGCCGTTGAAAAACTGGCCCAGCTGACCACGCCCTTTTTCCGGGGTGATGCCGCCCGCACGGCCGCCACCGGAGCCGGCCTGGGCTTGGCCATTGTCGAGAAAGCGCTTCAACGCATGGGTGGCCAGTTGGACCTGGGCAACGCGCCCGGGGGGGGCCTGGTCGCGCACATCCGGCTGAAACGGGCGCCTTGATCCCAGTCAAGGCATGCCTGGTCAGGCTCTTTTCAAGAGCAGGCAGACGGCCCGGGCCTCGATGGCCCGGCCCTCGCCCACCGGCCCCATGTTCTCGGCGGTCTTGGCCTTCACATTGACCGCGTCGATGCCCACGCCCAGGGCCACCGCGATCCGTTCACGCATGGCCGGGATGTGAGGCGCCATCTTGGGCGCTTGAGCCACGATGGTGCTGTCCACATTGCCCACCTCCCACCCGGCCTGCCGCACGCGGCGCACGGCTTCTTGCAGCAACACCATGGAATCCGCCCCTTTGAAAGTGGGATCGGTGTCGGGGAAGTGACGGCCAATGTCGCCCAGGCCCGCCCCGCCCAAGACAGCATCGGTGATGGCATGCAGCAGGGCGTCGGCGTCGGAATGCCCCAGCAGCCCGTGCGTGTGCTCGATGGTGACGCCACCCAGGACCAGCGGCCGCCCTGTGACCAGCGCGTGCGTGTCCCAACCTTCTCCAACTCGAATCGTCATGGTGCTCCTCTGACTGGCCTTGCCGCCAAGCAAGCTCTATTTTGAACCCATCCGCACCTGGCTCAGAACGCACCATCAGTGTGCAACTTTCAGCCTGACGTCGCTTGAAAGCCCCAATACAGGGCACGCATGACGCACAACATCGGCCCATTGACGCCCAAAACTGGCCCATAAATTGCTTTTATTGGTGCGGTTTTCATCAAAGCGCCGCACTCGACCCCAAATCGGTGCGGTTTTTGTTCTTCAATTCATTCAGTTTTTGGACGCTTCATGGAGTCATTGAAACAAGGCACGGATGCGCTGTTCATCCTGCTGGGCGCGGTCATGGTCCTGGCCATGCACGCCGGATTCGCATTTCTGGAACTGGGCACGGTCCGTGGCAAGAACCAGGTCAATGCCCTGGTCAAAATCCTGGTGGACTTTTGCGTGTCCACCATCGCCTACTTCTTCGTGGGCTACACCGTGGCTTACGGTGTTGATTTTTACAGCGGCGCCGATGTTCTGGCCCAGAAGAATGGCTACGAACTGGTCAAGTTCTTTTTCTTGTTGACCTTCGCGGCGGCCATCCCCGCCATCATCTCGGGCGGCATTGCCGAACGGGCCAAATTCCACCCACAAATGCTGGCCACGGCCGTGATCGTGGGGCTGTTCTACCCCCTGTGCGAAGGCGCCGTCTGGGCCAACAAGTTCGGCTTTCAGACGTGGCTGGAACAGGTCACGGGTGGTCAGATGCACGACTTCGCCGGCTCGGTGGTGGTGCACGCCTTCGGGGGCTGGCTGGCCTTGCCGGCGGTGTTGATCCTGGGTGCGCGGCGCAACCGCTACCGCAAAGATGGCGGGATGTCTGCCCACCCGCCTTCCAGCATCCCTTTCCTGGCGCTCGGTTCATGGATTTTGGCGGTGGGCTGGTTCGGCTTCAACGTGATGAGCGCGCAAACCATCGACAAGATCTCGGGCCTGGTGGCCGTGAACTCGTTGATGGCCCTGGTGGGCGGCACGCTGGTGGCGGCCTTGCTGGGCAAGAACGACCCGGGCTTCGTCTACAACGGCCCACTGGCGGGCCTGGTGGCCGTGTGCGCAGGCTCGGACATCATGCACCCCGCGGGCGCCCTGGCCGTGGGCGCCATCGCCGGCGCCATCTTCGTGTTCATGTTCACGCTGACCCAGAACAAGTGGAAGATCGACGACGTGCTGGGTGTGTGGCCGCTGCATGGCCTGTGCGGCGCCTGGGGCGGCATCGCGGCAGGCATCTTCGGGCAACACAGCCTGGGCGGCATTGGCGGGGTCCACTTGGGGGCCCAGGTGCTGGGCACCGTGCTGATCGTGGGTTTTGCATTGCTGAGCAGCTTCGTGGTCTATGGCGTGCTGAACAAGGTCTTGGGCTTGAGGTTGTCCCAGGAAGAAGAATTTGATGGTGCCGACCTGTCGATCCACCGCATCAAGGCCACCCCGGAGCAAGAAGTCTCGTGGTGAAGAAGGGTAAAGCTGTGATCAACTGCGGGATAACGCGTGCCCGTCCAGGCAGCGCGCCTGAGGAAAATCTCACGAACCAACCCGATCAGACATGCCCATGAAACACCACCGCCCAGCCCTTTCCCGCCCTTTGCTGGCGTCATGCGCCGTGGCGGTCGCACTGTGTGGCGCCTTGCCCGCTCATGCGATCGTCAATGGCACGAACACCAGCAGCTTCAGCGCGGTCGGAGCGCTGGGCAGTGCCTCGGGGGTGCTCGTCGCGGACAACTGGGTCCTGACTGCCGCCCACGTGGCCAGTGGCTTGTCGCTGGGGTCCAGCAGCTTCAGCACGCTGGACGGTTCGTCGCTGGTCGATGCGGTGTACACCTTCTCGAGCGCGGCGTTTCCCAACAACGACATCGCCCTGGTGCACCTGAGCAGCGCGCTCGACACGGCCACCCCCATCTTGAATGACCTGGTGGTCAAGTCCAGCCAGATCGCGGCCCTGGGCACCCTCACCATGGCCACGGCGCAGAACCAGATCCCCAATGGCTATGCCACCACGACCGCTTCCGCGGCCGTCTCCACGAACACCAGTCATGGCGTCACTTCCACGGTGAACTGGCTGGTCACCAATGGCCAGGCCTACTTGCAAAGCGGCGACAGCGGCAGTGCCTTGTTCAAGGGCGCGGTGACGGACAGCGCTGGCGCCGTGCTGCTGGGCATCGCCTCGGCGGCATTGACCAACGACACCACGGGGGCTTCCGAAGGCTCCGCCTTCACCCAGGTGGCCAGCTACAAAACCTGGATCAATTCGACCATGGCGAGCTCTGGCCAGCAGGTGAGCTGGGTTTCAAGCGTGCCCGAGCCCTCCAGCCTGGCCCTGTATGCCCTGGGCGGATTGGCCATTCTGGCTTTAAGAACTGGACATTCTGGACGAAATGGCTAAAATAGCCACACCGATCGCCAGATTGATCGCAGAAAGCGTCCAACATGACCGCACTGACCTTGCGCAACCACCGCGGCGAACAGGTGGAAGTCCCCGAGTTTTCAGCCACCGAGGCTAAAAACAGCTTTGGGCTTGTGCTGGACACGGCCTTCAGCCAGGGCATGGTGGCCATCACCAAGCGCGACCGCCCCACCGCCGTGGTGCTGTCGATGGACGCCTACCAGGCCCTGCTGGACGGACAACACCAGCCGCTGGACAGCTTGACGCAAGAATTCGATCACCTTTTGCAGCGCATGCAGACCTCGGCCTCGCGCGATGCCCTGATGGACGCTTTCGACGCCCCGCCCGAAGAACTGGGCCAGGCGGCAGTGGCTTACATCGCCCACCCGAACGGCGCCTGAGGCGCACCCAGCCCACGGAACATGCCGTGCCGCTGCTTCATAAAAATACCCAGAGAGAGACCACGCCGTGGCATCAGTTGCCCACGTTCCCCGTATTTTTGTCCTGGCGGGCACCAACGGTGCCGGCAAGAGCAGCATTGGTGGCGCCAACATCCGCCGCCGCGGGGGCCACTATTTCAATCCCGACGAAGCGGCCGCGGCCATCCGTCGCGCGCAGCCGCACCTGAGCGCCACACAGGCCAACAGCGCCGCTTGGCACGAGGGCAAGCGCCTGCTGCAACAGGCCATCACCCAAGGGCTGGACTACAACTTCGAGACCACGCTGGGCGGACGCAGCTTCACGCGATTGCTGGAAGAAGCCGCCCAGCAAGGTTTCGAGGTGCGCATCTGGTACGTGGGCCTGCTCACGGCCGACCACCACATCGCCCGGGTCAAGGCGCGGGTGGCCAAGGGCGGGCACGACATCCCCGAGGCCGACATCCGCCGGCGCTTCGACCAAAGCCGCCTGCAGTTGATCCAGCTGCTGCCCCACCTGACCGAGCTGCGGGTGTACGACAACACAGCGGAAGCGGACCCCAATGCCGGCCTGGCACCACAGCCTCGCCTGGTGCTGCATTGGCAAAGCGCCCGCGCCGCCAACCCGGCGGCACCAGCACGCGTGCTTGCCCCCACGCAAGCCTCTTTGGCAGACACGCCCGATTGGGTCAAACCTCTCGTGGCCGCGGCCCTCAAGGAAACGGCCCAGCCTTCGGTCAACCTGCCGGACGCGTCGACAAAAGCCGCTCGGCCAGCGCGAAATCGCCCGGCCAAGTGAGCTTGAAGTTCTCGAAGTCGCCCAGCACCAGCCGAGGCGAATGGCCGAAGGCCTCGACGGCACTGGCTTCGTCCGTGATGGCCGCCGCCCTGGCCGGATCGCTCAAGGCAGCGATCAAGGCAGGCCGCAGCAAACCCAAGCGGAACATCTGCGGCGTTTGAGCCGACCACTTGGCGGCACGGTCCACCGTGGATTGAACACGCGCCTCACCGGCTGAGCCCGGCACCGCGGCCTTCAAGGTATCGGCCACGGGCAAGGCCAGCAAGCCGCCCACCTCATCGTCCTGGCATTCATCGATCAGGCGATCGATCCACCCGGGCTGAATCAGGCAGCGGGCGGCATCGTGGACCAGCACCCAATCGTGCGGATCGGCACCTCTGGCCAGCAGCTCGTCCAGGCCATGGGCCACGCTTTCCGCGCGCGAAGCGCCACCCACACGGGCCACCCAGGCGCTGTCGCCAGTGAACGCTGGCACATGCCGCTCAAACACCGCATCGTCGGGCGACAGCACGACCAAGGTCGCGGCCAACCTGGAGACCGACGCCAAGGACGCCAGGGTGTGCGCCACCACCGCCTTCCCCGCCACCGGGTGGTATTGCTTGGGCCCGCCCACGCCAGCACGCGCGCCAATGCCAGCGCAGGGCACCAAGGCAAAACAACGTGGCTGAAAACCGTGGGCGGAGAAGTTCAATGGGGTCAAAGGCGGGGCGTCGAGCATGCCAGATTGTCGCCCACCTACAATCGGCTTTCCTTCAGATCACGCCCGGCCGCAGCCCGCCGCCGGGCGCTTTGCCATTCTTGCGCCGCCCATGTTGCCCTCGCTTCCGCTCCCGTCCATCGCCGTTGGCAAACGCTACACCGTGCCCCGCCCATTGGGATCGGCCGACGCCCTGCTGGTGGCCCAGTTCGCCCAGGCCCGCAAGGCCGAGGGCCAGGTCACCGCCCTGATCGCCGCCGACCCAGCCGACACGCAAAGGCTGATGGACGAAATCGCGTTTTTCGCGCCCGACCTGCGCTGCGCCATCTTCCCGGACTGGGAAACGCTGCCCTACGACACCTTCTCGCCGCACCAGGATCTGATCTCGGAGCGGCTGGCCACCTTGTGGCGCGTGCAGCAAGGCGTGGGCTCGGGCACCGGGGTGGACGTGGTGCTGCTGCCCGCCACCACCGCGCTGACGCGGCTGGCGCCCCCATCCTTCCTGGCGGCCTACACCTTCCACTTCAAGCAGAAGCAGAAGCTCAACGAAGCGGCCTTGAAGTCGCAGTTGACGCTGGCCGGCTACACGCATGTCAGCCAGGTGGTCTCGCCCGGCGAATACGCCGTGCGCGGCGGTCTGATCC
>NZ_JBOHHL010000011.1:0-117044 GCF_050725395.1 Aquabacterium sp. | reverse complement strand
GCCAAGATCGTGCGCAGCCAGATCCTGGCCGGCGAACCCCGCATCGACGGTCGCGACACCCGCACCGTGCGCCCCATCGAGATCCGCACGGGCGTGCTGCCCCGCGTCCACGGTTCGGCCCTGTTCACCCGTGGTGAAACGCAGGCCCTGGTCGTCGCCACGCTCGGCACCGAGCAAGACGCGCAGCGCATCGACGCGCTGGCCGGCGACTTCCGCGACACCTTCCTGTTCCACTACAACATGCCTCCCTTCGCCACCGGCGAAACCGGTCGCGTGGGCACGCCCAAGCGCCGCGAAATCGGCCATGGCCGCCTGGCCAAGCGCGCCCTGGTGCCGCTGTTGCCCAACAAGGAAGACTTCGGTTACACCGTGCGCGTGGTCTCGGAAATCACCGAGTCCAACGGCTCCTCGTCGATGGCTTCGGTTTGCGGCGGCTGCCTGGCCATGATGGACGCTGGCGTCCCCATGAAAGCGCACGTGGCGGGCATCGCCATGGGCCTGATCAAGGAAGACAACCGCTTCGCCGTGCTGACCGACATCCTGGGCGATGAAGATCACCTGGGTGACATGGACTTCAAGGTCGCCGGCACCACCGGTGGCGTGACCGCCCTGCAGATGGACATCAAGATCCAGGGCATCACCAAGGAAATCATGCAAGTGGCACTGGCGCAAGCCAAGGAAGCTCGCTTGCACATCCTGGGCAAGATGACCGAAGCCATGTCCGGCGCCAACACCGAAGTCTCGGAATTCGCGCCCCGCCTGTACACCATGAAGATCAACGCGGACAAGATCCGTGACGTGATCGGCAAGGGCGGCGCCACCATCCGTGCGCTGACCGAAGAAACCGGTTGCCAGATCAACATCGCTGAAGACGGCACCATCACCATCGCTTCGGCCGATGCTGAAAAGGCCGAACAAGCCAAGAAGCGCATCGCCGAGATCACCGCCGAAGTCGAAATCGGCAAGGTCTACGAAGGCCCGGTCACCAAGCTGTTCGACTTCGGTGCCCTGATCAACCTGCTGCCTGGCAAGGACGGTCTGCTGCACATCAGCCAGATCGCCCACGAGCGCGTCGAGAAGGTGTCCGACTACCTGTCGGAAGGCCAGATCGTCAAGGTCAAGGTCATGGAAACCGACGAAAAGGGCCGCGTCAAGCTGTCCATGAAGGTGCTGCAAGAGCGTCCTGAAGGCATGGCCCCCGAGCGCGAGCGTTCGGACCGAGGCGACCGTGGTGATCGCGGCGACCGTGGCCGTGACCGCGGTGACCGTGGTGGCCGCGGCGACGACCGTGCTTCGCAAGAGCAAGAGCAACAACAACAGCAACAGTGATCGTCATGGCCCTGTCCAAGAAACTCGTCGTCGGCAACTGGAAGATGCATGGCAGCCGCGCTGCCAATGCCGAACTCCTCAAGGGTCTGCTCGAGGCCGACTTGAGCGCTTCGGCGCCCAGGTCGGATGTTGCGGTGTGCGTGCCTTTCCCCTACCTGGGTGAAGTGGCGAGTGCGCTGCAGGGCAGTGCCATCGCGTTCGGCTCACAAGACGTGTCCGCTCAAGCCCAAGGCGCCTACACCGGTGAGGTGTCGGGCGCCATGGTGCGCGAGTTCGGTGCGCATTACGCCATCGTGGGGCACTCCGAGCGCCGCAGCTACCATGCCGAAAGCGACCAACTGGTTGCCGACAAGGCCAAGGCGGCTTTGGCGCAAGGCCTGGTGCCCATCGTTTGCGTGGGTGAAACCCTGGCCGAGCGCGAAGCCGGGCAGACCGAGTTTGTGGTTGCCCGCCAGCTCAAGGCCGTGACCGACACCCTGGGTGCCGATCTGGCCAAGGTGGTCGTGGCCTATGAGCCCGTGTGGGCCATCGGCACCGGCAAGACCGCTTCGCCTGCGCAAGCCCAGGCCGTGCACGCTTTCCTGCGTGCGCAGCTCAAGGCCGCGCAGGCTCAAGCGGTCAATGTCCCCTTGCTCTACGGTGGCAGCGTCAAGCCTGACAATGCCGCCGAGCTTTTCTCTCAAACCGACATCGACGGTGGTCTGATCGGCGGCGCCTCTCTGAAGGCTTCCGACTTCGCCGCCATTGCCCGCGCCGCCTGAGGCCGCACGGGTCCATCTGGAGTTCTGACAACATGCAAGTTTTTGCAACCCTGGTGCAAGTGCTCCAGATCATTTCCGCCATGTCCATGATCGGCCTGGTGCTGGTTCAGCACGGCAAGGGTGCCGACATGGGGGCCTCCTTTGGCAGTGGTGCTTCGGGCAGCTTGTTTGGTGCCACGGGCAGTGCCAACTTCCTGTCGCGCTCCACGGCCGTGGCTGCCACGGTGTTTTTCCTGTCCACCCTGGGCCTGGCTTATGTCGGCAACCACCATGGCGGTGCATCGTCCGACCAGCCGAGCGTGTTCGACCAACCCGCGGCCACGGCTTCGGCGCCTGCGGCATCGGCTGCTTCGGCAACGGCGCAACCCGCTTCTGGCGCGGCACTAATCCCGACCAAATGATTCAGAGTTGAGGAGGGCGCAACACCCTTCTCATCCGTTTCGGGTTAGAATCTAAGTCTTCGGTGAGCAAGCCTCAAGCAAGCCGAAGCTGGATTCAAATCAGGCTTGAAAAGGCCTTGACCCCATGCCGACGTGGTGAAATTGGTAGACACGCTATCTTGAGGGGGTAGTGGCGAAAGCTGTGCGAGTTCGAGTCTCGCCGTCGGCACCAAAGCATTAAAAATCCGTGTCTTCGCGCCGTCCATGTTCAATCCGCTTTTTGCCCCTTTGATTGGTGTTGGCGGTCATCGGTGCAAAGACCCAAGGTAGGCGCGTTTGAGTTCGCAGCTCAGCGCGCTTTTTGCTTTTTGATTTGAATGTGTTTCAATCGCCTGTTGCCTGTTCTGTTCCGCTTGAGAGCCCCCACTCATGATGAATCTTGAGAACTACCTGCCCGTCATCCTGTTCATCCTCGTGGGTGTCGGAGTCGGGGTGGCCCCTCAGTTGCTTGGCTTTCTGCTGGGCCCGCGTCGTCCTGATGCGGCTAAAAACTCCCCTTATGAATGCGGCTTCGAGGCCTTTGAAGATGCGCGGATGAAATTCGACGTCCGGTATTACCTCGTCGCCATCCTGTTCATCTTGTTCGACCTTGAAATCGCTTTTCTCTTCCCCTGGGCCGTGGCCCTGAAGGAAGTGGGCATGGCGGGCTTCGTGGCCATCATGCTGTTTTTGGGCATCCTCGTCGTGGGCTTTGCCTACGAGTGGAAAAAAGGCGCCCTGGATTGGGAATGAGGTAATCACATGGGTATCGAAGGCGTCTTCAAAGAGGGCTTCATCACCACGTCGGCGGACACGCTGATCAACTGGTCCAAGACCGGGTCGCTGTGGCCGATGACATTTGGCCTGGCCTGCTGCGCGGTTGAAATGATGCACGCGGGCGCGGCACGTTACGACATCGACCGCTTCGGCATGCTGTTCCGTCCCAGCCCACGCCAGTCCGACCTGATGATCGTGGCGGGCACGCTGTGCAACAAGATGGCCCCGGCCTTGCGCAAGGTCTACGACCAGATGGCCGAACCCCGCTGGGTGCTGTCCATGGGCTCGTGCGCCAACGGCGGTGGCTACTACCACTACAGCTACTCGGTGGTGCGCGGCTGTGACCGCATCGTGCCGGTCGATGTCTATGTGCCGGGCTGCCCGCCCACGGCCGAGGCCCTGCTGTACGGCGTCCTGCAATTGCAGGCCAAGATCCGCCGCGAAAACACCATTGCCCGCTGACAGGGCCGGACCGTTCAATGAGCACCAAACTCGACACCCTGCAAGCCGCCCTGACTTCCGTGCTGGGCGATGCGGTCAAGCGGCTGGACAGCCACCGGGGCGAACTGACCCTGACCGTGTCCAGCACCGATTACGTCCGCGTGGCCACCACTTTGCGCGACCACCCTGAGCTGCGTTTCGAGCAGCTCCAGGACCTGTGCGGCATGGACTACTCCACCTACAAGGACGGCGCCGCCTCGATCTACTCCGAAGGCCCGCGTTACTGTGTGATCAGCCACCTGCTGTCGGTCGCCAAGAACTGGCGCCTGCGCCTGAAGGTCTTCGCGCCCGATGACGACCTGCCCATGGTGGACTCGGTCAACGACGTGTGGAGCTCGGCCAACTGGTTCGAGCGCGAAGCCTTCGACCTGTACGGCATCATTTTCGAAGGCCACATCGACCTGCGCCGCATCCTGACCGACTACGGCTTCATCGGCCACCCCTTCCGCAAGGATTTCCCGGTGTCGGGCCATGTCGAGATGCGCTACGACCCTGAGCAAAAGCGCGTGATCTACCAGTCGGTGACCATCGAGCCGCGCGAGATCACCCCGCGCATCATCCGCGAAGACAACTACGGCGGTCTGAAGTAATCATGGCTGAAATCAAGAACTACACCCTGAACTTCGGACCCCAGCACCCGGCCGCCCACGGCGTGCTGCGCCTGGTGCTCGAGCTGGACGGCGAAGTCATCCAGCGCGCCGACCCGCACATCGGCCTGCTGCACCGCGCCACCGAGAAGCTGGCCGAGTCCAAGACCTTCATCCAGTCGCTGCCCTACATGGACCGCCTGGACTACGTCTCGATGATGGCCAACGAGCACGCCTACTGCCTGGCCATCGAGAAGCTGCTGGACCTCGACGTGCCCGTGCGTGCGCAGTACATCCGCGTGATGTTCGCCGAGATCACGCGCGTGCTGAACCACCTGCTGTGGTTGGGCTGCCATGGTTTCGACTGCGGTGCGATGAACATCCTCATCTACTGCTTCCGCGAACGTGAAGACCTGTTCGACTTGTACGAGGCCGTGTCGGGTGCCCGCATGCACGCGGCCTACTTCCGTCCAGGTGGCGTCTACCGCGACCTGCCGGACACCATGCCGCAGTACAAGGTCAGCAAGATCAAGAACGCCAAGACGATCGCGCGCCTGAACGAAAACCGCCAGGGGTCCATGCTGGACTTCATCGACGATTTCACGCAGCGCTTCCCTGGCCTGGTCGACGAATACGAAACCCTGCTGACCGACAACCGCATCTGGAAACAGCGCACCGTCGGCATCGGCGTGGTCTCGCCCGAACGTGCCCTGAACCTGGGCTTCTCGGGCGCCATGCTGCGGGGCTCGGGCGTGGTGTGGGACCTGCGCAAGCACCAGCCCTACGATGTCTACGACCGCATGGACTTCGACATCCCCGTGGGCAAGAACGGCGACTGCTACGACCGTTACCTGGTCCGCGTCGAAGAACTGCGCCAGTCCAACCGCATCATCAAGCAGTGCGTCGACTGGCTGCGCGCCAACCCCGGTCCCGTCATCACCGACAACCACAAGGTGGCCCCGCCGTCGCGCGTCGAGATGAAGACCTCGATGGAACAGCTGATCCACCACTTCAAGCTGTTCACTGAAGGCTTCCACGTGCCCGAAGGTGAGGCCTACGCCGCGGTGGAGCACCCCAAGGGCGAGTTCGGCATCTACCTCGCGAGCGATGGTGCCAACAAGCCTTACCGCCTGAAGATCCGCGCGCCCGGTTTCCCGCACCTCGCGGCCCTGGACGAGATGGGCCGTGGCCACATGCTGGCCGACGCCGTGGCCATCATCGGCACGATGGACATCGTGTTCGGTGAGATCGACCGCTAAGAAGCGAGATGACTGACAAACCCATGCTCAGCGAACAAACCAAAGCGCGTTTCGACCGCGAAGTGGCCAAGTACCCGGCCGATCAGAAACAATCCGCGGTGATGGCCTGCCTGTCCATCTTCCAGCAGGAGAACGGCTGGATCACGCCCGAAGGCGAGAAGCTGATCGCCGAGCACCTCGGCATGGCGCCCATCGCCGTGCGCGAGGTCGCCACGTTTTACAACATGTACAACCAGCAGCCGGTGGGTCAGTTCAAGATCAACGTCTGCACCAACCTGCCGTGCCAGTTGCGCGATGGCCAGAAGGCGCTGGAGCACCTGTGCCACAAGCTGGGCATCGAAGCCGGCGAGACCACGGCCGATGGCGTGTTCACCGTGCAGCAAGGCGAGTGCATGGGCGCGTGCGCCGATTCGCCGGTGCTGCTGGTCAATGACCGCCAGATGGTCAGCTTCATGAGCAACGACCGCCTGGATGCGCTGGTCGACACGCTCAAGGCCAACGCGAAGTGAGCAAGGACACCCCCATGCTGGACCTTTCCCAATTCCAATCGACCGGCCGGGAAACCGTTTTCCACGGTCGCCACATCAGTCCCCAGATCTACGCCGATCTGGACGGCCAGAACTGGCACCTGGCCGACTACCAGGCACGCGGTGGCTACCAGGCCTTGCGCAAGATCCTCGGCCTGGATGGCGGCGAAGGCATGACGCCTGAGCAAGTCATTGCCGACGTGAAGCTGTCGGCCCTGCGTGGTCGGGGCGGCGCCGGCTTCCCCACGGGCTTGAAGTGGAGCTTCATGCCCCGCGCCTTCCCTGGCCAGAAGTACCTGGTGTGCAACTCCGACGAAGGCGAACCCGGCACATGCAAGGACCGCGAGATCCTGATGTACAACCCGCACATCGTGATCGAAGGCATGGCCATCGCCGCGTATGCGATGGGCATCAGCGTGGGCTACAACTACATCCACGGTGAAATCTTCGAGGTGTACGAGCGCTTTGAAGCTGCCTTGGAGGAAGCGCGTGCCGCCGGCGTGCTGGGCAACAACATCATGGGCAGCAACTACAGCTTCCAGCTGCACGCCTTCCATGGTTTCGGTGCCTACATCTGCGGTGAAGAAACCGCGCTGCTCGAATCGCTCGAAGGCAAGAAGGGCCAGCCCCGTTTCAAGCCACCGTTCCCGGCCAGCTTCGGCCTGTACGGCAAGCCGACCACGATCAACAACACCGAAACCTTCGCGGCGGTGCCCTGGATCATCCGCAACGGCGGCCAGGCCTTCCTCGATGTGGGCAAGCCCAACAACGGCGGCACCAAGCTGTATTCGGTCAGCGGCGACGTCGAGCGTCCCGGCAACTACGAGATCCCGATGGGCACGCCTTTCGCCACGCTGCTGGAGCTGGCCGGTGGCGTGCGTGGCGGCAAGAAGCTCAAGGCCGTGATCCCCGGTGGGTCGTCGTCGCCCGTGCTGCCCGCCCACATCATGATGGAGTGCACGATGGACTATGACTCCATCGCCAAGGCCGGCTCGATGCTGGGCTCGGGTGCGCTGATCGTGATGGACGAAACCCGCTGCATGGTCAAGAGCCTGCAGCGCCTGTCCTACTTCTACATGCACGAAAGCTGTGGCCAGTGCACGCCTTGCCGCGAAGGCACGGGCTGGTTGTGGCGCATGGTCGACCGGATCGAAACCGGCAAGGGCCGCATCGAGGACATCGAGCTGCTGAACTCCGTCGCCGACAACATCCAGGGCCGCACCATCTGCGCACTGGGCGATGCCGCGGCCATGCCGGTGCGTGCCTTCATCAAGCATTACCGCGATGAGTTCATCCACCACATCGAGCACAAGACCTGCGTGGTCCCCTCATATGTATAAGCGCCCCCACGCTCGGATTACCTCGCTGCCCCCCGAGGGGGCTGGCCTTCCTTGGGGCGGCCCGGCGGCAGGCCGGTCGCACACAGGTGAGAACAAACATGGTTGAAATCGAACTCGACGGACAAAAAGTCCAGGTGCTTGAAGGCAGCATGGTCATGCATGCGGCCGAGCAAAACGGCACCTACATCCCGCACTTCTGCTATCACAAGAAGTTGTCGATCGCGGCGAACTGCCGCATGTGCCTCGTGGACATCGAGAAGGCGCCCAAGCCCATGCCGGCCTGCGCCACCCCGGTGACCCAGGGCATGATCGTGCGCACCAAGAGCGAGAAAGCCATCAAGGCCCAGCAGGGCGTGATGGAATTCCTGCTCATCAACCACCCGCTGGACTGTCCGATCTGCGACCAGGGTGGCGAGTGCCAGCTTCAAGACTTGGCGGTGGGCTATGGCGGTTCTTCTTCGCGCTACGAAGAAGAAAAGCGCGTGGTCTTCCGCAAAGATCTGGGCCCCTTGATTTCGGCCGACGAAATGAGCCGCTGCATCCAGTGCACCCGCTGCGTGCGCTTCGGGCAAGAGATCGCCGGCGTGATGGAACTCGGCATGATCCACCGCGGTGAGCATTCCGAGATCACCACCTTCGTGGGCAACACGGTCGATTCCGAACTGTCGGGCAACATGATCGACATCTGCCCCGTCGGCGCGCTGACCAGCAAGCCCTTCCGCTACAGCGCCCGCACCTGGGAACTGTCGCGCCGCAAGAGCGTGTCGCCGCACGACTCCACCGGCGCCAACCTGATCGTTCAGGTGAAGAGCGGCAAGGTGTTGCGCGTCGTGCCTTTGGAAAACGAAGCCGTCAACGAATGCTGGATCGCCGACCGCGACCGCTTCAGCTACGAAGCCCTGAACAGCGACCAGCGCCTGACCAAGCCCATGCTGAAGCAGGGCGGCCAGTGGCGCGAAGTCGACTGGACCACGGCGCTGGAATACGTGGCCAATGGCCTCAAGGGCGTGAAGAACGACCACGGCGCCGAAGCCATCGGCGCGCTCGCCACCGAGCACAGCACCGTTGAAGAGCTGTACCTGCTGGGCCAACTGGTGCGCGGCCTGGGCAGCGACAACGTCGACACCCGCCTGCGTCAATCCGATTTCACCGCCACGCCCGGCGTGACCTGGCTGGGCCTGCCCATCGCCGAGCTGTCCACCCTGGACCGCGCGCTGGTGATCGGCTCCTTCCTGCGCAAGGACCATCCGCTGTTCGCCTCGCGCCTGCGCCACGCCGCCAAGCGCGGTGCGCAGATCAGCGCCATCGGCGCCACCACCGACGACTGGCTGCTGCCCATCGCGCAGCGCGTCGTCTTGGCGCCCAGCGCCTGGGCCCAGAGCCTGGCCGACATCGCCGTGGCCGTGGGTGAAGGCAAGGGCGTGTCCGCCCCGGCCCAAGGCAACGCCACGCAAGCGGCCCAGGCCATCGCGGCCTCGCTGCTGTCGGGCGAGAAGAAAGCCATCCTGCTGGGCAACGCCGCCGCTCAACATCCGCAGGCTTCGACCTTGCATGCGCTGGCCCACTGGATCGGCGAGCAGACCGGCGCCACCGTCGGCTTCCTGGGCGAATCGGCGAACACGGTTGGCGCGCAGCTCGTGGGCGCGCAACCCCAGCAAGGCGGCCTGAACGCGGGGCAGATGCTGTCGGGCAACAAGATCAAGGCCGTGCTGCTGCTGAACGCCGAACCCGAGTTCGACGCGGCCAACCCGTTGGCCGCCCGTGCTGCCGTCAACAACGCGCAGATGGTTGTGTCGCTGTCGGCCTTCAAGTCCGGCGCCAACGACTATGCCGATGTGCTGCTGCCCATCGCGCCATTCTCTGAAACCTCGGGCACCTTCGTGAACGCCGAAGGCCGCGTGCAAAGCTTCCATGGCGTGGTCAAGCCCCTGGGCGACACCCGCCCGGCCTGGAAGGTGCTGCGCGTGCTGGGCAACATGCTCGGCATCCCGGGCTTCGAGTTCGAAACGTCGGAAGAAGTCCGGGCCAGTGCGCTGGGCGACGTGGCCGCGATCCCTTCGCGCCTGTCCAACCAGAGCACGGCCACGGTCCAGCTGCAAGGCTCGACGGGCGGGCTGGAACGCATCGCCGATGTGTCCATCTACAGCGCCGACGCGCTGGTGCGCCGCTCCGAGTCCCTGCAGAAGACCGCGGATGCCAAGCCCCCGGTGGCCAGCCTGTCCAAGGCCCTGTGGGCCGAACTGGGCCTGGCCGAAGGTGCGCAAGTGCGGGTGTCGCAAGACAACGGCTCGGCCACCTTGAGCGCGGTGCTGGACGCCAGCCTGCCGGCCAATGTGGTGCGTGTGCCCGCAGGCCATGCCTTGACATCGTCGCTGGGCGCGCAGTTTGGCGCCATCCGCGTCGAGAAGGTCTGAGGCGGAGAACCATCACATGATCGATACCTTTTACAACGCTGGCGCTGGCGCCCTCGGAGGCGCCTGGCCCGTGGTCTGGTCGCTGATCAAGATCGTCTGCGTGCTGCTGCCTTTGCTGGGTTGCGTGGCCTACCTGACCTTGTGGGAACGCAAGTTCATCGGCTGGACGCAGGTCCGTCCGGGCCCGAACCGCACCGGCCCTTACGGCCTGCTGCAGCCCATCGCCGATGCCGTCAAACTGATCTTCAAGGAGATCATCGTGCCGTCGGCGGCGAACAAGGGCTTGTTCTTCCTCGGCCCCATCATGACGATCATGCCGGCCCTGGCCGCGTGGGCCGTCATCCCTTTCGGCCCCGAGGTCGCGCTGGCCAACGTCAACGCCGGCCTGCTGTTCCTGATGGCGATCACCTCGCTGGAAGTCTATGGCGTGATCATCGCGGGCTGGGCGTCCAACTCCAAGTACGCCTTCCTGGGCGCCATGCGCGCTTCGGCGCAGATGGTGTCGTATGAAATCGCCATGGGCTTCTGCCTGGTGATCGTGCTGATGGTGTCGGGCTCGCTGAACATGAGCGACATCGTGCTGGCGCAGGACAAGGGCACGTTCGCGGCGCAAGGCTGGAGCTTCCTGTCCTGGAACTGGCTGCCGCTGCTGCCGATCACGGTGGTGTACTTCATCTCCGGCCTGGCCGAAACCAACCGCCACCCCTTCGACGTGGTGGAAGGCGAATCGGAAATCGTGGCTGGCCACATGGTCGAGTATTCGGGCATGGCCTTCGCCATGTTCTTCCTGGCCGAGTACGCCAACATGATCCTGGTGTCGGCCCTGGCCGCCGTCATGTTCTTCGGTGGCTGGCTGGCGCCGGTGCATTTCCTGAACTTCATCCCCGGGTGGATCTGGCTGTTCGGCAAGACCTTCCTGATCGTGACCATGTTCCTGTGGGTGCGGGCGTCCTTCCCCCGCTTCCGTTTCGACCAGATCATGCGTCTGGGCTGGAAGATCTTCATCCCGATCACCCTGGTGTGGTTGGTGATCGTGGGGGTCTGGATCATGTCTCCCTGGAACATCTGGAAGTAAGGGGCCGACCTCATGAGTACCGCAACAAGCACCTTCTCGCTCAAAAACTTCGTCTCGAGCTTCTTCCTCGCGGAGATGTTCAAGGGACTGGCCTTGACCGGCCGCCACTTCCTGAAGCCCGCCATCACGGTGCAGTTTCCGGAGGAAAAGACGCCCATGTCGCCACGCTTCCGTGGCCTGCACGCCCTGCGCCGCTATGAAAACGGCGAAGAGCGTTGCATCGCCTGTAAGCTGTGCGAAGCTGTCTGCCCGGCGATGGCCATCACCATCGAGTCCGACGTGCGCGACGACGGCACCCGCCGTACCACGCGCTACGACATCGACCTGACCAAGTGCATTTTCTGCGGCTTCTGCGAAGAAAGCTGCCCGGTCGATTCGATCGTCGAGACGCACATTTTTGAATACCACGGCGAAAAGCGTGGCGATCTGTACTTCACCAAGGACATGCTCCTGGCCGTGGGCGACCGCTACGAAAAAGAAATCGCAGCCAGCAAGGAGGCGGACGCGAAGTACCGCTGATCCGACAAAGACATGGACACCTTAACTGCGCTCTTCTACGTTTTTTCATTCGTGCTGCTGTTCGCGGCCTTTCGCGTGATCACCGCGAAAAGCCCGGTCAGCGCGGCCCTGCACTTGGTGCTGGCCTTCTTCAGCGCGTCCTGCATCTGGATGCTCTTGCAAGCCGAGTTCCTGGCCATCGCGCTGGTCCTTGTCTACGTGGGGGCGGTCATGGTGCTGTTCCTCTTCGTGGTGATGATGCTCGACGTCAACATGGACTCGCTGCGCCGCGGCTTCTGGAAGCACTTCCCGCTGGCCGGCCTGATTGGCGTCGTCATTGCGCTGGAAATGGCCTTCGTGCTGACCCGTGGTTTCGACCTGGGTCAGCCCAAGGCTTTCCCGCCTGAAGTGGCCAAGTACGCCAACACCAAGGCGCTGGGCATCGAGCTGTACACGCACTACCTGTTCCCCGTGCAGATCGCCGCCGTCATCCTGCTGGTGGCCATCATCGCCGCCATCGCGCTGACCCTGCGTCGCCGCAAGGACTCGCACTATCAGAACCCGGCCGAGCAGGTCAAGGCCAACAAGGCCGACCGCCTGCGCGTCGTCAAGGTCGATGCCGTGGTTGAAAAGCCTGAGGCCCCCATTGAATCCAACCCCGCTGGAGGTCAGGCATGACCGCTGTGACCCTTGGGCACTATCTGTCACTGGGCGCGATCTTGTTCGCCATGTCCGTGATCGGCATCTTCCTGAACCGCAAGAACCTGATCGTGCTGCTGATGGCCATCGAGCTGATGCTGCTGGCGGTCAACATGAACTTCGTCGCGTTCTCCCATTACCTGGGCGACATGGACGGGCAGGTTTTCGTGTTCTTCATCCTGACGGTGGCGGCCGCCGAATCGGCGATTGGCCTGGCCATCCTCGTGGTGCTGTTCCGGAACCGACAGTCGATCAATGTGGACGAGCTCGACACCCTCAAGGGCTGATCGACGGGCGCCAGGAGAACCATAACAATGTCAGAGCTCTCACTCAACAACCTGCTGGTCGTGCCCTTGGCACCGCTGGTGGGTTCGATCGCGGCCGGCCTGTTCGGCAAGGCCATCGGCCGGCGCGGATCGCACGTGTTGACCATCCTCGGTGTGTTGATCGCCTTCATCTTCTCGGCCATGACGCTGCAAGCGGTGGTCCAGGATGGTGCGCACTTCAACCAGACGGTCTATGAATGGATGACCCTCGGGTCGCTGAAGATGGAAGTCGGCTTCATGGTCGACGGCCTCACCGCCATGATGATGTGCGTGGTGACCTTCGTCTCGCTGATGGTGCACCTGTACACCATCGGCTACATGGCAGAGGACGACGGCTACCAGCGCTTCTTCAGCTACATCTCGCTGTTCACCTTCTCGATGTTGATGCTCGTGATGAGCAACAACCTGCTGCAGCTGTTCTTCGGCTGGGAAGCGGTGGGCCTGGTGTCCTACCTGCTGATCGGTTTCTGGTTCAAGAAGCCCACGGCCATCTTCGCCAACATGAAGGCCTTTTTGGTCAACCGCGTGGGTGACTTCGGCTTCATCCTGGGCATTGGCCTGATCGTGGCCTACACCGGCTCGCTCAGCTACACCGAGATCTTCGCCAAGGGCAATGACCTGGCGGCCCTCACCCTGCCCAAGACCGACTGGTCCTTGATCACGGTCATCTGCATTTGCCTGTTCATCGGCGCGATGGGCAAGTCGGCGCAGTTCCCGCTGCACGTGTGGCTGCCCGATTCGATGGAAGGCCCGACCCCGATCTCCGCGCTGATCCACGCTGCCACCATGGTGACGGCCGGTATCTTCATGGTCTCTCGCATGTCGCCGCTGTTCGAACTGTCGGACGCCGCGCTGAACTTCATCCTGGTCATCGGTTCGATCACGGCGCTGTTCATGGGCTTCCTGGGCATCATCCAGAACGACATCAAGCGCGTGGTTGCGTATTCCACGCTGTCGCAGCTGGGTTACATGACCGTGGCGCTGGGCGCTTCTGCCTACAACATGGCCGTGTTCCACCTGATGACGCACGCCTTCTTCAAGGCCCTGCTGTTCCTCGGCGCCGGCTCCGTCATCATGGGCATGCACCACGACCAGGACATCCGCAACATGGGCGGCCTGTGGAAGTACATGAAGGTCACCTGGATCACGTCGCTGCTGGGCTCGCTGGCCCTGATCGGCACGCCGTTCTTCTCGGGCTTCTATTCCAAGGACAGCATCATCGAAGCGGTGCACGCCAGCCACCTGCCGGCCGCGCACTTCGCGTACTACGCCGTGATCATCGGCGTGTTCGTGACGGCCTTCTACAGCTTCCGGATGTACTTCCTGGTCTTCCACGGCAAGGAACACTTCCACCACAAGCCTTTCCCGGGCGAGCACGATCACCACGACGAGCATGACGACCATGGTCATGGCCATGCGCACACGCCGCACGAGTCGCCCTGGGTGGTGACGGTGCCGCTGGTGCTGCTGGCCATCCCTTCGGTCCTGATCGGCTGGTTCACCATCGAGCCCATGCTCTTCGGTGAGTTCCTCAAGAGCTCGATCTTCGTGAACCATGAGCTGCACCCCGCCATGGAAGAGCTCGCCCACGAGTTCCACGACGCCACCGCCATGGCCGTGCACGGCCTGAGCACCTTGCCGTTCTGGCTGGCCCTGGGCGGTGTGGTCACGGCCTTCGTGTTCTACATGGTCGCACCCCAGATCCCGGCGTTCTTCGCCCGCGTGTTGCGCCCGCTCATCGTCATCGGCGAGAACAAGTACTTCCTGGACTGGTTCAACGAGAACGTGCTGGCCGCGGGCGCACGCTTGCTGGGCCGTGGCCTGTGGAAGGTTGGCGATCAAGCCATCATCGATGGCCTGGCCGTGAACGGCTCGGCCAAGCTGGTGGGCTTGATCAGTTCGCTGGTCCGCCTGTTCCAGACCGGTTACCTCTATCACTACGCGCTGGTCATGATCCTGGGGGTGTTCGCCCTCATGACGTGGTTCGTGTTCATGCAACATTGAGCGCGGGGCCAGTTCATGCAAACAATGTCCAATACCCTTTCCCTGGCCATCTGGATTCCGGTGGCATTCGGTGCCTTGCTGCTGGCCATTGGCCGGCAGGAAAATGCCAAAGTCACCCGCTGGATCGCGCTGATCGGCGCCATCGTTGGCTTCCTGGTCACCATTCCTTTGATGACCGGTTTCGACAATGGCACGGCTGCCATGCAGTTCGTCGAAAAGGCGGCCTGGATCGACCGCTTCAATGTGTTCTACCACCTGGGCGTCGACGGCATCTCGATGTGGTTCGTGCCGCTCACGGCCTTCATCACCATCATCGTGGTGCTGGCCGGCTGGCAGGTCATTGAAGACCGTCCGCACCAGTACTACGGCGCCTTCCTGATCCTGTCAGGCTTGATGGTCGGCGTGTTCTCGGCGATCGACGGGCTGCTGTTCTACGTCTTCTTCGAAGCCACGCTGATCCCGATGTACATCATCATCGGCGTGTGGGGCGGACCGCGCCGCGTCTATGCGGCGTTCAAGTTCTTCCTGTACACGCTGCTCGGCTCGCTGCTGATGCTGATCGCGCTGATCTTCCTGTACTACAAGTCGGGGGGCAGCTTCGACATCCTGACCTGGCACAAGCTGCCTTTGCCAGCCTTGGCCCAATCGCTGCTGTTCGGCGCCTTCTTCGCGGCTTTCGCCGTGAAGGTGCCGATGTGGCCGGTGCACACCTGGCTGCCCGATGCCCACGTCGAGGCGCCCACGGGGGGCTCGGTCGTGCTGGCCGCGATCATGCTGAAGCTGGGCTGCTACGGCTTCCTGCGCTTCATGCTGCCCATCGTGCCGGACGCCAGCCGCGAGTTCGCGCCCATCGTGATCACCCTGTCGCTGATCGGCGTGATCTACATCGGCCTGGTGGCCATGGTGCAGCAGGACATGAAGAAGCTGGTGGCGTACTCGTCCATCGCGCACATGGGTTTCGTCACCCTGGGCTTCTTCATCTTCAACGAACTGGGCATGTCCGGCGGCCTGGTGCAGATGATCGCCCACGGCTTCGTGTCGGGCGCCATGTTCCTGTCCATCGGCGTGCTGTACGACCGCGTGCATTCGCGTGAAATCTCCAGTTACGGCGGTGTGGTCAACACCATGCCCAAGTTCGCGGCGTTTGCCTTGCTGTTCTCGATGGCCAATTGCGGCCTGCCGGGCACCGCGGGTTTCGTCGGCGAATGGATGGTGATCCTGGGCGCCGTGCAGTTCGACTTCCTGATCGGCCTGCTGGCCGCCACCGCCCTGATCTTCGGCGCGGCCTACACGCTGTGGATGTACAAGCGCGTCTACCTGGGCGATGTGGCCAATGACGACGTGCGTGGCCTGACCGACATCAACGCCCGCGAATTCCTGATCATGGCCATCCTGGCCGTTGCCGTGCTGTGGATGGGCATCCAGCCCAAGCCCTTCACCGACGCGATGCACGTGTCCGTGACCGAGCTGCTCAAGCACGTGGCGCAAAGCAAGTTGAACTAAAGGCCCGAGAACAACATGACACAACTCAATTGGCTCGTGGTCGCCCCCGAGATCCTGTTGCTGGCCATGGCCTGCGTGGTCGCGCTGGTGGACCTGTTCGTGACGCACCCGCGCCGCCTGCCGACCTACATCCTGACCATGGTGTCGCTGGCCGCGGTGGCCGGCTTGCACCTCGGTGCGCTGGACGCCAGCACCTCCAGCTACGCCATGCAGCGCATGGTCGTGACCGACCCCATGGGCCACCTGCTGGCCCTGTGCGCCACGCTGGCCGTGATGGCCAGCCTGGTCTACGCGCAGACCTATGCCGGTGCACGCGACATCCTCAAGGGCGAGCTGTTCACCCTGAGCATGTTCGCGCTGCTGGGCATCTCGATCATGATCATCGGCAACAACTTCCTGACCATCTACCTGGGTCTGGAGTTGATGTCGCTGTCGTCGTACGCGCTGGTGGCCTTGCGCCGTGACCATTCGCAATCGACCGAAGCCGCCATGAAGTACTTCGTGCTGGGCGCTCTGGCCAGCGGCTTCCTGCTGTACGGCCTGTCGATGATGTACGGTGCCACGGGCTCGCTCGACCTGGGCGAGGTCTACAAGGCCACGCTGTCCGGCCAGATCAACAAGCAGGTGCTGACCTTCGGCCTGGTGTTCATCGTGTCGGGCCTGGCCTTCAAGTTGGGGGTCGTGCCTTTCCACATGTGGATCCCCGACGTGTACCAGGGCGCCCCCACGGCGGCCACCCTGATGGTGGCCGGTGCGCCCAAGCTGGCGGCCTTCGCGATCACCATCCGCCTGCTGGTGGAAGGCCTGATCAACACCGCCACCGACTGGCAGCAGATGCTGATGATCCTGGCCGTGGCCTCAATGGCATTGGGCAACCTGGCGGCCATCGCGCAGACCAACCTCAAGCGCATGCTGGCCTATTCCGGCATTGCGCAGCTGGGCTTCATGCTGCTGGGTTTCGTGCCCAGCGTGGTGTCGGGCAACACGGTGTCGGCCAGCAATGGCTATGGTTCGGCCTTGTTCTACGTGCTGACCTATGTGCTGACCACCCTGGGCACCTTCGGCATCATCATGTTCCTCTCCCGGCCCAACTTCGAAGCCGAGCAGGTGTCCGACCTGGCGGGCTTGAACAAGCGCAGCCCGCAGATGGCCGCGGTGATGGCGATCTTCATGTTCTCGCTGGCCGGCCTGCCGCCCACCGTGGGTTTCTACGCCAAGTTGGCGGTGCTGCAGTCGCTGGTGACCACCAGTTCTGCCTTGCACCTGCAACTGGCCGTGGCCGCCGTGATGCTGTCGCTGGTGGGCGCTTTCTACTACCTGCGCATCGTCAAAGTCATGTACTTCGACGAGCCCACGGACACCGCGCCGGTCACGGCCAGTGGTGAGGCCCGCGCCTTGCTGTCGGCCAACGCCGTGGCGGTGCTGGCCTTGGGCATCCTGCCGGGCGGCCTGATGGCGCTGTGCGCGCGGGCCATCACGCAGTCCCTGGCGGGCTGATCGCGCATGGGTGGTCTGATCCCCTTCTGGGCGGTGACCACCATGCTGTTGGTGGCCATGCTGGCCGCCAACGCGCCATTCCTGAACAACCGCCTGTTCCTGCTCGGGCCCAGGCGGGTGCCCAAATCACTGGTCTGGCGCCTGCTGGAGTTGCTGGTGTACGCCGGCCTCGTGTTCGCGCTGGGGCGTGCCCTGGAAGGGCAGTTGGGGCAGAACAGCCCACAGCGTTGGGAGTTCTACGCCGTGGGCTTGCTCACCTTCCTGACCCTGGCTTTTCCTGGCTTCGTGTGGCGCTACTTGCGCCGCAACGCCGTGCGCTGACCCGATGAAGAACGACGAGCACCTGCGCGAAGAAACCATCGAGTCGAAGCAGGTCTACCAAGGCCACTTCATCGACCTGCGGCGCGACCGTGTCCGCCTGCCCAATGGCCGGGAAGCCGGTCGCGAATACGTGGTCCACCCCGGGGCCGTGATGATCGTGGCCCTGCTGCCCGATGGCCAGCTGGTGATGGAGCGGCAGTACCGCTATCCCGTGCGCCAGACCATGATCGAGTTTCCCGCGGGCAAACTGGACGCGGGCGAGGGAGGCCTGGCCTGCGCCCAACGCGAGCTCCTGGAAGAAACCGGCTACCGGGCCACGCGCTGGGCCAAGGCCGGCATCATGCACCCCGTCATCGGCTATGCCACCGAGGTCATCGAGATCTGGTTCGCCGACGGCCTGACCCTGGGTGAACGTCACCTCGACGATGGCGAGTTTCTGGACGTGTTCACGACCACGGCCGAGGAGCTCGACCAGTGGATGCAGCAGGGCCTGCTGACCGATGCCAAGACCATCGTCGGCATGATGTGGCTCAAACAATGGCGGGCAGGGGCCTGGCCCCTGGATTGGCAGCCCGTCGCCTGAGGTCCGCGGCAGGCCTGTCCGTCTGTCAGAGGTCCTGATCCGAGTTGATCAAGCGGCCGGGGTTCATCAGGTTCAAAGGGTCCAGCGCCCGCTTGATCGACCGCATCATGCCCATCGCCACCCCAGATTTACGCCGAGCCAGCTCGTCGCGCTTGAGCTGACCAATGCCATGTTCAGCCGACAGCGTGCCCCCCAGTTGCAAGGCGGTGTCGTAGATCAAGCGGTTGACCGCGGCCTCATGCTCGGCCACGAATGTGGTGGAGGGCATGCCGGGCGGACCCTGAACGTTGTAGTGCAAGTTGCCATCGCCGAGGTGCCCGAAGCACACAACGCGACTGCCCGGAAAGGCCTGCGCCAGTTGCGCTTGCGTGGTGCGGACGAAGGCCGGTATGGCGGAGGTGGGCACGGCGATGTCGTGTTTGACCATGAGCCCTTCCTGGCGTTCGGCCACGGGAATGGCTTCGCGCAAGGCCCACATCGCCCGGGACTGCGTGTTGTTCTGGGCGACCGTGGCGTCCAACACCACGCCCGTGGCCACGGCCTGGCCCAGCAAGGCTTCCAGGGCCTCTCTGGCCACGGTGTCCGAGGCAGGGTGGGCCGTGTCGATCAGAACGGTCCAAGGCGGGGCATCCTGGCCGCTGGCCGCATCGCTGACCAATGGGGCCATGGCACGGGCTTGTTCGGGCAGGTATTGCCGCACCAAGGCGATGGGCCAGGCGTGCATGACCTCGAAGCCGGTCAGGCCGGCATCCAAGGTGGCGCGGGCACCTTGCAGCAGGTCGACGCAGGCCTCCAGGCTGGGGCAGGTGGCCAGGGCGGTGACCTGACCCACGGGCTGGGGAAACAGGCGCAAGGTGGCGGCGGTGATGACGCCCAAGGTGCCTTCGCTGCCGATGAACAGGTCGCGCAGGTCGTAGCCGCTGTTGTCCTTGCGCAGGGCGCTCAGGCCATCCCAGACCTCGCCCTGGGCGGTGACCACTTCCAGGCCCAGGCACAGTTCGCGGGCCGTGCCATAACGCAGCACCTGCGTCCCGCCAGCATTGGTGGCCAGATTGCCACCGATGGTGCACGAGCCCTCGGACGCCAGGCTCAGCGGAAACAGCAGGCCGGCTTGCGCCGCCGCTGCCTGCACCTGGGCGAGTGTGCAGCCGGCCTGAACCGTCATCGACAGGTTGGCGGTGTCCACGGCCACGACCTCGTTCAGGCGCTCCAGCTTGAGCAGCAACTGCTGCCCACTGGCATCGGGGATGGATCCGCCGACCAGGCTGGTGTTGCCGCCTTGGGGTACCAGGCTGACACCATGGTTGGCGCACAGCCGGACCACGGCGGCCACTTGCCCCGTGTCGCGCGGGCGGGCGATCGCCAGTGGCTGGCCCACATAGCGCCCTCGCCAGTCGCGCAGACACGGCGCCAGGTCGGCCAAGTCGCCGCTGGCGGGCGTGGTCATGCCGTCGTCGCCCAGGCATTGGCGCAAGGCGTTCAGGAATTCTTGTTCATTCGGCATGCCTTGCCCCTTGGCGGATGACGCTAGGTCGTGGTGGCGGGAAGCTTTGCTTTGCCCGCCTTCAGCCGCAAGCGCACGTAGACCGCGCAGGCGGTGAACAAGGCGAGACTCAAAAGCACCTCGATGCCGGCCAGCACTTGGCTGAGGCCGGTGTCGCTGGTGGCCCGCATGGCCCCTTCGGTGAAGTAAAGCCAGACCAGCAAGGACAACCACCGGAAGGTGTACAGGCGGTGTTTGACCAGGCCGGTGAGCCCGAAGACCAGCGGCAGGACTTTGAAGGCGAGCATGCCCGTGCCACCTTTGAGCGGGGCCAGTTGCAGTTCCCACAGCAAACCAAGCGCGATGAGCCCCACCAGCGAGCTGAACGCGATCCACCGCACCAGGTGGATGGCGCGCAGCCGCGAGGCGGGGTGCTGGCCCGGGGCCAGGTTCGGCAAGGAAGCGGTGTGGTCGGGCATCAATTGGAGGCGTGTCGGCGGTGTGGGCGCCCGGGGGGCACCATGGCTGGCATCATAGCCAGATGATTTCGAAATTGACCGCGTGGTCGACTGCCCGTGAGCGCTGGTCGGCCCTGATCGTGACCCTGAAGCAGTGGCCCTGGGCGCAGACCCTGGTGACACTGCGTCAGCGCTTCCGCGAAGACCGCCTGGGCGTGACCGCTGGCAGCCTGACCTTCACCACCACCATCGCCCTGGTGCCCCTGTTCACCGTGATGCTGGCCCTGTTCAGCGCCTTCCCGGTGTTCGCCCGTTTCCGCAAGACCCTTGAGCTGCAATTCATCCAGGGTTTCGTGCCGGATGCCATCGCCAAGCCGGTGCTGCTCTCGCTGACCAAGTTCGCCCTGAAGGCCAGTCAATTGGGCGGCATGGGCTTGATCGCCTTGGCCGTCACGGCCCTCGCGCTGATGCTGACCATCGACCGCACGCTCAATGCCATCTGGCGGGTGCGCACGCCCCGGCCGGTGGCCCAGAAAATCCTGGTGTACTGGTCGGCGCTCACCCTGGGCCCACTGGTGCTCGGCGCCAGCCTGTCGGTGACCTCGTACCTGCTGTCGGCCTCGCGGGGCCTGGTGGACGAGCTGCCCGGCGGCGTCGAGTTCTTCCTGGGTCTGATCGTGTTCGGCCTGCAGACCAGCGGTTTTGCCGCGCTGTTCCGCTTCGTGCCCAACACCCATGTGCGCTGGGAACACGCCTGGGGCGGCGCACTGTTCGTGTCGGGCGCCCTGGAAATGGGCCAGAAGGTGCTGGCCCTGTACCTCAGCAAAGTGCCGATCTACTCCACCATTTACGGGGCGTTCGCGGCCGTGCCCATCTTCCTGGTCTGGATCTACCTGAGCTGGGTGATCGTGTTGATGGGGGCGGTGATCGCGGCTTACACGCCCAGCCTGCTCTCGCAGGTCAAACGCTGGCCTGACACGCCAGGACACCGGTTCCAACTGGGCCTGGCGTTGCTCAAGGCGCTTGATGCGGTGCAGCATGAGCCACAAAAAGGGTATTCGTCCGAAGGGCTGGCCGCCCTGTTGCGCACCGACCCATTGCAGATCGAACCCATCCTCGAAACCCTGGTCGAGCTGGACTGGGTGGCGCGGCTGGACGAGCCTGAGGCGGAAGGCGGAGGCCGTTTTGTGCTCTTGTGTGACGCAGACCAGACGTCGATGGCTCCCTTGGTGGGGCGCCTGCTGCTCAAGCCCGATGGTTTCACGGACGGCTTCTGGAACGCGGCCAGACTGGACGAGTTGACCCTGCGACAATCGCTGGGCTGATCCGCCGTGGTGCATCTCAGGGTGAACCCCAGCCAGGCAGCGACCAGATGGGCATTCGGTCATGGTTTGGGCTTCAAAAGCCTTGAATTTGCGCGGGTTTGCGCCGCACGACCCATTGGCGTTTGCTTCGTATTGCGGCAATATGACAACGACAGTGTCAGAAGCACTTGTGCAACCCCCCGGAGCCAGAGGAGACAGGCCATGAAAGTCAGTGACATCCTGCGAGTCAAAGGCAGCACGCTCTACACCGTACAACCCGAACAGCTTTTGTCCGAGGCCGTCAACACCATGGCGCAGTTCGACATCGGGTCCCTCGTGGTGATGGACCACGGTGATGTGGTGGGCATGCTCACCTTCCGCGAGGTGATCCAGGCGGTGGTGCGCAATGGTGGCGTCATTGGCGACACACGCGTGCGTTCGGTCATGGACGACCATCCCTTGACCTGCACCCCCGACACCGAGATCGATGAAGTCCGCCGCATGATGCTCAGCCGCCATGCGCGCTACATGCCGGTCATGACGCAAAAAACCCTCATGGGCGTGATGTCGTTCTACGACGTGGCCAAGGCCGTGGTCGACAGCCAGGATTTCGAGAACCGCATGCTCAAGGCCTACATCCGCGACTGGCCGGTCGAAGAAGAAAACGGCGAGCGCCAAGCGCTGCTCTGAGCCTGCTTTTTCTCGCGGAAGCCCTGTGGCTTCCAACCAAAGCGCCCGGCTCTGTCCGGGCGTTGTCGTCATGGGGGACAATGGCGGTCTCGCGTCTTTCGCAATTACCTGGTTCGCGCAATGGCTGGCAGCACCCTTGGACTTCTGTTTTCGGTCACCAATTTTGGTGAGTCTCACGGCCCCGCCATCGGTTGTGTGATCGATGGTTGCCCTCCGGGCATGACCCTGTCCGAGGCCGACATCCAGCCCGAACTGGACCGCCGCCGTCCCGGCACTTCCCGCCACGTCACCCAGCGCAATGAACCCGACGCGGTCGAGATCCTGTCCGGTGTCTACGAGGGCAAGACCACTGGCGCGCCCATCGCCCTGCTGATCCGCAACACCGACCAGCGCAGCAAGGACTACGGCAACATCCTGCAGACCTTCCGCCCCGGCCATGCCGACTACACCTACTGGCACAAATACGGCCTGCGCGACCCCCGTGGCGGTGGCCGTTCGTCCGCCCGCCTGACCGCGCCCATGGTGGCGGCCGGCGCCGTGGCCAAGAAGTGGCTGCGCGAGCAGTACGGCACCGAGTTCCGCGGTTGCATGACCCAGCTCGGCCATGTGCCTATCGCCTTCGAAGGCTGGGAGCACGTGCACCAGAACCCCTTCTTCGCGCCCAACACCAGCCAGATCCAGGCGCTGGAAGACTACATGGACGCGCTGCGCAAAGAAGGTGACTCGTGCGGCGCGCGCCTGACGGTCGAGGCCACCAATGTGCCGGTCGGCCTGGGCGCCCCCCTGTTCGACAAGCTGGACGCCGACATCGCCTACGCCATGATGGGCATCAACGCCGTTAAAGGCGTCGAGATCGGTGATGGCTTCGGCGTCGTGGCCCAGAAGGGCAGCGAGCATGGCGATGAACTGACGCCAGAGGGCTTTGGCTCGAACCACGCTGGTGGCGTGCTGGGCGGCATCTCCACGGGCCAGGATCTGCGCGTTTCAATCGCCATCAAGCCAACCAGTTCGATCCGCGTGCCGCGCCAGTCCATCGACCTGCAAGGCCAGCCCGCCACGGTCGAAACCTTTGGCCGCCACGATCCCTGCGTGGGCATCCGCGCCACCCCGATCGCCGAGGCCATGCTGGCCTTGGTGCTGATCGACCACGCCCTGATGCACCGCGCCCAGTGTGGCGATGTGGTCGTCGACACGCCGCAGATTCCGGCGCAGCGCTGATTCAGCGGCGAGGCTGCGTCGTCAGAGCTTCGACCGTGAATCGATCAACTCGATCTTGTAGCCATCAGGATCGGTGATGAAGGCGATCACCGTGTTGCCGCCTTTGACGGGGCCCGGCTCGCGCGTGATGGCCCCACCCAGGGCCACGGCCTTGTCGCGCACCGCTTGGCACGTGGCCATGATGTCGTCGACGCCGATGGCGATGTGGCCGTAGGCCGTGCCCAGCTCGTATTGCCCGACCCCGTAGTTGTAGGTCAGCTCCAGTTCGGCCTGCTCGGGGTTGCCACGGCCAAAGCCCAGAAAGGACAGGCTGTATTGCTGGTCGGGCCGGTCGGTGGTGCGCAGCAGGGTCATGCCCAGCACCTGGGTGTAAAAATCAATCGAGCGCTGCAGGTTGGTGACCCGCAGCATGGTGTGCAGAAAGCGCATGTTCAATCTCCGGCGGTGGGTTCGTCTTGGGGGGCGAGGCGCGCGTCCAGCCAGCCGCGCACGCTGTTGATCAGGGCCAGGCCCTCGGCATGGTGCCTGAGCTCGTCCAAGGTGATCGTGCGCTCGCGCAGGCGGCCTTCGGTCAACAGGGTCTGGCGCATCACGCCGGGCAGCAGACCGGCCGACAGGGGCGGGGTGAACCATTCACCCGCCAGCTTCACGGCCACATTGCCGATGGTGAACTCGGTGAGTTCGCCTTGTGCATTCCACAGCAGGGTGTCGAAGCAGCCAGCGGGTGCGTGGAAAGGCGCATAGGCGCCGCGCTGGGTGGTCTTGTGCGCGATGAATTCGTCGGCCGGCGGCATGGCTTGCTTGGCCAGGGCCACGGTGATGGGCGGGTTGCTGGCCGTCACTGGCGCGGCTTCGCACGTGACCAGGCCTCGGGCATCGACCAGCAGGCGCAGCTTGTGAAGGCCTTGCGGACACGCCAGGGCTTGCCGCTGCAAGGCGTTCCGGGCGGCACCGATGTCCAGCGGAAAGCCGAAGTGCCGGGCGGTGCCGGCCAGCCGTTGCAGGTGGGCGTCCATCCGCGGAATGCTGCCTTCTTCCAGGCGCAGTGATTCCAGCAGCTCAAAGGGCTGGGCGGCGCGCTTCAGGAAGGCTTGCTTGTGGCGCCATTCCTGGGCCTCGGCCTCGGGGGTGGCGTCCAGGGTGATGCCGCTGCCAATGCCGCAGCGGGCCTCCCATGCCGCGTGACCGGGCTTGAGCACCACGGTGCGGATGGGCACGTTGAACGTCACCTCGCCACCCGGTGCCATCAGGCCGACAGCGCCGCAGTACACGCCACGGGGCGCGCCTTCCAGCGCGGCGATGTGGTGCATGGCGCGGCGCTTGGGCGCCCCGGTGACCGAGCCGCATGGGAACAGCGCGGCGAACACCTCAGACAAGCGAAGCCCATCCCGCGTGCGCGCCTGCACGGTCGAGGTCATCTGCCACACGGTGGGCAAGGCCTGCACGTCGAACAGCGATGGCACCTGCACCGAGCCGAGTTGCGCGATGCGCGACAGGTCGTTGCGCAGCAGGTCGACGATCATCAGGTTTTCGGCACGCTCCTTGTCGCTGGTCTGCAGGTGCAGGGCGGCGGCATGGTCGGCCTCGGGTGTGGCGCCGCGCGCGGCAGTGCCTTTCATGGGACGGGTGGTGATCTGCTCACCCTGCCAGTGGAAGAACAGCTCGGGCGACATGCTCAGCACATGGCTGGGGCAGTTGCTGAGCGAGGTGTCAGGCGCTGGCCGTGAGGCCATGTCCAGGTAAGCCGCGTAGCCATCCGGCTGGCTGCGGTGCAGGGCATGGAAGTAGTCCAGGGCGGTGTCGGGCGCCTGCGGCTGCAACTCGCTGCGCAGCGGCGTGGTCAGGTTGATCTGGTAGACCTCACCGGCGCGGATCAACTCGCGGATGCACTCGACCTGGGCGGTGAAGTCCTGGGCATTCAAGCCGGATCGCCAGGGTGTGGTCTGCCATGTGCTCGGTGGCGTGTTGTCGGGCCAGGGCCAGGCCTGGTCGAACACGGCGAACATGGCCAGTGGCTGGCCGGGTTCGGCCTGGTGAACGGGCAGGTGGTCGTCGAAAGCGGGGGCAGCCTCGTAAGCCACCCAGCCCACGCACCAGCGGCCTCTCAGGGCCTCCCCGTGGGCCGCGTCGATGGTGCTGCGCACCTGGCCCGGTTCGGTCGCCACCAGCCACGTCAAGGGCTGGCTGAAACCGAGGCGTTGCCGCCCGCCTTGCGGGGCGGGAAAGTCGATCAGCGCCACTGGTGGTGGCAATGGCGCCAGGCGGGTGTTCATGCGGGACGCAAAAACAGGGTCAGCCGCGCGCGCGCCATGCGGACCACAGGCCCGCCAGGGCCAGCAGCACGAAGAGCGCCAGGCTCCAGAACTCGAAGGGCACGCCGACCAATGTCGATGCGGCATCGGCGCACGAGGCCCGCACTTCGAAAGCCGCGGGCAAGGCCGTGTCAAGGTGGATGCTGGACACGATGCGGTCGGCCAAGGTCAAATTGCAGGACGCGGTCTTGGCGGCCACGAAATGCTGGTACCAGGCCGATGCCACGCCCGAGGCGGCCGCAGGCACGATCAACAAGGCGGTCAGCACGGTGACCACGCGCCCACCGATGAGCGCACCCAGGCCCGCCAGGAGGGCGATCAACAGGAAGAGCACGCGTTGCAGGATGCACCAAGGGCAGGGCTGCATGTCCAGCTTGTATTGGGCGAACAGGGCGAAGCCCACGGCCGACAGGCAGGCCAGGGCCACCAGGGCCAGCACTTGCCGGACGGGGGCTGGAGGACGGCGTGTGCGTGCGTTCATGGGTCAGGCCACTTCGGCGATGAGTTCGATCTCGACGCAGGCGCCCAGCGGGATCTGCGCCACGCCGAAAGCGCTGCGGGCATGCCGGCCGGGTTCGCCGAAGACTTGGGCGATCAGCTCCGAGCAGCCGTTGGTGACCAGGTGGTGTTCCGTGAAGTCAGGGCTGCTGTTGACCAGGCTCATGACCTTGACGATGCGCACGACCTGGTCGAGCCCGCCCGCGGCCACCTGCAAGGTGCCCAGCAGGTCGATGGCCACGGCGCGCGCGGCCTGCTGGCCCTCGGCGGTGGTCATGGTCTTGCCCAATTGGCCGACCCAGACCTGGCCATCTTTCTTGGCGATGTGACCCGACAGGAACACGAGCTTGCCCGTGCGCGCGAAAGGCAGGTAGGACGCGGCGGGCACGGCCACCGGAGGCAGCGTGATTCCCAGTTCGTTGAGGCGGTCTTGGATGGACATGGTGGCGAGGAAAGTTCGGTCGAGGGATTGGCCGTGATCCTACACCGCCGACCATGTCATGCCATGCCGAAAGTCCATTGGCCCCCAGGCTGCAGGACCAGCTTGTGCGAGTGGAAACCATCCAGTGTGCTGCGGTGCCCCACGCTCACCAGCATGCAGTGCGGCAACTCGTGGCGCAGCAGTTCGTACATGGCGTGTTCCAGTCCTTCGTCCATCGCGGAGGTCGCTTCGTCCAGGAAAGCGATGCGCGGCCGGTTCAGCAGGACCCGCGCAAACGCCAGGCGCTGCTGCTCGCCCAGCGACAGGATGTTGGACCAGTCGGCCGGCATGTCCAAACGGTCTTGCAGGTGGCCCAACTGCACCTTCACCAAAGCCGTGTGGATGGCGGCGTCGTCCAGCACCAGCGAGGGGTAGCTCAGGGCGCTGCGCAGGTTGCCCAGCGGCAGGTAAGGTCGTTGCGACAGGAACAGTGCCGAGGTGTCCATCGGGCGGGACACCGCGCCTTGCGCGTGCGGCCACAGTCCCGCCAGCGTGCGCAGCAAGGTCGTCTTGCCGCTGCCCGAGGCCCCCTTGATCAGCATGGTCTGCCCTGGCTTCAAGGTGAGGTCGATGCCGCGTGCCAGCGCCTGGCCATCGGGCCGCGTCACCACCACGTTCTCGATCACCAGGGCGTCATCGTGTGGCTTGAGCTGGATGCTGGGCAGGGCCCGAGCCTGTGCATTGGCATCCATGAAACCGGTGAGGCGGTCGAGGGCCGCACGGTATTGCGCGAAGCCGTCGTAAGACATGCGGAAGAAGGACAGGGCATCTTGCACCTGGCCAAAGGCCTGCGAGGTTTGCATGACGTCACCCAGCTTGATGGCGCCGCTGAAAAAACGTGGCGCCTGCAGGATGAAAGGAAACACCACTGCCAGTTGGTTGATCGCGAGGTTGAAACCATCGAACTTCAAGCCCCGGAACAGCAGGGCCCAGACATTGGCGATCACGGCCTCGAAGCGGTTCATCAGTGTCGTGCGCTCCACGTGCTCACCCTGGTAGAACGCGATGTTCTCGGCGTTCTCGCGCAGGCGCATCAGGGCGTAGCGGAAGTTGGCGTTCAAGCGCTCGGCCATGAAGTTCAGGCCGATCAAGGGCCGGCCCAGCTTGAAGGCGATCGCGGTGGCGATGAGCACGTAGACGTAGACCAGGAACACCATCGCCCGGGGCACTTCGATGCCCATGACGGCCAGGGCGCCCGACAGTCCCCACAGCATGCCGGTGAAGGTCACCAGCGACACCACGGCATCGGCGGTGCCGATGGACAAGGTGCGCGACGAGGTGACGAAGGTCGCGATGTCCAGCTGGATGCGCTGGTCGGGGTTGTCGACGGGCTCTTTCAGGAAGTGGTCACGGTAGTAGGCATCGCCCTCCAGCCAGTCCTTGGTCAGGCGGTCGTTCAACCAGGTCCGCCAGCCGATGTCGAAGACCTGGCTGACGTAAGCCGTGAGCAGCGCCCGGAGCACATGCACGGTGCCGAGCACCCCGAACACGCCCAGGAAGAACCAGAAGGCGGTCTGGTTCAGCTCTTGCAGCGCGCTGTAGAAGCCGTTGTACCAAAGCGAGAACAGCACGTTCATGCGCACCGAGAACATCGCCAGGAACAGGATGAAGGCCAGCGTCAGCGTGGGCTTCCAGCTGCGGCGTGGCGTGAGGTAAGGCCAGCCCAGGCGCAGAAACTGCCGTCCCCATCGGGTGCTGCGCGTGACGATGAAACCCACCGCGATGAAACCCACGCTCGTGAGGGCGAATGCCTGGACCAGCCAGATCAGGCTGGCGGCCAGCTCTTTACTCCAATCCACTTCGGTCTCCTTGAAGGGCTGTCGGGCGGGACAGCGCCATGCGCCAGGATTGTGCGTCAAGCGGCGGTTATCAATTCCGTTTCTGTTGACAGAAGCCGCCACCTTCAGGCTAGACTGGCCACGAGCACTTCGCGACTGTTCGGAAGATGTACCAGCATGAGCAATGACGACGACCGTGATGCCTGGATTGACCGCTGTTCGATCGAGCTTCGGGCGTTCCGCCCCAGCTTGAGCCCCGACGAGGCCGAGCAATTGGCGGCCGACATCTGGTGTGACTCGTCCCACATGGTCCCGGAAGATGCCGCTGAACGGGAAGTCGCCAGTTGGCGAAGTCTCGGCATCCGCGACTGAGCGTTCCTCCCCCTTTCGGCCCCCCTAACTTCGCAGCCACTCACACTTTGTGGGGGTGCCAAGCCACCTGTCCCTGGCTACGATTCCTGCACTACCCAAGGCATGAGCAGGAGAGCGTGATGAGGCTGATCAATTCCAACCCCAGTGTGACGACAGGCATGTTTGCCTTCATGGACGGTCTGGGCCGCGCTTTTTTCAAACCCGGTGCGCCGTCGCCTGTGCCCCGTGATCCGGGTCCCTTCTACTGGAAGGTGATGTACATCGACGACAACGGTGTGCTGCAACGCTCCACCGTGCGGGTCATTGCCCTGCACCCCGACATGCGCCGCCTGACCGTGTGGTGCGATGCTCTGGGCCGCGAATCCACCCTGAAAATCAGCAAGATCGTGGAGGCGAGCGACTTGCAAAGCGGCCGCAAGGTGAATCTGCACCGCTGGATGGCCACCCAGCGCAGCCAGGCCGCGTGACCGCTTCACGTCCGGAAAACAACGACTTACCCCCTGATTTGAGGTGGTTTCCGCCCATCCACGCACTGTTACTAAGGGTTTACATCTATAACGGACCATATTCAGTTAGCATTGCTGCATTGCAACAAATGGGGTGAATCATGGCGCAACAAAGTCTGAATTACGACGACGGCCAAGTGCCCGTCACGGAATCCGAAGCCGACCGCAAGGCCTTGGGTTACGAGAAGCTCGGCGTCATCGCTGGCTTCCTGGTGGGTTTGCCCGTGGGTGTGGGCCTGGTCGAAACGCCCCTGGCGTCGGCTGGTGCACCTCAGTGGCTCGGCATCGTGGCCACCGTGGCCGTGGTGGCGGTTTGCACGGCGCTCGGTTTGAGGGGTGGCGCAGCACTTGCCAAGAAGGCCGCGCACGAATGAGCTTGACTGACAACATGGCCTGAGGGTCTTGCCCAGCGCCGGTCATGCCGCGTTCAGCAAGCCCTCAGCCTTCAGCAGGCTTTCCAGGCAGTGGTCCTGGATTTGGTAGAAGTTTTTGATGTCCTGAATCTGCGTCAGCGTTTCAACCGCCTTGTCCGGCGCGTCCGAAGCCCGCTTGATCGCCAGGATCATCTTGTTCTTGTTGGTGTGCTCCAACGAGATGAATTCAAAGACCTGGGTGTCGTAGCCACAGGCTTCCAGCAACATGGCCCGCAGGCCATCCGTCAACATTTCCGCTTCCTGACCCAGGTGCACGCCGTGCTGCAAGATGGGCCGCAATGGATGTGGGCTGAGCAATTGCGGCCGAATCTGCTTGTGGCAGCACGGTGAGCACATGATGATGTCGGCCCCGGTTCGGATGCCCATGTGGATGGCGTAATCGGTGGCGATGTCGCAGGCGTGCAGCGCGATCATCACATTGACCGTGCCTGCCTGGTAGTTGCGCACATCACCGTGGTCGAAGCGCAGGCCGGCCAGGCCCAGCTTGGTGGCGGCGGTGTTGCCCAGTTCCACCATGTCCTGCTTGAGGTCGACGCCAGTGACCTGCGCGTTCAGGCCCAGGCTGCTCTGCAGGTAGTCGTGGATGGCGAAGGTCAGGTAGCCCTTGCCCGAACCGAAGTCCACCACATGGATGTCCGGGCTGCTGGCCAGTTGGGATGTGCTCAGGGCCCGGCCGAACACCTCGATGAACTTGTTGATCTGCTTCCATTTGCGCGACATGGCCGGGATCAGCGCCTGCTTGGCATCGGTCACGCCCAGGGCGGTCAGGAAGGGACGGTCCAGGGCCAGCAGGCGTTCTTTCTGGCGGTTGTGTTCCTGGCTGGCGGGTTCCTGATGCTCGGCCTTGCCGAAACGCAGGGTGGCTTTGCCCTTCTTGCTGAAGGCCAGCTGGATGTCTTCCGTCGGAGTCAACAAATGGGCATTCCGGAAGTCCTGTCCCACCATGCTTTGCAGCACGCTCACGCCCTCAGCCGCCGGCAGGTTCTTGATGATGTCCCTGGTTTTGTGGCGGTGCACGAAGGACAGGCATGCCTGTCCCTTGATGGTGACGGGGCGCACGAGCACGCGCACCAGGTCATCGACCGGCCCCACGTGGTTGCCCAGCACGATCTTGACGAGGGTGTTCTGGTTCAGATGCGTTTGCAGCAGGCTGAAAAACTGATCAAGCGGGGAGGTCATGCAAGGCGCTTTCGGGGACAACTGGGCAAAGCAGGGATTGTCGAGGGCATTGGGCCCAAAAGCAAAAGCCCGGCCGTTGAAAAACGCCGGGCTCTTGGGTCGATGACCGCGATCGGGTCGTCTTACCGGCCGGGGTGGGTCCTGGCCAATCCTGTCCCCCAGATGATCAGGGGAGCCGCCTCACCGACGGCGTGATGCTGGCAGATCCACCCTGCCAGCTTGCGACTTGCGCAAGCACTGCACCCATTCAAGCCACCGTTACCCGGTGTGCCCCGCAGGTTGATGGAGATCCCATCGTCGACCCGCCACTGCAGTGTGGACCAAAACAAGCCTCATGTGCAAGGGGGGCAAGCCGGGCGCGCGCATGTTTGCGCCAAGGGTGTGAAAAGCTGCGCGGGTTATCGTGCCAAGTAACTGGATGTAAGGCAGACTCAGCGCATCGACTGACAAGGATGAGCATGGAACGTACGGCGCTGCTGACGGTGGCCGAGATGACGCGGGCAGACCAGGTGACGATGGAGAGCGGTACGCCTGGCCATGTCTTGATGGACCGCGCTGGTCGGGCTGTCGCCGAGGCCATCATGGCCCGTTGGACCGCGCGACCAGTGGTGGTGCTGTGCGGGCCTGGCAACAATGGCGGTGATGGCCTGGTGACCGCGCGGTGCCTGACCGAGGAAGGGTGGCCGGTGCGCGTGGCCTTGCTGGCCGACTTGTCCGCCTTCCAAGGGGATGCTGCGCTTCAGGCCAGGCATTGGGACGCAGCCTCTTGCGTGCCGGTTCATCCCGACGCGCTGATGGGGGCGGGCCTGGTGGTCGATGCCCTGTTCGGCGCGGGGCTGAGCCGCCCCTTGAGCGAGGTGGCTGCGCGGACTTTGCACGCCGTGCACGTGGCCGGATTGCCCTTGGTGGCCGTGGACGTGCCCAGCGGCGTCTTTGGCGACACGGGCATCGACACAGGGGCCGCCAAAGCGCTGCTCACGGTGACCTTCTTTCGGAAGAAGCCGGCCCATGTGCTGATGCCGGGGCGGGCCTTGTGCGGCGAGGTGGTGGTGGCCGACATCGGGCTCCGGGCAGACCTGGGCGAGTTTATCCAAGCCGAGGCGTTCGAAAACACCCCTGAGCATTGGCGTGCTGATTGGCCGTCATCGGCGGTCGACCAGCACAAGTACCAGCGTGGGCATGCCTTGGTTTACGGTGGTGGCGTGATGACGGGCGCATCCCGCCTGTCGGCACGTGCGGCGGCCCGTGTGGGCGCGGGCTTGACCACCGTGGCCGTGCCCGAGTCCGCTTGGGCGGTGTACGCTGCGGCCTTGAGCAGCATCATGGTTCGGCCGCTGGCCGGCCAAGACGCGGTGGCCTTGTCGGCCAGCATGCGCGAAACCTTGCACGACGCGCGCATCAGCGCCGTGTTGGTCGGGCCGGGCGCGGCGGGCGGATTGGCCAGGGGTGTGCGTTCTCTGGTGGAGGTGGCCCTGGGCAGTGGCCGTCCCGTGGTGCTGGACGCCGATGCCTTGACCGCCTTCGAGGGTGACCCCGAGGCCTTGTTCACCGCCATCAAGGCGGTGCGTCGCCCGGTGGTGCTGACGCCCCATGAGGGCGAGTTCTCGCGCCTGTTCCCCACCGCCAGGGCCCTGCCATCCCCCGACAAGTTGAGCCGTGCCCGGTGGGCGGCTCGGCACAGTGGGGCGGTCGTGGTGCTCAAGGGGGCGGACACGGTGATTGCTTCGCCGGAAGGGCTCGCCTTGGTCAACACCAACGCCCCTCCGACCTTGGCGACGGCGGGGGCGGGCGATGTGCTGGCTGGGGTGATCACGGGCCTGCTGGCGCAAGGCATGGACGCGTTGAAGGCGGCGTCCGCCGCCGTGTGGTTGCATGGCGAAGCGGCTCAGGCCTTCGGCCCGGGCTTGATCGCGGACGATCTGCCGGACCTGTTGCCAGGCGCGCTGCGGCAGTTGCTGCGCACCAAGTGAGCGTTACTTAGTCAACCCACGCAGGTTCGGTTCTTGCCGGTCTGTTTGGCTTCGTAGAGGGCCACGTCGGCGCGGTCCAGGGCCGCTTCGATGGCCTCGTCGGCGCGGTATTGCGTGACACCGGCCGAGAAGGTGATGAACACCTTCTTCTCGTCCTGGGTGAAGAACTCGGCGCTCAAAGTGCGTTGGAGGCGGGTCAGCACTTGCTGGGCTTCGTCCACGGGCGTGTCGGGCAGCAGCACCACGAACTCTTCGCCGCCATAGCGCGCCAGGGAATCGCTGGGGCGCAGGCATTCGCCTACGCGGCGCGACAGGAACTGCAGGGCCAGGTCGCCGGTGTGGTGCCCCAGGGTGTCATTGAGCTTCTTGAAGTTGTCGACGTCGAGCAGACCGATGGCCAGCACGCCACCGCTGCGTTGCAGGCGCGCACGTTCAACCTCGAAGGCCTTGGCCATGCCGCGCCGGTTGGCGATCTGCGTGAGCGGGTCGGTCGAGACTTCGTCGGACAGCTTGCGGATCTCGTCTTCCAGTGAGCGCACGCGGTCGGTCAGTTCGGTGGCGCGTTCGTGCTCGGCCTGCATGCGGGTCTGCGCCTGGTTGACCAGTCCATGGACGGCTCGGCTCTCTTCGACCATGTCACGCACGACGCCAGCCAGGCTTTCCAGCGAATCGGCCTGGCCGATGGTCTCGGCGTAGCGGCCCAGGCTTTGCTGGAAGCGGTCGGTGGTGCTGCCCAAGGCGGCGATTTCCTCCAGCATCTGGTGGATGAACTGCTTGAGCGATTGGCGCGCCGAATCGCGCTCCAGCTTGAGCTGTTTCTGGCGCTGGCGGGTGCTGGCCAGCAGATCCTGCATGTGCTTGACGCCGCGGCTGTTCAAGCCTTCTTCCAGCTGGAACTGCATGGCCTGGCACTGGCCCTGCACCCAGGAATCGTCCTCGGCCAGTTCGACCAGGCTGTCAGTCAAGGTGTGGCAGAGCTCGTTGAGTTGTTCGACCAGGTGGTAGCGGTGCTCGATGATGCGCCGAGCCTGGTCGCAAGCCTGGGTGATCTGTTGATGAGCGGCATCCAAGGCGGCGGGTGGCAAGCCGGGCTGGCGCCCTTGGTCGAGCGCCTGCTGCAGCTCGGTTCGGGCCTCCAGGGCTTGGCTCAGGCTGTCGGGCAAGGCGGTGGACAGGGTGCCTTGGAGCTGGCTCACGGCGTGGTCGGCCAGTGGCGGCCAACCGTGGTTTGGCGTGGCGGCCGGGCCGATGGTGGCCAGGGTCTCGTTCGATGCCAATGGCGTGGCCGCAGGAGCGCTTGTCCGGACCGGGCTGGGCTGGTCGGCCTCCGGTTTGGCGGTGTCGGGGGCATCGACCACTTCGAGCAGGCTGTCGTCGAGGGTGTCGCTGTCCCAGCCGCTCACCAATTGGCTCAGGCGCTGGTGCAGCCGGTTGGCGGAGTTCTTGCTGCCTTCCAGCACGCGCTGCAGGCTGTCTTTCTTGCGGCCGGAGGTCCACTGGCGGCCACCGCGCTCCGCGCCGCGCACGATGCGGCCGATCAACTGCGACCAGCGCTCGCCGTCGGCCGAGGGCGACAAGGCGGCTTCGCCGGTGGTTGCCGCGGCTTCAAGCGGTGCCGATGCGGGGCTGCTGCTCACGCCCGATTCGGCCTCATAGGCCTTGCGGAAATTCTCTGGCGTGGGTTCCAGCCTTTGCTCGGCCAGGTGGCGCAGCGCGGCTTTGGCCAGTTGCGCGGGGGTCTGCTGCGCCGTGGCGCCACTGCCCGATGAACTGCCCATGATCGATCCTTCGCTGACTGACTAGATTGGTGTGCTGACGATCGCCGATCCGCCGATGTCGCCGCTGAGCAGCGCCACGCGGGGCAGGCTTTGATCCGTCGTGGTGCTGGCCAGCCAGGTTTCGACATCCGCCGCCGGCATGGGCCGGGCAAACAGATAGCCTTGGCAGATGTGGCAGCCCAAGTTGTAAAGCACTTCCATCTGCGAGACTTCTTCGACGCCTTCCGCGATCACCTTCAGGCCCAAGGCACGGGCCAGCGCAATGATGGCCGAGACCACGGCCGAGCTTTGTGGCGTGGTGCCCAGGTCGTGCACGAACGAACGGTCGATCTTGAGTTCGCTGATCGGCAGCGTGGTCAGGTAGGCCAAGGACGAATAACCGGTGCCGAAGTCGTCGATCGAGATCTCGATGCCCATCTGGTTCAGGCGGTGCAGCGAGGGCACGACGCCTTGGAGGTCTTTCATCAAACCGGTTTCGGTGATCTCGAGTTCGAGGAAATGCGGCGGCACGCCTTCCTGCGTCAGGATGGCCTGGATCTTGTCGACCAGGTCGGGTAGCTCGAACAGGCGGCTGGGCAGGTTGACGGCGATGGACGCGTCGAAACCGAATTGCTTTTGCCAGATCTTGGCCTGGCGCGCGGCCTGGGTGATGGCCCACAGGCTCATCACGTTGATCAGGCCGGTGGCTTCCGCCAAGGGGATGAATTCAATCGGCGGGATGATCTTGCCGTCGCGCATCCAGCGCATCAGCGCTTCGGCGCCCACCATCTTGCTGGTGCGGACGTCGATCTTGGGCTGGTAGTACAACACCAGCTCGTCGCGCTCCAGCGCCTTGTGCAGGGCGGTGTCCAGGTCCAGGCGCACGCGGCCCTTGCTGGCCAGGTGCGGGTCATAGACCAGGGCCGTGTTGCGACCCTGGCTCTTGGCCAGGTCCATGGCCACGTCGGCATTGCGCAGCAGGTCGGCCACGGTCAGGCCATGCGAGGGGAACAGGGCGATGCCGATGCTGGCGGTGATGAAGCATTCCTGGCCGGCGGCCATCATGGGGTCACGCAAGGCCTGCAGGATGCGGTTGGCCGTGTCCAGAGCCTCGGCCACGTTGGCGATCTCGGGCAGCAGCACCACGAATTCATCGGCGCCCAGGCGACCCACGGCTTCCAGCGTGCGGTGCCCGCGCATGCCGGTGATGTCCATGTTGCCTTCCATGACCTGCTCGGAATGCTTCACGCACGAGCGCAGGCGCCGCGAGACCTCGATCAGGAGTTCGTCGCCAGCATGGTGGCCCAGGTTCTCGTTGATGATCTTGAAGCGGTCGACGCCGATCTGCAGGATGGCCACGCAGTGGTTCAGACGCTTGGCATGCTCGATGGCGCGTTCGCTGCGCCAGAAAATCTGGCGGCGGTTGGGCAGGCCGGTGAGCGTGTCGAAGTTGGCCAGGTGCTTGATCTTGTCTTCGGCCACGCGGCGGTCGGTCACGTCCTGGACGATGCCGGTGTAGCCGATCAGCGCGGCGACTTCGTTGAATTCGGGCTCGGCTTCGATGTGCAGGATGCGCTGCCGGCCGTCGTGCAGGTTGACCTGGATGTCGTTGCACAGCACGGTGCCATGGTCGAGCACCTCGCGCAGGATGCGCTGGAAACCCTGGCGTTCTTCATCCGGGATCATGCGCAGGATGCGCTTGAGGCCCAGGCGGTCGCGGCCCCCCAGGCCGAACACGCGCATGCCCTCCATCGAAAAGACCAGGTCGGTGGCGCCCTGGCGCCAGTCGAAGCTGCCCATGCGGGCCAGGTCTTGGGCGCGGGCCAACGTGGCCTTGCTGCGTTCCAGTTCGTGGCGGGTGCGTGATGCGCGCAGCAGGTAGCGCAATCGCCCGGCCAGCAGGCTCCATTGCGTGCATTTGACGAAAAAGTCGGTGGCGCCGACTTCGTAGGCGCGGGTGATGGATGCTTCGTCGTCCAGGCCGGTCAGCATCAGCACGGGCACGGATTCGTAGCCGGGCAGGTGGCGCAGTTCCTGGCAGGTTGAAAACCCATCCAGGCCGGGCATGACGGCGTCGAGCACGACCACGTCGGGCAACCATTCACTGATGATCTGCAGGGCCTGTTCGCCGGAGCTGGCCTCCGTGATCGAGAAACCGCGCTCGCGCAGGGCGATGGACGTCAACAGCAGGTTGACTTCGTCGTCATCCACCAGCAGCACCTTGGGCTGCTCTTGCGACTCATCGGTTCCCACGGGGGCGAGCAGGTTCACGGCTGGGCCTCCATCAAGAGGCGCAAGCTGGCCGTCACCCGTTCCACCTCGGGCCGTATGGCATTGATGCGAGTAGTCAGATCTTCACCTGTTGGACGCCTGATCATGGATTCGATTTCGGCACACATCTGTGACAACTTGAGCGCGCCAATGCTTGCAGACGATGACTTGAGAGTGTGCGCCACATGTGCAATCCCTGCATGATCGCCGACTTTGATGGCATCTTCGAGTTGCGGCAGCATCCGCCCGACAGAATTTTCAAAAGCTTTTGACACTCGCTCGATCAATTTGTTCTCGCCCTTGGGGTCCAGGTCCTGCAAACGCTGCAGGGCCTGCCGGTCCAGCACGTCCGACCAGCCCGCGCTTTGCGATTCGTCCGTGACGCCGTGTGGGATTTCCCCGGGCATGTCCTTGGGTTTTTCCCGTGACTCGTCATCCAGCGGCGTGGGCACGGTGATGGGGGCGTCGGGCAGGTCATCGGGATCGATGTGGGTGTGCTCGACCAGCATCTTGTGCAACTGGCTCTGGCGGAAAGGCTTGGACAGGTAGTCGTCGAATCCCAGGCCCAGGAAGCGTTCTTCGTCGCCTTCCAGGGCGTTGGCTGTGACGGCGATCACGGGCGTGTCCGACGGTGTGATGAACGAGAAACGGTTATTGGAGCCTCGGCGGAACCAGCCCAGGGCCTCGACCCCGTCCATGCCAGGCATCTGGATGTCCATCAGGATCAGGTCGAAGCGCTGTTCACCCAGGCGGCGCAGGCCTTCCAGGGCGGAGCTGGCCACGCGCACCTCGCAACCCAGGCGCTTGAGCATCTGCGAGCAAACTTCCTGGTTGACGGTGTTGTCCTCGATGACCAGCACGGCCTTGTTGATCCGGCGGGCTTCCTGGGCCACGTCACCGCGCTCGGCCGAGATCCCGAGGATGGCCTGGCGCAATTCGGCTTTGCGCAGGGGCTTGGCCACGAAGCGCTGGAAGCCCACGTCCTGGGCGCGTCGCACGTCGTCGGGCGAAGACACGGAGGACAGCAGGATCATCTTCAGGGCCGGGTAGCGGCCGCTGGTGCGGACGGCTTCGGCCAGGCCCATGCCGTCCAGGTTGGGCATGTTCATGTCGACCAGGGCCAGGTCGAAGGGGGCGTCCTGCGTGGGATGGGCCATGAGCACGTTCAGGGCTTCGCGACCGTCGATGGCTTGCACCACGTGCATGCCCCAGGCGGTCAGCATGTTCTCGATCACGGTGCGGTTGGTGTCGTTGTCGTCGACCACCAGCACGTTGAAAGAGGGCATGTCGGGCTCTTCCAGCATGGCCATGTCGGCCTGGGTGGTGCCGATGCACACGGGCACGCGGAACAGGAATTCGGAGCCCACGCCGGGTGCGCTGTGCACCTCGATCTGGCCACCCATCAGTTCGACCAGTTGCTTGGAAATCGCCAGGCCCAGGCCCGTGCCGCCGTAGCGTCGCGCCATGCCGCCGTTGGCCTGCACGAAGGCGCTGAACAGGCGGGGCACCACCTCGGACGGGATGCCGATGCCGGTGTCGCGCACCATGAATTCGAGCTGCATGGTCTCCAGGCTGCCAGGCTTGGGCAGTTCGACCGAGCCGCCGATGGCGCGCCGGATGTCGACCACGATCTCGCCGTGTTCGGTGAACTTGATGGCGTTGGCCACCAGGTTGGTCAGGATCTGGCGCAGGCGCAGTGGATCGCCATGGATGACCGAGGGCAGGCCGGGCTGTTCGCGGAAGCTGAGTTCCAGGCCTTTTTCGTGGGCGCGGGGCGCCATCAATTCCAGCGTGTCTTCGACCAAGGTGCGCAGCACGAAGTCGCAGGTGGCCAGTTCAAGGCGGCCGGCCTCGATCTTGGCGAAGTCCAGGATGTCGTTGATGATTTCCAGCAGGCTTTCGCCGGAGCGGTAAACGGCCTGGGCGAAACGGCGTTGCTTGTCGTTCAGCGGGGTGCCCAGCAGCAGCTCGGTCATGCCCAGGATGCCATTCATGGGCGTGCGGATTTCGTGGCTCATGTTGGCCATGAACTGGCTCTTGGCCTGGCTGGCGGCCTCGGCCATGTCGCGGGCGCGTTGCAACTCCAGCGCCTGCCCGTGCTCGTCGGTCACGTCGGAGACCAGGCCATAGATGCGCGATTGCCCATCGGGCAGTCGGCGGGCGCGGGTGCGGTGGCGCAACCAGCGCAGGCCTTTCTCGGGGTGTTGCAGGCGCAGCAGGGCGTCGGTGGGCTGGTCCTGCTTCTCCAGCACTTCCTGGGCGGTGAGCAGGTGCTGGTCTTCAGGCACCACCAGCGATGTCAGGCGATCCGGGTGGGCCTGGACGTCCTCGGCCGAGACGCCCCACAGATCCTGCGTGCGGTGGCTGAGGTAGAGGTAACCGGCACGGTGTTCGCTCGCCACGTAGACGCAATCGTCCATCGATTCGACCAACTCGCGGAAACGGCGCTCAGACTCTTCTAAGTCGGCCTGGGCTTGGCGCGAGGCGGTGATGTCGCGCACCAGTGAAATCAGCAAGCGAGGGCGCCCATTGCTGTGCCGCAATGCGAAATGCCGCGCATTGACGATGCGCTGCTGCGAGGCGTTCTGCCACTGGAAATCGTGCTCGATGGTCTGGCCAGTTTCCAGCGCCTGCTGCATGGGCCCTTCGGTCAATTGCAGCACCGATTCGCCCAGCGCCTGCGTGATGGACTTGCCGACCACCTGGTCACGCTGCAGCTTGAACTCGATCTCGGTGTAGCGGTTGATGGCCACCACGTTGAGGTTGACCGGGTCGAGCACGAAGAGGCTGACGGGCAGGTTGCCCAGCAGCGCCTCCAGGAACTCGCGCTCCTGCTCGCGCACGTGCTCTTGGGCCTTGCGCTTGGTGATGTCGTTGAACAGGCAGACGTACTGGCTGCGGCCACCGGTCTCGTCCAGCATCTGGATGGCGTCGATCTCGCCCCAGTAGCGGGTGATGAGCTGCCCGCCCTGGCGCGCTGCTTCGTAAGACAGGCGGAAAGGCACGCCTCGGGCCAGGTGATCTTCCAGTTCGCGCACGGTGGTGGGCGCGCTGACTTCTTGTTCGAGCAGATCGCCCAGCTTGCGGCCCAGCACCTTGTCCTCCGGCCAGCCGGTCAGGGCGACGAAGGCGCTGTTGATCCATTCGATGGTGCCGTGGCGGTCGGTGATGGCGACGCCGCTGCTGATGCGCGAGGCGACCAGGGCCAGCCGGCCCAGGTGTTCGGCGCTGGTGGCCATGTGGGCCAGGTTGGCGTCGCGCTGGGCCACGAAACCCAGCTGGATGGCGGCGATGTCGAGCACGTGCGACAGCTCGACACAGTCCTGTTGGGGGTCGTCGAACTCCAGCAAGGCCAGCGGCCAGCCTTCGACCGAGACGGGCACCGCCAGCACCTTGCGGGTGTGGGGCGAACGCCAGGGGCACGAGGACAAGGGCGACAACTCGTCTTTACCTTGGGCGGAACTGGGCCGCAGCGTGCTCAGTGCGTGGCCCAGCGGGCGTTCGTCGCGGTGGGTGGTGGCGATGGCCGTGATGTCGATGATGTCGCCGGCTTCGCCATCGGCGTTGACCCAGGGGCGCAGCAGGGCCGATTCGCCATTCCAGCCATCCACCCGCAGGCAGACCCAGGCCCGAGAGCCCATGTGCAGGTGCAAGGCCTGGCCGACGCGCTGCAGCGCCTGGGCCAGGGAATTGGCGCCGTGGGCGGCTTCGACGATGTTCTGGCTCAGGGCCAGCCAACGTTGCGTTTCTCCGTTGTCTTGAGGCGACACTTGCGCGGCCAATTCCGCGTCCGAAGCCGCTTCGGGCGGGCGTGTCGTGCCCGGCTGGTCGGCGGCGGGCTCCTGACGCTGGCGTGCCAGATAGCCGATGCCGGCGGAGGCCCACCCAGCCATGGCCAGTCCGAGCCCGCTCCAGCCCCAGCCCAAGGTCGCCACGGTCGTCATGACCAGGGCGCCCAGGGTGAGCATGAATGTCCAGGTTAAGCGCATGATTTCCTTGTCCGGGGATATCGCGTGATGATCCTTGGGTAAGTCAGCCCCTTTGCCTGGAGACCGCCGGGGGCATACTGTGTCTAATCGTTAACTAATCACGGACTTTACAGGCACAGTGAAATGGTCAACCAGCAGAAGAAACCCCTTGCGGTCCTTCTTACAATCATTTGAATGCCGGGTAAACATTCTTTGTTGAGTCTTTTTTCGCACCGTCAGCGGCCTTCGACCTTATTGGGATGGGGCGCGGCGGGGCTGGTGGCGCTCGTCGCCATGGTGGCCCTGAACGCACCGGCATGGGCGCACAGCCTGTTCTTGTTGTTGTGGTGCGTGGTTTGGGCGACGGTCCTGGCATGGTTACCTCCCGTGGAAGCAGGGATCACGCCAGATACAGCCTTGATTCCACCGCTGGAGGACGCGGCAACGCCCCCTCAGTCCGCCCCCGCGCTCGAGCCCGAAGAGGCCTGCACCCCCGCCATGAGCGAGGCCGATCAGGAGGTGCTGCGTTATGCCTTGTCGCACGATCTGCGTGCGCCTCTTCGGGTGGTCGATGGTTTCACGCGCATCCTCAAGGAAGACTACGGCAAGGTGCTGGACCGCGTCGGCAACGACCACCTGGACCGGGTGCTGGCCGCCTCGGCACGCATGAACGGCATGATCGACGCCATCCTGGCGCAGGCTCAACTGGCGCGCGAGCCCGTGGCCCGCCAGCCGGTCGACCTCAGCGGCTTGGCCAAGGACGTCGTGCAAGATTTGTCCGACCTGGACCGCGATGAGGGGCTGGTGACGGGTCAGGCCAGCCGCCGCGCCGAATTTCGCGTGGCCGATGGCATGGTGGCCGAGGCGGACCCCACGCTGGTGCGGCGCGTGCTGGACAACCTGGTGGGCAACGCCCTGAAGTACAGCGCCAAGGTCGAGCATCCCTGCATCGAAGTCGGCGTGATGCCGGCCACCAACCCGGCGGTGTTCTACGTGAAGGACAACGGCGCGGGCTTCGACATGCACCATGCCGACAAGCTGTTCGGTCTGTTCCAGCGCCTGCACAGCGCCAAGGAATTCCCAGGCACGGGGGTCGGGCTGGCGGGGGTGAAGAACATCATCTCGCGCCACGAGGGCCGGGTGTGGGCCGAAGCGCAGCCCGGGCAGGGCGCCTGCTTCTATTTCACGCTGATCAGCGCGGCCCAGGCTCAAGCCCAGGGGCGCCAAGCCTGATTTTGGGCGGCTCGGTCAGGCCAATGGGCCGAGACCGGAGAGCACTTCCTGGGCGTCCAGCAGGCGTTCGCACCAGGCTTCGATGCTGCGGCCCTCTTGCTGGGCCTGTTTGCGCAGCCGTTCCAGGGCCTGGACCCGGCCCAGCGAATGGCGGTGCATCACGATGCCGACCGCCAAGGCCACGGTGTGCGCCAAAGGGTCGGCGCTGGACGCGGCGGCCGAAGTCTTGGCCTGGGTGGTGGTCTGCGTGGCCTGGGCTTCCGCGTCGGCGGCGGACTTGCGCCGGATGGCGAAGGCCGACTCGACCGCCGGCACGATCTGCTGAATGTCGAGGGGCTTGACCAGGTAGTTCACGGCGCCCAGTTCCTTGACCTGGGCCACGGTGGCCTCGTCGGCGAAGGCGGACAGGAACATGAAGGGGATCTGGCAGTACTCGCGCAGGTAGGCGGCGACGTCGAAACCGGTCTTGCCTTCCATGCGGATGTCCAGCAGCGCCAGTTCGGGTTTGTGTTCGTGGGCCAGCAGGATGGCATCGTCGCCGTTGTCGGCATCGATGACCTCGTAGCCGGCTTGCGACAGGCCGTGGGTGAGCGTGGCCAGCACCAGCCGATCGTCGTCCACCACCAGAATTTTGCCTTTGTGATTCACGTACATCCTCGTTGGGCCCGGAAGCCCTGGAACGCTACGGAGACCTGGTCTCAGATCACGTCAAGACTGCTTCACCATATTGTCGACCGTCCATCGTCGCTTATTTTTCTATTTTGCACGGCATTGAGCTTTCATTGTGGCCAAAGTGCAATCTGCTGACCAGCCGGAGCACCCAGAACGTGGGGGGTGGGCACCAAACTGATGCCGGGCGGTGTCAGCTCGATCCGGGTCACGACCTGTTCGTTTTCCTGGCTCATGGTGAGTTTGGAGCTGCGGCGGGGCAGCAAAGCGCGCACCAGACCCAGCCCCGACACGCCACCGGGCACGCGGTTCAGGCTGAAGCCGTCGGGCAGCACGCCGGTGTTGCGGATCTCGATGCCGACCTCGTGTTCGCCGCAGATCATGGCGCAGGTCAGCGCCTCGCTGTGCTGGCCGTGCTTGTGGGCGTTGGTGAGCAGTTCGTTCAGGCTGAGCGCGATGGGGATGGATTCGGCCTCGGGCAGCTGCCATTCGGAGGCGTTGCAGCCTTCGACCACCAGGGTGATGGTGCGGCCGAAGGTTCGCTGAACCGACTGCGCAATGGCTTCGACGACGTTTTTCAGGCGCAGTGGGCCACCCGCGCCCACCTGCAAACCGTAGACCTGGGCAATGGCCTGCACCTGGCCGACCACTTCGGAGATGGCCGACGCGACCTCGGGCTTTCGGGCGGCGATCTGCTGCAGCAGGCCGGCCACGCCTTGCAGGTTGTTCTTGATGCGGTGGTGCACTTCCTTGACCAGCATCTCGCGCTGGGCAATGGCGGCTTCCAACCGGGCCTGCTCGGCGGCCCGTTGTTCGCTGACATCGGAGGCCACCAGCAGCAGTTGGTCGGCCGTCTGGCCGTCGTGCGACAGGGGCAGATAGCTCACGTCCCAGGTCTGCACGGCGGAGCCTTGTTCGAACTTGTACTCGCGCTGCAAGGGCTTGGCCGAATCCAGGGCCCGGAGCATGTCGGCGCGCAGCTGGCGGCCCCGGTCGGTGCCGTGGATCTGCTCGGGCGTGAGCCCTTGGGCCTTGCTGGGCTCGATGTTCATGAAGGCGGAAGCGGCCTGGTTGGCCTGGATGACGGTCAGGGTCTTGGCATCGCACAGGGTGATGGTCATGGGGGCCATCTCGATGATGCGCTGCAAGGTGGCCTGGGCCTCGACCGTGAGGGCTTCGGCTTCGCGGCGCCGGTCGATGTCCATCAGGGCGTAGGTGATCTGGCGTTCGTTGAACTCGCCCAGGGTGACCACGGCGTTGCCCACCACCCAGAACACGCGGCCATCTCGGCCCATGACCTGGCATTCGAAGGTGTGCGACTGGCCGTCGAGCAGGTCGTCGAGGTAGCCGGTCTGGCGGAAGGGGTGGTCGATGTCGGGCGTGGCGACGGTGCTGAGCGGGTGGCCCAGGAAGTCGGGCAGGTCGCCGCCGAACATGCGCCGGGCCGAGCGGTTCATCCAGGCGATGCCGCCCGAATCAAGCGTGACGATGCCGACGAAGACGGAGTCGAGGATGGCGCGGGTGCGGTCGGCCTGCAGGGTGAGGTTCTGCTCGGCGCGGTGGCGGTCGTCGACGTTGACGAAGGAGGCGATGAAGCCTTCGTCAGGCTGGTCGGGGTTGACCAGGCGCAGGTTGACTTCGGCCCACAAAGGCGTGCCGCGGGGATGCCGCAAGGCCCGTTCGCCTTGCCAGTGGCCTTGCTGGCTCAACTGGACCATGACCTGGTCATCGGTGCGGGCCAGGGTGCTGGTGTCGACGTCGGCGGTGTAGAGGCTGGCCAGCGACCGGCCGGGCAAGGTCTGGTCCTCCAGGCCGAGCAGGTTGGCCAGCGCGGGGTTGGCGCTTTGCACCAGGCCATCGCGCACGAAAGCGATGCCCACGCCCGACAGGCTGAACATCAGGTCGCGGTCGCGGCCCAGGGCTTCAAGCTCGGCCTGCTGGGAGCGGATGCGGGTGATGTCGGACAGCACCGCGATGACTTCGAGCGTGTCAGTGCGCGGGCCGATGCGGCGCACCGAGAGGGCGTACCAGCGCGTGGGGTAGCCGGGCGCGACGATCTCCAGTTCGCTTTCGAACTGCCCGGTGTTCTGCAATTCGATGGTGGACTGGGTGACCACGCGGCGGATGCGGGGATCGCCGTCAAGCAAGGCGTTGAGGTGCTGGCCGGGCAGGGTGCCGGGCGTCAGGCCAAGCATGCGTTCGAAGCGGCGGTTGCAGCGCACGAGGATGTCGGCACGCAGGTAGGCGATGCCGGCGGGGCTGCTTTCCAGGATGGTGCGGAGTTCGTGCAGCAGTTGGTCCTGGTCGAACTCGAGCAGGCCGGTGGGCTCGCCGCTGGTGTTGGCAAAGTCGGGGGGCCTGGGTGTCTGCACCACGAAAGCCATGGGGTTGGTGTCGTGCACCACGCACAGGAAGCGTTCGGGCTGGCCCGCCACCGTCGGGTGGGCGTGGACCTCGCCGCGCAGGTAGCGCTGGTTGGGCGTGCCCTGGTGGATGCAGGCCAGCTGGGTCAGGGGCGGCGCGCCGGGCGACAGGCCGATCAGTGCCAGCGGGGCGTCCCAGCCAGTGAGGCGTTGCAGCGCTTCGCCCTGCTGTCCCAGCAAGGCCCCAGGTGCGAGCGTCTTGCCCCAAAGGGTGTTGAACGCCGCGTTGCTGCGCAGCAGGTGGCCCTGCTCGTCGAACTCGACCAGGGCCTGGGGCACCAGGTCGAACCAGACATCGGCGGCGGCGCGTGGGGTCATGGCGGGCGGTGCGGTGCAGTGGGGCTTCAGGCGCCGGGCTTGGGCACGACGGTCACACCGGGCAGCTTGCCCGAATAGTCCTTGGGCAACTTGGACAGGCCGGCGGCCAGGCGTTGGGCCATCTGCTTGTACAGATCGGCGAGCTTGCCATGCGGTTCGGCCGCGACGGTGGGGTTGCCGCTGTCGGCCTGCTGGCGGATGCTCAAATCCAGTGGCATGGAGCCCAGCACCGGCACGCCGGTTTCCTCGGCCAGCCGCTTGCCGCCGTCTTCGCCAAAGATGTGGGCTTCGTGGCCGCAGTTGGGGCAGTGGTAGGTGGCCATGTTCTCGACCACGCCGAGCACGGGCACGCCCACCTTCTCGAACATGCGCAGGCCCTTGCGGGCGTCCAGCAGGGCGATGTCCTGCGGGGTGGTGACGACCACGGCGGCGGTCAGCGGGGCGCGCTGGCACAGGGTCAGGTGGATGTCGCCGGTGCCGGGGGGCATGTCGACGATCAGGTAATCCAAAGGCGCATCGGGCGCGCCCCAGCGGGTCTGGCGCAGCAGTTGTTCGACGGCCTGGGTGGCCATGGGGCCTCGCCAGATGGTGGGTGCTTTTTCGTCGATCAGCAGGCCGATCGACATCATTTGCAGGCCATGGTTGCGCAGGGGCTCGATGCTCTTGCCATCGGGGCTGTCGGGGCGTTCGCTCAGGCCCATCATCAAAGGCTGGCTGGGGCCGTAGATGTCGGCGTCGAGCATGCCCACGCTGGCGCCTTCGGCGGCCAGGGCCAGGGCCAGGTTGATGGCGGTGGTGCTCTTGCCTACACCGCCTTTGCCCGAGGCGACGCCGATCAGGTTCTTGACACCGGGCAAAGGCGCTTGACCACGCGGGGCGGCGTGGGTCTGGACCTTGGTGGACCAGTTCACCTCGGCGGAGGTGATGCCAGGGACGCCATCCAGCGCTTGCAGCACCAGGGCGGTGTATTGCGGCCAGCGCGACTGGGCGGGGTAGCCCAGGGCGATGTCGATCGTGGCCTTGCCCTGGTCCACGGTCAGGGATTTGAGCTGCTTGCCGCTGACCCAATCCTGCCCGGTCAGGGGGTCGATGACGGCGCCGAGGGCGGTGCGTGCGGCGGTTTCCGTGGCGGAGGGGGCGGGTAGGGTCATGCTGTCGGGACGGTGGACAAATCGGTGCGGGGAAAAGGGGCGAGGAAAACTAATCCAGGCAGTCAGTCTAGCGCGGCCTAAAATCCAGGACTTTCCCCAAGCCCTTGTCGCCATGTCACGTCAGCTCTTTGTCACGACAGCCCTGCCTTATGCCAACGGCCACTTCCACGTGGGCCACATCATGGAATACATCCAGGCCGACATCTGGGTGCGCTTCCAACGCCAGCAGGGCCACCGCGTCCACTTCGTGGGGGCCGATGACGCCCATGGCGCCCCCATCATGATCGCGGCCGAAAAAGCTGGCAAGACGCCGCAACAGTTTGTGGCCGACATCGCCGCGGGCCGCAAGCCCTACCTGGATGGCTTCAGCATCGCCTTCGACCACTGGTCGTCGACCGACAGCCCGGAAAACCATGCACTGGCCAAAGAGATCTACGTGAGCCTGCGAGAGGCCGGCCTGATCAGCGTGCGCCCGGTCGAGCAGTTCTTCGACCCCGAAAAGAGCATGTTCCTGCCCGACCGCTTCATCAAGGGCGAGTGCCCCAAATGTGGCGCCAAGGACCAGTACGGCGATTCGTGCGAGGTGTGCGGCGCGGTCTACGCGCCCACCGACCTGAAGAACCCCTATTCGGCCCTGAGTGGCGCGACGCCGGTGCGCAAGACCAGCGACCACTACTTCTTCAAGTTGTCGGACCCGCGCTGCGTGGAATTCCTGGAGGGCTGGACGCAGGACGGCAAGCTGCAGTCCGAAGTCGGCAACAAGATCCGCGAGTGGTTCACCAAGGACGAGAACGGTGAAGGCGGCATGAGCGACTGGGACATCAGCCGTGACGCGCCGTACTTCGGCATCGAAATCCCCGATGCGCCGGGCAAGTATTTCTACGTGTGGCTGGACGCGCCCATCGGCTACCTGGCTTCGCTCAAGAGCTACTTCACCAGCGGCGGCCCCAAGGCCAAGTACGGCGAGACGCGCAGCTTCGACGAGTTCATGGCCGATCCGGCCGTCGAGCAGGTGCACTTCATCGGCAAGGACATCACCTATTTCCACACCCTTTTCTGGCCCGCGATGCTGAAGTTCAGCGGCCGCAAGCTGCCCTCGCAGGTCAATGTGCATGGTTTCATGACCATCAACAACGGCGACAAGATGAGCAAGAGCCGCGGCACTGGCCTCGACCCGCTCAAGTACCTGAGCCTGGGCATGAACCCCGAATGGCTGCGCTACTACATCGCCGCCAAGCTCAACAGCAAGGTCGAAGACCTGGACTTCAACCCCGAGGACTTCGTGGCGCGCGTCAACAGCGACCTGGTGGGCAAGTACGTCAACATCGCCAGCCGCTGCTCGACCTTCATCCACAAGTACTTCGAGGGCAAGCTGGCGCACCTGGATGCGCCCGACGAAGGCAAGCTGCAGGAGATGATTCCGCTGCAGGCCGTGACCAGCCGCGAAGCCACGATCGCCGAATCGCTGGACAAACGCGAATTCGGCAAGGCGCTGCGCGACATCATGGCCGCCGCCGACGAGATCAACCAGTACTTCGACACCGCCAAGCCCTGGGAACTGGCCAAGGACACCGCGCAGCAAACGCCCAACAGCGCGCTGCACGAGGTGCTGTCGGCCTGCATCGAAGGCTTCAAGTACCTCACGCTGTTCCTCAGTCCCATCCTGCCCGTCGTGAGCGGCCGGGCCTTCCGCTTTTTGGGCTTCGACCAGCCTCTGACCTGGGCCGAGCGCGCCACGCCCGTCACCGCCATCCGCCAGTACGAACACCTGATGACCCGCGTCGATCCAAAGATGCTGGAGGCGCTGTTCGAGCCGCCCTCACCGCCTGTGGCCGAGACACCCAAGCCCGGCGGCGAGGCCATCGCCCCCACCATCACCATCGACGATTTCGCCAAGGTCGATTTGCGCATCGCCAAGATCGTGAACGCCGAGCACGTCGAAGGCTCCGACAAGCTGCTGCGCCTGACCCTGGACGTGGGCGAAGGCCGCACGCGCAATGTGTTCAGCGGCATCAAGTCGGCCTACAAGCCGGAAGATCTGGTCGGCAAGCTGACCGTGATGGTGGCCAACCTGGCGCCGCGCAAGATGAAGTTCGGCGTCAGCGAAGGCATGGTGCTGGCCGGCTCGCACTTTGACGAAAAGACCAACCCCGGCATCTATGTGCTGGAGCCTTTCCCTGGTGCCCAGCCCGGCATGCGGGTGCGCTGATGTCAATGCGCGGCGGGTTCAAGCGCTTGGGGCTGAACCTGGCGCCGTTCCGGCCGCGCCTGCTCGATGACCTGAAGGGCTACCACCGGGGCCGTTTCCTGACCGACCTGGGCGCGGGGCTCACGGTGGGCATCGTGGCCTTGCCCTTGGCCATGGCTTTCGCGATCGCGTCGGGCGTCAAGCCTGAGGCTGGTTTGTTCACGGCCATCATCGCGGGTTTTTTGATCTCGGCGCTGGGCGGTTCCAGCGTGCAGATCGGTGGGCCGGCGGGCGCCTTCATCGTGATCGTGTACGGCATCGTCGAGCATTACGGCGTGGCCAATCTGCTGATCTCCACGGTACTGGCGGGCATGCTGCTGTTCGCAATGGGCCTTTTCAAGCTGGGCGTGCTGGTGCGCTACATCCCGGTCAGCATCGTCATCGGTTTCACCAATGGCATCGCGGTGCTGATCGCGCTGTCTCAGTTCAAGGACTTGCTGGGTTTGAACCCGGCGCACATGCCGGCCGATTTCGTGGGCCAGATCCGGACCCTCACCGCGCATGCCCACCAGTTCAACCCCTTTGCCTTCGGCCTGGGGGTGCTGAGCCTGGTCAGCCTGTGGGCCTGGCCGCGCCTGTTTTCGCCCGGCAGCTTGCCGCTGCCCAAGGCCTTGGTGGGGGCGCGTTCTTTTCGCATGGCCGCGCGCATGCCCGCACCGATGGTGGTGCTGCTGGGCCTGACCACGTTGACGGCCTTGCTGGACTTGCCTGTGGCGACCATTGGTTCCAAGTTCGGGGGCATCCCGCAGGCCCTGCCGCACTTCGCCTGGCCCCACTTCAGCTGGGAGGGCGTGCGCAACCTGTTCATCCCCACCATCACCATCGCGTTGCTGGGCGCGATCGAGTCGCTGCTGTGCGCCCGCGTGGCCGACAACCTGACCGAACTGCCGCGCCACGAGCCCAACCAGGAACTGATGGCGCAAGGCGTGGCCAACATGGTGGCGCCTTTCTTTGGCGGCATCCCTGCCACGGGCACCATCGCGCGCACGGTGACCAATGTGCGGGCGGGTGCCACCAGCCCGGTGGCGGGCATGGTGCACGCGCTGGCCTTGTTGTTGATCGTGCTGGTGGCCGCGCCGCTGGCGGTGCACGTGCCCTTGCCGGTGCTGGCCGGCATCCTGCTGTTCGTGGCCTGGAACATGGGCGAATGGCGTGAGTTCGGCAAGCTGGCGCACTTCAACTACACCTACCGCACCATCCTGGTCGGCACCTTTTTGCTGACCGTGGTTTTCGACCTGACCGTGGCGGTCGAGGTGGGGCTGGTGCTGGCCTGCGTGTTCTTCATCTACCGCATGAGCACGTTGTTCCGCATCGAGCCCTTGTCGGTGGCCGATCCGCAGGTGGCGGTGTTCCGCCTGTTCGGCGTGCTGTTTTTCGGCGCGGTGGGCAAGGTCGAAGACCTGGCGGATCAGTTGCCCGCGGGCACCCGTGTGGTGGTGCTGGAGGCGCACCGCCTGATCTCGGTCGACACCTCGGGCCTGGAAGCGCTGCTGCAGTTGCGCCGCGCCCTGGCGCGCAAGGATGTGCAATTGGTGCTGTGCGAGGTCAACGAGCAGCCGCTGGGCTTGATCCGACGCACTCACCACCAGGACACCCTGGGCGAGGCCAATGTGCTCAAGGACCTGCCGACGGCCTTGCTGCGCGCGAGGCAGTTGCTGCAGCAGTAGCCCGGCTCAGAGCAGGGCGGCGAACAGGTCCAGGCACAGCACGGTGGTCGATGGCGACCGGGCCAGTGCGCTGGGCGATCCGGAGCTTTGCAGCGCCTGGCTCAGGTCGATGACCTGGTGCGTCGCCTGTGGGGGAAGCTGCCCCGGATGAGCGGTGACCAGGGTGATCAGGCCCTGCAAGGCCTGCTGCCAGGCCTCGACCTGCCGGTGCTCGGGCAGGGGGCTGGCGGCCACCTCACTCATGGCCTCGGTGGTCTGTTCCAGGTGCTGGGCCAGGCTGAGTTCCAGCGGCCTGGTGTCCGATGCAGCCTTGGCCTGGAGCGCGGTGGCGCCCTCGGCCTGCCTGGCCAGGCGGTCGCCCCGGTGCGCCTTGGTCTGGGTGTCCAGCCAGAGCGCGTGGTGCATCACCCAGTCGCGGGCGCAGTCGATGACGGCCATGGCGTGCCCCTGCACCAATTCGATTTCCAGTTCGCGCACGGGCACGCTCAGGTGGCCGGCGTGGATGTGGCCCAGGTCCAGGGCCAGCTCGACCACGCCCGCGTGGGGCGTGCCTGGGCCGATCTCCAACCGGGCGCTGTGCCGCCAGATGTCTGTGCGGTACAACTCCACCAGGCCGGCCTGCTCGCCCCGGCGGTCCTGTTCGGGGTGCCAACCGAGGATGCGGGTCAGGGCCGCCTCGGCCGGCGTGCCCCGGTGCAGGCCCAGGTCCACCCTGGCGGGCTGGCCCTCGGCGGGCGGCGGCGCGGCCTGGTTGTCCTCCAGGCGGATCATGGTGTTGGCGCCCGAGGTTTTCAGCGTCTGCACCCAGCGCTCACCCTCCTTGCGCAAACGCAAGGCGCTGCGGGCCTGGCCCAGGCGGCGATCCGGCGTGTCGACGTAGTGCGCCTGTAGATGCTCGCGGTCATGGCCTGGCAAGCGTTCAATGTCGGCCGACAAGCCCGCGAGCGATTCGGCCGGGATCTGGAATTTGAGTTCGATTTCCTGCATAAGCGCCGATTGTGGCGGTGAGTGGGCGCCAGGCGCCTCGCGGACCGATAAAATGGCGGCTCGATCCTTTTATTGACTGGTGCCCCCATGCCGCTTTTCTGGAAGCCCTACAAGTCTGACGTGACCCAGTTCATCGACAGCCTCAAGCAGCGCGATCCCCAACTGGAAGACCGTCAGCGCCAGGGCCGTTCCCTCTTGTGGGACAAGGCCATCGACCGCGACGCCCAGCTGGAATACCGCGAGGCCAACGTGGCGCAGCAGCCCTACGTCTACCAGACCAAGAGCGATTGATCCGCGTGGGCGAGCAGGTCCTGGACGAGCACCACATGCCCGAGGTCGTCGACCGCGTGGCGATGGCGCGCCTGTATGGCGAGCCGCTGTTCCAGATGCCGCTCGACCTGTACATCCCGCCGGATGCGCTCGAGGTCTTCCTGGAGACCTTCGAAGGCCCGCTGGACCTGTTGCTCTACCTGATCCGCAAGCAGAACTTCAACATCCTCGACATCCCGCTGGCCGACGTCACGCGCCAGTACCTGGCCTACGTCGACCAGATCCGCAAGAGCAACCTCGAACTCGCGTCCGACTACCTCTTGATGGCGGCCATGCTGATCGAGATCAAGTCACGGATGCTGCTGCCGCCCAAGAAGTCCGACGATGGCGAAGAGGCCGAGGACCCGCGCGCCGAACTGGTCCGCCGCCTGATTGAATACGAGCAGATGAAGCTGGCGGCCGCGGGCTTGACCCGAATCCCGCTGCTGGGCCGCGATTTCCTGCGCGTGCAGGTGCACAACGACCCCACCGTGCATGTGCGCCACCCCGATGTCGCGCTGGTCGACCTGCGCGAAGCCTGGGCCGATATCTTGAAACGCGCCAAGCTGGTCACGCACCACGTGATCACTCGCGAAGAGCTGTCGGTGCGCGAGCACATGGGCATCGTGCTGCGTCATCTGCAGGGCAAGCGCTTTGTCGAGTTCGAGCACCTGTTCGACGTGTCGCGCGGCCCGCAGGTGCTGGTGGTGACCTTCATCGCCCTGCTCGAACTGGGCAAGGAACGCCTGCTCGAGATCACGCAGGCCGAGGCCTTCGCGCCCATCTACGTGCGCCTGGCTTATCACCCGGCTTGACCGCTCAACGGTCGGGCGGCCGCTCCCAATCGGGCGGCGCCCACAAGTGCTTCAGACGCAACCACGGTGATCCCGGCCGCTTCACATCGCGCCCCATCGCTTGCCATTCGTGGAACATCATCACCAGCGGGTTGGTGGTGTGGATCTGCTTGACGATGCCGTAGTCGCAAGGCGCATCTTCGGGCACGAAGGTGCCGAAGAGTTTGTCCCAGATGATCAGCACGCCTGCGTAGTTGCGGTCCAGGTACTGCGGGTTGCGCGCGTGGTGCACCCGGTGATGAGAAGGCGTGTTGAACACCGCCTCGAACCACGCTGGCAGCTTGCGCACGGACTCGGTGTGCACGAAGAATTGGTAGGCCAGGCTCACGGCCACCACCAGGATCACGTGGCGGGTTTCAAACCCGAGCAGCGCCAGCGGCAGCCAGAACACCCACATGCCCGAGATGGGGTAGGTGGGGCTTTGCCGCAAGGCCGTGGCCAGGTTCATGGTCTGGCCGGAATGGTGGGTCACGTGGCTGGCCCACATCCAGCGGATGCGGTGGCTGGCGCGGTGGAACCAGTAGTAGCAGAAGTCTTGCGCCACGACGAGCCCGACCACGCTCCACCCCGTGATGGGGATGTCGAACAAGCGGTGTTGGTAGAGCCGGTCGAACAGGCCGACCAGCAAGGCCCAGGCGATGCCATCGGCCACCGCGTGGCTCAGCGCCAGGCTGACATTGATGGCGGTGCCTTGCACGGTGTAGGTCTGTTTCTGGCGGCGTTTCAGCCACCAGGCTTCCAGGCTCATGCAGGCGATGAACACCGGCCCCATCAGGAGCAGGAAGACCTTCTCCAGTCCGATTTCATCGACCTTTGCCCACCACTCGACCATGACGCAACCGACCCGCAATGGCAAAAGGCCATGCTAGCCCCAACGGCCGCAGGGCGCTTGCAGAATTTCCCGCGCAAGCCGGGGCTTGTCGGCCTAGAATCGCGCCACTTTGGCACCAGACCCGCGTGATATGAGTTCAGTGACCCCCGCCGCCTTGCCCGCCCGCAAGCCCATGAACCTGCACCGCCTGCGCGAGATGCATTCGCAGGGTGAAAAAATCACCATGCTGACCTGCTACGAGTCGTCCATGACCCGGGTCATGGACGATGCGGGCGTGGACTGCATCCTGATCGGCGATTCGCTGGGCATGGTGGTGCAGGGCCAGCCGAGCACGGTGCCCGTGACCTTGGATGAAATCGCGTACCACACGCGCTGCGTGGTGCGAGGCAACCGCAACGTCTGGATCGTCAGCGACCTGCCTTTCGGCAGCTACCAAGAGAGTCGCGAACAGGCCCTGCGCTCCAGCGTCGCGCTGATGCAGGCCGGTGCCCACATGGTCAAGCTGGAGGGCGGTGGCTGGACGGCCGAGACCGTGCACTTCCTGACCGAGCGTGGCATCCCCGTGTGTGCCCACCTGGGCCTGACGCCGCAAAGCGTGCACGCACTGGGCGGTTACCGCATCCAGGGCCGCGACCCCGCGGGCGCCGAAACCCTGCGCCGCCATGCCAAGGAACTGGCGCAAGCCGGTGCCGCGATGGCCGTGCTGGAGCTGATGCCCTCGGATGTGGCCGCCGACGTGCAGGCCGACAACCCCGGCATGATCACCATCGGCATCGGTGCGGGCCAACGCACCGCGGGCCAGGTGCTGGTGATGCACGACATGCTGCACATCACGCGGGGCAAGTTGCCGCGCTTCGTGCGCAACTTCATGGCCGAAGGCGGCTCCATCGAAGACGCCATCCGCCGCTTCGTGCTCAGCGTCAAGGACGGCAGCTTCCCCGACGAAGCGATCCACGGCTATTGATCCCGATTCACGATGAAGATCATCCACACCATCGCCGAGTTGCGCACCACCGTGGCCGAGGCCACCAGCGCACCGGTGTTCGTGCCCACCATGGGCAACCTGCACGAAGGCCACCTGGCCTTGATCCGGCAAGCACGCGGCATCGCCGACCAGGGCGGCTGGGGCCGCGGCCTGGTCGTTGCCAGCATCTTCGTCAACCGCCTGCAGTTCGGGCCGAACGAAGATTTCGACCGTTACCCGCGCACCTTGGCCCGCGATGCCGAATTGCTGGCTGGTGCCGGTTGCGATGTGGTCTTCGCGCCCGACGAGGCCGAGCTCTACCCCGAACCACAAGGCTACAAGGTCACGCCGCCCGATGCCCTGGCCAACTTGCTCGAAGGCGAGTTCCGCCCCGGTTTCTTCACGGGCGTGTGCACGGTGGTGGCCAAGCTCTTCAACATCGTGCAGCCGCGCGCGGCGGTGTTCGGCAAGAAGGACTACCAGCAGCTCATGGTCATCCGGAACATGGTGCGGCAGATGGCTTTGCCCATCGACATCGTCGGTGGCGACACGGCGCGCGCGGATGATGGCCTGGCCTTGTCTTCCCGCAATGGCTACCTGAGCGCGGACGAACGTGCGCAGGCCGTGCAGCTGTCACAAGCCTTGCAGCGCGTGCGCGACCTGGTGCGGGCGGGCCGAGGCGGCCTGCCGTGCGATGGCCTGGCCAAGATCGAGGCCGATGCCCTTGAAAAGCTCCGTCAGCAAGGCTGGTTGCCGGACTACGTCAGCGTCCGCCGTCAGCGCGATCTGTTGCCACCTTCGGCCGAAGAGCTGTTGGGCCGTGAAGCCCTGGTGATCGTGACGGCCGCCAAGCTGGGCAAGACTCGCCTGATCGACAACCTGGAAATCTGAGGCTCAGTGCCCTTCGAAGGCGCCCAGGTCGGGCGCCGCGCCGTTCAGGGGCCGGGCGGCGGTTTTCGCGATGGGCACATATTGGTGCTGCACCGCGATGTTCAGCACATGCGCTGGCGTGGGGATGGTGTTGAAGGGGCTGCCGCCCTGGTCCAGCACGGGGGCGTCCGCCGTGGGCTCATGGTCACCATCCAGTCCGGGCGATTCCCCTTCCAGCACCGTGCCCTCGGTGCGCACCTGCACATGCTCGCCGCGCTTGCCAGGCTCCCAACCTTGGCTGATCCAGTTGCGGCCGGTGAGTCGCACGGTGCCGTTTTCGTAGCCCATGAACAGTTTGGACGAGCCGTCCATCCAGAAGATGTTGTCCTGGGCCTGCACCGATTGCTGCGCGGTGGGCATGTCGAACACGCTGAAATAAGGCGCCTGCCGGCTGCTGCCCCGCAAGATCACCGTGTTGTTGACGGCGTAGAGGATGCCGTTGCGGAAGGCCTCGGGGTTGATGTCGCCACCCCAGTGGATGAGCTTCACGGACGAGGTGCCGGGGTTGTTCATGTCGCTGACGATCAGGTTGCCGATCACCCAGGCGCGGTGGTAGTCGGGGTCCTTGCCCACCGTTTTCATGCCGCCGTCGGTTTCGACCAGGTCGATGGCGCGCGCTGCCGCGACGATGTGGTTGTAGCGGATGACCGTGCCGCTGCTGCGGTCCTTGAGCGAGGAGCCCTTGGCCCCCTGCATCAGCTGTCCGATGTAGTTGCCTTCGTACAAGGCCTGCGAGGCTTGCACGTACAGGTTGTGCTCGGTGAAACTGCCGGGCACGCCATTGAGGTGCACCACGTTGCGGCGAATGGTGACGTGCCGGCTGGTCAGGCCCTCGGCTTCGTCTCGGGTGTTCACGAAGATGCCGTTGTCGTTGTCGGTCACCTCGCAGTTCTCGATCGTCAGGAACTCGACCACCGTGGCGTAGATGCCCGCCGCGCCTTTGGCGTAAGCGGTGGGCTGGCCGTCCTCGGCGATGAACTGGTACCTTGAACTGGCCCCGGTGACCTTGAGATTCTGGAGGCGGATGTGGCGCGCCTTGTTGCCCACCAGGTCGTAGCCTCGGTTGATGAAGACCGTGCCGAGCGCATTGACGCCGCCACTCGAGTAGTAGTGCTCGCCGATGGCGTCGGCGGCGATCTGCGCGTTTTGGCCGGAGATCTCGGGGCGCTGGCATTGTTCGTTGGTCACGCCATTGATCACCACCGGGTCGGCCGCCGAGCCTTGCGCGCGCAGGCCGATTTTGGTGCGGTAGGGCTCGGGCCGCCAATGGACGTTGACCACATCACCCGCCTGCAGCGACAGCCAGGGCACGCCGTTCAGGTCCGGGTATTTTTGGCCCGGGCCCACGTCAAAGGTGGCATGCCTGCCCACCAGGGCTTTGGCGCAGGCACCGGGGGCGGACAGGCCCGCGGGCACCGCCCAGCTCATGCGCGAGGTCAGGGCCGGCTGGGCCGATCCCGCCGCGTGGTCTTGCTTGTCGCTGCAAGCGGCCAGCAGGGCCAGCCCAAGCACGGCCCAGCCAGTGGGGGACAACATGGCACGCCAGGCCATCACAGGGTTTCCAGAAAAGCCACGACCTCATCCTGCCGGCGGCTGCGCTTCATGGGCGGCAGGCTTTGCCAGATGCGGCGGCCATAGGGTTTCTCGATCAGGCGCACGTCGCCGATCATCAGAACGCCTCGGTCGGTCTCGCTGCGGATCAAGCGGCCGGCGCCCTGCTTGAGCGCGATGATGGCTTGCGGCACCTGGTGCTCCATGAAGGGGTTGCCGCCTTCGCGTTCCAGCAGCTCCAGGCGCTTGGCCAGCACCGGGTCATCGGGCGGGGCGAAGGGCAGCTTGTCGATCACGACCAGGGTCAGGGCATCGCCCTTGACGTCGATGCCTTCCCAGAAGCTGTGGCTCCCCACCAGCACGGCATTGCCCGCGCGCCGGAAGTCCTCCAGCAGGGTGGGGCGGGGCGCATCGCCTTGGCGCAGCACCGGGAACGGGTCGGCGCCTTCCTCGAAGAGTTTCTTGAGGTGATCGGCCGCGCGCTGCACGGCGCGGTGGCTCGTGCACAGCACGAAGGCCCGGCCCCGGTTGGCGCGGATCAGGGGCAGGGCGGACTCGACCAGGGCTTCGGTGTGGTTCGCGGCATTGGGGGCGGGCAGGCCCTCGGGCACATAGAGCATGGCCTGGGAGGGGTAGTCGTAGGGGCTGGACCAGGCCTGGCAATGGGCGTCTTCCAGGCCCAGGGCTTGGGTGAAATGCGTGAAGTCGTTTTTGACCGCCAGGGTGGCCGAGGTGAAGATCCAGGCGCGGCGAGGGGCCTCCTGCGCTTGATCCGACTGCGCTGCGTTCTCGCCTTCATCGGGCGCGAAAGCGTCATCGGCCAGGCCCAGGCGCTGGCGCCGGAACACATCGGCCACCGAGATGGGTGTGCGGTGCAGTTGCAGGCCGTGGCTGCCCACGTCGACCCAGCACAGTTCGGGTTCGTTGGCCCGCTCGGGCGCGCCCCAGGCCGACAGGCGCTGCATCAGCGCGTGGGCGCGGCGTTGCAACTGGGCCAGGTCGGGGCTGCGGTCGGCTTGCGATTCCAGGGCTTCGCGCACCTCGGACAAGGCTTCGCGCAGCGTGAGCAGGGCCGAGTGCACCGGGTGGCTCTCACCCAGTTGCGGGTGGGCCAGCCTTTGCAATTGGGGCCCGAAGCACAGGCGCAGGTCGCGGGTGGCGCGGTCCAGCGGGGCGAGCACGTCGTTCCATTTGACGCCATCGCGGGCCTGTGTCTGGCCAGTGGCCAGGGCGTCGCGCAGCAGGTCCAGCAATTGCGCGGTCGACACCGAATCGCCGAAGAACAGCGTGGCCGTGTCGGGCAACTGGTGTGCCTCGTCGAAGATGACGGTCTGCGCGTTGGGCAGCAGTTCCGGCACGCCTTCCTCGCGCAGCATCAGGTCGGCGAAGAACAGGTGGTGGTTGACCACGACGACGTCGGCGTCCTGGGCCTCGCGGCGCGCCTTCATCACGAAGCAGTCGGTGTAATGCTGGCACTCGCTGCCCAGGCAGTTCTCGCGGGTGGAGGTGACGCGGGCCCAGATGGTGGCGTGCTCGGGCACCGTGGGGCATTCGGCCTTGTCGCCCGTGGGGCTGAGGTGGATGAAGCGGTTGATCAGGCCCAGGTCTTTCACCTCCTGGCGGCTGCTCAGCATGGCGTCCTGGTTGGCGTTGTTCAGGTGGTGCCAGCACAGGTAGTTGCTGCGGCCCTTGAGCAGCGCCACCTTGACGGGCACCGCCAGCGCGGCGCGCACGGCGGGCAGGTCGCGGTGGAAGAGCTGGTCCTGCAGGGCCTTGGTGCCGGTCGACACGATGACCTTGCCGCCTTCCAGCAGAGAGGGCACCAGGTAGGCGGCGGTCTTGCCCACGCCGGTGCCGGCTTCGAGCACCACCGTGCTGGCGTCCGCGATGGCCTGCGCCACGGCCTGCGCCATCTCGATTTGTTCGTGGCGCACGTGGTAGCCATCGAAGGCGCGGGCCAGGGGGCCGGAGGCGGAAAAAATCGTGGGCAGGTCCATGGTGGGCAAAGAGTGGCAGCGCCCATTGTCGGGCCTGCCGGCTTCCCTCCTTCAGGGGCTTGTGCGGACCACCGAGGCGTCGAGCGCGCGGGCGAGCGTTTCGATGCAGTCCTGGCGGTGGGCTTCGGAGGTGTCGGCGGGGCTGCTGCCCCAGGGGTTGGCGCGCAAGGTGCTCAACAGGCTCCTGGCCTGTTCCCGGACCACGGACCGCACATCGGCCCGGTCGCTGGACGAGCGCACCACCAAGGCGGACAGGTGGTTCACGTACTCGCGCTGCAGGTTGCGCCGCCATGGCGCATCGTCGCCTTTGGGCGGCTTCACGCCGAGGCCCCACACGGCGTCTTTCAGCCGCTGGTGCAGTTCCTGGACGGTCAGCGGCGCGTCATGGCGATCGCGGGTCTTGTCGATATTGTCCAGCAAACGCTCGGCCAGGCTGTCGGTCATCAGGGTGTCCAGCACGGCGCGTTGCAGGGTCAGCAGGGTGTCGGCGACCGAGAAATCGGTCCGGGCGCCATAACCTTCGATCCGCTCGAAGTAGTCTGGAACCATGCGGCGTTGCAGCGAGGGCGACAGGCTCAAGGCTTGCGGCGACAGCAGCGTCTGCGCCAGCAGGTCCAGGGCGGCGCGCTGCGTGGCGGCCGGCAGGGGGTCGAGCGGATCGCGGCCACTGCCCGGCGCGTCCCGCCGCGTGACCAAGCCGCCCACTTGCCGCATCAGGACTTGCGAAGTGCGGCCCACATCGCGCAAGGCATAGGTCACGCGCCGGCGCAGCAAGGCCGGGTCGTCTTGCGGGCCGACTTTGTCGTGTGCCTGCCGTGCGATCAGGTCCTTGGCGATGGTCAGCCGCTGGCGGGCGAAAACCACGGGGTCGCGGCCCAGGTCGAAGGTGAGGGATTGCGGGTCCAGGCCCAGGTAGTCGTCTTCGTCGGTGCCGAAGTCCAGCTTGTCCGCCCAGGCGGGGTCGGCGCTGCGTTCGGCGATCTGGCGCAGCGCCGGGGCCTCCGGTCCATCGATGGCCTTGTAGCCATACTCGATGGCCCAGTAGTCGTAAGGTCCCAGGGTCGTCTGGAAGGCGGCCGGTGCGGGGCGGCCCGGCAGCGGCAGGTTGATCGGCGCATAGTCCATCACCGAGGCGCTGTTGCCTTCGCGCAATGTCAGCGCCGGGCTGGCCAGCTGTTCGGCCGTGTGCCAGCGCGAGCCTCGGAAATTGTGGCGCAGGCCCAGGGTGTGCCCAACTTCGTGCATGGTCGTGTCCTTCAAATAGGCCAGCACGAAAGCCTGCACGTCCGGGCTGTCCGGGTCGAGCCCTTGGGGCGCCGACTCCAGCAACTCCAGGCCATAGCCGAGTTGTTCGGCGGCCTGGGCCGCGTGGTCGCATGCCTCGTCCGGCGAATGCGCGGTGGGCATGGCCATGATCTCGCTGCGGAAGGTGCGGATACTGCGCGACGAGAGGCTTTCCAGGGCGATGTCGGCTTGCAGGATTTCGCCCGTGCGCGGATCGACATGGGTGGGGCCGATGGCCCCGAAGCCGGGCTGGCTGTTCGTCATCCAGCGAACGGTGGCGCGGGCCTGGTTGAAGGACTCGTCCGAAGCAGCGGTGGGTGAAGGCGCACGGACCTGGATCGCATCCTTGATGCCGATGGCCTCGAAGGCTTTGTTCCAGGCCAGGATGCCTTCGATGATGGTGGGTCGGTAGGCCACCGGGATGCTGGGCTCCAACTGGTAGATGATCGGCCGCACGGGTTCGGACAAGGCCGCGGCGGGGTCTTTCTTCTCAAGGCGCCAGCGGCTGATGAAGCGCTGCCGGGGGGTGCGCGCCAGGTCCTGCGTGAAGTCGGCCACCGTGGTGGTGAAGTAGCCCACGCGCGGGTCGGCGGCCCGTGACTTCATGGCCGTGGCCGGCAGCGCCCGCAGGCTGTAACGCACATTGATGAAAAGGCTGCGGGGGTCGGGCACCGAGGTGGGAACACCCGGAGACTGCCCGCCACTGCCGCCCGATGCGATGGAGCTGGTGGCGAAGTGGTGAAGGATGTCGAAGGTGAGCTGGTCGCTCTGGGCGCGGGCCACCGACAGTGCCGAATTGCGCGAGTCCAGCGAATAGCTTTGCCGGTAGGCCCGCTGCAACTGCAGCCCCAGTCCCAGCATGTCGTTCACCCACAAGGGGTTGGCTTCGATCAGGATCGCGCCGGTCTGGGCCTGGGGGGCGCTGGCCACGCTCACGCTGGCCAGCAGGCTGGGCGAGAACGCGGCCTGGACCGCCAGTTCCTGCGGCGTGCCCTTCTGCGCGGTGTAGGCGGCGTTCATGGCCAGCAATTGGACTTGCTGCTGCACCCGGCGAAACTCCACCCACTGCGGACGTCCGACCTGGGCCGAGCGGCTGGTCATCAGGCCGCCGAACAGCCCCGCTTCGCCAATGCCCGTCACCACCGTGGGCGACAGGAAGAAAGCCCGGTTCAGGTTGGCAGGCGACAACTCGATCCAGACCTTGTCCTGCCGTTTCCACAAAGGCAGCAGGCCATCCATGCGCTCGGCTCCCTTGACGACGGTGTCAAAGGCGGGCGCCTGTCCGGGTGCAGGGGTTGGGGCCGGGGTGGCCGCGGTGGGGGGCGGCGCGGTAGAGGCTGCCCAGCCAATCCACTGGATGGGGCCATTCTGCAAGGTGCTGCACCCAGACAGGGGCAGGGCCAGGACCATCGCGATGCGGGCGGCGAACCAGGTGGGGCGGAGGCGAAGCACAGTCATGCGGCCAGCGTACCAAATAAAAAACCCGGCCCTTGCGTTGGCAGGGGCCGGGTTCGCCGAGAAGTGGCTTTCAGGGCTTATTGGGTGGGGTGGGGGAACCACTCCTTGATGAAGGCCAGTTGCGGGAAGTCAGCCACCGCCAGCGGGCCGAAGGCCACGATGGACAGGCCGATGGTCATGACCACCGTGGGCAGGATCCAGCGCTCGTAGCGGCGGTAGAAGCCCAGGTGCTTGACCTCGCCGTCGGCGATCTTGACCTCGGGCTCGCCGATCACCTGGCGGGTCAGCAACTGGTTCAGGGCCACGGGGGGCAGCAGGTAACCCAGCTCGAAGGCCACCAGCACCATCATCCAGAAGTGGACCGGGTCGATGTTGTTGGCGAAGGCGATCGGGGCCAGGGTGCCCGACACCAGCACCACGGCGCCGAACGGATCCATGATCATGCCCAGGAACACTTTCGTGACCACCAGGAAGGCCATGGCCGTCCAATGGTTCTCGAAGACGTGCGGGAAGTTGTTCATCACTTCCGAACGTTCGATCACGCCGCCCATGGCCAGCGACAGGGTCATCAGGCTCAGCAGTGCACCGATGTGGCCGATGGTTTCATTGGTGGCGAAGCGGATGGAGCGCTCCACGCCGGGCTGGCGGTGGCTGGCGTAGTCGGGCGTGATCTCCGTCTTGCCGCGGTTGATGATCTTGTCGAAGATCAGGATGATCAACAGCATCACCGGCATGATCGTGGGGGCCGTGATTTCGTTCAGCTTGGTGTCCAGCGCGTACTCGTACAGGGCGATGACCACGATCACCACGCCCACGTAGGGCAGCGTGGGCATGACGGCGCGCAAAGTGGCAGGGATCGCCACGCGGAACGACTCGATCGAAGCACGTTGGGTGCGCAGCATCTGCGAGGTCAGGAAGAACAGCGTCGAGGTCAGCAGGAAGACATAGAAGCCCCAGTGGTACAGGCCGTTGGTCGTCACTTGCTTGTTCAACGCGGCGATCAGCACCACCAGCAGGCAGGGACGCAGCACCACGCCCAGCGAACCGGACATGGCCGTGGCGGCCAGCGCGAACTGGCGCGAACCACCCGAAGCGCGAACCTCGTGGTAGATGATGCCGCCGGCGGCGATCACGAAAATACCCGAGGCGCCGGTGTAGGCGGTGGGCACGGCGGCGGCCAGCAGGATGATGTAGGTCAGCAGCTGGGGCGACAGGCGCCACGGACGCAGCAGGTCCATGAACAGGTCGACGATGCGGCTCTGCTTGAGCAGCATGCCGGCCCAGATGAACAGGCCCAGGTTCAGGAAGATGGTGGGCAGCTCCATCAACTGATTGATGTAGATGGCCAGGCCAGCCGGGTGGTGGTGCAGCAGGAAGTACACGCCGGCCGAGATGCCCATGTGCGCATACAAAGGGATGGCCAGGAACGCGCCGCCCCAGGTGCCTTCGCCGTGCTCAGACTTCACCGGCATCACCACCCGCTTGAGGTTGATCAGCAGGATGATGGAGGCGAAGGCCATCCAGGTGTAGTGCAGCAAGGCATGCTCGATCGGCACCCCCGAGTTGTTCAGGATCTGGTAGTAGCTGATGCACGAGTACAGCAGCAGGCCAGCCGCGATGGACTGGGTGATCGACTGGAGGAGGTAGTCCCGGCTGTAGTGCCCAGGACGGATGCCGATGTGGTGGAAGCCCAGCGTGGTCGTGATGGCGGCGATGGCCACCATCAGCAGCAGGATCAGCGGACGGTTGTCGGTGCCCACCTGGAACAGGCCGAAGAAGCTGGTCTCGATCGTGCGGTACAGCTTGACCTGCGGCGTCTGGTGTTCCTTCACGCGGTTGTACAGGTCGTGCTTGGCCTTGCAGATGGCAATGGCTTGCTCCATCGAGCGGCGTGCCACGGTCGGATCGCTGGGTGCTTGGTCGCCGAACAGGTTGTCGATGTCGTCGTCGCCCTTGGGCTTGACCTCGGATTGCTTCTTGAGCTCGACCTCGATGTCCTGGTTGGCATCGCAGCTGGGCTTGCTGGGTTCGGCGCGCAGCATGAAGTACTGCACCTGGGCGGAAGGGTCTCCAAACATGGACTCACCCAAGCGCAGCAACTGCCCGTGCACCATTTCACCGGTACCAATGATCAGGGTCAGCAACAGGAGTGCAAAAACCGGCAGGCTGGAGAACCATTCCAGCGGGGAACGGCCCAGGATTTGTCGAGAATTAGAAGTGATCATGATCGCTCGGTTGGTGCAGCGCAGCAAAATGCGTCCACCATTAGGAAAAAGGGGGCTGTGGGCCCCCGGGTGTAGCTGGATGGTCAGGCCGTCATGCGGCCTGAACGCTTATTTCCAATCCTCTTCTGATTTGGTGGCGCATTCCGGATCGGCCGGATTCACGCTGCAGCGGATGCGCTTGATGATCTTCAGGCCACGCTTGTCGTACAGGCCTTTTTGCGCGATGTCGATGCGCGATTCGCGGAGCATCAGGGTGTACTTGTAGGCATTCTCGGAACTGAGGTCCATCCAGGTGGACGGCGGGATGCTGGCGTCGGACTGCTTGACCAGTTGCAAGGCACGGTCGAATTGCGTCAGCCAGTAGTCGCGGGACTTGTCGCCGAAGCCTTCGGGAAACTTGGTCCTGTTCAGGATGACCTGGTAGGTCAGGATCAGGATCGGGAAACGCACCATCGCGCCGTTCTTGCCGATGCCCTTGTGCAGTTCAAGCGGTTTGTAGGCCAGCGTGGGCGCCGCGATGAAGTCCACCGAACCATTGTTGAACTTCGACGAGAAATTCATGATGTCGGCCGACACGGGTTGGGCGCCGATCTTCTGGATCATGACGGCCTGGGCCTTGTCGTAGTCGAACGAGGCGATGCGCTTGCCGGCCAAGGCTTCCACGGTGTTGATCTTGCGATCATTGACGACCGGGTAGGCCGCACCCAGGGGCACCACGCCGCCGACTTCGTAGTTGCCATCGACCATCAGCTTGGCGGCCTTGGGGTCGGAATAGGTTTGCACGATGCGGCGGACCACCTCATAGCTGGCCGCCATGTCGATCTTGCCGTCCTTGACGATGGTCGTGGCACCCAGCGAGTCGATGGCGCCGGCCACCGGGTTGAACTGACGGGTGCGGAAAGCCGTGGCAATCACGCCGTCGCATTGGCCGGTGCGGAAGTCTTCGGTCGCGACGCGTTCGTCGGTGTAACCCTTCAGTTCAATCGAGACGCCGTGCCTTTGAGCGGCGATCACATAGTCCTTGGCCATGTTGAAGAGGTCACCCGAGGCACCCAACAAGTCGTACACGCAAATGCGCTGCGCGGCCTGCGCTGCTGATGATGCGCTCAACGCCACAATGGCGGCGGCGCCGATCTTGCTCATGGTCATGACCATCTTCATGAAGTCTCCTAGGTACCAGAAAAAACGTGCGCCGATGGTGAGTTCGGCGCCAACAACACTTGTTTTTCAGTGCATCGAATCTGACCACGGCCGTGGGCGTGATCGTTAGTTTTGTAACTATAGCCGCCTAAATGTTCCTCCAGGTAAACCCCGCCCCCCGCCCGCGGGGGAAGGATTTCCCTAGTAAATCAAAGGCGTTAAACGCCTTTACTTGAGGAAGCTGTCGGCGTCGATGGCCTTCTCGCCCTTGTCATCCCAGAACTTGCCCAGGCTGTTGATGGGCGTGCGGGTGCCCGTGTTCTGGGTCCACATGCGGTCGGAGATGATCACCATCTGGGCTTCGGCGATGGCGTCCACCAAGCGGTAGTCGCTGCTGACCTTGAAGTTTTCGACGGTGGCGAAACGCTTGATGGCGGCACGCACGGCCGCGGTGTCGTCGGCCGATTGGGCGGCCAGGGCGGCCATCACGTGGGGCAGGCGAACGCCGGCCTTCTCGCCAATGGCCATGTTGGCTTCAAAAGTGCCCTTGATGTCCTTGCCTTCGCTGCCGCCAGGAACGATGCTCCAGATCGCCGCACGCAGGGCCTGCGGAGCGCCCCACCACTTCTTGTTGTCCAGGCAGGTCATGGCGAATTCGACCTGGGGCGGGATGTCCAGGGACACGCCCACGGATTGCTGTGCACCCATGTCGCTCTGAACGGCTTGCAGGCCGGAAATGGAGCCCAGCAGGTACACCATCTCGTCAAAGTCGCGCTTGAACTTGGGACAGGTGCTGCCGTACTTGAAGAAGTACTTTTGCTCGAGCTTGACGCGCATGCGGTCGAATGAGCCCACTTGGCGGTGCGCGGACACGGCCATCAGGCGCTTCTGGGCAATGCGTGCATCCTGGGCTTCATCGGAGCGTTTCTCGCGGGAGGCGCGGATGTAGCGGAGTTCCTCTTCGATCGCCCGGGCGTCGGAGCACACGGCGGAGGCTTGCAGCAGCACGGTTTCCATCAGCGATGGATCGCCGTAGAAATTGCGGGCAGCGCCCACCAGCGGGCCGTTGGCGGTGGCGAAGGTGCAACCCATGTCGACGTCGCCGTTTTTCAGCGCTGGCGGCGTGAAGCCTTCTTCCAGGATATTCAGCGTGACACCACTGGTGGCCGACTCCAGCAAGGCACATCCGCTCATGGTCAAGGTGGAAAGAGCCACCACGGAGGCGGTGAGGATTCGGGTCATCCGAGGAATCATTGAAGGGGTCTCCAGGAGGGTGTTTTTTCAGGGGCGCGAATGCGCGCCAATAATCCACGAAATTCTAGCCCCCAAGCTCCATGCGCCGAGATTGGAAACCCTAGGGATGACCCCTGCCCGGCGTGAAACGCGCCAAAAAACAAACCCGCTTGTCGCGGGTTTGTGATGGGGGTGAAACGGAGCTCAGCGGATCGGCTTGAAACGCACACGCTTGGGGCGCGCGCCTTCTTCACCCAGTCGCTTTTTCTTGTCGGCTTCGTACTCCTGGTAGTTGCCATCGAAGAAGAACCACTGCGAATCGCCTTCGCACGCAAGGATGTGCGTGCAGATGCGGTCGAGGAACCAGCGATCGTGGGAGATGATCATCGCGCTGCCCGCGAACTCCAGCAGCGCGTCTTCCAGCGCGCGCAAGGTTTCGACGTCCAGGTCATTGGAGGGTTCGTCGAGCATCAGGACGTTGCCGCCCTGGGCCAGGGTCTTGGCCAGGTGCAGACGGCCACGTTCACCGCCCGACAGGTTGCCCACCAGCTTTTGCTGGTCGTTGCCCTTGAAGTTGAAGCGGCCCAAATAGGCGCGCGACGGCATCACGAACTTGCCCACGACGATGTTGTCCAGGCCGCCGGAGACGTCCTGCCAGACGGTGTTGTCGGCGGCAAGGCCTTCGCGGCTCTGGTCGACGAAAGCCAGTTGCGCGGTCTTGCCGATGCTGACCGTGCCGCTGTCGGGTTGCTCGACGCCCTGGATCATGCGGAACAGGGTCGACTTGCCGGCGCCGTTCGGGCCGATGATGCCGACGATGGCGCCAGCGGGGATCTTGAAGCTGAGGTTGTCGATCAGCAGGCGGTCGCCGAAGCTCTTGGAAACGCCGGTGAACTCGATCACCTCATTGCCCAGGCGCTCGGCCACGGGGATGAAGATTTCGTTGGTCTCGTTGCGCTTTTGGTAGTCGACGTCGCTCAGTTCCTCGAAGCGGGCCAGGCGCGCCTTGCTCTTGGCTTGGCGGCCCTTGGTGTTCTTGCGAACCCATTCCAGTTCCTGCTTCAGGGCCTTGGCGCGGGCGTCTTCGCTCTTCTGTTCGGCTTCCAGGCGCTTGCCCTTCTGGTCCAGCCAGTCGGAGTAATTGCCCTTGTAGGGGTGGCCTGCGCCACGGTCGAGTTCAAGGATCCACTCGGCGGCGTTGTCCAGGAAGTAGCGATCGTGGGTGATGGCCACCACGGTGCCGGAAAAGCGGCTGAGGAATTGTTCCAGCCAGTCCACGGATTCGGCGTCCAAGTGGTTGGTGGGTTCGTCGAGCAGCAGCATGTCGGGCTTGGACAGCAGCAGGCGGCACAGGGCCACGCGGCGCTTTTCCCCGCCGGACAACTGGCCGATCACGGCATCCCAGGCGGGCAGGCGCAAAGCGTCGGCGGCCAGTTCGAGCTGCAGGTCGGTGTTCTCGGAGCCGCCAGCGGCAATGATGGCTTCCAGCTCGCCCTGCTCGGCGGCCAGAGCGTCGAAATCGGCGTTTTCTTCGGCGTAGGCCGCGTACACCTCGTCCAGGCGCTTCTTGGCCGCCAGGACGCCACCAATGCCTTCTTCAACGGCTTCGCGAACGGTCTGTTCGGCGTTCATCACCGGTTCCTGGGGCAGGTAGCCGATCTTGATGCCGGGCATCGGAACGGCTTCCCCTTCGATGTCCTTGTCCACGCCCGCCATGATCTTGAGGAAGGTGGACTTGCCCGAGCCGTTCACGCCCAGCACGCCGATCTTGGCGCCCGGGAAAAAGCTCAGGGTGATGTCTTTGAGGATCTGGCGCTTCGGGGGAACGATCTTCCCGACGCGGTTCATGGTGAAAACGTACTGGGCCATGGGATGCTCGCTTTGCGAGGTACTTTCGTCAAACCGTGTAGCTTAAGGCAAGGCAGGGGTGTTGGCCGCCAATACCTTGTTCAAAGCTCAAAAGCAAAAGGCCAAGCCTGAGAGGCTTGGCCTGGAAAAGTCCGCATGCCAACGCGTTGGCGTTGGCTGGAAAGCATCAGTTGCTGCGACGACGGCGCGCGGCCGTGAAGCCCACCACGCCCACACCTGCCAAAAGCAGGGCATACGTTTCGGGTTCCGGCACGGCCGCGGCGGTCACGGACAGGTCGTAGTGACCGGCCTTGAGCACGCTGCCTTCGAGCACCAGCGAGAACGACGAGGTGATGGGCAGGGAATCGAGCGTGAAGGTGGCCAGCGCGGCGGGCGTCCAGCTGCTCACCACGGTGTTGGTGGAGTCGACGACCTTGATCGAGGTGAAATCGATGTCCTTGATGGAGCCCAACTTGAGTTCGCTCAAGCTCAGCGACAGCAAGATGCTGGGCGAGCCCGAGAACGTGAAGTCGTACGTGATGGCCGAAGGGCCGGAGAACGTCACGGGCTTGTCAAAGGTGGCCTGGGTGTTGAAATCGGCCAGGGAAAGGTCCCAGGTGCTGGCTTGGGCTCCGAGGGCCAGTGCCATCATGCTGGCGGCAACGACTGATTTAAGTTTCATTGAATACTCCTGTTCTTGAATTCTTGGAATCATGGTGATGCCGATGCACCGCCATGGGCCAGTTAATGCAGGCTCGGTTATAGGGGTTGCCTGGGATTCGAGCAATAACCCTGATATGAGGAACCCCGCATTCAAGGGGGTCGAAGTTGTTTCACGATGTTGGTGCAGGGAGCTGGCCAGAGTCGATCAAATCTTCGATCCAATGGTGCACTTTGTCCGGATCGGTGTTCAACGACCACTGTTTTCGTCGACTGGCGGTCCCCTCAGCAGTTCGATGTGACTCGGCGGCAAGGGTGAGGCGCTGAGGTCGATGACGATGCGCCGGCGTTCGCCTTGGCCTTCCAGGCGCAGGCAAGGCCAGGTTGGGCGTGTGGTGGGCGATTCAGCGTTGCTTCTTGGCGCCATGTCGGTCGTTCAGGCAAAGAAAAACCCGGCCGAAGCCGGGTTTGGAAGGCGGGGGCTGGTGCCATCCGCCGGTTCAACCTTGCGGCTGAACTCAGGGCTTGTTGCCTGTCGGGAAGGGCCACGCGGCTTGGGGGCTCAACGTGGTCTTCGCGGCGGGCTTGGCCGAAGCGGGCTTCTTGGCCGCAGGGGCAGGCTTGGCAGGGGCAGGCTTCTTGGCAGCGGCCTTCTTGGCTGCTGGCTTCTTGGCAGCGGGGGCTGCCTTCTTGGCGGGAGCTGCCTTCTTCACAGCGGCCTTTTTGGCCGGTGCTGCCTTCTTGGCGGGGGCCTTCTTGGCTGCTGCCTTCTTGGCAGGAGCGGCCTTCTTCACAGCGGCTTTTTTGGCCGGTGCTGCCTTCTTCACTGCTGCCTTCTTGGCAGGAGCGGCCTTCTTCACGGCGGCCTTTTTAGCCGGCGCTGCCTTCTTCACAGCGACTTTCTTGGCCGGAGCGGCCTTCTTCACAGCGGCCTTCTTGGCCGGAGCAGCTTTCTTTGCTGCCGCTTTTTTCGCAGTTGCCATACGGATCTCCTTGATCAAGTTGCAAAGAGCACTGCACCGCTGAATGCGGTACAGCGATTCATCACCCAACGCCCCCTAGGATCTGAGCGCGGTGTGATGAATGGGGTACGCCGGTGCGGTGCTCTGTGCAAGGATCAATCCCAGCTCAGGGCGCCGCCCGACTGATATTCAATGACTCGGGTTTCGAAAAAGTTGCGTTCTTTCTTCAGGTCGATCATTTCGCTCATCCACGGGAAGGGGTTCTCTTCGTTCGGGAAGAGTTCTTCCAGCCCAATCTGGGCGGCACGGCGGTTGGCGATGTAGCGCAAGTAACCTTTGAACATGGATGCGTTCATGCCCAGCACGCCACGCGGCATGGTGTCTTCGGCATACCGGTATTCAAGTTCGACAGCTTTGAGGAACAGCGCTTTGATCTCGGCCTTGAAGTCGGCGGTCCACAGGTGCGGGTTCTCGAGCTTCAACTGATTGATCAGGTCGATGCCGAAGTTGCAGTGCATGGACTCGTCGCGCAGGATGTACTGGTACTGCTCGGCGGCACCGGTCATCTTGTTCTGACGACCCAGCGCCAGGATCTGCGTGAAGCCGACGTAGAAGAACAGGCCTTCCATCAGGCAGGCGAACACGATCAGCGACTTGAGCAAGGTCTGGTCGGTCTGCGGTGTGCCGGTGTGGAAGTTCGGGTCCATGATCGCTTCGATGAAGGGGATCAGGAACTCGTCCTTGTCGCGGATGGATTGGACTTCGTTGTAGGCGTTGAAGATTTCGGATTCGTCCAGGCCCAGCGATTCAACGATGTATTGGTACGCGTGGGTGTGGATGGCTTCTTCGAAAGCCTGGCGCAACAGGAACTGGCGGCACTCGGGCGCCGTGATGTGGCGGTAGGTGCCCAACACGATGTTGTTGGCGGCCAGCGAATCGGCGGTGACGAAGAAGCCGAGGTTGCGCTTGACGATGCGGCGTTCGTCTTCGGTCAGACCATTGGGGTCCTTCCACAAGGCGATGTCGCGCGACATGTTCACTTCTTGCGGCATCCAGTGGTTGGCGCAAGTGGCGAGGTATTTTTCCCAGGCCCACTTGTACTTGAAGGGCACCAACTGGTTGACGTCGGTCTGGCCATTGATGATGCGCTTGTCGGCGGCATTCACGCGGCGCGCGACTGGCGCAGCGGCGCGTTGCACGTGCGCTGTGGCGGCCGATGCGGTGCTTGGAACGGGGTGGTTGAAGGATGCAGCTGTCACAGTTTGAAGGGCCGACGCATTCACATCCCGGACATCGCGTTGCGATGAAGGAGCGGAAGCGCCAGATACTGAAGAGCTTGAAGGTGCGTCGTCTTCCCAGACCAACATGGTGTATACATCCTATGGGTTCGAATTATGAAAGGGTGTTGTGAAAAACACCAAGCACTTCTTGACAGTACAAGGCCCAGTTTGTTGCGGTCTTGCGTCGAAGTGCTCTCATTGAATCAACAAAGTTAAGCCGCGAGATGAACAAGGCCTCTTTCGAGGCCTTGTTCAATGCATCACTGACAGGCTTCGCAATCGGGGTTGTCGATCGCGCAGAACTTGATGTCGGTGGCAGGCTCGCTCATTGAAGGCTCGACTGTTTGCGGTGCAGCATTGATGCTGGAAGTGCCGCTCATGTTGGACACCGAGTTGAGTTGGCCGCGTGACACGGTGGACTTCTCGGCATGCGTGGCGCCAACGGTGCGGAGGTAGTACGTGGTCTTGAGGCCGCGCAACCAGGCGAGCTTGTAGGTCTCGTCCAACTTCTTGCCCGATGCACCGGCCATGTAGATGTTGAGCGACTGCGCCTGGTCGATCCATTTCTGGCGACGCGATGCGGCTTCGACCAACCACACGGGCTCGACTTCGAAGGCGGTGGCGTACAGGTTCTTGAGCTCTTCGGGCACGCGGTCGATGCGGCGCAGCGAGCCGTCGAAGTGCTTCAAGTCCATCACCATCACGTCGTCCCACAGGCCGAGCTTTTTCAGATCGCGGACCAGGTACTGGTTGACCACGGTGAACTCGCCCGACAGGTTGGACTTGACCGACAGGTTGCCGAAGCAAGGTTCGATCGAGGCGTCCACGCCCACGATGTTGGAGATGGTGGCGGTGGGCGCGATGGCGACGCAGTTCGAGTTGCGCATGCCGTATTGCTGGATGCGGTGGCGCAGGGCGTCCCAGGCCATGGTGTGCGAGGTGTCGACTTCGACGTAGCCGCCGCGTTGTTCGGCCAGCAGCTTGAGCGAATCGATCGGCAGGATGCCGCGGTCCCACAGCGAGCCACGGTAGCTGGAGTAGCGGCCGCGCTCTTCGGCCAGCACGGTCGAGGCCCAGTAGGCGTAGTAGCAGACGGCTTCCATCGAGCGGTCGGCGAAGTCGACGGCGGCCTGGCTGGCGTACGGGATGCGCATCTGGTACAGGCTGTCCTGGAAGGCCATGATGCCCAGGCCGACGGGGCGGTGGCGCAGGTTCGAGTCACGCGCCTTTTTGACGGCGTAGTAATTGATGTCGATCACGTTGTCCAGCATGCGCATGGCGGTCGTGATGGTCTTCTTCAGCTTGTCGTGGTCGATGTCGCCGTTGAGGATGTGCTGCGACAGGTTGACCGAGCCCAGGTTGCAGACCGCGATTTCGCCGCCGTTGGTGTTCAGCGTGATTTCGGTGCACAGGTTGGACGAGTGGACCACGCCGACGTGTTGCTGCGGCGAGCGCACATTGCAGGCGTCCTTGAAGGTGATCCAGGGGTGGCCGGTTTCGAACAGCATCGACAGCATCTTGCGCCACAGGTCGTTGGCGGGCAGTTGCTTGAAGAGCTTGATCTCGCCGCGGGCAACCTTTTCTTCGTAGCGGGTATAGGCCTCTTCGAAGTCCTTGCCGAACTTGTCGTGCAGGTCGGGGCAGGTGGCGGGCGAGAACAGGGTCCACTGGCCACCTTCCATCACGCGGCGCATGAACAGGTCGGGGATCCAGTTGGCCGTGTTCATGTCGTGGGTGCGGCGGCGGTCATCGCCGGTGTTCTTGCGCAGCTCCAGGAATTCTTCGACGTCCAGGTGCCACGACTCAAGGTAGGCGCAGACGGCGCCCTTGCGCTTGCCACCTTGATTGACGGCGACGGCGGTGTCGTTGACCACTTTCAGGAAGGGGACGACGCCTTGCGATTTGCCGTTGGTGCCCTTGATGTGGGAGCCGAGGGCGCGCACGGGCGTCCAGTCGTTGCCCAGGCCGCCGGCGAACTTGGACAGCAGGGCGTTTTCCTTGATGGCTTCGTAGATGCCGTCGAGGTCGTCGGGGACGGTGGTCAGGTAGCAGCTCGACAGCTGCGAGCGGCGGGTCCCGGCGTTGAACAGCGTGGGCGTCGACGACATGAAGTCGAAGGACGACAGCACTTCATAGAATTCGATGGCGCGGGCTTCGCGGTCGATTTCGTTCAGCGACAGGCCCATGGCCACGCGCATGAAGAAGGCTTGCGGCATTTCGATGCGCTGGCCGTCGGTGTGCAGGAAGTAACGGTCGTACAGGGTCTGCAGACCGAGGTAATCGAAGTCCAGGTCGCGTTCGTGCTTGAGCGCGGCACCCAGCCGGGCCAGGTCGAACTGCTGCATCTTCTCGTCGAGCAGTTCAACTTGCACACCCTTCTTGATGTAGGTGGGGAAGTACTCGGCGTAACGCGTGGCCATTTCGCCGTGGGTGACTTCTTCGCCCAGGATTTCGCGGCGGATGGTGTGCATCAGCAGGCGGGCGGTGGCGTGCGTGTAGCCGGGATCGTGTTCGATGCGGGTGCGGGCGGCCAGGATGGCGGCCTTGTAGACCTCGTCGAGCGCGACGCCGTCGTACAGATTGCGGTGCGTTTCGGCCAGGATGGGGGCGGCCTTGACGTCGGAGCCCAGACCTTCGCAGGCGGCTTCGATCAAACCTTCCAGGCGGGCCAGGTCGAGCGGGATGCGTTGGCCGCGGTCGATGACGGTCAGCAGGGGTTGGTCAGCGGCTGGGGCGCTGGCCTTTTGCTGTGCGCGTTCTTGCGAGCGGCGTTCGCGGTACAGCACATAGGCGCGCGCGATTTCGTGGTGGCCGCCGCGCATGAGGCCCAGTTCGACCTGGTCTTGCACGTCTTCGATGTGGAAGGTGCCGCCGCCGGGACGCGAGCGCATCAGGGCGCGCACGACGTTTTCGGTCAGGCCATCGACGGTTTCGCGAACACTGGCGGAGGCGGCGCCTTGCGTGCCGTGCACGGCCAGGAAAGCCTTCATCAGGGCCACGGCGATCTTGCTGGGCTCGAAGGACACGACGGCGCCATTGCGGCGGATGATCTGGTAGCCGGTGAAGGCCGATTGACGAGGCTCGTTGGCGGCGTCGCTGGGGCTGTTGGGGAAGACGTTGGCCGTGGATTGGGCGGTGCTGGACGGGGTCGTTTGCATGTGATTCCCTTCGGGGTTAAGGCCTCTCTGAAAACGACAGGGAGGCCTTAGTTTTTGCGCTGATGTGGTAGGCGGCGCCGACAACTTGAAACGCTATATCTGGTGTTTTTAAGTGCGCTGGGCACTACAGGTAGCGTCTGGGTGTGACTATAACGCTATTTTTGCCGCCCCCGCAATCGGGGGGGATAAATTCCAGGGAAAGTGCTCAGCGGGGCACCCCTGGCTGGGCATTCTCAAGGGCTTGTGATAGCGCTGGGAAAGCAGCTTGGATCCCAGCCCAGCAGGGTGCGCAAGGCGCCCCATTCGAAGGCCTTGCCGGGGTCGCGCTTGCGGCCTGGAGCCACGTGCTCATGGCCTGCCACCTGCCTGATCGGATGGGCCTTGCGCGCCTGTTGCAGCAGCTGCGCCAAGGCCGTGTATTGCGCGAGTTCGAAGGGCTGGTCTTCGAGGCCTTCGAGCTCGATGCCCAAGGAGTAGTCGTTGCAGTTGTCGCGGCCCTGCCACGACGATTGGCCCGCGTGCCAGGCGCGGTCATGGCTGGAGACGAACTGCAGCAGTTCGCCATTGCGGCGGATCACGAAATGGGACGAGACCTCGGCGCCGCGGATCTGCTCGAAATAGGGATGCGCGTTCCAGTCCAACTGGTTGGTGAACAGGCGCTCGATCTCGTCGCCGCCATAAAGGCCGGGCGGCAGGCTGATCGAGTGGATCACGGCCAGGTCGATGACGGTGTCGGCTGGGCGTGGTCCGAAGTTGGGCGAGTCGATCCGGCGTGCCTGGGGGTGCCAGCCTTGCAGCCAGGCCTCGTGGGGCGCGGGCTCGCTCATTCCGCGTCGGCCTCGGGGTCGAAGCGCTCGCCCAGCACGATGCCCTGGTCGGTGACCTTCACGCCCAGCCGGGCCATGCGGTAGCGCATCTGGCGCAAGGACAGGCTCAGGCTGGCGCCCGCGGCAGTGCGGTTCAGGCGGTACTTTTCAAGGGCCAGGACCAAAATGTCGCGTTCGACCTGGTCGAGGTGGGAGACGAGGTCGGAGGGCAGGGTGGGCGGCACGGGGGCCGGCGCCGCGAAGATGGCATCTGGCGTGGCTTCGAGGACTGGCGGCAGATCGAAGGCGCTGGTCGTGAGGATGTCTTCGATGCCCTGGTGCGGCGTGTGGGCCAGTCCGAGGTCGCCGGCTTCGATCACCTCATGACCACCCAAGGTGACCGCGCGGTGCAGGATGTTTTCCAGCTCGCGGATGTTGCCTGGGAAAGGCTGTTCGAGCAAAGCCGCGAGGCCGGTGCGGCCCAGTTGAGGCACGGTGCCCAGTCCTGATTCGGCCGCGATCCGTTCGAGGATGCGCAGGCACAGGCTGGGCAGGTCTTCCAGCCTTTCGCGCAAGGCCGGCAACTGGATCTGGATGACGTTGAGGCGGTAGAACAGGTCTTGCCGGAAGCGCTTGGCGGCGACTTCCGTGCTCAAGTCCTTGTGCGTGGCGCTGATGATGCGCACATCGATCGGCACCTCGGCCACGGCGCCGACCGGCCGCACGGCGCGCTCTTGGATGACGCGCAGCAACTTGGTCTGCATCGACAGCGGGAGATCGCCGATTTCATCGAGGAACAAGGAGCCGCCATGCGCGGCCTGGAAGAAGCCTTCGCGGTCTTCGTTGGCGCCGGTGAACGCGCCTTTGCGGTAGCCGAAGAACTCGGCTTCCAACAGTTGTTCGGGGATGGCGCCGCAGTTGACCGCGATGAAGGGCTGGTGATGGCGGCTGCTGACATCGTGGATGGCGCGCGCGACCAGCTCCTTGCCGGTGCCCGACTCGCCCCACACCAGCACGGGCGCCATGCTGCGCGCGACCTTGTCGATCAGTTCGCGGACATGCTGCAGTGCGTCAGAGTCGCCGACCATGCGTGACAGCGCGGTGGCCTCGGGCTTGCGGGCGCCACGGTGCAGGGCCAACGGCGGCGCGGTCAGCGGTGATGCCGACGCTGGCTCTTGAACCGAGTTGGGCGCGGGCATGGCCATGGCCGGCGTGCGGCCCAGGGCCGACGACACGACCGCGCGGAACTGGCGCAGGTCGACGGGCTTGGTCAGGTAGTCGTAAGCGCCGGCCTTGAGTGATTCGACCGCGTTCTCGGCCGAACCATAGGCGGTGATGACGATGGCTTTTTCGCGGCGGCCTTCGGCATCGATGCGGCGCAGCAGGTCCAGGCCCGTGCCATCGGGCAGTCGCATGTCCGTGATGATGGCGCTGTAGCTGCGGTCCTTCAGGTGCTGCCAGGCGTCTTCAACCGTGCCCGCGGTTTCCACGTCGTAGCCCTCGCGCAGCAGCGTGAGCTCGTACAAGGTGCGCAGGTCGGGCTCGTCGTCGACGACCAGCAGGCTGTAGGGGGTCGATGCGGTCATGCGGTGAGGGGCGGTTCTTGGGGCATCGTCACGAAGAATTCGTTGCGGTGGCGCACGGCGCCAGGGTGCTGGCGGTAGTCGATGCTGGCGCCATGGCGCTCGCACAATTCACGGCAAATATACAGGCCCAGTCCGGTGCCTCGGCTGCGTGTGGAAAAGAAGGGCTCGAACAGCGATTGTTCCGTGTCGTGGTTGATGACCTCGCCATCACTGCGCACGGACAGGACCACGGCACGGGGGCTGTTGCCGCCCGCCTGGTAACGCAAGCTCACGAGGATGGCGCCGGGTTGGCCGCTGTTGTAACGCACCGCGTTGTCCAGCAGGTTGACCAGCACGCGGTGAAGGTGGTCGGGTTCAAAGCGGACCCGAGGCGCCGGCCGGCCGGCTTGAGGCTTGCAGGCCGACAAGTCGATCTCAAAGGGGCTGTCGGGGCCCATGGGCAGGCCTTCGGTCTGGCGCCAGTCATTGCAGATGGCGGCCACGGTTTCCAGCAGGTCGATCGCGGGCGCGGGCGGGCGAAGGCCAGGGGCCACGGCCAGCACGTCGTCCACGATGTGTTGAAGCCGGGCCACGTTGTCGGCCACCATCTGGGTCAGGCGTTTTTGGGTGGGGGTGGTGGCGTCTTCGCCCATCAGCGCGTTGGCTTGCGCGATGGCCGACAGGGGGTTGCGGATCTCGTGCGCGATGCCGGCCGACATGCGGCCCATGGCCGCCAGTTTGTCCTGGCGCTGGCGTGCCATCACGGTGCGCAAATCTTCGATGAACATCACGCAGACGTCCTCGATGGCCTGGTCTTCACGGCCCTTGGTGAAGCGCACGCGCAGGCGCAGTGCCCGGCTGGATTGGTCGTCGAAGCGCAGGTTCAGCTCGTGGCCGACATCGGCGTGCGAGGGGTTGGCGAAAGCCTGCTCAACCGCCTGTACCAAAGGGCGCCAGGCGGGCACGCCTCTGAGTTGAAACGGCGGGGCTCCGGTGCTGCCGTGCACGGCCAGCAAGCGGCGCGCGGCGGGGTTGGCGGTGCGCACGCGGCCCTGGCGGTCGGTCACCATCACGCCTTCGGCCATCTCCTCGATGACCAGTCGGTTGAGCTGGGCCTGCTGGCGGGCCAATTCCAGGCTGCCTTTGGCCGTGCGTTCCTCGCGGGCGAGTCGGCCCGCCAGTTCGCTCCCCATCACGGCCACGGCGAACAGGCCGAAACCCGTCAGCCCGGCCTGCGTCATCAGCGAGGACAGGTTGCCGCCTTCGGCCGACTGCAACCAGGCGGCGGCGAGCAGATTCAAGGTGGCCGCGGCGGCCACGCCCAAGGACATGATGCGTGGCATGAGGATGGCCGCCATCAGCACCGGCAAGGCCAGCAGGGCCTGTGAATTGAGGTTGCTGCCGGTCAGGAAATTCAGCCAGGCGAAGGCGGCGAGGTCGATGCCGATGGTGGCCAGGGCCTGTCGGTGCTTGAGGCTGCGTTGTTCCGGGTTGCGGGGCGCGCGCCGCGAGGGCCACCACCACACCACCAGGGTCAGGACGCTGTAGGTCAAGGTGAGGCCCAGTACCCAGGTCGAGGGTCGGTTGCCCAGCAGCCATGCCCCGGCGGTGATGCCGATCAGCAGGATCGCCAAGGCGGCCCGCGCGGTCAAGAAGGCCCGGTAGATGCGGAAGAACGAAGGGGGCCTGCGCCCCTTGTCGGACCGGTTGGTGTCGGGCGTTGCAGGTGGGGCCGGATGACGTGCGTCGGCCGCCACGGTGAGCGCTTCATCTTCATGCCCGTGGCCGCCAAACCAGGAGCCTTGGGCCTCGTTCGTGCCCGAAGGCCCGCCTGCGGGGCCGCGCATCGGGTCGGGCGGGACGGTGTTTTGGGGCATCAATCAGTGAGCGCGAGGACCGGCGCGGCGGTGATCCTCGCTGCAAAAATGGTGCTGTTCGCCCGCTTGTGAGGACACCAGGGCTTCATTCGCCGGCAGGTGCATGCCGCAATGGGCACAGGCGACCATCTGCAGCGGCGATGGGGGGGCGGCGGGCTTGCGCGAAGGGGCATTGCGCGGCCGTGGGCGGCCCCATGGCGAGGCGAAGAACAGCCAGGCAATCAACAAACCCAGCAGCAGATACTTGATCATGTTCGGACTTCGGTGTCGGTCAGGCGCTGACAGGGCGGTGCAGCACCACTTCCATCACGAAGCGGGACCCCACGTAAGCGAGCAGCAGCAAGGTGGAGCCGGCGTACAGCCAGCGCACCGCCTGACGGCCTCGCCAGCCGAACTGGTAGCGGCCCACCAACAAGATGGCGAACACGAGCCAGGACAGCACGGAAAAAACGGACTTGTGGTCCCAGTGCCATGGGTTGGACGACCAGATGCCCAGCACCAGGGTGAGTGTCAGCATGGCGAAGCCCGCCGCCACGAAGCGCAAGGTGAGGGACTCGAGCCTCAGCAAAGGCATGCCCAAAGCCTGAGGCGCGTGGAGCGACGTGGGCTTGCTCGGCGACGCGCCAGGGCGTGCCCGCAACTGCTTTTCAGCCACGCGCATCAAGGCGGCGTGCATCAGGGCCGCGCCGATCAGGCCGTAGGACGCGAAGCCGGAGATCCAGTGCAAGGGTGCCCAGGGCGATCCGCTGCTGGGATGCTCTTGCCCGGGAAACGCCCAGGACAGGACCACGGTGCCGGCCGCCAGCCATGCCAGCGCGCGGCGCGCGGCAGGCAGCCCGAGCCGGTGGCTTTCGATGGCGTAGACCGCCAGGACCAGCCAGGCGGTGACGGACAAGGCGGGGGCGAATCCGAACCGGGCGGCGGGCGTCGGGTTGTTCCAGGCGAAGGTGTCCAGCACGATGGACAGGGCGTGCGCCAACCAGGCCACGGCCAGGACCGCCCAGATGCGCCGGCTTCTCGCGGCGATGGCTTCGCCTTCTCCTTCCGGCAGCAAACTGCCCAGGCCATAGGCCAGCACGGCGATGACACTGGGCCAGACGGTCAGGGAGGCGGGCGATAGAATCATCCCCACAGTTTAAGGTCGTCCACCGCATCCAACGCATCTCCATGGCATCCAACCTCACCGAACGTCTGAGCAAACTGGTCAAAACCATGCGGGGCCAATCCCGCATCACCGAGGCCAATGTGCAGGACATGCTGCGCGAAGTGCGCATGGCCCTGCTGGAAGCCGACGTGGCCCTGCCCGTGGTGCGCGACTTCATCGCCCGCGTCAAGGACAAAGCCCTGGGCCAGGAAGTGGTGGCCTCGCTCACCCCGGGCCAGGTGCTGGTCAGCCTGGTCCAGAAAGAGCTGTCCGCCACCATGGGCGATGGCGTGTCCGACCTGAACCTGGCCACGCAACCGCCCGCCATCATCCTGATGGCCGGCTTGCAAGGCGCGGGCAAGACCACGACCACCGCCAAGCTGGCCAAGCACCTGATCGAGAAGCGCAAGAAGAAGGTGCTCACGGTGTCCGCCGACGTCTACCGTCCGGCCGCCATCGAGCAGCTCAAGACCGTGACGGGCCAGGCCGGTGCCGAGTGGTTCCCGTCCACGCCTGATCAGAAACCGCGCGACATCGTGCTGGCCGCCATCGACCATGCCCGCAAGCATTTCGTCGACGTCCTGCTGGTCGACACGGCCGGCCGGCTGGCGATCGACGAAGCCTTGATGGCCGAGATCAAGGAACTGCACGCCTTGCTCAACCCGGTCGAGACCCTCTTCGTGGTCGATGCCATGCAGGGCCAGGACGCCATCAACACCGCCAAGGCCTTCAAGGACGCCTTGCCCCTCACGGGCGTTGTGCTGACCAAGCTGGACGGCGATTCGCGCGGTGGCGCGGCCCTGTCGGTGCGGCAGATCACCGGCGTGCCCATCAAGTTCGCGGGCATTTCCGAAAAGATCGATGGCCTGGAGGTGTTCGACGCCGACCGCCACGCCGGCCGCGTGCTGGGCATGGGCGACATCGTGGCCCTGGTCGAAGAAGTGACCAAGGGCGTGGACGTGGCCGCGGCGCAGAAGCTGGCCGACAAGGTCAAGTCCGGCGCCGATTTCGACCTGGACGATTTCCTGGCCCAGCTCAGCCAGATGAAGAAAATGGGCGGCCTGTCGGGCCTGATGGACAAGCTGCCCACCGAACTCGCCAGCAAGGCCGGTGGCGCCGACATGGACAAGGCAGAGCGCGACATGCGCCGCATGGAAGGCATGATCAATGCCATGACCGCCAAAGAGCGTCGCCAGCCCTCGCTGCTGATGGATGGCAAGAGCAAGGCCAGCCGCAAGCGCCGCATCGCCACGGGTGCTGGCGTGCAGATCCAGGACGTCAACCGCATGCTCAACCAGTTCGACCAGATGCGCCAGATGATGAAGAAAATGAAGGGTGGCGGCCTGATGAAGATGATGAAGCGCATGGGCGGCATGAAAGGCCTGCCCGGCATGGGCGGTCGTTGACATGGCGTAACCACTGCTACGTTTGAAACCCTTTGTCACCGCCTGACGGCAAGCCAGCATTGACCCCCACCCCCTGGGCTGGTACTTTCCGCTTGAGAAATGCCGGCCGTGTGCCGATGTTGTCGATGGGGCCTGCGTGATCGGGGCGGTGTCGATTTGTTTTGGGCGTGGACGGTTTCAATGGCAGTTTTGAATGCATGGTGGCCAGCGGTGCTGGCTGTTCTGATCCTGGTGGGCTTGGGCGGTGTTTTCCTCGCGCTGAAGGCGCGTCAGAAGCACGGTGCTCCCCAATCCTCATCCCGGCGCGGGGGGGGGAGCAAATCGCCCACCGACGCTGGGGACACCCTCGCGGCCTGGAGCCCGACGGCGACGCGGGTGTTGACCCGTTCCGAGCGCGAGGCCTTCCACGTGCTGCGCAAGGCCTTGCCCGAGCACATGGTGCTGGCCCAGGTGCCCCTGGCGCGCTTTCTGCGCGTGCCTACCCGCAATTCCTACAGCGAATGGCTGCGCCGTGTGGGGTCCATCTGCGCGGACCTCGTGGTGTGCGACGAGTCGTCCCAAGTGATCGCGGTGGTGGAGCTGCGCCAACCCGTCAAACAGGAAAAGCCCCGCACTGTGCGCCGCCATGCCCGCATGGACCGCGTCCTGACCGCCGCCGGCATCCCTGTCTATGTGTGGCTGGAAGGCGCCTTGCCCGGCCCCGCCGTGGCGCGCGAAGCCGTGCTGGGCGCGGCTTTGACCATGACCAAGCGTCCTGTGGGCACCAACAGCCAGACGCGCCGCAGCGCCGAAGCGGCCGCCGTGGTCGCGTCCATGCAATCCGCAGGGGCCATGCACGGCATGTCGGTGAACGAAGACGACGTCGATTTCAACCCGGACGATTTCGCGGACGAGGAGGCGGAGCGCAAGGAGCCGCCGCCATCCACCTGGTTCGACGACCTGGAGTCGAGTCCCGTGCCGCTGGAAGAAACCTCCAGCCACCACTGAGCCCCGTGCTGCTCAGGTCAGCAGGGCCTGGGCAAATTCGCGGGCGTTGAAGGTTTGAAGGTCTTCCAGCTTTTCACCGACGCCCACGAAGTACACCGGCACCGCGCCACCCGGGCGGCCGCGTGACCACAAAGCGATCGCGGCCAGCACGCCGCCCTTGGCCGTGCCGTCCAGCTTGGTGACGACCAGGCCCGTCAGGCCCAGGGCCTCGTCAAAGGCCTTGACTTGTGACAAGGCGTTTTGCCCGGTGTTGCCATCGACCACCAGCAGCACTTCGTGCGGGGCGTTGTCCATGGCCTTGCCGATCACACGCTTGACCTTGCGCAATTCTTCCATCAGGTGCAGTTGGGTGGCCAGGCGGCCGGCGGTGTCGGCGATGACCACGTCGCAACCGCGGGCACGCCCTGCCTGGACCGCATCGAAGGTGACGGCGGCCGGGTCGCCGTTGTCCTGGCTGACGATGTCCACGCGATTGCGGTCGGCCCACACCAAGAGCTGCTCGCGCGCGGCGGCGCGGAAGGTGTCGGCGGCGGCCAGCAGCACGCGTTGGTGGGCATCGCTGAGGTGGCGTGTGAGCTTGCCGATGGTGGTGGTCTTGCCTGCGCCATTCACCCCGGCCACCATGATCACGGTGGGCGTGTGCTGGCCCACCTGCAACGATTTCTCAAGCGGTTTGAGCAGCTCGGTGATGGCCTCGATCAGCAGGACCTTCACGGCGGCCGGGTCGCTGGCCTTGGCCTCTTTCACGCGGCGCTTGAGGTCGGCGAGCAAGTGCTCGGTGGCGGCCACGCCGGCATCGGCCATCAGCAGCGCGGATTCAAGCTCTTCGTACAGCGCGTCATCGATCTGGGTTCCGGTGAACACCTGCGAGATGCTGGAGCTGGTCTTGCGCAGTCCGGACTTGAGCTTGTCCATCCAGGAGCGCCGCTCCACCACGGGTTCCGGGGCGGGCTGGATGGCGGCCGTGGTGACCACAGGCGCCGGCATGGGCGCTGGCGTGGGCGGGGTGAACGCCCGTGCCGCGGTCACTGGTGCGCTTGCAGGCGCAGGCGTGCTGGTGGGCACCGGCGCGGGGGCTGCGCGCGGCTCTGGAGGGGGCGAGGCTGGTGGCTCTGCTGGCGCGGGGCTGCCGCCCAGGCCCAGCTTTTTCTTGATGAAACTGAACATGCGTGGATTGTAGGGTGGGGGTTTCTACAATCGGTGCTTTCCCATTGAGCATCTTTTGATGAAGCCACCCCGTTCAGCCCGCACGACCGCCGACCCGCAACGGCCCTCCCGCCCGATCGACCCTGCCAAGGTGGCGGCCAAGGCCGCGCAGGAAGTTCGCCTGATCGGTGGCCGCTGGAAACGCACGCCCCTGGCCGTGCCGGTGGTGGCCGGTTTGCGGCCCACGCCGAGCCGGGTGCGCGAAACCCTCTTCAACTGGTTGGGCCAGGACATGGGTGGCTGGCGCGTGCTGGACGCCTTCGCCGGCAGCGGTGCCCTGGGTTTCGAGGCGGCATCACGGGGGGCTGAGTCCGTGTGCCTGGTCGAACGGGAGGCCGTGCTGGTCAAATCCTTGCGGGCCACGCAAGCCAAGTTGGCCGCCACGCAGGTGCAGATCGTGCAAGCCGACGCCCTGGCGTGGATGGGCCGCCTGTCGGGCCGTGCGCCTGGCTTCGACCTGGTGCTGCTCGACCCACCGTTCAGCGATGACCTGTTTGAAGCAGCCTTGCGGGCCGCGGTTCATTGCGTGCCCGAACATGGTTGGATCTACCTCGAATCCCCCGAGGCTTTTTCGGACGCCAGTTCAGCGACCGACGCGGTGCCCGGACTGCGCTTGCACCGGAAAGGGAGCGCTGGCGCGGTGCACTATCACCTCTTTCAGCGTGTGGAAGGCGCGCCGGGCGTGTCGCGCCAGGCGGCTGGCGACTAAACTGGCGGCCTCACCTTGAATGTTTGCGCCGATGCCTTCGTCTTCGCCCCTGACCGCCGTTTACCCTGGCACGTTCGATCCCATGACCCTGGGCCACGCCGACCTGATGCGCCGCGCGGCCCGTCTGTTCGACCGGCTCATCGTTGCGGTGGCGGCGGGGCACCACAAGCGCACCCTGTTCAGCGTCGAAGAGCGCCTGTCCATGGCACAGGAGCTGGCGTCCAGCCATCCCAATGTCGAGGTGATCGCCTTTGCCGGCCTGCTGCGCGACTTCGTGGTCGGCCATGGCGGCAAGGTGGTGGTGCGCGGTTTGCGTGCGGTCAGCGACTTCGAATACGAATTCCAGATGGCGGGCATGAACCGCCAGTTGATGCCCGACGTGGAAACGGTGTTCCTGACACCTTCCGATCAATACCAGTTCGTGTCGGGCACCTTCGTTCGAGAAATCGCCATGCTGGGCGGCGATGTGTCCAAGTTCGTGGCGCCCAGCGTGCTGGACCGGCTCAAAGCCCGTGTCGTGGCTTCGCAGACCGGCGCATGAAAGGCGCTTGAACCATGGCCCTGAAGATCACCGACGAATGCATCAATTGCGATGTCTGTGAGCCGGAATGCCCGAACCAGGCCATTTCGATGGGCGAATCCATCTATGTGATCGATCCTGACCGCTGCACCGAATGCGTGGGCCATTTTGGCGAGCCGCAATGCGTGCAGGTGTGTCCCGTCGAGTGCATCCCGGTGGACCCGGTTCACGCCGAATCGGCCGAGCAACTGATGGCGAAGTACAAGCGCCTTCAGGGCCTTGCTGCCCAAGCCAAGGCCTTGTCCCACACCTCAATCTGATTTGCCCTGGCTGGCGGGGCTGGCTTTGGGCACCTTGGCGGTGAAGGGGCGTTCGCGCTTCAAGGTCGGGCCCTTCGTCGAGTTGGCCCCCAGTGCGACTGGAGGCTTGGCTTTGTCCATGGCGATAGGGCGCCGGCCGGCGCCCTGCTTTTCTTGGCGGTGCCGTTCACGTTCAAGCTGCCTGCCCAGTTTGGCGTTCGCCTGGGTGGCCTTGGCGGTGTCCGTGCGTTGTGCGTCGGTGCGGTGGTCGTCCGCGTGGCGCAAGGCCCGCCCGCCATCGCAGGCATGGCCCTGGTAATGCACTTCGGGCGCTTGGCCGGCGGCACCGGCGGGCCTTTCGCAGCGGTAGGCGAGGGCATGGGCGGGCGGCGGGGCGATGGACAACGCGAGCATCACCACGGTGAAGGCGCCCGCTGCTGTCAGGCGCACTGAACGGCTGCCAGCCTTGCTGGCGCCATGGCTTGAATCTTTCGGCATTTCTCTGGTCCTCCCTTTGTATTTGGTCAGTCTGGCTTGGCATCCGCCGCAGGCGGTGGTGGTGCCGCAGGCTTGGGCGGCTTGGGCCGCGGTGGTTGCGCGTGGACCAGCAAGGTGGCCTTGGCCATGTCGCCCGCGAGGAAGGCTTCCGTGGCCCCAAGGGCTTGATCAATGCACTTCTCGATGGCCTGGCGTTCGGCCTGCGGCGGCTTGCGCAGCACATAGCCCGCCACCTCGGTTTTGATGCCGGGGTGGCCAATGCCCAGCCGAAGCCGCCAGTAGTCGGGCGAGCCCAGTTGTGCGTGGATGTCGCGCAGGCCGTTGTGCCCCGCATGTCCGCCACTGTTCTTGAGCTTGACCTGGCCGGGGAGCAAGTCGAGTTCGTCGTGGGCCACCAGTATTTCGTTGGGCATGATCTTGAAGAACTTGGCCAGGGCGCCCACTGATTTGCCCGACAGGTTCATGTAGGTCTGCGGCTGCAGCAGCCACACGGGTCCGCCGGGCAGGTTGGCGCGCGCCACGAAGCCGAAGTAGCTGCGGTCGGCCGCCAGGTTGACGTTCAGGCGGCGTGCCAACGAGTCGATCCACCAGAAGCCAGCGTTGTGGCGGGTGTCTTCGTATTCAGGGCCGGGGTTGCCCAGGCCAACAAACAGTCGAATCATGATGGGCTGCGATTATGAAAGGGCTTCGTCCAAAAAAAAGCCCCGCCAAAGCGGGGCTTGACGGGGCCTTTGGCTCAAGAGACCAAGAAGATTACTTCTTGCCCTTCTTGCCCTTGGCGGGTTCAGCGGCGGCCACGGGGGCGATGATGACTTCTTCAGACACGGGCTCGACCACTGTCGCGATGGACGGGTTCTTGCGGCCGTGCGTCAGCACCTTGATGTGAGCGTCGAATTTGACGTCGTCCAGGTGCAGTGTCTGCCCCTTGGTCAGGGCGCCCAGATCGATGGTCAAGTGCTCGGGCAGTTGTTCTGCCAGGCATTCGATTTCCAGCTCGCTCACCACGTGGGTGATGGTGCACTTGTCGATCTTCACTGCAGGGGCTTCAGCTTCATTGATGAAGTGCAGCGGGACCTTCTTGTGGATCTTGGTGGTGGCATCGACGCGCTGGAAATCCACGTGCAGCACTTGCTGCTTGTAGGGGTGCAGCTGGTAGTCGCGCAGCAGGACCTTCTCGACCTTGCCAGCCAGTTCCATCTCGAGGATGGACGAGTGGAAGGCTTCCTTGCGCATGGCGTGGTACAGCGCGTTGTGATCGACTTCGATCGTGGCGGCTTCGCCAGCACCGTAAACGATGCCAGGGACTTTGCCGACGAGACGCAGGCGGCGGCTCGCTCCGGTCCCCTGCAGACTACGCTCAAAAGCGGTGAATTTCATGGATAACTCCAGTGTGGATAAAGCGCCCGCGACCAGGCGCTTGAGGAAAAGACCGCCTGAGGCTCGCGCCCACCAGCGGTCGGGGAAGTCGGATCAGAAGTTGTTGTTCTGCTCCGAGAAAAGGGAGGTGACCGAGTCACCATCGGAAATGCGGCGAATGGTTTCGGCGAACAGGAAGGCGGCCGACAGTTGGCGGATCTTCTTGCACTCCTTGCCCGCGTCGCTCAACGGGATGGTGTTGGCGATGACGACTTCGTCGAGCTGCGAATTCTTGATGCGCTCGATGGCCTGGCCAGAGAACACGGGGTGCGTGCAATAGGCGTAGACGCTCTTGGCGCCGCGCTCTTTCAGCACCTCGGCCGCCTTGACCAGCGTGCCGGCGGTGTCGATCATGTCGTCCATGATCACGCAGTTGCGGCCATCGATTTCACCGATGACGTGCATGACTTCAGAGACGTTGGCCTTGGGGCGGCGCTTGTCGATGATGGCCAGGTCGCAACCGAGTTGCTTGGCCAGGGCGCGCGCGCGCACCACGCCACCGACGTCGGGCGAGACCACGACCAGGTCCTGGTAGCCCTTGGATTGCAGGTCGGACAACAGCACGGGCGAAGCGTAGATGTTGTCGACGGGGATGTTGAAGAAGCCTTGGATCTGGTCGGCGTGCAGGTCCATGGTCAGCAGGCGGCTGACACCGACGGCTTCGAGCATGTTGGCGACGACGCGGGCCGAGATGGCCACGCGGGTGGAGCGCGGGCGGCGGTCCTGGCGGGCATAGCCGTAATAGGGGATGACGGCGGTGATGCGCTGGGCCGAGGCGCGCTTGAGCGCGTCGACCATGATGCACAGTTCCATCAGGTGGTCGTTGGTCGGGGCGCAGGTGGATTGCACCACGAAGACTTCGCGGCCACGCACGTTCTGCTGGATCTCGACCGTGGTTTCGCCATCCGAGAAACTGCCCACGGCAGCCTTGCCCAGCTCGGCACCCAGGTGGGAAGCGATTTCTTGGGCAAGCGCCGGATTGGAGTTGCCAGTGAACAGGACGGTGTCGGAAAGCATGGGCGACAGATGGCGTTGAATTGCATCTTGCCCGTACGCCTTGCCCTGGTGTCGGTGCCGCTGAAGGTCAACGGCAGGCGGAGGTGGCGGGCAATGTGCGTACTAAGAACTGACTGAAAACATTTGGCAGGGGAAGAAGGATTCGAACCTTCGCATGTCGGAATCAAAATCCGATGCCTTAACCAACTTGGCGACTCCCCTACACAGGATTCGGTGCACTTTGCTTTTCAGCTCAGATCACCGAAACCGGTAGCTTGTTCTCTCATGCGAGAAGCCTTGCATTATAGCCGGTTTTTTTCGACTGTTGCAAGTTCTTGGTTCGTTTTTCGAAGTTTGTGTGCGGCGTTGAAAATCAGGCCAGCACATCAAACAGCGGGTGACGAACCAGAACGCGACAGAGGCGTCCGGCCCATGCGGGATCATCCGAGGCCACATCGGCGGGGCCGAACGACGGTGGGGCGGGTGGGTTCTCGTGGTGTGAATTCAACCAGGAGAACACCGCGCTGCCGGAACCGGTCATCCGACTGTTGCCAAAGCGGCTTTGCATGATCTCAAGTGCCTGGCTGATCTGACTGCTGTAGTGCTCTGCGGGAGCTTGCAAGTCGTTGCGGCCAAAGCACTTGGGCGCTGCAAGAAAGAGCGAAATTGTAGCAGCTTCCGTGTCGCGGGAAAGAAGCGGGCTGGCAAAAATGGCCTGTGTCGGCACGGCCACAGGGGGTTTCAAAACCGCCAAGGGCGTGTCGATCAACTCGGTGGGCAGGGCGATGGGCATGATCTGTTCGCCGATGCCCTCCACCCAGGCGTTGTGGCCCTGGACGAAAAAGGGCACGTCGGCGCCCAGTTGCACCGCCAGTTCGGCCAGGCGTTCGCGGGGCCAGTTCAACTGCCACAGCTGGTTGAGCGCCAGCAGCACCGTGGCCGCGTCGGAGCTGCCGCCGCCCATCCCTGCGCCCCAGGGCACTTCCTTGTCGATGTGGATGTCCGCGCCCAGTGGGCTGCCGCTGGCTTGCTGAAGCAGCCGTGCCGCGCGCAGGCACAGGTCGTCGGGGGGCAAGGCCGGGCCCAGATCGTGCCGCTGCAATTGCCCATCATCGCGGGTGTCGATGTGCAGGGTGTCGGCCCAATCGATCAGCACGAACACCGATTGCAGCAAGTGATAGCCATCGTCGCGTCGGCCGGTGACGTGCAGGAAAAGGTTGAGCTTGGCCGGTGCAGGCAGGTGGTGCAGGCTGGGCATGTCAGCGGTCCAGTCTGATGCGCACGGTGATGCCGCGCAGCAGCGCGCTGGCGGGGCGTTGCGCGTTGAGCCGTCCGATGCCGATGTCAGTGGTGTCGATGTGCCAGCCGTTTTGCTCGAATGACTGCGGTGTGACCCGGCTGGCGGCGGGCAGGTCGGGGTCGGGCTGGCCTTGCACCCAGTTCATGAGGGCGGCCAGCGGCAGGGGCTCGCCCAACACCTCTGCGCTGAGTTCGCCCAGGGTGTCGAAATGGCGGTCGCCCTGGTCGGTTTGCAGCCAGGCGTCGGTGGGTGTCCAGTGCACGCGGGCGACCTGGCTGCCCATGGGGGTCATCAGGTCCAACTGGCCGCCTTGCGGTCCGCCATTGAAGAAGAACCCCATGCTCACGCCTTTGGCCTCAAGCCCCTGGAAGGCCTGCAACTTGACGCTGAGCTGGCCTTGCAGGGCCAACTGGCTGGCCCCGTTGGCGGCCGGGGCCGCGTCGTGCTGCCTGGCCGGGAACTGTGAGCAGGCGCTCAGGCAGGCCAGCAGCGCGGCGGCGGCAATCCAGGCGCGTGTCACGGTCACAGTTGAACTTGCAGTCGCTTGACGGTGTCGAGCAGGGCTTCGTTCTTGGCGTCGCGGGCCTGGGCCTTGCGCCAGATCTTGATGGCTTCGTCGCGCTCGCCTTGCGACCACATCACCTCGCCCAGGTGGGCGGCGATTTCAGGGTCGGGGCGGGCTTGGTAGGCCTGGCGCAACAAGGCCAGGGCTTCGGCCACCCGGCCGGCGCGAAACTCCAGCCAGCCCAGGCTGTCGGTGATGAACGGGTCGCCCGGGCGCAGGTCCAGGGCCTTGCGGATCAGGGCGCGGGCTTCATCCAGGCGCAGGTTGCGGTCGGCCAGGCTGTAGCCCAGGGCGTTGTAGGGGTTGGCGTTGTCGGGCTTGAGCTCGATGGACCGGCGCAACATCGTTTCCATTTCGTCGAACTTCTTCAGGTGTTCGGCCAGCATGGCTTGTTCGTAGAGCAGGTCAGGGTCGTCCGGGAAGCGCTGGTTGGCTTCGGCCATCACGCTATAGGCGGTGTCCCATTGGTCCAGGTCGCGCAGCAACTGGGTTTCGGCCTGCAGTTTGGCCAGGGCGTCGCGTGGTTCGCTTTCGGGCATGGCGCGGATCAGGGCGCGGCCTTCGGCCAGCTTGCCTTGCTTGGCCATCAGCTTGGCGCGTTGGGTCTGGATCAGCAGGCTGCTGTTGGCATTCTCCACGCGGTCCAGCCATTCGAGGGCGGCTGGCCAATTGCCTTTTTGCTCTTCGACCTGGGCCAGAAGGGTGAAGGCCTGCTCATCGCTGGCCTCGGCGGTGTCCACGGCGGTCGGTGCCTGCTCGGGCGCGCCAGTCTTGGGAGGGGCGGTCTCGGGTGTGCGCTTCTTCAGGGCCAGGTAATGCTGCAAGGCCACTTCGGCCTGGTCCGGCTGGTGCAGCTCAAGCCGCACGGCCGCGAGCGTGAGCCAGGCGCCGATCTGGTCGGGCTGGGTCTGGAGCAATGTGTCCAGTTGCTGGGCGGCTTCATTCATCCGCTGCAATCCGGCCAGTTTGCGGGCGTAGGCCAGGCGCAGCAGATTGGGCGCATCGCCGCGGGCGAGCTGCTGGCGGACCAGGTCTTCGGCGGAGGGGTCTTCGTCGATGAGGTTGACGGCCAGCAGACCCGCACCCAGGTTTTGCGGCTGCAAGGCCCTGGCCTTCTTGGCGGCCTCAAGGGCTTTGGGGATGTCCTTGGCGGCCAGCCAGCCTTCGCCACTGGCCACCCAGGCCTCCGCCAACGCGGGTTGGCGTTGGCGCCACGGCAGGGTGGCTTCGTCGATGATCTGTGCGGACACTTTGCGGTCGGGCAGGCGTGCCAACGAGCGTGGCAGCGAGGCGATCATGAGGGGCTGCTGCGGGGCAGGGCTGAGCTGGATGAGGGACTTGAGGGCATCGGCCAGGTCGGTGGTGCGGCCCATGGCCAGCAGGATCTGGACATTGAACTCGGCGGCCTCCTTGGACTGAGGCGTGACCTGCCGCCAAGCCTTGGCCGCGGTCAGAGCTTCTTCGCCCGCGCGGGCTTGCAGTGCGATTTCCACCGCGCGCTTGAACAATTCCGGGCTCTTGTGTTTGCGCGCCAGTTCCAGGTAAATCTGGTAGGCGGTGCCGACGTTGCCGCTGCGGGCCTGGACCTCGCTCACCAGCAATTGGTAGAAGAGGGCGCCGTCCATGCGGGAGTTCTGCACCGAGGACGATGGCTCGGCGGGGGCAGGTGCTGCGGTGGCGGCATCGGCCGCGTGAACCACGGCAGGACCCATCAACATCAGCCCGGCGAAGGCCAGGGCCTGGCCGAGGGCCGTCAAGGAATGTGAACGCTTGGGTGCAGTCGGTGCAGGCATGAACTCTCCGTGTTTGTGGCCATTCTATTGATACGGCACCGATAATGCGGCCCATGCCTGAATTGCCCGAGGTTGAAGTCACCCGCCAGAGTTTCGCGTCGCGGATTCTGGGCGCCAAGGTTCTGTCATTGCGGATGGGCAAGCCCTTGCGTTGGCCCTTGGGTTGCGACCCAGGCCGATTGGAAGGGGCCACCGTGGGCCCCGTGTTGCGCCGAGGTAAATATTTGTGGGTGCCCTTGACCCTGGCCGGCAGCGCGCCCGACAGCCCGCCCGAAGGCTTGCTGGTGCACCTGGGCATGTCTGGGGCGCTGACTTTTGCCAAGGCCCTGGCACCCGCCGGTCCCCACGATCACTTCGAGCTCGACACCACCGAGGGCCTGCTGCGCCTGACGGACCCCCGGCGTTTCGGTGCCGTGGTGTGGGGTGCTTCCATGGCCTCCGGGATGCCGGCGCGTCTGTTGGCCAGCCTGGGGCTGGAGCCGTTCGACGATGCCATGACCGGGGCCCATCTGCACCAGCGGCTGAAGGGCCGCAAGGTGTCGATCAAGCAGGCGCTGCTGGCCGGTGACATCGTGGTGGGCGCGGGCAACATCTACGCTTGCGAAGCCTTGTTCATGGCGGGCATCCACCCCGAACTGGCGGCGGGGCGGGTGAGCCGGCCACGCTGCGATCGGCTGGTGCTGGCGGTGCAGGAGGTGCTGCGCCAGGCATTGGCCATGGGGGGCTCCAGCCTGCGCGATTTCAAAGATGCCTATGGCAGCCAGGGGCACTTTCAGCTCAGTACCCGCGTCTATGGCCGCGAGAACGAGTCTTGCCGAAGCTGTGCGACGCCGGTGCGTCGGCTGGTCCAAGGGCAACGCTCCACGTTCTTTTGCCCGGTTTGCCAGAAAAAATAGTAAGGCGTGGTTACAGGCGCCCTTTTCATGTCTTTACATTGCCGGCTTACGCTAGGATGAGCTCCCATGATGCCTACTTTCGCCAGTAACCTGGACGCCCTGGGACAGTGGCGTGTTGCCACCGATGCCAAGCTTGCCGACTTGGCGCGTTTCGCGCGCGAGCAGGACCTGCTCAACGAGGCATCCTCGGAATGGTTCGAAGCCATGCGGCATCGGCTGTCCGGCGAGAAGCTCATGGTGGCCTTCGTGGCCGAGTTCTCGCGCGGCAAATCCGAACTGATCAACGCCATCTTCTTCTCGGACAAGGGCCGGCGCATGATGCCCGCTTCGGCCGGCCGCACCACCATGTGCCCGGTTGAACTGGGCTACGACGCTGCCGATCCGGTCGGCCTGTCCCTGCTGCCCATCGACACCCGCCTTGAAGCGGCTTCGCTGGCCGAGTTCCGCCTGCAGCCGCAGGCCTGGACCCACATCGCCCTTGACCTGAGCAACCCCGACGGCATGGCCCAGGCCCTGGGCGAGGTCGTGCGCACGCGCCTGGTCACCAAGGAAGAAGCCAAGCTGCTGGGTTTCTGGGACGACGAGCGCGTGGAAGACAACCCGCCGCTGCAGGAAGGCGACAAGGTCGAGGTGCCCGTGTGGCGCCATGCCCGCATCAACCTGCCGCATCCCCTGCTCAAACGTGGGCTGGTGGTCCTCGACACGCCTGGCCTCAACGCCATCGGCACCGAGCCCGAACTGACACTCGGGCTGTTGCCGCAGGCGCACGCCACGGTCTTCATCCTGGGGGCCGACACCGGCGTCACCAAGTCCGACCTGAGCATTTGGCGCGACCACCTGTGCGGCCCGGCCTTGGCCCGCTTCGTGGCCTTGAACAAGATCGACTCGCTGTCCGATCCCTTGAGCACGCCCCAGCAGGTGGAAGACGTGATCGCGCGCCAATGCGACAGCGTGGCGCAGACGCTGGAGATCCCCCCCGAGCACGTGTTCCCGATTTCTGCCCGACAGGCCTTGGCCGCGCGCCTCGGAGGCGACGCCGCCGGTCTCAGCGCCAGCCGGCTTGAATCGTTTGAAACCGCCTTGTCCGAAGGCCTGCTGCCCAAGCGTCGTCAGATGCTGGCCGATTCGGCCGTTGATGGTGCACGCCAGTTCCAATCGCAGTTGGGTCGCCGGTTTGGCGAACTGCGTCGCCAGCACGCCGAGCAATTGCTTGAATTGCGCGGCCTGCGCGGCAAGAGCACGGGCAAGGTCCAGCTGATGCTGCAGCGTGTGCAGGCCGAGGCCACCGAGTTCGAGCAATGCACGGCCCGTTTGTCGGCCATGCGCAGTGTTCACTCGCGGATGCTGAAGGCCGCTTTGCACGACCTGTCGTCCGATCGCCTTCGCCAGGAGGTTGACGTGCTGGGGCAAGTGCTGGGCGGCTCATGGCTGCCTTTGGGCGCCAAGAAAGCCTTCGTTGAACTGTGCGGGCGCCTGCGCCTGTTGATCGAGCAGGCCCAGCAGCGCAACGATGAAACCCATTCCATGCTGGTGGCCTCGTTCGCCAAGCTGAATGCCGAGTTCGGTTTCAGCCTGCTGGCCGAACAGCAACTCGATGTGCGCAAGTACACCGACGACCTGACCCTGATCGAGCGCAACTATGTGCAGTACCTGGGCCTGAGTCAGGCTTTCCGCCTGGCCCAGCCGGGTTTCCAGGAGCAGTTCCGCCGCATGCTGATCTCTCGTCTGCGCGTGGTGTTCGAGACCGTGAGCAACGACATCGAGCTGTGGAACAAGACAGCATCCGCCCAGGTGGACAGCCAATTGCGCGAACGCCGCCGCAACTTCAAGCGCCGTTACGAGTCGCTGGACCGCATCCAGTCGGCTTCCAACGAATTGGACACCCGCCTGCAGGAAGTGCAGGCTCAAGACGAGCGCGTGCTGCAATTGCAGACACGCTTGAACACCTTGATCGACGAACTCGTCACGCAGGCCCAATCAGAAGTGGTGCTGGCCGGTCATGAGGGGCATGCCTCCGTGTCCGAGTATTTGAAGGCGGCCCACATCGATCCCATTTCGCTGAACCTGTCTGGCACCGACGAGGTCTCGCAAGGGGCATGACGCGGCGGGCGACCCAGGCCGCGTTGACCGATTCTTCACACGAGTTGCAGCAACGGGCCAGTTCACTGAACCCGGATCTGGCGGACCGCCTTGTGGCTTGGCAACGCCAGGACGGGCGCCACCACTTGCCCTGGCAAGGCGTGCGCGATCCTTACCGCGTCTGGCTGTCGGAGATCATGCTGCAGCAGACGCAGGTCAGCACCGTGCTGGTGTACTTCGACCGATTCCTGGCACGCTTTCCTGATGTAGCCGCCTTGGCCGCGGCGCCGCTGGACGATGTGCTGACCCTGTGGGCTGGCCTGGGTTACTACACCCGCGCCCGCAATCTGCACAAGTGCGCGCAGACGGTGATGAGCGAGCATGGTGGGCAGTTCCCGGCCACGGCCGAATTGCTGGAGACCTTGCCCGGCATCGGGCGCTCCACGGCAGCGGCGATTGCCTCGTTCTGCTTCGACGAGCGCGCCACCATCCTCGATGGCAATGTCAAGCGCGTGCTGACGCGCGTGATGGCCTGGGGGCAGGACCTGGCGGTCTCCAGCAACGAAAAAGCGCTGTGGCAAGCCGCGGCGGTGGTGTTGCCACGCCATGGCGTGGACATGCCGTCGTACACCCAGGGCCTGATGGACCTGGGCGCCACGGTGTGCACCCAGCGCAAGCCTTCGTGCCTGGTGTGCCCGTGGGTGGACTTGTGCCAGGCGCGGGTGCTGGGCCAACCCGAGACTTATCCGATCAAGACCCGCAAGCTCAAGCGCAGCAAGCGCGAAAGCTGGTGCCTGTGGGTGGAACACCGTGGGGCGGTGTGGCTGGTGCAGCGGCCCGGCAAGGGCGTGTGGGCCAGCTTGTGGACCTTGCCCCTGTACGACAGCGAAGCGGAGCTGCGAAGTGCGGCCCAGGCCTTGGGCTTGCCCGAGCCCGAAGCGCAACCGGTGGTCAACCATGTGCTCACGCACCTGGACTGGCGCTTGCACCCCCTGCGTTCGGTGAGCTTGCAATCCTTGAAAGACACCGCGTTGCCGCATGGCATCGGTGCCGATGCCGAGATCACCGGGCGTTGGGTGCCTTTGGATGAACTGGCCTCGATCGGGTTGCCGGCGCCATTCAGGAAGCTGCTGGAAGGCCAGTGAGGCTGGTCAGCCCAGGGTGACGATCACCGGCGCATGGTCGCTGGGACGTTCATTCTTGCGCGGCAGCTTGTCGATCACGCAGGCGCTGACGTGCGGCTTCAGCGCCTCGCTGACCAGGATGTGGTCGATGCGCAAACCCTGGTTCTTGCGGAAGGCCAGGTTGCGGTAATCCCACCAGCTCCAGGGCTTGGGCGGCTGCTCGAACAGGCGGAAAGCATCGACCAGCCCCAGCGCGACCAGCCTTTGGAAGTGCTCACGCTCTTGCGGGGTGCAGTGGATCTGGCCAGCCCACAGGACCGGGTCGTGCACGTCGGCATCGGTGGGCGCGATGTTGAAGTCGCCCATCAGGACCAGGTTCGGGTGCGTGACCAACTCCTGTTTCAGAAACTGGTTCAGCGCTTCCAGCCAGCCCATCTTGTAGGCGAACTTGTCGCTGTCGGGCGCCTGGCCATTGGGGAAGTAGCCGCCTACCACGCGGATCGAGCCCAGGGTGGCATGGGCCACCGTGCCCACGATGACGCGGGCTTGTTCATCAGCGAAGCCTGGGATGTTTTTCAGCACAGTGCTGCTGTCTACGCCTTCACGGGTCAGCAGGGCGACGCCGTTGTAGGTTTTCTGGCCGAAGCAATGCGCTTGGTAGCCGGCGGCCTGCAACTCGGCCATCGGGAACTTGTCATCGGTTTGCTTGGTCTCTTGCAGCACGATGACGTCGACCGGGTTGGCCGCCAGCCAGTCGAGCAACTGGGGCAGGCGCACGGTCAGGGAGTTGATGTTCCAGGTGGCGAGTTTCATGGGTGGCGGCTTGGTCGTCGTGGGGCGTCGGTCACCGCATTATCCCGCCGACCTTGTCCGCCACCCGGCCTGGCTTACTCGCCGATGACGCCGCAGGCCACGCGCGCTCCGCCGCCGCCCAGCGGGGCGGGATGATCGGCATGGTTGTCACCGCCCGCATGCACCATCAGCGCGTGTTGGGTGACGTCGGCCAGCTTGAGCCGTGGCGCGAGCACCGGGTTGCTCGCCGTGCCGTCGGCCGCCACGTACAGGGCCGGCAGATCACCCAGGTGGCCTTCGCCCCAGGGCTCGCCATGCTTGCCGGCCGATTTGGGGTCGAGGTGGCCGCCAGCCGCGCCCGCCGGCGTGGTCGTGCCGTCTTTCTGGCTGGGGGCGCAAGAGGCCTTGTCGTGCACGTGGAAGCCATGCAGGCCCGGCGGCAGGCCTTTGAGGCTGGGATAGAAGACCAGGCCATGGGGTGTTTCGACGATGCGCACGGTGCCCACGGAAGGGCCATCGCCGGTGGGGGTGGCGGTGTTCAAGGTCACCGACCGCTCGGCGGCGAGCGCGGACATCGACAGGAGCAGGCTGGAGGCCAGCAGGACGTGGGTTTTCATGGAGATCCTCTTGAGTGTGTGGTGCTGCACCCCGCAACATAACCCGTCCGAGGTGTCCACCGCTGGCTTGCGGCCAATGGAAGCGTAAAAGATGGTGACGCAAAAACACTGGTCAAGCGCATCCAGCTGCGCCCTGGCTGCGTAAGAGCTCCTGGCAGTTTTCTTTTTCAAACTCATCCCACTCAGGAGCTCCCCATGAAGACCTTCACCAAGACTTGCTTGCTGGCTTTGGCCATGACCTCGGGCGCCGCCGCCGTGCACGCAGCCGACACCGTCAACGTGGGCGGGCAAGCCATGTACGCCAGCAAGGACATCATCGACAACGCCGTGAATTCGGCCGACCACACCACGCTGGTGGCCGCGGTCAAGGCGGCGGGCCTGGTCGAGACCCTCAAGGGCAAGGGGCCGTTCACGGTGTTCGCGCCCACCAATGCGGCCTTTGCCGCCCTGCCTGCCGGCACGGTGGACACCTTGCTCAAGCCCGAAAACAAGGCCACCTTGACCAAGGTGCTGACCTACCACGTGGTGCCCGGCAAGTACGACATGAAGGCGCTGAGCATGGCCATCAAGCAGGGCGGCGGCACGGCCGAGTTGAAGACGGCCAGCGGCGGCAAGCTCTGGTTCATGCACAACGGCCCCAGCAACATCCAGGTCAAGGATGAAGCCGGCCACGTTGCCAACATCAGCACCTATGACGTCTACCAGAGCAATGGCGTCATCAATGTGGTCGACACGGTGCTGATGCCCAAGTGATTTTTCGTTGACGCCCTAGAATGCAGGACACCCTTCAAAGCCGAGGATCCATGGCGAGCACGTCTTCCACAGACCAGGCCACTTTGGCGGACGGCGCGGCGCAGCGCCGGCAAGCCTGGGCCGAGTTGCTGTCCCGCGTCGCCATGGGTGACCGTGGCGCTTTCGAGGCGCTCTACCGCCAGTCCAGCCCACATCTGCTGGCGGTGATCCTGCGCATCCAAGGCAACCGTGCCCAGGCCGAGGACGTTCTGCAAGAGGTCTACGTGAACGTGTGGCGGGCCGCGCAAAGCTTCAATCCCGCGCTCAGCCAGGCCAGCACCTGGCTGAGCAGCGTGGCGCGCAACCGCGCGATCGACAGCCTGCGCCGGCGCCAGACCGAGCCCAACACCATCAGCAGCCACCAACCTGGCCACGATGATGGCGAGGAGCGCGACATGGTCAACGAGGTCGCTTCTGATCTGCCCGGGCCGCAAGCCTTGCTGGAGCAGGCCGGTGAAGCAAGGCAGGTTCAGCATTGCCTGAAAGGGCTGAGCGGCGAACAGCAGCACAGCCTGGCGCTGGCCTTCTACCAAGGTCTGTCGCATGCCGAAGTGGCCGAGCACCTGGGGCAGCCCCTGGGCACGGTGAAGAGTTGGTTGCGGCGCGGCTTGCTGTCCCTCAAATCCTGTTTGGAGCGGGCCGCCACGCTGGCCCGGGGTTGACATGGACTACAGCCGAACCGAACGAGCCGACCGCCTGGCCGCTGAATACGTGCTGGGCACCTTGAGTGGCCGCGCGCGCCGCCGTTTTGAAACCTTGCTGCCTGCGCACCCGCAATTGCGCCGGTCGGTGAACGATTGGCAGGAGCGCCTGGTGCCTTTGGTGGACGTGGTGCCCGAGGTGCAGCCGTCTCCCCAGGTGTGGCAGGCCTTGCAGCGGCGATTGTTTTCGTCGCCTGCCGATGCCGCCATGGCGCAGGGTGCGTCGGGCTGGTGGCAGCGCCTGGCCTTGTGGCGAGGGTTCACGGCCTTTTCCACGGTCGCAGCCTTGTCGTTGGGCCTTTGGCTGGCGCAACCGCAGGTGGCAGCCCCGCCCATCGTGATCGTGATGGCGGCGCAGCCCGGCACGCCTGCCGGATTGCAGAACGCTTCCTTCGTGGTCAGCGTGGCGGGTGATGGCCGCAGCCTGGTGTTCAAGCCATTGTCTCAATTGCCCGTGGGCCTGGACAAGGCCCTGGAGCTGTGGGTCATCCCAGGTCAAGGCGCGCCGCGTTCACTGGGCCTGGTGTCGGCCGATGGTGCGACCACGGTGCTGCGCCAGCAGTTGCTCAAAGGCACGGCGGCCTTTGCCGTCAGCGTGGAGCCCACGGGTGGTTCACCCACCGGCACGCCCACGGGGCCGGTCATCTCGGTGGGCAAGCTGCAGGTCTAGGCTCGTCTGGCGGCCTTGATCAGATCAGAGGCCTTTTCGCCGATCATGATGGTCGGTGCGTTGGTGTTGCCGCCCACCAGTGTGGGCATGATGGAGGCATCGACCACGCGCAGCCCGCGCACGCCACGCACCCGCAAGTGGTCGTCGACCACGGCCATCGGGTCGGTGGCGAAGGTGCCCATCTTGCAGGTGCCCACGGGGTGGTAGATGGTCTCGGCGTGCTGGCGGATGTAGTCGGCCAGTTGTTCGTCGGTGGTCACTTGGGGCCCAGGAGCGAGCTCCGCGCCCCGGTCGTGGTCGAAGGCGGGCGCGGCGAAGATGCGGCGCACCTGCTTGATGCCCTTCACCATCTTGGCGATGTCATCCGGGTGCGACAGGTAATTGGCCTGGATGGCCGGGTGGCTGGCGGGGTTCTTGTCCTTCAGGGTGATCTGGCCGCGGCTCTTGGGGTGCAGGTCGCAGACGTGCATCGAGAAGCCCTGGCCCATCAGGAAGCGCAGGTCGCGGCCATGGTTGCGCATGCGCGCCGGCATGAAGTGCAACTGCAGGTCGGGGATGGGCTCGGACGGGTCGCTCTTGAGGAAGCCACAGCCCTCGGCGCCGTTGCTGGTGAACATGCCTTGACCGTGCGCCATGAGCTGGTAGAACGACCAGGGTCCGCCCAGGATGTTCTGCGGCGTGAGGCCACGCGAGAGGGCACGCTTGCCTTGGTGGACCACCATCACGTCCAGGTGATCCTGCAGGTTCTGGCCCACGCCAGGCAGATCGACCAGCGTGGTGATGCCGTGCTGCTGCAAATGTGGGCCAGGGCCGATGCCTGACAGCATCAACAGTTGCGGGCTTTGCAAGGCGCCAGCGGAAAGGATGACCTCGTGACGCGCCTTGATGGTGTGAAGCTTGCCCTGGTGCTGGTATTCGACACCCACGGCCCGTCGTTCGTCGCCCTGGCCTTCCAGCAGCACCCGGTGCGCCATGGCGGCGGTGATGATGTGCAGGTTGGGGCGGTCTCGGGCGGGGTCGAGGTAGCCTTTGGCGGCGCTCCAGCGCAGGCCATTTTTCTGGGTGACCTGGAAGTAGCCGACGCCTTCCTGGTTCTCACCATCGTTGAAGTCTTCGTTTTCGGGGAAGCCGGCCTGCACGCCCGCCGCGATGTAAGTGCGGGTGAGCGGCGAGGGCGCGCGGAAGTCGGACACGTGCAGTGGGCCGCCGGCTCCGTGGTAGGTCGAGGCGCCTCGGGACTGGTCTTCAGAACGCCGGAAGTAAGGCAGCACGTCGTCGAAGCCCCAACCCGCATTGCCCTGGGCGGCCCAGCCGTCGTAGTCCTGGGGGTGGCCGCGGGTGTAGCACATGGCGTTCATCGAACTGCTGCCGCCCAGCATGCGGCCGCGTGGCCAGAACAGCTTGCGTCCAGCCAGGTGCGACTCGGGTTCGGTGTTGAACTGCCAGTTCAGCACTTTGCTGCGCATCAGCCACAACATGCCGGCTGGCACGTGGATGGTCGGGTTGGTGTCGGACGGGCCGGCTTCCAGCAGGCAGACTGTCACCCCGGGGTCTTCGCTGAGGCGGCTGGCCAGCACGCAGCCAGCCGAGCCCCCGCCGACCACGACGTAATCCACGAGCTTCGTGTCAGCCTGTTTGCCCATTGCGCATACCAAAGAAATTTAAGATACTGTCAGTATGTCAACTGAAACGCGCCCTGTCAAACGCCTTCGGGATGTCCATGCCGAAGCCACGAGAATGGCTTTGCTGGCGGCCGCCCGCCTGCGCTTCACCGAGGTCGGCTTTGCCGGCACCAGCCTGGACGACGTGGCAGCGATCGCCGGCACGACCAAGGGCGCCGTCTACCACCACTTCAAGGACAAGAAGGCCCTGTTCCGGGCGGTGTATGTGGAGGTCTCCCGGCAATTGATCGCCGCGGTCGCCACCAGCACGATCGCTGGAGGCTCGCCGGGCGAGGTGGCCTTGCATGCTTTTTTGATCCACGCGGGTGAGCCGGCCTGCCAGCGCGTGCTGTTCACGGACGGTCCTGTGGTGTTGGGCGCGGCCGAATGCCGGGCCATCGACACCGAACACTCACAAGGCTTGCTGAACCGCCTGATCGAGCACCAGGTGGCGCCGGACCTGCTGGCCAGCGCCGGCAGCGAAACCCTGGCCAAGATGCTGCTGGCGGTGTTCGTGGAATCGGCTCACATCATCGCCTCGTCAGCCGAGCCGGAGCCGGCCATGGCCGGCATCAAAACGGTCTTGAACCGCATGATCGTGGCCTTGTCGGTGCCCCCGCAGGATCCGCGAGGCACCTGAACTGATCGGCCGTGGCGCGCTCAGGCGCGACCGGGATGCCATCGGGGAGCCGTCGCCATGTCAGGAGCCTTCCAGCGCCATGGCCCCGGCGATCAGCGCCTTCAGCATCTCGTCGCCAGCATCGAGCAGGCGTGCGCGGGAACGTGGGGCTTCCAGGTAGGCGATGCAGAGCCTGAACACCTGGTGGACATCGATGGCCAGCAAGCGCCGCAAGCGGGCTTCGTTCAGTGGTGGCAGGACACCCAAAGCCAACAGATCGCGCAGCATGTCCTCGCACAAGTGGTCCATCGCCTTTTGCACAAGGTCGCGGCTGTCCGAGGGCGGGCCATGCCAGATCCGGTAGGCCAGGATGAACGGGTCGCTGTTCTCGCGGGCGAAATCGAAAAGCCAGCCGATGACCACGCGAGAAACCGATTGACCGGGGGGCAGCTGTTGTCGTGATTCGGTCAGGCCTGCGCGCAGCCCGGCAATGAACTCCTCGACGATGGTCTGTTGCATCTCTTCCAGGTTGCTGAAATGCCGGTAGAAGGTGTTGTGGTTGAGTCCGGCCTCGCGCGCGAGCTCGCGCAAGGCCAGCGTGCTTTGCAGGGTCTGCCGGGCCAGCAAGCGGGTGGCGGTGTCCATCAACAGGCGCTTGCCTTGCGCCATGCGATGAGGGGCGGCGGCATCGGAGATGGCTTTCTTGCTCATGCCCAGATCATGAACCAGTTTTCGCTAAGCCGGCATTGACTGAAAGTATCCAAGTGGATACATTGCAGCCAATTGTATGCAACTGGTCGAGGCAAGTCATGAAAATACGCCGTGGTGAAGCGGGCATCGAAGTCGACCAGGCTGGGCAGTGGACCGCGTTGTCGGCCATGCCCCAGGCCGTGCGCGAGCAATTGGCCTGGTTATCGCCGCTGGCGCCAGATGCCGCTGAAGCAGGTGCGCCAGCCTTGCCCTTCAGCCCCCGGTCCTTCCGCGACTGCATGTTGTTCGAACAGCATTGGATCCAGTCCTCGCGCGGCTATGCGCGGCGCTTCATGCCCGTCGCCTACCGGATGGCCCGCCTGGTCGAAATCGTGAGTGGCCGCCCCTTCCCGGCGTTCAAGCCCCATGCCCTGGCGCACCGCCAGCCCATCTACTACTTCGGTAACCACTTGACGTTTGTGCCCAGTGGCACACCGGTGCGCGCCCCCAGCTATTCCAAGGTGCTGGACTACGAGCTTGAACTGGGATTGGTCCTGTCCCAGCCTTTGTTCAACGCCACACCTGAGCAAGCCCTGGCGGCGATTGGCGGGTTCGTCGTGGTGAACGATTGGACGGCCCGCGATGTGCAGCGGCCCGAGATGCAAAGCGGCATGGGTCCGCAGAAATCCAAGCACTTCATCAGTTCCATGTCGGCCACCCTGGTCACGGCGGACGAGGTCTTGCCACGCATTGGTGCCTTGTCGGCGTGGGTCGAACTCAATGGCCGTGTCGTGTCCCGCACCTCCACGCAAGGCATGCTGTTCGGCTTGGGTGAATTGTTGGCGCACTTGTCTTGCGGCGAACGCCTTCAGCCGGGCGAACTGATCGCCACGGGCACCTTGCCCCACGGCTGCGGCATGGAGAATGGCCACTGGGTCAAGCCGGGCGATGTGCTGCGCCTGGGCATCGATGGGGTGGGCGAGGTCGAGCACCGCATCCAATGAAGCACACCGAATGGCTGGGGGGCCCGTCCCGCGGCGTCACCCGCTTTGGCGAACCGGCTCGCTTCAACGAGGGCCTGTACCGCCTGGGCCCGCGTGCATATGCCTGGATGGTGCCCAATGGCTCCTGGGGTGAAACCAACCTCGGGCTGATCGACTGTGGCGGCCAAAGCGTGCTGGTGGACACCTGCTGGGACGTGCGCTTCACGCAGGAGGCGCTGGACTTCGCGGCCGACATCGTCCAGCGGTCGCCCATCGAGTTCGTCATCAACACGCACGCCGATGGCGACCATTGCTGGGGCAACCAGTTGTTCAGGGACAAGCCCATCATCGCGACGCACGCCTGCATGCACCAGATGCACCACCAACACCCGCGCCAGTTGCATGCCCTGAAGCTGGGGGGCCGGCTCATGCGCCATGTGCCGCTGGCGGGCATCGACAAGTTCGGGCACTACATGCACCAGATGTTCAAGCCCTACGGCTTCGGTCAGGTGGTGATCACCGACCCCACCGAGGGTTTCTCGGTGCAGAAGACCTTGACGGTCAAGGGGGTCGACATCGTGATCACGGAGGTGGGGCCGGGGCACACCGATGGCGACTGCATTGTTCACGTGCCGGACCAGCGCGTGGCTTACGCGGGGGACATCGTGTTCGTGGGGGTGACGCCGGTGGCCTGGTCCGGGCCTGTGGAGAACATCGTGGCCGGCCTTCGGCGCCTGATGTCGTTGAAGGCCGACGTGATCGTTCCGGGGCACGGTCCCCTGGCCACGCAGCACGATGTGCAACGCCTCATCGACTATTGGGACCTGGCGCAGGAGGGCCTTTACCTGCGCCACCGCCAGGGCATGTCGGCGTTCGAAGCGTCGCGCGATCTGCTGTTCAGCCCCGCCTTCCAGCGACAGGGTTTTCTGCAGTGGGACTCACCCGAGCGGCTGTTGACCAGTGCCTGCACCCTGTACCGCCACTGGGGCGCCAAGCCGGGTCGGTGGCCCGGCAAACTGGGCGTGATGGACCAGTTGAGGCAGCAGGCGATCCTGGCCTTCGAGCTGCCCATGGCCACGCCCGGACTCATGCACCGGTTTTGACCCGTTCACCCAGCAGTCGCTTGAAAGCCGCTTTTTGCGTGGCGGGCGACAACACGGGCGCGCTGGTGCCCACCTGGTCCAGCAACAGGCCGTCGACCAGGGCCAGCAGCGCGGGCGCTGTGCCTGGGGGATCGATCACGCCGGCCTGGGTCAAGGCGGCCTCGGTGGCGTGCAAGAAGAACTGGCGTTGCTGACCGACGATCTTGGCCAGCTCAGGTTCGCGCGAAGCCATCATGAACAGCTCGAACCTGGCCACCAGGCGCAGGCGCTTGGGAGGAGACAACCAATCCGCCACCCGCTCACCGAGCAGGTCGATCAGCCCCTCCCGGCTCACGCGGTCTTTCATCATGCGTTGGGCATCGGTTTCCAGGTCGGCCAGGTCGAGGGCGGCGTGCCGTTGCAAGGCCAGGGTCAGCAGGTCGAGTCGGCTGCGGCAATAAAACGAGGTCGAACCCGCGGGCAGGCCGGCCTGCGCGTCCACGGCGCGGTGGGTCAGGCCCCGGGCGCCCAGTTCACCCAGCAGGTCGATGGCGGTGTCGGCGATCAGGGTCTTGCGGTCTTTTGGCATTGGGAGCTGGGGCGGTGCTGCATCGCGGGTTTACGACAGATTCCCTGCTGGACTATACACATGTAGAGTTGCGGCATTCTCTACATCTGTAGATGTTCTTTTTTGGGAGACCCTCATGTCACGACCTTGGTCATTCATCATCCTGGCGCGCCGGTGCCTGGCGGCGGCGCCCGGTGTGCTCTTCGCGGTGCTCATGGCCCTCGCCGGGCAGTTGCCGGCCCACGCGCAAAGCATCAGTGCCTCCACCAGTTTCACGGTCAAGGACGTGCGGCCGGAAGCTTTCAGCTGGTTTTGGGACAACGTCGACGAGGCCATGTTCAAGGCCGCCAACAGCGAGAACAAGGCCTTTCGCTGGACCCAGGCGCCCGCCACGCCGCAACACCTGGGCTACTCGGCCGGTGCGCGTTACCGCGCGACCTCTGTCTTCGGCTTCGCCAGCCACACGGTCGAGGTCAGCTACCTGGACCCTGAGACCGTGCGCGGCCGCGTCCCGTCCGACAACCACCTGGGCAGCAAGCCCTACAGCTTCGTGGCGCAAAGCGTGTCGGTCGATGGCAAGCCGGCCTTCACGGTGCTGGTCCAGTACAACCCCGTGGGCAGCACCTTCGCCGACAGCGCCGTGCGCATCGAAGCTACCCTGGCCGCCCAGCCCGCCGTGGCGCAGGCTTACGTCACCCACCTGCGCAAGACCTTGAGCGGCCTGCAACCCACCTTGATGAGCGCGCTGAACGAGCGCTATTTCAATGGCGTGCTCAAGACGCGTGGCAGCTACACCATCGGCCCGGTCGACAAGAACCTCAACGTGACCTTGGTCATCGAGCAAGAGATCAAAGGCATCAATGCCGAGATGCTGGCCTGGTGGTGGGACCACATCGGCGACACCGCGCGCTATCGCCTGTGGCAACCGATCGACCACGTGTCCTTCGAATGGACCGTGCCGCCCAACAGCCCCGACACGCACTACGACATTGGTGCCGTGCAGAAAGCCAAGGAATACATCGGCAAGTCGGCGCTGACGCTGAACATCAAGGGCGCCGACCCCGCGGCATCGCCCCTGCCGCCGGTGCCCGTGAGCGGCGACGACTACTTCTACGCCCGCACCGACCTGACCCTGATCGCCGGCCTGCTGCCCAGCAACTCGCTGGTGCACCAGTGGCGCCCCAATGCCACGGGCGACGGCATCATCCTGACCAGCACCTTCGTCAACACGGCGCTGGCCCGCGTCCTCAACTTCACCTTCTTTGAAGACCTGGGCTCGCACTGCCTGCGTGAGTTCCAGATGCTGCCGTACTTCCTGCCACGCCTGTACAAGCGCGAGTACCTGCACCAGTGACGGCGCAGGGGCCGGCTCACAGCTGGCTCATGCCACCGTCGACGATGATTTCCGTGCCGACGATGAAGGCCGATTCGGGCGCGGCCAGGTGCAGCACGGTGGACGCGACCTCGGCCGGGGTGCCGAAGCGGCCCAGGGGCACCTGCCCCTGGATTTGCGCGGCCGTGGCCTGCAAGGTGGCGGCGTCCAGGCCCAGCTTGCCGTACAGCGGTGTGGTGATGGGGCCGGGGCTGACCACGTTGACGCGAACGCCGCGTGGCAGCAGTTCGGCCGACAGCGTCTTGGCCAGCGAGATCAGCGCGGCCTTGCTGGCAGCGTACACCGACGAGTTGGGCATGCCCAGGTGCGCATTGATCGAGCCATTGAGCACGATGGACGCGCCCTGGTTGAGCACCGGCAGCAAAGCCTGGATCTGGAAGTAGGCGCCCTTGACGTTGGTGTTGAAGGTGCTGTCCCACAAGGCTTCGTCCACATCGGGGAAGGCCGCGAAGCGTGCCACGCCGGCGTTGATGAACACGGCATCGAGCGTGATGCCTTGCTGGACCAGCGCGCTGGCCACGGCCTTGGCGCTGGCCAGGTCGGCCGCGTCGTGGCGCAGGGCGATCGCCCCGTGGCCGATCTGGCGGGCGGCCTCGTCCAGCGCGGCCTGGTCGCGGCCGGTGATGACGACGCGGGCGCCCTCTTTGGCGAAGGCTTGCGCGGTGGCCAGGCCGATGCCGCTGCTGCCGCCGGTGACGAGGATGGACTTGGTCTGGAATCGGTTCATGGTGATCTCCTTCGAATCCGGCTCATTGCCGTGGAACCCATGTTGACGGGGCAGGGCCCGTTTGCCGTACCATCCATCCGATGAACTCGTTCGAAAGGATCGAACATGTTGACGGAGGACGAACTGGCGCTGCTGGAGGCCATCCACGAAAGCGGCAGCCTGTCGCGGGCCGCGGTGCGGTTGGGCAAGGCGCCATCGACCGTGTCGCACGCCGCGCGGCAACTGGAGGCGAAGTTCGATGCCTTGCTCTTTGATCGGCGGCGCTACCGCCTGCAACTGACGCCGGCCGGGCAACTGCTCACGCAAGAAGCCGGGCGCTTGATGCAGGACGTGGCGCGCATGACCCGGCGCGTGAAGCAGGTGGCCGGCGGCTGGGAGGATCGGCTGTGGATCGTCACCGACGAGGTCCTGGAGTTCGAGACCCTGCTGCCCGTCATCCAGTCTTTCGACAAGCTCGATTCCGGCGTGAGCCTGCGCGTCACGCACGAGGTGCTGGGCGGCACCTGGGAGGCCTTGCGCGATGGGCGCGCCGATGTGGTGGTGGGCGCCACCAACGAGCCGCCCGCCATCCCCAAGCTGCAATGGATCGAACTGGGCGTGATGGACTGGGTGTTCGCCGTGGCGCCGCGCCATCCGCTGGCCAAGGCCGCCGAGCCACTGGAACGCGAGACCGTGGTCCGGCACCGGAGCGTGGTGGTGGCGGATTCCTCACGCCGGCCCGAGTCGCGGGGCTATGGGCTGTTGGGCGGGCAGGCGGTGCTGGCCGTGCCCAGCATGCGGGCCAAGATCATGGCGCAGCGCGAAGGGTTGGGCGTGGGCTGGTTGCCGCGTCAGCGCGTGGCGGGGCTGCTGGCCAGTGGCGCCTTGGTGGAAAAGCGCATGGCCGATCCGCGCGAGCCCAACACGCTCTATGTGGCCTGGCGGAGCGACCACATGGGACGTGCGCTGACCTGGTGGCTGGAACAGTTCAAGCAGCCGAGGTTGGCGAAGCGCTTGGTGCAGGGTTTGGGCTGGCCGGCCTGAAACGAACGGTGTTTCAGGCCGAGGCATTTGTTCAAGGCGTGTTGCGGCGCTGGTAGGTGACGAAGGCGAAGCCGATGTCGCCAGGGGTGGCCGCGGGGTGCGCCTCGCGCGAGACTTCGGTGAAGGCCGCGCGGTCCCAATCCGGGAAAAAGGTGTCGGCCTCGAAGTCGGCATCGACCTCGGTCAGGACCATTTCATGCGCCAAAGGCACAGCCTGGGCATACAGCTCGCCACCACCGATCACGAAAGCGCGCTCCGCACCGGCCAGCAGGGCGATCGCCTCGTCCAGCGAATGCGCCACTTCGGCACCGGTGTCTTGCCAGCCGGTGTTGCGCGTGACCACGATGTTGCGCCGGCCCGGCAACGGCCGAAAGCGCGCGGGCAGCGAGTCCCAGGTGCGCCGGCCCATGATGACCGGGCAACCCATCGTGGTCTGGCGGAAATGCTTCTGGTCCAGCGGATTGTTCCAGAGCAGGTCGTTGCCCCGGCCGATGGCGCCATGGCGCGCGACGGCGGCGATCAGGGCCAGCTTCATACCGCCACGGCGCCCTTGATGCCGGGATGGTGCTGGTACTCCAGCACTTCGAAGTCTTCGTACTGGTAGTCGAAGATCGAATCGGGCTTGCGCTTGATGTTCAGCAGCGGGTAGGGATGGGGCAGTCGGCTCAGTTGCAACTCGACCTGCTCGGTGTGGTTGCTGTAGATGTGGCAATCGCCACCCGTCCACACGAAATCGCCCACGTCCAGGTCGCATTGCTGGGCCAGCATGTGGGTCAGCAATGCATAGCTGGCGATGTTGAAAGGCACGCCCAGGAAAATGTCGGCGCTGCGCTGGTAGAGCTGGCAACTGAGCTTGCCCTTGCCGCCGGGCTCGGTGGCCGGCGCCACGTAGAACTGGAAGAAGGCATGGCAGGGCGGCAGGGCCATTTGTTCGATCAGGCCCACGTTCCAGGCACTGACGATGATGCGGCGCGAATCGGGGCTGCTTTTCAGTTGCTGCACGACCTGGCTGATCTGGTCGACATGGCCGCCATCGGGCTTGGGCCAGTTGCGCCACTGCACGCCGTAGACCGGGCCCAGCGAGCCGTCTTCACGCGCCCACTCGTCCCAGATGGTGACGCCGTGGTCCTTGAGGTACTTGACGTTGTCGTCCCCGCGCAGAAACCACAGCAGCTCGACGATGATGGACTTGAGGTGCACCTTCTTGGTCGTGACCAGGGGGAAGCCTTCGCTCAAATCGAAGCGCATCTGGTGGCCGAAGACGCTGCGCGTGCCGGTGCCGGTGCGGTCGGCCTTGAGCACGCCATGCTCGTGGACATGGCGCATGAAATCTTCATACTGGCTGCGGATGGGGCGGCTGTGGGATGGGTGCGTCATGGGGCGGATTTTAAGCGGCTTGGTCGTCGAACTGCGCGTTGGCCAGGCGGGCATAGAGCGCACAGCGTGCCATCAACTGGCTGTGCGTGCCCACGTCGATCAAATGGCCCTTGTCCATCACGGCGATGCGGTCGGCGTTGATGACGGTGCTCAGCCGGTGGGCGATGACCAGGGTCGTGCGGTGCTGCATGGCGGCTTCCAGCGCGGCTTGCACGGCGCGTTCGCTTTCAGTGTCCAAGGCGCTGGTGGCTTCGTCCAGCAGCAGCAAGGGCGCGTCTTTCAGGATGGCGCGCGCGATGCTGATGCGCTGGCGTTGCCCGCCCGACAGGCGCACGCCCCGCTCGCCCAGGAAGGTTTGATAGCCCTCGGGCAACTGGCTGATGAAATCGTGCGCGTGGGCGGCCTTGGCGGCTTCGATCACTTCTGCGTCGGTGGCGTCGGGGCGGCCATAGCGGATGTTTTCCAAGGCGCTGGACGAAAACACCGTGCTGTCCTGCGGCACGATGCCGATGCGGTCGCGCAGGGCGTCCAGGCCCAGGTCCTTGGTGGACACGCCATCCAGTTCGATGCGGCCCGATTGCACATCGTAGAAGCGCAGCAGCAGTTGGAAGACGGTGGTCTTGCCCGCGCCGCTGGGGCCGACCAGGGCCACGGTCTCGCCCGGGTTCACCGTGAGGCTGACATCGCGCAGGGCAGCTTGATGGGGGCGCGAAGGGTAGTTGAAGCCGACGTGTTGCAGGCTCACGCTGGCACCGCCTTGGCGGGTGGGCAGGGTGCGTGGGATGGCGGGCGATTGGATGGTGGGCTGGGTCGACAGCAGTTCCATCAGGCGCTCGGTGGCGCCGGCGGCGCGCAGCACGTCGCCGTAGACCTCGGACAGGGCGGCCACCGACGAGATCAGCAGGATCACGTAGACGATGGTCTGGCTCATGTGGCCTGCGGTGATCTGGCCCGCCAGCACGGCCTGGGTGCCTTGGTACAGGCCGTAGAGCAGGCCGCCGGTGGTGGCGGTGATGATGAAGGCGACCATGGTGGCGCGGGCGCGGATGCGTGTGACGGCGGTGCCGAAGGCGGCCTCGGCGGAGGCCCCGAAGCGCACGGCCTCGCGGTCTTCGGCGGTGTGGCTTTGCACCACGGGGATGGCGTTGAGCACCTCGGACGCAATGGCGCTGGCATCGGCCAGCCGGTCCTGGCTGCTGCGCGACAGCCTGCGCACGCGGCGCCCCGAGGCCATGGCGGGCAGCACCACGATCACCAGCACGCCCAGCACCTGCGCCATCACGTAGGGATTGGTCACGATCAGCATCACCAGCGCCCCCAGGCCCATGACCACGTTGCGCAGCCCGATCGACAGGCTGGAGCCCACCACGGTTTCGATCAGGGTGGTGTCCGAGTTCAGCCGCGACAGCACCTCACCGGTTTGCGTGTGTTCGAAGAACTCGGGGCTTTGGCGCAACACGTGCGCGTACACGGCGCGCTTCAGGTCGGTGGTGATGCGTTCGCCCAGCCAGCTGACCGCGTAATAGCGCGAGGCGGAAAACACCCCCAAGGCCGCGCCCACACCGAACAAGGCGAGGAAATGATCGCGCAAGGCCATGACGCGCTGGTCGGGGTCGGCAGGCACGAAGCCGTTGTCGATCAGGGTGCGCAGGCTCAGCGGCAACACCAGCGTGGTGACCGCGGCCAGCACCAGGAACAGGCCCGCCAGCAGGATCCGGCCGCGGTGCGGCCGAAGGAAAGGTGCCAGCCCCCGCAGGGCTTTGGGCGACGCTTTGGGCTCGGACTTGGGCAATGCTGAAGCGGTCATGGGATCGAGGCCGTGAACGTGGGGGGCACGTCGGGATTTTGTACCAGGGCCGTGATTATGGTGCCTTGACAATATTTGTTTAGGCAATTAACTTAGGCGCATGACGAACAAGACCCAGGATGCTGGCCTGCCCGCACCGTTGCCCCTCCAGGGCGTGGATTTCTACAAGCCTGAAAATTTTCAGAGCAGCGAGAGCGTGGGCTTCCTGATGAAGCGCCTGATGCAGGCCCTGGTCACCGACGTGGACCGCCAGTTGGAAACGCATGGGCTCACCCACGCGCAATGGACGCCTTTGTTCCTGCTGCGCCAGGGCCGGATTGACACGCTGGCCGAGTTGTCCCGCGAATTGCAGCTGGACGCCGGCGCGATGACGCGCACGCTCGACCGCCTGGAGGCCAAGGGCCTGGTCAGGCGCGAGCGTTCAACGCAGGACCGCCGCGTGGTGCACCTGGCCTTGACCGAAGAAGGCCTGGCCGCATCGGCCCATGTGCCTCAGGTCTTGTGCGAAACGCTCAATGCCTTCCTGGCCGGCTTCAGCCACGGTGAATGGCAGAGCCTGCTCGACTTCTTGCGCCGCATGACCCAAAACGCGGAGCGGGTCCGCGAGGTCAGCGGCGGCGAGCACGACATTCACCGGCCCCAGACCTGAGCGTTCTCGACCTCGAAGCGGAACTGCGCGATGCTGCGGGCCAGCCGATCGGCCTGGTCCTTCAGGCCGCTGGCCGCCGAGCTCGACTCTTCGACCAGGGCCGCGTTGTGCATGGTGGTCTCGTCCAGTTCACTGATGGCGCTGTCGACGCGGGCAAAGCCTTCTGATTGTTCACGCGTGGCCGATGAGATCGCGCTGATGATGTCGGTGACCTGGTGGTTGCTGCTGATGATGGTCTGCATGCTCAGGCCCGCTTCCTGAACCAGCCGCGTGCCGGCATCGACCTTGGCCAGGCTGTCGTCGATCAGCGATTTGATCTCCCGGGCCGATTGGGCGCTGCGTTGCGCCAGGCCCCGCACCTCCGAGGCGACCACAGCGAAGCCCTTGCCCGTTTCGCCCGCGCGGGCAGCTTCCACGGCGGCATTCAAGGCCAGGATGTTGGTCTGAAACGCGATGCCGTCGATCACGCTGATGATGTCGGCGATCTTGTGGCTGGCCGCCGAGATGGTGTCCATGTTGCTGACGACCTGGCCCATGACCTGTTCGCCTTGCTCGGCGGCATTGCGCGCGGCGTGGGCGATCTGGTTGGCGTGCTGGGCCGAGTCGGCCGTCTGCTTGACGGTGCCGGTGAGTTCGCTGATGGCCGAGCTGGTGGATTCCAGGTTGCTGGCCGCATTGATGGTGCGTTCGCTCAAGTCCTGGCTGCCCGAGGCGATCTGCGCCGAGGCCGAAGACACGAGGTCGATGGAGCTGCGCAACTCGCCCAGGATGTGGATCCAGCCCAGGCGCGCCTGGTTCAGGGCGTTCATGCAGCGGCCGATTTCATCGTGGCGCGTGGTGGCGCAGTCGGGGGTCAGGTCGCCATCGGCCAGTGACCTGGCCATCATCTCCATCTGCCTGACAGGCCGAACGATGCTGCGCACCGTGTCCACCATGACCCACAGGCCGATGATGGCCATCAGCGCGACGCCGCTCAGCTGCAGGACGATGAGGTGCGTGATGTCGCGCTGGCGCTGGTCCAGCGCGGCCTTGACCTCGCCGGTGATCTGCTGCGTGATCTCGGCCTGCTGGTCGATGAAGCGGGTGGCATGGGCGAAGAATTCCGTGGCCTGCATGTTGGCCAGGGGCGAATCGTTCTCGCCTTGCATCATGCCCAGGGTCTGGGTCGAGAAGGTCTTGAGCGACTGCAGCTTGGCGATCGAGGGCTGCACCAGCGAGTCGTTCAAATCGGGGCGGCGCTCGGCGAGCGCGCGCAGATGGGTCTGCAGGTGGGCCAGGCGCTCCAGCAGGCGGCCATGCGAGTCCTGCGCCATCTTCACGTCGCTGGCCAGGGGGTCTTGCGTGGCCAGCAGGGCGGTGCCCAGGCCCCGCATGCGCGCGGCCAGTTCGGTGATGCGCGGGCCTTCCTGGAAGCCCGCGATGATCATGAGGTAGGTGCTGTCCTGCGGGTCGAACAGCAGGTTGGAGGCGCCGGCCACGTCGAAGAGCAGGCCCTGGCAATCATCGATCAGGGCGGTGTGCTGAGTGAAGCTGTCGGGCGCGGTCAGCACGCGTTGGTCGATCTGCAGGCGCAACTGTTCGAAGCGGGCGAGCAGGGCTTCGGCGCGGTGCTTGACCTTGGGATCCAGGCTGCTGCTTTCCCACTGCTGGATGAAGGCCTGGAAGCTCTCTTCGGTCTTGGCGATGGCTTCCTGGCGCGGGGTGCGCATGCCGTCCTTGCCCTGCAGCCAGGGACCGGAGAGGCCGCGGTGCCGTTGCAGTTGGGCGATGGCCCCGACCAAGGTGCTGGCGGGCTGGATGCCTTGCTGTTCAGCGTGGGTGAAGTCACGTTCTCCCAGCTTGTTTTGCAGCAGCGAGATGAGCGGCAACAAGGCCATCAAGGACAGGAAAACGCACAGGCCGATCAGCCGGGTGCGGAAAGACAAATGGTTGAGCAAGCGCATGTGATCGGAGGATGCGAACTGAGGAGAAGGCGATGTTGCAATGCACCACCTTCACCGCATCGCATGAAAAGCCGACATGCACGGCGACTTCTCCTCGCCCAGGTGGTTTCAGTTCCGGAAATGTGGGCGCAACAGGGACTGGGCCTGCTCGATGGCATCGGGCGCGTCGGCCGGCACCACGTGGCGCCAGGGCATGCCGCGCAGCCAGGTCAGTTGGCGCTTGGCCAGTTGGCGCGTGGCCGCGATGCCGCGCTCGGTCACCTCGGCCAAAGCGTGGGCCTGGCCGAGGTCCAGGCCTTGGTCCAGCGCTTCCCACACCTGCCGGTAACCCACGCAGCGCATGGAGGGCAGGTCCAGGTGCAGGTCGCCGCGGGCCCGCAGACCGCGCACCTCGTCGATGAAACCGGCCTGCATCATCTGTTCGAATCGCACGGCGATGCGTTGGTGCAGCCAGGGCCGCTCGGCGGGTTCGAGCGAGACCAGCACGGTGTTGGCGATGGTGCCCTCGCTTTGCGTGGCCGCGCGTTGGTGGAAACTGGACAGCGGCTTGCCCGTGCTGTGCCAGACCTCCAGTGCGCGCTGGATGCGTTGCGTGTCGCCTGGCGGTAGCCGCGTGGCGGTGACCGGGTCGACCTGGGCCAGTTCGGCGTGCAAAGCGGCCCAGCCGTGCGCTTCGGCGCGGGCATCGAGCATGGCGCGCACGGCGGGGTCGGCCGGGGGCATCTCGTCCAGGCCATCCAGCAATGATTTGATGTAGAGCATGGTGCCGCCGACGAGCACGGGGTGGCGCCCACGCGCGCGGATCTCGGCCATCAGGCGGTGCGTGTCCTTCACGAAGCGGGCGGCGCTGTAGCTTTCGCGCGGATCGATGATGTCGATCAGGTGGTGCGGCACGGCGGCCAACTCGGCAGGCGTGGGCTTGGCCGTGCCGATGTCCATGCCCCGGTAGACCAGGGCCGAATCGACGCTGATGATTTCGATGGGCGCCAGCGCGGCCAGGCCCAGCGCGATGGCCGTCTTGCCGCTGGCGGTGGGGCCGGCCAGGACCAAGGTGGGAGGGGGGCTGGTGCTCATGGTGGGTCAGACCGGTGCAGGGGCGAGCCCGTCACGCTGCACCAAGTGCAGTGCCACCCAGGCCGTGCACGCCGCGCCCACGGACACGCCCAGCGTCATCGGGTAAATGGTGCCCACCCACAAGGGCAGCTTCATCGCGGCGGCCAGCAGCGCGCCCACCCCAAAGGCGATGGACGCCAAGACGAAGCCGGACAAGGCCGACGCCGCGCCCGCATGGCGCGGAAAGCTGGCCACCACGCCGGTCTGGCCACAGGGCTGGTGGATGCCGTGGGCGCAGGCGTAGACCCACAGGCCGGGCAGGATCCAGAACAGACCGGGCACGGTGCCCGAGAGCGCGGTGTAGGCCGACAAGCCCGCCATCCACAAGCCGCCCGTCAGGGTGAGCAGGCCGGCCACGCGCACGCTGCCGATCAGGCCCCGGCTGAGCAACATGCGGCGGCACAGGGCCACGCCGACCAGGTAAGCGATCGACCACGAGGCCATCACGAAGCCAAAAACCTGGCGGCTGCAACCCAGCACATCGATGAACACGAAGGGACCGCCCGCCAGGCAGACGAACAGGCCGCCGAAGGTGGCCGAGGTCAGCATGGCGTGGGCCCGGAAAGTGGGGTGCCGGGCAATGTCCCACCAGTCGCGCAGCAAGGTCAAGGGACGCATGGCGCGCGTGCGGCGGTCCAGGGGCAAGGTTTCGGGCAGGCGCCAGGCCACGAAGAGCAAGGTGATGGCGCCGAACACGCCGACCGCCGCCAACGCGTGGCGCCAGCCCCAGTGCGTGGCCAGGAAGCCTCCGGTGACGGGACCGGCGAGCGCGATGATGCCCAGGCCGCCCATGCCATGGGCCATCATGCGGGCGCCATCGACGGGCGCGTACAAATCGCGGACCATGGCGCGCCCACAGACCACGGCGGCCGACAGGCAGGCGCCTTGCGCAGCGCGGGCGGCCACCATCAGGCCCAGGCTGTCGGCGATGACCGTCAGGCCACTGGCCACCACGAACAGGCTCAGGCCCCAGCGCAGCACGGGGCGGCGCCCCACGCGGTCGGCCACCGGCCCCCACACCAGTTGGCCGATGCCGAAGGCCAACACCAGCACCGACAGGGTCAGTTGCGAGGCCGAGGGGCTCACGCCCAGCGCGCGTTGCATCTGCGGCAGGGCGGGCAGGTACAGGTCGGTGGTGATGGGTTGCAGGCCCAGCAGCAATGACAGCGCCACCACGACCACCCAGGTGGCGGGCGGGCGCGTCGCCTCTTCAGAAGCGCTCATCAGGGTGCAGGAAGCGCCAGTTGCCCAGCGGCAGGTCGCCCAGCACGATGCGGCCCATGCGCACGCGCTTGAGGCCGACCACCTTCAGGCCGACCAACTCGCACATGCGGCGGATCTGGCGCTTGCGGCCTTCGCGCAGCACGAAGCGCAGTTGCTGCTCGTTTTGCCACGACACCTTGGCGGGCTTGAGCTCGATGCCATCCAGTATCAGGCCATGGCGCAGCTTGTCCATCAACTCGCCGGGGAAAACGCCGGAAATGTTCTTTTCTTCGGGGTTGTCGGGCAGTTCGACCCGCACCAGGTATTCCTTCTCGACGTTCGAATCTTCGCCGATCAGTTCACGTGCGATGCGTCCATCCTGCGTCAGCACCAGCAGGCCGGTGGAGTCGATGTCGAGCCGGCCCGCTGGGGCCAGGTGCTTGAGGTGGCCGCGCGTCAAGGTCAGCTTCGTGCGGTCGCCTTCCTTCCACTGGTTCTCGGGGCGGATCAGCACGAAGGCGGGCTCGTAGCCATCTTCGGCCTGGCCGCTCACGTAGCCGATGGGCTTGTTGATCAGGATGGTCACCCGCTGGGCCTGCTGCGTCTTGGCCGCGGAGTCGATCGTGATCTCCTGGTGCGGGTAGACGCGCGAACCGAGTTCGCTGACGACCTCGCCATCGACCAGCACCCAGCCGTGTTCGATCCACTCGTCGGCTTCGCGGCGCGAGGACAGGCCGCGCTCGCTCATCAGCTTGGACAGGCGGATGCGGCCATCGTGATCGACGCTGCCTTCGGTGGCTTGTGCTGGAACTGGCGTGGGGCGTGGGCCCTGGGCACGGCGGCCGTCTTTGCGGAAGTCTTGCTGAGCCGGGGGCGGCGGCCGCTGGTCGTTGCGCGGATCAGGACGGCGGTCATCGAAACGCTGAGGCGCTGGACCACGCGGGCGGTCATCGCGGCCTTGCCGATGC
>NZ_JBOHHL010000010.1:0-124756 GCF_050725395.1 Aquabacterium sp. | reverse complement strand
CCTTCTGCATGATGCGGACCAGGCTGGTGGAGTCGGTCAGGTCACCGTAGTGCAGGATGAAGTTGCGGTTGTCGACGTGCGGGTCTTGGTACAGGTGGTCGATGCGGTCGGTGTTGAACAGCGAGGAGCGGCGCTTGATGCCATGCACCTCGTAGCCCTTCTTGAGCAGGAACTCGGCCAGGTAAGAGCCGTCTTGCCCGGTCACGCCGGTGATCAAAGCGATTTTCTGGGGGTGTTTCATGGAAGCCTTCAAAACTCGTTCATCAGGATGCCGCCCAGCTTGACGGGCGCCTTGCCCAACTGCTTCACCAGCTTCTGAAGGGCGGGGGCGCGGCTGCGGTTCTTGCGGGCGATGACCAAGGCCGAGCCGCAGTGCGAAGCGATGATCCGAGCGTCCGAGCCTTGCGATGCGGCTGGGGTGTCCACCAGCACATGGTCGAATTTCTCCAGCAATTCGCGCAGCAGCAGGCTGAAGGTGGCCTGCTGCAGCAGTTCGACGGGGTTGGGGGCCATGACGCCGGCCGGCAGCAGGTACAGATTGGGCAGGTGCTCGACGGGCCGGATGACATTGGGCTCGGCCCGCCCCGCGAGGATGCTGCTCAGGCCCGGCCCTGGCTGCACGCCGAAAACGGTGTGCAAACGTGGACCACGCAGATCGGCGTCGACCAGCAGGGTGCGGCCCGGCAACTGGCTGAAGGCCACCGCCAGGTTGGCCACGATGAAGGACTTGCCGTCCCCCACGTCAGGGCTGACCACCGCCAGCGCGCTCCGGCTGCCCGAGTCGCCCACCACCGACAGCAGCAATTGCGAGCGCAGGTCGCGGAAGGCTTCGACCTCTTCGCTGAAGGGATCGTTGGCCACGACCAATTCTTCATGCAGGTTCTGCTCGGCCGTGGGCGCGTAGGGATAGTGGAATTGTTGGGACAGCGCCCAGACCACGTCCACCTGGCGCGCAAAGCCGAGGGCCACGACCGCGTCTCCAAAGCGCACCTGATGTGTCTGCTGGTGTTCAAGGGTCTGCCGGACCTGTTCGGCGGTCAGACCCTTGGTGCGGCGCAGGATGTCGCCCAGCGAAGCGTCTTCGATGATGCGGTGTTCTTGTGATGAGTTCATGGGCTTGACCACGGCCTAGTCGGCCAGGGCTCGGGTGGGGCTGCCCAAGGGGTGGAAGCGCTTCGGCAGGTCGGTGCTTCCGTTCTTCTTCTGGCGGGTCTTGAACGCAGGGATGCTGCCGATGGGCGTCTGCGCCGTCAGGGGCTCGATCTCGCTCAGGGTGCGCACCCGGCGGTCGTGCTGTTCCACCAGCAAGGCCAGCACCAAGGCCAGGACCATGCCGCTCAGGCCACCCAAGGCGATGTTGTTCAGCACACGTGGGCCCGATGGCACCGAAGGCGCGGTCGCGTATTCCAGCGCGGCCACATTGTCCAGCAGTGCCTTGCTTTCCAGGTTGGTGTTGTTCTGGCGGACCAGCACCCCTTCATAGGAGCGCTGGGCGTTGTCGGCATCACGCTGAAGCATGGCGGCCTGGTCGCGCACCGCCTTCATCTTCAGCACCTTGCTGCGCTGGGCTTCCAGGGACACCCGGATCTGCGCTTCGCGCGACTGGTTGACGGAGTTGCTGATGCCGAAGCTGCCACTGACCCGGTGCACTTCCACGTCGATCCGCCGGCGCATGTCGGCGATGCTGTTGCGCAGCTCCCGTACCTGCGGGTGTTCGTCGCCCAGCTTGGTGCTCATCTGCTCCAACTGATTCTCTTGCTGAACCAAGGTGCCTTTGAGCGTGCTGACCAGCGGATTCATCATCACGTCCTGGGTCTTGTCGCCCTGGGCATTGACGGCGGCCTGGCGGCTGCCCGAGTCGGCCACGGCCGCCTGCATCTGCACCAGTTGAGAAGACAGCTCGTTCAGACGCGCCATCTCCACGTCCAGGCGCTCGTCGGTCACCACGATGCCTTCATGCTGCTGGAACTCCGACAGCTTTGCTTGTGCCATCTGGAGCTTCTCGCGCATCTGGCGGGCGTTGGCATCGAAGAACTGGTTGTACTGCTTGGCCGGGTCGGTGCGGAGCTGCATGTTCACGTCAAGGTAGGCCTTGATGAAGGCATTGACGATGGCGGCCGCGAACTGGGGATCGGCGCCGGTGTAGGCCACGTTGACCACGTTGGAGCCCCGAGAAGGATGGACGTCCAGTGACAGCCTGAAGCGATCGGCGAGCCAGCCCTTGAAGTCGCCGATGCCCTGCGTCGCGTCCAGCCAGTTCTGGCGAAGCGAGCCAATTTCGCTGAGCTTCAGGTCGGCGACCACCTTGAGCGCCACGCGCTGGCTGGTCATCACGTCGATCTGCGTCATGAGGTAGCTGGGCGACGCCGCGCCCGTCAGGACGACGCCGGCGATGGGGTCCGGCGACTTGATGTCGACCACCAGCGAGGCCACGGCCGTGTACGTCTTGGGCTTGAGCAAGGTGACGGTGGTGACGCCGGTCAGCACCAGGAGGAAGACGCTGGAGGCGATGATCCACCGAGCCCGCAGGACCGCGAACAGTTGCTCGAAGGTCATGCTGGACACCGTTGGGAGATGGAGGATGCGTACTGCATGGACGTCATTCAGAAGGTGGCGCGACCTGGCTTTGGTTGCGGCCGAAGTCTAAAAACCTTCTGTGACAATTCACCACATGACCGGGCATCAGGGCCACGCTCATGGGCCATCACCGTGCTGTCACAGTCGGTGTCTAGGCTCCGGGGCCATGCCGACCCACTCACCCTCCGCGCTGCTGTTCCGCCTCTCCGGCCCATGGGGCCTGGCATGCGTGATCGTCACCATCGCCCTGTGCGGCCTGGTCGATTACGCCACGGGTTACGAGGTGTCGGTCTTTGCCTTGTACGTGCTTCCCATCGTCTTGAGCATGCGCCTGTTCGGCACCTGGGCTGGCTGCGTCGTGGCGGTGGTCTGCGCCTTGGTCTGGCTGGTGGCGGACCAGGAAGCGGGCCACCGCTATGGCCACCCGTGGTTCCTGTACTGGAACGCGCTGCACCGATTGTTCTTCTTCCTGTGCGTGGTGGTGGGCGTCCACCATGCCCGGGCCGCGCTGAAGTCGAATGCCCGGCGCTTGAAGGCCTTCTCTGGCCCTTTGCCCATCTGCACGCAGTGTCACCGCATCGGCGCCGAGAACGGTTATTGGCAACGGTTCGAAAGCTACCTGAGCGAGCACGGTGGTGCGCAGCCCCTCCACAAGGTGTGTCCCGACTGTGCCCGCGCGGGCTATGCCAAGGCGGGCATCGCCGAGCACGCCTCACATCGCTAACACCCGGTTCCCGCCTCATGTCTTTCCGAATCCTGCATTGCATCTCGTCGGTGAACCCGGTGGGCGGTGGGCCCATCGAGGGGGTCAAGCAGTTGTCCGCCGTCAACCAGCAGCAAGGGCACACGGTCGAGGTCGTGTCGCTGGACGATCCTGATAGCCCCTGGGTCAAGAGCTGCCCGCTCAAATGCCATGCGATGGGGCCTTCGACGGTGCGCTACCGCTACACGCCCAAGCTGGTGTCGTGGTTGCGCGAGCACCGGAGCGACTACGACGTGGTCATCGTCAACGGCATCTGGGAGTACCACTCCTTTGGGGCCTGGCGCGCGTTGCAGGGTTCGCCCACGCCTTACTTCGTCTACACGCATGGCATGCTGGACCCCTGGTTCAAGCGCACCTACCCGCTCAAGCACCTGAAGAAGTGGCTGTATTGGCCATGGGCCGAATACCGCGTGTTGCGCGATGCCACGGCCGTGCTGTTCACCTGCGAAGACGAGCGCCGCCTGGCGCGGCAGTCCTTCTGGCTCTACAAGTGCGATGAGTACGTGGTCAACTACGGCACGCGTGGCCCGGTGGGCGACCCTGTCGCCGAACGACGTGCCTTCTTGGACCGCTTTCCGCATTTGGCGGACAAGCGCTGCCTGCTGTTCCTCGGGCGTGTGCATGTCAAGAAGGGCCCCGACCTTTTGCTCAAGGCTTTCGCCAGCATGCTGCAGCGCTGGCCGGCGGATCAGTCGCGCGATCTGCACATCGTCATGGCCGGTCCGGCCGACGACGACCATGGTGAGGCCATGAAACGCCTGGCCACCGAGTTGGGGCTGGACGCGTGCATCACCTGGACCGGCATGGTCTCGGGCGATGTCAAGTGGGGTGCTTTCCGGCACGCGGATGCCTTTGTGCTGCCTTCCCACCAAGAGAACTTCGGCATCGCCGTGGCCGAGGCCCTGGCCTGCGGGGTGCCGGTGCTGATTTCCAACCAGGTGAACATCTGGCGTGAGATCCAGCAGGCCGGGGCGGGCCTGGTCGACTCCGACGACCTGCCCGGCACGCAGCGCTTGCTGGACCGCTGGGTGCAGTCCGATCCGGCCAAGTGGGCGCAGATGAAGCGCGACGCGGTGGCCTGTTTCCACCAGCGCTTCGAGATCCAGCGCAGCGCCGAGTCGTTCATCCAGGCCATGGAAATCTATGGCCTGCGCCGCCATGTGCCCGGCGTGCCCCGCCTGACGGAAGCCTGAGCGGGTCGCAGGGTCGGGCCCCGGCAGGCACAATGAAGCCGGAGGTATCCCACATGACATTCAAGTTCAAATCCCAGGCCACCAGCGATATTCTGATGCTGTCGGCGCATGCCCAGGCCTTGTTGCAACACATCGGGAAGTCGTCCGATGCCAAGGGCATCCTGACCCCTGAAGAAATGCCCGCGGCATTGAACGCCTTGAAATCTCTGGCAGGCGAAGAGCCCTCGGCCGAGCCGCCCGCCAGCCGCGACAAGCAGGACGATCAGCCTGACGAGGTCGCCGTCGATCTGCGCCGGCGCGCCTGGCCGCTCATCCAGATGATCGAAACCGCCCAGGCTGCCAAAGAGCCCATCGTCTGGGGGGTGTGATCCCCGGCTGGGACCGCGGCTCAGGCATCATGCTGGCATGAGCGATCACATCACCCGCCTGCTGGTCATTCGCCACGGCGAAACGGCCTGGAACCTGGAGGCCCGGATCCAGGGGCACACCGACATCCCATTGAACGAGCATGGCCGGTGGCAAGCCGAGCGCCTGGCCCAGGCCTTGGCTGAAGAGGGCCTCGACGCCGTCTACGCCAGCGATTTGCAGCGTGCGCGCGACACCGGCCAAGCCGTGGCCCGTGCCACGGGGCTTGCCCTGCAACTCGACACGGGTCTGCGCGAACGCAACTTCGGCCGCCTGGAAGGCATGACCCAGAACGACGTGGCTTTGCGCTGGCCCGAAGAAGGCCGGCGCTGGCGCGAGCGCGACCCCAGCTACGGGCCCGATGGCGGCGAGACCTTGCAGTCTTTCTATGAGCGTTGCATCGACACCGCCACGCGCCTGGCGCAAGCGCACGTCGGGCAGACCATCGCCCTGGTGGCGCATGGCGGCGTGCTCGATTGCTTTTACCGGGCGGCCAACCACGTGCCTTTGTCGGCGCCGCGCACCTGGACGATTGGCAACGTCAGCATCAACCGCCTGCTCCACAGCCCTGAAGGCTTCAGCTTGCTGGGTTGGGCCGACACGCGTCACCTGGACGACGAGGTCGGCCTGGACGAGACCAGCGATGGTGATGTGGCCATCAACCCCGCCAGGTAGACATCGATGGCCTGCGCGCCGGTGCGCGTCAGGTTGAAAAGGCTGTCGTCCAGCATCCAGGTGTTGATCAGGCCACCGACCAGGGCCTGCAAGCCCACGGTCATCACACGGGCGCTGGGTTGGCGGGCGATGTGGCCCAGCTTCTGGGCGCGCTTCATGGCCGTCTCGATGTGCTTGCGGCAGTTCAGGTGCACGTTGACGTGGCGTGCGCGCACATCGCTCAATTCGTCCACGTATTCCACCTTGTTGGCCGCGATGCCGATCACGCGCCGCGTGCGTGGCTCGTTGGCGATGCGGTTCAGCGCGTCCATCATCGCCGCGCGGATCTGCGACAAGGGTTGATCGGTGGACTCTTGTCCTACTTTGACGATGGTCTCTTCGATGGGCGAGGTGCTGCGGTCCATCATCGCGTTAAAAAGAGCGGCCTTGTCCTTGAAGTGCCAATAGATGGCGCCACGCGTCACGCCAGCGGCCTGCGCGATGTCTTGCAAAGAAGTCTGGGACACCCCTTTGTCCGAAAAGACAAGTTCGGCGGCGTCCAGCAGTAGCTCCCGTGTCAGAAGGGCATCTTCTTTGGTGCGGCGCATGCAGTCGTGTCCGGTTTCATAGATTCTCTGAGGTCAATGTGGGCGATTGTGACCGATTTCATTCCATACATACAAGAATGTATGTATAGTTGAACCAGTTATTTGACCAGACAAGTATTTTTGAAGAGGTGATCCATGGCGAGCCATGACTGTCGAGTGATTCAGCGCGTGAGTGCAATGGCCGTGCTGGCCGCGGTGGTGTCCTTGCTGGCGGCTTGCGGCCCCAAGACGGCAGCGCCCGCCGCCGCCCCAGGCGGTGGCATGCCGCCGGCGCAAGTCGGGGTGATCACCGTGCAGCCGCAAACCGTGCCCATCATCACCGAGCTGCCCGGGCGCCTGGAGTCCTCCCGCGTGGCCCAGGTGCGGGCCCGGGTGGCCGGCATCGTGCAACAACGCAACTTCGTCGAAGGCTCCGATGTGAAGGCGGGGCAGGTGCTGTTCCAGATCGACCCCAGCAGCTTCAAGGCCGTGCTCGACAGCGCCGTGGCCTCGCAGGCCAAGGCCGAAGCGAACCTGAGCCAGGCCACGTCCCTGGTCAATCGCTACCAGCCTTTGCAGGCCGCCAAGGCCATCAGCCCGCAGGAGTTCCTGAACGCGCAGGTCGCGCAGAGCCAGGCCCAGGCCGATGTGGCCGCCGCCAAGGCCGCTGTGCAGACCGCCCGCATCAACCTGGGCTATGCCACCGTCACGGCGCCCATCTCGGGGCGCATCGGTCGTGCGCTGGTCACCGAAGGGGCTTTGGTGGGCCAGGGCGATGCCACCCAGCTCGCCCTGATCCAGCAAACCAATCCGCTGTACGTGAACTTCACCCAGTCGGCCGCGGAGGTCCTGAAACTCAAGCAGGCCATGGCCCAGGGCAAGCTCAAGCGCGCGGGCGCCCAGGCCGCCAGCGTGCGCGTGCTGCTGGACGATGGCACTGAATACCCGCTGCCAGGCAAGCTGCTGTTCTCCGACATGAGCGTGGACAGCACCTCGGGCCAGGTGGCCTTGCGTGCCGAAGTCCCCAACCCCGATGGCGCCCTGATGCCGGGCCTCTATGTGCGCGTGCGCCTGGAGCAAGCCCAAGTCGATGGCGGCATCTTGCTGCCGCAACAGGCGGTGACCCGCTCGACGCAAGGCGACACGGTCATGGTGGTCGGCGCCGACGGGATGGTCAAGCCGCGGCCGGTCAAACTGGGTGGCGCCAAGGGCCAGCAGTGGGTGGTCCTGAGTGGCCTGAAGTCCGGCGAACAGGTCATGGTCGATGGTTTCCAGAAAATGATGAATCCCAAGGCGCCGGTCAAGCCCGTGCCCTGGCAGCCCGCCTCGGCACCGGGGGCGGCTTCCGCGCCCGCGTCCAGCGCCGCGCCTGAAGCCACGGCTTCGCGCTGAGGGAGCCCGACATGCCTCGTTTCTTCATCGACCGGCCCATCTTCGCGTGGGTGATCGCCTTGTTCATCCTGGTGTTCGGTGGCGTGGCCATCACCCAGTTGCCCATCGCGCAGTACCCCACAGTGGCGCCGCCGTCCATCGTGATCAGCGCCACCTACCCAGGTGCCTCGGCCAAGACGCTGGACGACAGCGTGGTGAGCGTCATCGAGCAGGAACTCAATGGCGCGCCCGGCCTGGCCTACATGGAATCTGTCAGCCAGGCCAATGGCACGGGGTCCATCACGGTCACCTTCGAGCCTGGCACCAACATCGACCTCGCCCAGGTCGAGTTGCAGAACCGCTTGTCGCGGGCTTCGCCGCGCCTGCCGGCGGCCGTGACGCAGCAGGGCGTGAAGGTCGACAAATCGCGCAGCAACTTCCTGATGTTCGTGATGCTGTCGTCCACCAACCCTGAACTCGATCCGATCTTCCTGGGCGACTACGCCTCGCGCAACGTCATCCCTGAACTGCAACGCGTGCCCGGCATCGGCCAGGCGCAGCTGTTCGGCACCGAGCGCGCCATGCGCATTTGGGTGGACCCGGCCAAGCTGGTGTCCTTTGGCCTCACCGCCGCCGATGTCAACAACGCCATCAGGGCCCAGAACGCCCTGGTGCCCGCCGGTGGCATTGGCGATCGTCCCAACATCGTCGAGCAGACCGTGGCGGCCACCGTGGTGGTCAGCGGCCAGCTGGCCAATGTCGAGCAGTTCGGTGCCATCGTGCTGCGTGCCAAGACCGATGGCTCGGTCGTGCGCATGCGCGACGTGGCCCGCATCGAGCTGGGGGCGCAAACCTACGGCACCTATGCCCGCCTGAATGGCAAGCCCGCCAGCGGCATCGGCCTGCAGTTGTCGCCCACCGGCAATGCGCTGCAGACCGCCGAAGCCGTGCGCAAGCGCATGGACGAGCTCAAGAAGTACTTTCCCAAGGGCGTGGACTATTCCATCCCCTACGACACCTCCGGCTTCGTCAAGATTTCCATCAGCCAGGTGGTCGAAACACTGATCGAGGCCGTGGCGCTGGTGTTCGTGGTGATGTTCATCTTCCTGCAGAACTTCCGCTATACCTTGATCCCGACCCTGGTGGTGCCGGTGGCGCTGCTGGGCACCTTCGGGGTCATGTCGGTGGCGGGTTTCTCGATCAACGTGCTGACCATGTTCGGCATGGTGCTGGCCATCGGCATCCTGGTGGACGATGCCATCGTGGTGGTCGAGAACGTCGAGCGCCTGATGGCGCAGGAAGGGCTGTCGCCGCTCGAAGCCACGCGCAAGGCCATGGGCCAGATCAGTGGCGCCATCGTGGGCATCACCGTGGTGCTGGTGTCGGTGTTCATCCCGATGGCCTTCTTCAGCGGTTCGGTGGGCAACATCTACCGCCAGTTCTCGCTGTCGATGGTGTCGTCGATGCTGTTCTCGGCCTTCCTGGCCTTGTCGTTGACGCCGGCCTTGTGCGCCACCCTGCTCAAGCCCATTCCCGAAGGGCACCATGAAAAGCGCGGCTTCTTCGGTTGGTTCAACCGCCGTTTCACCGCCACCACGCATGGCTACGAAAGCTCGATCGCCAAGCTCGTCAAGCGCGGCGGCCGCATGTTGATCGTCTATGCGGTGCTGGTCGGCGTGGTGGGCTGGTTGTACGTGCGCATGCCCTCGTCTTTCCTGCCCAATGAAGACCAGGGCAACCTGATTGTCAACGTGCAGTTGCCGCCCGGTGCCACGTCCAACCGGACCGAGGCGGTGATCTCGCAAGTCGAGGATTACTTCCTCAAGCAGCCCGAAGTGCAATCGGTGGTGGGCGTGGTGGGGTTCAGCTTCTCGGGCTCGGGCCAGAATGCCGCCCTGGCTTTCGTGACCCTGAAGGATTGGGACGAGCGCAAAGGCGCCGGCCACTCCGCGCAAGACTTGGCTGGGAAGGGCTTTGGTGCCTTGATGGGCATCCGCGATGCCTTCATCTACCCGCTGAATCCACCCCCCATCCGTGAGTTGGGCAATGCCACCGGCTTCTCATTGCGCCTGCAAGACCGCGCCGGCCTGGGCCCCGAGGCCCTGCTGGCCGCGCGCAACCAGATGCTCGGCATGCTGTCCAAGAACGCCAAGGTCACCGGGGCACGTCCCGATGGCCTGGAAGACGCGCCGCAGTTGCAGGTGGACATCGACCGCGACAAGGCCAATGCCCTGGGCATCGGCTTCGACGCGATCAGCGCGACCCTGTCGACGGCCCTGGGCTCCAGCTACATCAATGACTTCCCCAACCAGGGACGTCTGCAGCGCGTGGTGGTGCAGGCCGAGGCCAAGGACCGCATGCAGCCGGATCAGATCCTGCAGCTGAACGTGACCAACAACCAGGGCCAGAGCGTGCCGCTGTCCTCGTTCGCGACCACGCGCTGGATCACCGGCCAGATGCAGGCCGTGCGCTACAACGGCTACCCCGCGATGCGCATCTCGGGCGACGCCGGCAAGGGCTTCAGCACCGGGCAGGCCATGGAAGAGATCGAGACGCTGGCCAAGCAATTGCCCGAAGGCATCGGCATCGAATGGACCGGCCTGTCGCGCGAAGAAAAGCTGTCGGGCTCGCAAGCGACCCTGCTGCTGGGCTTCTCCTTGCTGGCGGTGTTCCTGTGCCTGGCGGCCTTGTATGAGAGCTGGGCCATTCCCCTGGCTGTGCTGCTGGTGGTGCCTTTGGGCCTGCTGGGCTCGCTGCTGGGCGCCTCGTTCCGCGACATGCCCAACGACGTGTACTTCAAGGTTGGCCTGATCACGATCATGGGCTTGTCGGCCAAGAACGCGATTTTGATCATCGAGTTCGCCAAGGAGCTGCATGAGAAGGGCATGGGCCTGATCGAGGCCACGCTGCAGGCTTGCCACTTGCGCTTCCGCCCCATCATCATGACCTCGCTGGCCTTCATCCTGGGCGTGCTGCCTTTGGTGATCGCCAATGGTGCCGGCTCTGCCGCGCAGCGCGCCATCGGAACGGGCGTGATGAGTGGCATGATCGCTGCCACGCTGCTGGCGGTGTTTTTCGTGCCGGTGTTTTTCGTGGTGGTGATGAAGTGGCTCCGCAAGGACGCCGATCACCCCAAGACCCCCAACGCCTCGGAGGCAGAGGTCGTCTCTCATGACTAAGTTCACTGTTGTCAAATCAGCCGTGGCCCTGGCGGCCCTCGTGACCCTGGGCGCCTGCTCCCTGACGCCTGAATACAAGCGCCCCGAGGCGCCCGTGGCAACCGACTGGCCGCAGGCGCCGAACGCGGCGGCGTCCGCGGCATCGGCCGCTTCCGCCAATGCCGCGGAATTGCCATGGGCCACCTACTTCCCGGATGCGCGCCTGCAAGGCCTGATCCGCAAGTCCTTGGACAACAACCGCGATCTGCGCGTGGCCGTGCTCAACATCGAGCAGATCCGCGCCCAGTACCGCGTGACACGCGCCGACCAGTTCCCCACCGTCAACGCGGCCATCAGCAGCACCCGCCAGCCTTCCAACATCCCGCCCAACGAGATCAGCACGGTCGCGCAAGGTGGCATCACCATCACCGCCTTCGAGCTGGACCTGTTCGGCCGGCTGCGCGCCCTCAGCGCTGCCGCCAGCGCGCAGTTGTTCGCCACGGAAGAGGCCCGCAAGTCGGCGCACATCAGCCTGGTGGCTTCGGTGGCCAACACCTACTACGCCATCTGGGCCGACCGCTGGCAACTGGCCTTGGCCGAGCAGACCCTGCAAGCGCGCCAAGGCTCGCTGAACCTGCTGCAGTTGAAGTTCGACAACGGCGTGCTCAATGAGCTCGACCTGCGTTCAGCGCAATCGGTGCTGGAAGCCGCGCGCATCAGCCGTGCACAAGCCCAGCGTCAACTGGCGCAGGACACCAACGCGCTCAACCTGCTGCTGGGCGAAACCGCGCCCGCCGACCTGTTGCCGCCGGCCCCGGTCTTGCCCACCGCCAGTGCGCTGGAAGACCCGCAGGCCGTGGCCGCCCTGGTGCGTGACGCCCTGTGGCCTGGCCTGAGCGAATTGCCCGTGGGCCTGCCGTCCGAAGCCTTGCTCAAGCGGCCCGACATCGCGCAGGCCGAGCAGGAGCTCATCGCCGCCAACGCCAACATCGGTGCTGCCCGCGCGAACATGTTCCCCCGCATCAGCCTGACGGCCAGCGCGGGGGTGGTCAGCGATTCGCTGTCGGGCCTGTTCAACGGCGATGGCCGCAACGCCTGGAGCTTCGCGCCCCAACTGACCTTGCCCATTTTCGATGCTGGTCGCAACCTGGCCTTGATCGACAGTTCCAAGGTCAGGCGCGACATCGCGGTGGCGCAGTATGAAAGGGCGCTGCAAAGCGCCTTCCGTGAAGTGGCCGATGCCTTGGTGGCCCGCAGCAGCTTCGCCGACCAGGCCCAGGCTCAGCAGAACCAGACCGATGCGGAAGCGGCGCGTTTGCGTCTGGCCACCTTGCGCTACAGCAGCGGCGTGGCCAGCCAGCTCGATTTGCTGGACGCGCAGCGCAGCCTGTTCGCCTCGCAGCAGGCCTTGATCTCCGCACAACTGGCGCGCCAGCAGGCGCACATCACGCTGTACAAGGCGCTGGGCGGTGGCTGGACGCCGCCTTCAGAACAGCAACAAGCCTCAGTTCGTTAACTTCCTGATCAGGCGCGCGCCCAGCTTGTTGACATTGTTCAAGGACAGCAGGTGGGCATGGATCCAGCCCAGGGCGCCGGTGCCGAACAGGTCCTGGATGGTGTCGGGGGGCAGCTTGTGCAGCTTCTCTTCGTCCACCACCTTGAAGCCGTTCAGGGTGATGTGTTCGGCCAGCTTGAAGTCGATGTTGCGGTCCACCAGCAGGTCGAGTTCGACCAGGCGCTTGGCGAAGACCGTGGTGCGCTGCATGTCGTTGTGGAAGTCCAGCAGGAACTTCTGCAACTGCTGCAGGTAGGCCGTGTCCTTGCCTTCGGTGTCGAACAAGGCCTCGCCATCCGTGGCGTTCAGGCCATCGAAGGCCTCGTCCACGCAGACGGTGAGCTGGCTGCTGCCGGGTTGCTCGGCCAGCACGAAGGGGTAGCGGCGGATGAAGGCGGGCACGTAGCAGTGCGGGTCCCAGGCGCCGTGGTCGTCGACCAACAGGTTTTCCTTGTCGCGCAGGCCGACCACGGACACCAGCGTGTGCTGGTCGCCGGACGCCACGAACACGCAAGGGAAATCCAGCGCGGCCAGTGGCAGCTCGGTCACGGCCAGCAGCACGGAATTGGTTTCACGCGCGAAATTCAGCTTCTTGTCACTCGCTTTCACGCGCAACCCCCGGTGTTGCTCGCGGTTGACGGGCACCAGCTTGTCGTACATCAGCAAAGTTTTCACAGCACTTCCCTTTCAGTGGGGCAACAATAGACCTCGGACAGATTATGGTCAGATCCAATGACCGCCAAGTGTCTCGATAATCCCCTGCTGTGAACATCCCTAGCCTGCCTTTGCCTGTGTCGCGCCTGTCGCTGTACCTGGACCTGATCCGCTGGAACCGCCCACAGGGCTGGTTGCTGCTGTTGTGGCCCACGCTCTCGGCCTTGTGGCTGGCGGCGGGCGGCTTTCCTGGCTGGCACTTGCTGCTGGTGTTCACCTTGGGAACCATCCTGATGCGCAGCGCCGGTTGCGCCGTCAACGATGTGGCCGACAAGGACTTCGACCGCCATGTGCAGCGCACGGCGCAGAGGCCCGTCACCAGCGGACGCCTGTCGGTGAAAGAGGCGCTGGCCGTGGGTGCGGTGCTGGCTTTGGCCTCGTTCGGACTGGTGCTGACCACCAACCCACTCACCATCGCCTGGTCTTTCGGGGCCTTGGGCGTGACGGTGCTCTACCCCTTCACCAAGCGGTTTTTCTCGATGCCGCAGGCGGTGCTGGGCGTGGCTTTCAGCTTCGGCATTCCCATGGCTTACACCGCCACGCGGGGCACGGTGCCGGCCGAGGCCTGGTGGCTGGTGTTGGGCAACCTGGGCTGGGTGCTGGCCTACGACACCGAGTACGCGATGGTCGACCGCAACGATGACCTCAAGATCGGCATGCGCACGTCGGCCATCACCCTGGGGCGTTTCGATGTGGTGGGCGTGATGTTGTTCTACACGTTGTGCATCGCGTGCTGGGCCATGGTGGGCCAGGCGGCGGGGCGCGGGCTTTGGTATTTCATGGGCCTGGCCACTGCGGCGGCTCAGGCCTTGTGGCATGGGTGGCTGATCCGCCGCCGTGAGCGCGAAGACTGCTTCAAGGCTTTCCGCCTCAACCACTGGCTGGGTCTGACGGTGTTCGTGGGGCTGGGGTTGGACTGCGCTTTCGGCTAGCGCCCAAACTCATCGCCCAATTCACCCGCCCGCTTCTGCGCTGCGCGCATGGCCGACACAAACGCCGCCTTCACGCCACTCGCCTCCAGGCTGCTCAGCGCCGCATGGGTGGTGCCGCCCTTGGACGTGACCCGCTCACGCAGCACCGATGGCGTTTCGGTCGATTGCGTGGCCAGCGTGGTCGCCCCCGCGAAAGTGGCCAGCGCCAAGGCGCGCCCCTGCTCGGCATCCAGCCCCATGTCGCTGGCCGCCTGCACCATGGCTTCGATGAAATAGAACACATAGGCCGGGCCCGACCCCGACAGGGCCGTCACGGCGTCCAGGTCACTTTCCTGCTTCACCCACAGCCACTGGCCGGTGGTCTCGACCATGTCCTGCACGGCTTGCTTTTCCGCCTCCGTGACTTCCGGGCGCGCGAACAAACCGGTGATGCCTTGCCCGACCAGCGCTGGCGTGTTGGGCATGGCGCGGACCACGCGCGGCGTGCCCAGCAGTCTGGCCATGTCGGTGGTGCGCAGGCCCGCCATCACGCTGTAATGCAAGGCTTTGCCGACGTGCGCCACGCAGGCAGCGGCCGCGTCCTTGAACTGCTGCGGCTTGACGGCCCAGACCACGGTGGCGACGGTGGACAAGGCGGTGTCGGGCGCGGGCAGGGCGGTCACGCCCAGGCTTTGCTGCAGGCGCTGGCGTTGCTCTTCGCTGGGGTCGATGACCAGGATGCTGCCGGCCGGACGGCCTTGCCGCAGCAGCCCCCCGATGATGGCAGTGGCCATGTTGCCGCCGCCGATGAAGGCGATGTCGAAAGGGGTGGTGGAAGTGCTCATGGGCATGATCATGCCGCATCCAGGATGCGGACCAGTTCGCTGGGGTTCAGCGGTTTGCGCAGCAGGGTGACACCGACGCTGGCAGCGCGCGAGCCCAGGTCGCTGGTGGCGTCCGCCGTTAGAAGGAACGCGGGCAGCTCTTCGCCGAACTCATAGCGCAATTGGGCGATGGCCTCCAGGCCCGTGATGCTCAGGCCCAGCCGGTAATCGCTGATCACGGCCACCGGCAGGTCGCCCAGAGGCATGTCGCCCGTGGTTTGCAGGGCGGCGACAGCCTCCACGGCGATTTGGGGCGTGGTGCCGGTGGCGGCTTGCCAGCCGTTCTGGCGCAGCACCAGCGCCATGCTGTCCAACACCTGGGGCTCGTCGTCGATCACCACCACCACGCCGCGCTGTTGTGGGTCCTTGCGATCGGTGTGGCTGGCGCTGGCCGCCAAGGCCGTGGGCGGCGGCGTCACGATCGCCTCGCGCAGCGGCAGGCGCAAGGAGAAGCACGACCCCCGCCCCAGGCGAGACCGCACGGTGACCTGCACGCGGCCCAGGCGCGCCAGTCGCCGCACCACCGCCAAGCCCAGCCCCAGGCCTTCACCAGACCGGCGCGCCGTGTTGTGCGCCTGGAAGTAGTCGTCGAAGATGCGTTCGCGGTGCTCCCGGGCCACCCCCACACCGCTGTCCCAAACTTGACAGAGCACCCAACGTCCGCGCACCCGGGCGCGCAGGTGCACATGCCCCTGGGGGGTGTAGCGCACCGCGTTGTTCAGCAGGTTGCGCAGGATGCGTTCGGTCAGGTGGGGGTCGGCCTGCACCCAGGCGTCGGTGGCATCGACCTGCCAGCTCAGGCCCTTGTTCGCGCAGAGCACCGCGAATTCGTGGTCCAGCCGACGGTACAGGGTCGACAGGGCCAGCGCCTGAGGCTGGTGCTCGACCCGCTCCGCGTCGATGCTGGCCACGTCGAACATGCGCTCGAACAGGGTGCTCAGCGATTTGAGCGAGGTGCTGATCTTGGACAGCAGGTCTTGCCCTTCGGCCTTGGGCACCCAAGGGGTGAGGGCGCTGGTCAGCAGCATCATCACGTGCAGGGGTTGGCGCAGGTCGTGGCTGGCGGCGGCGAAGAACTCGCTCTTTTGCCGATCGGCGCCCTCGGCCAGGGCCTTGGCCAGGGTCACCTGGTTGATTTCGTGGCGCAGCTGCAGCACCAGCGCAGCGTTTTCATGGCGAAGCAGGGCGCCTTCGCGCAGGCGGCGGCTGATCCCCGACGAGATGAACATGCAGGTGATCATGGACAGGATCAGCACCACGGCCAGGTAGACCGAACTGTCCTCCTGGTCCACCAACAGGCGCATGCTCACCAGCATCAGCAGCGGAAAACTGCCGAAGAAGCCGACGATCCAGTCGTGCACCAGCACCAGCATCAGTGTGTAGCCATAGACCACGACGGCCGCCACCAGGCTCATCTTCCAGCTGGAGGTGGCCACGCCCAGCAGCGCCACGCCCATGAGCCCCCACAGCACGCTTTGCAGCAGGTGCCAGCCGACCAGGGCGGCGCGCCAGGTGCGGTAACCGGAGGCCGCGATGCCGAAACGCTGGAATCGCTGCGTCATCAGGCCCACAGCCGCCCACACCAGCATCAATCCGACGGCGGGCGCGGCCCAGTGCCAGCGCGGCAGGGGCGAGTCCTTCACCATCCAGATCAGCAACAGCAGGGCCGGGATCTGCGACAAAACCGAGCTGGGCGTGATGCGCCAGCTGTCTTGAAGCAATTGCAGGTCGATGCGGGACTCGATGGGCGCGAGCCCCTTGATGGAGCCGCGCCACCAACTCACGGTAGCTGCTCCTCGGCGGGCGCCTGGCGTGAGCACAGCAGCACCAGCTGCGTCCGGCTGTGCACCTTGTAAGCCCGGAAGATGGCGCTCACGTGCAGCTTCACGGTTTCCGGGCTGATGCCCAGGGCCGTGGCGATGACGGGATTGGAGCAGCCGCGCGTGATCCAGGTCAGCACGTCTTTCTGGCGGGGCGTGAGCTTGACGCTGGGCACCAGGTCGGGCGAATCGGGCATGGCGCCCGGGTTGGACAGCAGGTCGGCCGGGAAATGCAGGCGGCCTTCGACCAGGGCCTGCAGCGCCGTCATGAAGCCATCGAGCTCGCCCAGCTTGGGGATGAAGCACGAGGCCCCATGGTGGATGCATTCCAGCGCCAGTTGCGCGTCGGTGCTGCCCGTGATGATGCCGATCCGCTGGGTGGGAGCCACCTGGCGCACGTGCTTGAGCGTGTCGACCCCACTGCTGTCGGGCAGGCCCAGGTCCAGCAAGATGGCGTCGATCGGGTCGGCGCTGGCGCCGGCCAGTTGCGACAGGGCGCCCCGGCAGGTATTGGCCTGCGAGAAGCGCGCCGATGGCTGCAGGCTGCGGATGGCGTGCATCATCCCTTCACGGATGAGGCTGTGATCATCAACTAACAGGTAATGCGGAGAGTGGTGATCCATGGCGCCTTCTTCAGGGCGTGATCTTATCTGGGCTGTCAGCGTTGTCCAAACAGGGCGGTGCCAATTCGTACCATGGTTGACCCTTGTTCCACGGCCATTTCGAGGTCGGCGCTCATCCCCATCGACAAAGTATCCAGTGTTAACCCGTTGTGACGAAGCTCATCAAACACTTCCCGTACTTTTTTCAGGGATTGTTGTTGGGTGGATGCATCGTTGCTGGGCGCCGGCAGGGCCATGACCCCCCTCAATCGCAGGTGGGGCAGTTGGGCCACGGCCTGGGCCAAAGCCAGGGCACCTGACGGATCGACCCCACTTTTGCTGTCTTCACCGCTGGTGTTGACCTGGATGCAGACCTGCAGCGGCGGCAAGTGCGCGGGCCGCTGTTCGTTCAGGCGTTGGGCGATCTTGAGGCGGTCGACCGACTGAACCCAGTCGAAGTGCTCGGCCACCAAGCGGGTCTTGTTGCTCTGGAGCGGGCCGATCAGGTGCCACTCGATCTGGGTGCGCAGATCGGCCAGTTCCGCCATCTTGTCGATGGCTTCCTGGACGTAGTTTTCACCGAAGCGGCGCTGGCCGGCCTCGAAAGCTTCGCGCACATCGGCCGCCGGGAAGGTCTTGCTCACGGCCAGCAATGTGACACCATCGGCCGGACGGTCCACTTTTGAACAAGCCTGCTCTATTCGGCTTTGCACGAGTTGTCGCTTGTTGGTGATCGTCGCCATAATGGTCTGTCAAGGAATCCGGCCCCAATCATCCATGGATATCACCCAACTTCTCGCCTTCTCGGTCAAGAACAAAGCGTCTGACCTGCACTTGTCGGCGGGTTTGCCCCCCATGATCCGGGTTCACGGGGATGTGCGGCGCATCAACGTCGATGCGCTGGACCACAAGCAGGTCCACGACATGGTGTACGACATCATGAACGACGCCCAGCGCAAGATGTACGAAGAGACGCTGGAGTGCGATTTCTCGTTCGAGATCCAGGGCCTGGCCCGTTTCCGTGTCAACGCCTTCAACCAGAACCGGGGCGCCGGCGCCGTGTTCCGGACCATTCCGTCCAAGATCCTGACCCTGGAACAGCTCAACGCGCCCAAGATCTTCGCCGACCTGGCCCTGCGTCCGCGCGGCCTGGTGCTGGTCACCGGCCCCACCGGTTCGGGCAAGTCGACCACGCTGGCCGGCATGGTCAACCACCTGAACGAGTCCGAATACGGCCACATCCTGACGGTCGAAGACCCGATCGAGTTCGTGCACGAATCCAAAAAATGCCTGATCAACCAGCGCGAGGTCGGTCCGCACACCATGAGCTTCTCGAACGCGCTGCGCTCGGCGCTGCGCGAAGACCCGGACTGCATCCTGGTGGGCGAAATGCGCGACCTGGAAACCATCCGCCTGGCGTTGACGGCCGCTGAAACCGGCCACTTGGTCTTCGGCACCCTGCACACGTCCAGTGCCGCCAAGACGATTGACCGCGTGGTCGATGTCTTCCCCGCCGCTGAAAAGGACATGGTCCGCGCCATGTTGTCCGAATCGCTGGTGGCGGTGATCTCGCAGTCACTGTGCAAGCTCAAGGATGGCTCGGGCCGCGTGGCCGCCCACGAAATCATGGTGGCCAACGCCGCCATCCGCAACCTGATCCGCGAAAACAAGATCGCCCAGATGTACTCCGCCATCCAGACCGGCAACAGCGCCGGCATGCAGACGCTCGACCAGAACCTCTCCGACCTGGTGCGCCGCAACCTGATCTCGCCCGCGGAAGCCCGGTCCAGGGCCAAGACGCCCGAAAACTTCCCGGGCTGACATGAGAAGTTTGCTGGACCGATTCAAGATGGCAGGCCCTGGCGAGAACTCCTCGGAGGAGCGCGAGGCCGACGACGAAGGTTTCTTTTCCACCCAGTTCATGGAACGCCCCGAGACCTCTCGGGCCGCTTCGGCCTGGACCTCGCGCGCCCTGGTCGTGGGCGCCCAGGCGCTGGACCCGCACACCGGCGTTGCCCTGCTGCTCAAGGCCTGGCTCGACGACACCTTCACCAGCCTGATGGGCGAGCCCGAGTGCGAAAAACTGCGCAATCACCTCGAATTCGTCACCGTCCCGGCCGGCCGGGAGTTGATTGTCCAGGATGAAAAAGGCGACTATGCACTGATCATCTTGGAAGGCCTCGTGGCGGTCGACCGCGTGCAGCCGGCGGGTGAGCGTGCGCGCCTGGCCGAGCTGAGGGAAGGGGACGTCTTGGGCGAAATGTCATTGCTCGATGCGGGGGCGCGGTTCGCTTCCTGCCAGACCTTGAGCCGTTGCTCGCTGGCCGTGGTCACGCGCAGCGCGCTCGATGAATTCGCGATCGAAGACCCGCGCCTGGGCTTTGCCCTGATGGCCGGCATCGCCCGCCGCCTGTCGCTGCGCATGCGCCAGCTCAGCGCGCGCCTGGGCGCCCTGCTGACGGCCGGTTGATTTACAGTTCACTCACACAGTCCAAACATTCACGGGATTCACGCCATGGAACGCGATCAGGCCTCCAAGTTCATCAACGATCTGCTCAAGCTGATGGTGGCGCGTGGGGGGTCCGACTTGTTCCTGACGGCTGAATTCCCGCCGGCCATCAAGGTCGATGGCAAGGTCACCAAGGTGTCGCCCCAGCCCCTGACGGCGCAGCACACCATGGCCCTGGCCCGTTCGATCATGAACGACAAGCAGGCCGCCGAGTTCGAGCGCACCAAGGAATGCAATTTCGCCATCTCGCCGGGCGGGGTGGGGCGCTTCCGCGTGAACGTGTTCGTGCAGCAGAGCTTCGTCGGCATGGTGCTGCGGACCATTCCCCAGCAACTGCCCACCATCGACGCCATGGGCCTGCCGCAGATCCTCAAGGAGGTCGCGATGAACAAGCGCGGCCTGGTCATCCTGGTGGGGGGCACGGGTTCGGGCAAGTCGACCACGCTGGCGGCCATGGTCGACCACCGCAACGAGAACACCTACGGCCACATCATCACGATCGAAGACCCGGTGGAGTTCGTGCACCCGCACAAGAACTGCATCGTGACGCAGCGCGAGGTCGGCATCGACACCGATGGCTGGGAAATGGCGCTGAAGAACACCCTGCGCCAAGCGCCTGACGTGATCCTGATGGGCGAAATCCGCGACCGCGAGACCATGGAACATGCCGTGGCCTTCGCCGAAACCGGCCACTTGTGCATGGCCACGCTGCATGCCAACAGTGCCAACCAGGCGCTCGACCGCATCATCAACTTCTTCCCCGAAGAGCGCCGTGCGCAGTTGCTGATGGACCTGTCGCTCAACCTCAAGTCGCTGGTCTCGCAGCGGCTGCTGCCGCGCCAGGAAGGCAAGGGCCGCGCCGCCGCCGTCGAGATCCTGCTCAACACGCCGCTGATCAGTGACCTGATCTTCAAGGGCGAGGTCGGCGAGATCAAGGAAATCATGAAGAAGTCGCGCGAGCAAGGCATGCAGACCTTCGACCAGGCGCTGTTCGACTTGTTCGAGAGCAACGACATCACGTTTGAAGATGCCCTGCGCAACGCCGACTCCGTCAACGACCTGCGCCTGCAGATCAAGCTCAACAGCCAGCGCGCGCGCAGCCTGGACCTTTCTTCCGGCACCGAGCACTTCAAGATCGTCTGATGACCGTGAGCAAAACCTACGAGGCCGTTGTGCCGCACAAGGTGGCTTTCCTCGGCTTGGGCACCATGGGCGCGCCCATGGCCGCGCACCTGCTCAAGGCAGGGCACCAGGTCACGGTCTACAACCGCACGCAGGCCAAGGCCCTGGCCTGGGTGGCCGAGCACGGCGGCGCCTGGGCGGTCTCGCCACGTGAAGCGGTGCGCGAAGCCCAGATCGTGTTCACCTGCGTGGGCAACGACGACGACCTCCGCAGCGTTGCCATGGGCCCCGAAGGGGCCTTCGGGGCCATGCCCGACGGCAGCGTGCTGGTGGACCACACCACCACCTCGGCCGAGGTGGCGCGCGAACTGGCCCAGGTCGCCCAAGACCAGGGCCTGCATTTCATCGATGCGCCGGTCTCGGGTGGCAACCTGGGGGCCATCAATGGGGTGCTGACCATCATGTGCGGCGGCGATGCCGAGGCGTTCAAGCGCGTGCAGCCCGTGATGCAGGCCTGCGCCCGCGCGGTCACGCTGCTGGGTGCCAGCGGTTCCGGCCAGTTGGCCAAGATGGTCAACCAGATCTGTGTGGCGGGTTTGCTGCAAGGCTTGTCAGAGGCCCTGGCTTTTGGCCAGACCGCCGGCCTGGACATGCAGTCCGTCTTGGGCGTCATCACGCAGGGTGCTGCGGGCAGCTGGCAAATGCAGAACCGTGGCCCGACCATGGTCAACGATCTGTTCGACTTCGGTTTCGCGGTCGACCTGATGCGCAAGGACCTGGGCTTGTGCCTGGACGAAGCCCGGCGCCTGGGCGCGCGTTTGCCCGCCACGGCCTTGATCGACCAGTTCTACGCCGATGTGCAGCAGATGGGCGGCGGCCGCTGGGACACGTCCAGCCTCATCCGCCGCCTGCGCTGATCAGGGGTTGGACGCGGCCGGTGCCGTGGCTTGAGGCGCCGGGGCAGGCGTCCTGCGGGCCAGTTCGTCCTCGGTGATCAGGCTGAACACCTTGACCACCTTGGTCACGCCACTCACGCCGGAGGCCACTTCGGCCGCGCGGTTGGCTTCGCGTTCGGTGACCAGGCCCAGCAAGTAGACATCGCCGCGTTCGACCACGACCTTGAAGGCATTGGAGAACATGTCGCGGGCGTCCACGAAGCTGGCCTTGATCTTGCCGTTGATCAGCACATCGCTGGAGCGTGATCCCAATGAGCTGACGCCCATCACGGCGAGTTCATTGACCACCGACTGCACGTTCTCGACCCGGGCCACCGCTTGTTCCACCGCGGCCCGGTCGGCTTCGCTGGCCACTTCGCCGGTCAGCAAAACCATGCGGTTGTAGGCCGTGGCATTGACGTGGGCGCCGATGGTGACCGTTTCGCGGATGCGCGACCCGGCCTTGAGTTCGATGCTCTTGTCTTCCAGCTGGGTGCCGGAGGTGCGGCGGTCGGAGGCCACGAAGGCGCCGCCGATGGCCGAGCCCAGCACCAGCGGCGCGCAGCCAGCGGCCATGTTCAGGGCCAGCGCCAGCGCCGTCCAGCGGCCCAGTCGGCCCAGGTTCAATGTGTTGATGGTCTTCTTCAAGCCTCGTCTCCTAACAAATGGGTGTCGACCGCCTCGCACAGGCTGTGCAAGGCCAGCCAGGCCACGGCGTACAGCCGGGCCGCCTGGTGTCCGGGCAAGGGCACCCAGACGTCGGTGTCTCTCAGCAGGGGCCCCAGCACCGAGGCGGCCTCTCCGGTGAAGAGCACCAGGGTCAGATCCTGTTCGCGTGCGGCCTCGGTGGCGGCCACCAGCGCGGGTTCGTCTCGTTCCAGCGAAAACGCCAGCCAAATGTCGCCAGGGTGGCCCAGGGCACGAACTTGCGCAACGAGGTTGTCGTCCTGGCCCGGCACGGCGAAAGCCGCCAAGGGGGGGCGTTCGCGGTTCACGCCTTTGACCAGCAACGATGCGGTCTGGCGGGCCAGCCATTCGGCCTCGGCCACGCCCGCGCACAGCACCTTGCCGCCCGCGGTCAGGGTGTGCGTGATGGCCTGGGCGGCATAGTGCAGGTGCAGCGCCAGCCGATCCGCCGACTGGTACAGCACATCGGCGGTTTCCAGGAAGGGCTGCTGCGAGAACGCTGGCTGAAATTGAGTGTCCGACATGAAGGCCGATGATAAGGTCTATCCCGAGGTATCGAAGGCGGCCACGATCCACTCCAGCACATCGCCGTCGATGGCGACCACGTCGAAGCGGCAGGGCGGCCAGGGATTCAGTTGCATCAGGTAATGCCGCGCGCCGCGGATGCAGCGTTGCTGCTTGCCGCGGCCCACGCTGGCCGCCGCGCCGCCATGGTCCGCGCTGCTGCGCTGCCGCACCTCCACGAATACCAGCGTGCCGTCCCGGTTGTCGCGCATGATGAGGTCGACTTCCGCGCCGCGCGCCGACGGACCGCGCGCGACCCGATAATTGCGCTCCACCAGCTCCAGACCTTGCGCCTGCAAATAGGCCAGGGCGCGGCCTTCCGCTTCATCTCCCCGGGATTTCGTCGTGACCATCGATGCCAATGTGCTGCTCCAGGCCGCTTCTCACGCGGCCGCTGGCCAGCAGTATCCCAAAGGGGCGCTTTACCTGGTCGCCACGCCCATCGGCAACCTGGCCGACCTGACCTTGCGCGCCATCCAGGTTCTGTCGCTGGTCGACACCGTGGCCTGCGAAGACACCCGCGTCACGGGTGGGCTGCTGCGCCACCTGGGCCTGGACAAACGCATGATGGCCGTGCACCAGCACAACGAGGCGGGCTCGGCCCAGCAGGTCATCGAAGCCTTGCAGCAGGGGCAGCGCGTGGCCTACGTCAGTGATGCGGGCACGCCCGCCGTGTCCGACCCCGGGGCCCAACTGGTGGCCCGTGTCCAGGCGGCCGGCTTGCGCGCGGTGCCCATCCCCGGCGTCAGCAGCGTCACCACCGCGCTCAGCGTGGCGGGGGACACCGCTGGCACCGCCTTCCATTTCGCCGGTTTCCTGCCCGCCAAGGGCGCGGCCCGAATGACCGCGCTGGACGAGGCCCTGGCCTGGCCGGGCAGCGTGGTGCTGTTCGAAGCCCCGCACCGCATCGACGACCTGGCCCGCGACCTGCAAACCCAGGCTGCCCATCGCCAGATCACCCTGTGCCGAGAACTGACCAAGCAGTTCGAGGAAGTCGCCACCCTGGGCATCGCCCAGTTGCCCGATTGGCTCAAGGCGCAGCCCCACCGCGACCGGGGGGAATTCGTGCTGGTGGTTCATGCCGCCAGCGCTGGCAATGCCCCCGAGGGCTTTTCCCCCGAGGTGCTGGCCCTGCTCAAGGCCTTGGCCGAGCATTTGCCGGTCAAACAGGCGGCGGGCCTGGTGGCCGATGTCACCCGGCTGCCCCGCAAAGCCCTGTACGAGCAGGCGTTGCGCTGGCGGCAATCCGACGAATCAGCCTGACCCGTCCCATTGGCATTTTTTGTTCCTCGACCCTCTCGGCAAGGGACGGGGCAAACCCGGGCCTCAAGGGCTAACCCCAGCGCCATGGCGACTATTTCACGAAATACTCCGCGCATCGTTCGTATAACGATTGTCGTAATTACTTAGGAGACTTCGCCATGAAATTCGGATTCGCTCTGCGCGCCGTGTGCGCCGCCATCGCCGTGACCGGCGCCCTCGCAGCCCCCGCCGCCCATGCGGGCACCGGTTCCAAGACCAAGTACCCGCTGGTGCTGGTCCACGGCTTCATCGGCTTCGACAACATTTTGGGCATCCAGTACTTCTACAACATCCCCAACACCCTGCGCGACGACGGCGCCACCGTCTACATCGCCTCGGTCAATCCTTCGCAAACCACCGAATTCCGCGGTGAAGAGCTGATCCAGCAAATGAAGCAATGGGCCGCGAAAGACGGCGTCAAGAAGTTCAACCTGATCGGCCACAGCCATGGCGGCCCCACCGTGCGTTACGCTGCCGGTACCGTTCCCACGATGGTGGCCAGCGTCTCCACCGTGGCCGGCACCCACTTCGGGAGCAAGGTCGCCGATGACATTTTGGCGGGCACCACCCCTGGTGGCGGCTTCGACCAGACCGCCACGGCCGGTTTGAAGCTGATCTCTTGGTTGACCGGCAACAAGACCACCAGCGACACCGATCTGCTGACGGCATTGAACGCCCTGAGCACCCCCGGTGCCGCGGCTTTCAACGCCAAGTACCCCGCTGGCGCGCCCACCACCAACTGTGGCCAGGGCCCCAGCAGCGCCAAAGTGGCCGGCAACAGCATCCTGTTCTATTCTTTCTCCGGCACCTCGGTCAAGACCAACAGCAGCGACATCTCTGATGCCATCCTGGCCTACACCGCCGACTACTTCAAAGGCGAGGCCAACGATGGCCTGGTGTCGCAGTGCTCCAGCCACTGGGGCAAGGTCATCAAGGACAACTACCCATGGAACCACCTGGACGAAGTCAACCAGGTCTTCGGTGGCATCGGCAAAGGCGCGCCTGAGCCAACGGCCTTCTACAAGCAGCACGCCAATCGCCTGAAGTGGGCCTTCCTGTGATGGTTTAGCGCCGGGCCGGACACCTCCGGCCCCCCGGACTCGACAAGGGTCGCCTTCACAAGAGGCGGCCCTTGTTGCCGTTTGACGTCATAGCTTTCCCGGGTGCGGAGGCCGTGACTTGCCCGAATAATGCAGGCAGCCGGGACCTTTCCTGGCTTAGACAGGACATGTGTGATGCAGATGCGTGGAATGTGGGTGACCGGCTTGTTGGCCGTGGTCATCGGGGTGGGCAGCGTGGTGCTCTGGCAGCGCTCGTCCACCGAGGCCCCAACGGTGCCGGGGCAGGATGCCCGCCACGACAGCAAAGGCTGGGGCTTCATCGGGGGCAGCAAGGACTCGGCGGCCAGCGGCGTGGCGACCACGCAGGCGCGAACGCCGGACCAGGTGCGCGTGCGCCTTTTCAAGGAAGGCTCCTTTGCCGGGACCGAGCCTGCGGGTGACTGGTGCGTCAGCGACAAGAAACTCAAGCCTTGCCCGGGCCTGCGCAGCCGCTTCGAGTACTACGTGCTAGGGCTTGGCGAGGTCACCATCGAGGAAATCCGGGGCCTGGTCCAGGACGAAGCCAGGCGCGCCAACGGCGATGAGCTGGCCGCGCAGATCATGGCCATCTGGGACAAATACTGGCAGGTCCGCACCTACAGCTGGCGCAACAAATTCGTCCAGTCCGACCGGAGCACCTGGATGCCCGTGTTCGAAGAGCAACGCTCCGTCCGCCGACAGATCCTGGGGCAGCCCTGGGCCGAGGCCTTTTTCAAGGACGACGAGCAGCACTTCCAGGAGTACTACGCGCAGCTTGAATCCGGCCAGCCGCCCCCACCTGATCCTGGCGAGCCCGTGCCGCAGATGGCCCCGGGCAAAGACCCCGCCGCCGTGCGCGCCGAACGCGTTGCGCGCTATGGCGAGGCCGCCGCCGACCGCCTCGACAAGGCCGATGCCGACTGGGCCGATTGGGAGCGCCGCCTGAACGCGGCCAAGGCCGAATGGGACCGCCTGCAAAAAGCCACCAACCTGTCGGACGCACAGCGCAAGGCCGAGATCGCCGCTTACGTCAAATCCAACTTCCCGCCCGAAGAGCAATTGCGCGTGCAGGCCCTTTTGCATTTGTGATCCCCATTTGATCGACGGGCCAAGGCAAGGCTCCTACAATGACCCCATGATTGCTGTTGACGCCACCATCGAACGCCTCCACACCGCCCGCGAACTCCTGCTCGCGCCCTACGGTCTGGACGAATCCACCCTGCTCAAGGCCCTCAAGGTCATCACCGAGCACCGGGTGGACGACGCGGACCTGTACTTCCAGTACACCCGCTCCGAAGGCTGGAGCCTTGAAGAAGGCATCGTCAAGTCCGGCAGTTTCGGCATCGACCAGGGCGTGGGCGTTCGCGCCGTGGCCGGTGAGAAAACCGCCTTCGCCTACTCCGACGACATCTCCGAAGCCGCCTTGCTTGACGCCGCCCGCACGGTGCGCACCATTGCTTCGGCCGGCCAAAGCCGGCGGGTCAAGGTCGGTTCGCAAACCGTGGCCGGCAGCCGCACCCTGTACCCCGCCTTCGACCCCATCGCCTCGCTGGACAGTGCGGAAAAGGTGGCCCTGCTCGAGAACATCGAAAAGCGCGCCCGCGCCAAGGACCCGCGCGTGGTGCAGGTCATGGCCGGCCTGGGCTGTGAGTACGACGTCGTGATGGTGGCCCGCGCCGACGGCACCCTGGCCGCCGACGTGCGGCCGCTGGTTCGCCTGTCGCTCACCGTCATCGCTGAACAAAACGGTCGCCGTGAAGTTGGCTCCTCTGGTGGTGGTGGCCGCTTCGGCCTGGCCTACTTCACCGACGACATGCTGCAGCGCTACGTCGACCAGGCCGTGCACGCCGCCTCCGTCAACCTGGAAGCCCGCCCTGCGCCTGCTGGCGAGATGACCGTGGTCCTCGGCAACGGCTGGCCCGGCATCCTCTTGCACGAAGCCGTTGGCCATGGCCTCGAAGGCGATTTCAACCGCAAGGGGTCCAGCATCTTTTCCGGACGCGTCGGCCAGCGCGTGGCGGCCAAGGGCGTCACCGTGCTCGACGACGGCACCATCCCCGATCGCCGCGGCTCGCTCAACATCGACGACGAAGGCTGTGCCACCGAGCGCACCGTCCTCATCGAAGACGGCATCCTGCGCGGCTACATCCAGGACGCCACCAACGCGCGCCTCATGAAGACCAAGCCCACGGGCAATGGTCGCCGCGAAAGTTACGCCCACACCCCCATGCCGCGCATGACCAACACCTACATGTTGGCCGGCGACAAGGACCCTCAGGAAATCGTCGCCTCCATCAAGCGTGGCCTGTACGCCGTCAATTTCGGTGGCGGCCAGGTCGACATCACCAGTGGCAAGTTCGTCTTCTCGGCTTCCGAGGCTTACTGGGTCGAAGACGGCAAGATCCAATACCCGGTCAAGGGCGCGACCCTGATCGGCAATGGCCCCGACGCGCTCACCCGCGTCAGCATGATCGGCAATGACCTCGAGCTCGACAGCGGCGTTGGCACCTGCGGCAAAGAGGGGCAAAGCGTGCCGGTGGGTGTGGGGCAACCGACCTTGCGCATCGATGGCTTGACGGTCGGCGGCACCGCCTGATCAAGGGGGATGCGGCCCCTGGATTTTGGATAAGCTGGCTGCTTGTTCGAAACACAGGGAGTGGCGCATGCCTTTCAAGAAATTGTTCGCCCGCGTGGCCACGGCCGCGCTGGCCGTCTGCGCGGCCTTGTCTGCTTCCCTGGCCCACGCCGAATTGCAAGGCCGGGACCTTGACGCCTCCGTCAACGGTTACGAGGCTTTCTACGACACCGTGTTGAACATCACCTGGCTGGCCGATGCGAACTTTGCCAAGACCTCGGGTCACAGCGCTAACGGTCAGATGACTTGGGAGGATGCTTCCACGTGGGCAGCCAATGTCACGGTTCATGGTCTTTCGGGTTGGCGTCTGCCCAATGCATTGCCGATCCATGGGCTGGGCTATGACTACCGTGGCGCTTACGACGGCAGCTCTGACCTGGGCTATGGCATCCGCAGCCCCCGCAGCGAGATGAGCTACATGTTCTACGAGAACCTGGGCTTGTTGTCTTACTACGATGAGCAAGGTCAAGAACAGGCGGGCTTCGGTCGTCCTCAAGGAGTGGACGCGCTGGCAGTGAGCCAGGTGCCCGGTGGTTTCATCCGCAACCTGGGCCCCGAGCATGGTGAATATTGGGCGGCGCAGGCGTTCGAGCCAGAGCCTGGCGCCCACTGGGTCTTTGATTTCGAGGACGATGGGCAATTCGCCTTGGGTCCGAACGATGGTGGGCGTTGGGGCGGCTCCTATGCCTGGCTGGTTCGGAGCGGAGACGTGAGTGCGGTGCCGGAGCCATCGATCTTCTGTTTGTTCGGGCTCGGAGGTTTGGGCTTGGCATTGAAGAAAAAATCACGCAAAGGTTGACGTTGGCGTCAAAACGGGTGCATAATCGATTTCTTCGCTGAAACAAGGTTTGAGTTCCAGCCCAAGTCCCTCGATCCTCTTGATGAAAACTCAAGTCGGTTGCTGCGGCGGGTAAATCAAGGGCTCAGGCTTTATTTCAGATCCGCCCGTTCTACGGGCCCAAGACTGACTGTTCGTTGTTGTGCAGCTTTTGCGCAGCCGAAAAGCCAAGTTGGGGTAAGTACACCATGATTCAAATGCAATCGCGACTTGACGTCGCTGACAACACGGGTGCCAAGAGCGTCATGTGCATCAAGGTGCTCGGTGGCTCCAAGCGTCGTTACGCCGGTATTGGCGACATCATCAAGGTCAGCATCAAAGAAGCTGCTCCTCGTGGTCGCGTCAAAAAAGGCGAAGTCTACAGCGCTGTGGTCGTCCGCACCGCCAAGGGTGTTCGTCGTCAAGACGGTTCGCTCATCAAGTTTGATGGCAATGCAGCTGTGCTGTTGAATGCCAAGCTGGAGCCCATCGGCACCCGCATCTTCGGCCCCGTGACGCGTGAACTGCGTACCGAGCGCTTCATGAAGATCGTGTCCCTGGCTCCTGAAGTTCTCTGAACCTCCGGCGCAACCGCAAAGGACACACAGCCCATGAACAAGATTCGCACAGGCGACCAGGTCATCGTTTTGGCCGGTCGCGACAAAGGTAAGCGCGGCACCGTTTCGGTCCGCGTTGACGACAGCCACCTGGTGGTCGACGGCGTGAACGTGGTCAAGAAGCACGTTCGCCCCAATCCCATGAAGGGCACCACCGGCGGCATCGTTGACAAGACCATGCCCATTCATCAGTCCAACATTGCCATCTTCAATGCCGCCACCGGCAAGGCTGATCGCGTTGGCATCAAGCTCCTGGCAGACGGCAAGAAAGTTCGCGTCTTCAAGTCCAGCGGCGAAGAAATCAAGGCTTGAGGTTCAAGATGACTCAACAAACTGCACGCCTGCAAGACTTCTACCGCGAGAAGGTCGTTCCGGCCCTCGTTGAGAAGTTTGGCTACAAGTCCGTGATGGAAGTGCCCCGCCTGACCAAGATCACCCTGAACATGGGTGTCTCGGAAGCGGTGTCCGACAAGAAGGTCATGGAGCACGCTGTGAGCGACCTGACCAAGATCGCCGGCCAAAAGCCCGTGGTCACCATGTCGCGCAAGGCCATCGCCGGTTTCAAGATCCGCGAAAACATGCCCATCGGCTGCATGGTCACCCTGCGTGGTGTCCGCATGTACGAATTCCTGGACCGCTTCGTCACCGTGTCGCTGCCCCGCGTCCGTGACTTCCGCGGTATCTCCGGTCGTTCGTTCGATGGCCGTGGCAACTACAACGTCGGTGTGAAAGAACAGATCATTTTCCCGGAAATCGAGTACGACAAGATCGACGCGATCCGTGGTCTGAACATCAGCATCACCACCAGCGCGAACACGGACGACGAGGCCAAGGCCCTGTTGACCGCGTTCAAGTTCCCCTTCAAGAACTGAGGTAGACCGTGGCAAAACTGTCTCTGAAGCAACGCGAAGAAAAGCGCGAAAAGCTGGTGGCGCAATACGCCAAGAAGTACGCCGAACTGAAGGGCATCATCAATGATGCCAAGAAGTCCGACGAAGAGCGATACCTCGCTCGTCTTGAACTGCAAAAGCTGCCCCGCAATGCAAACCCGACCCGTCTGCGCAATCGTTGCGGCTTGACTGGTCGTCCGCGTGGCACGTTCCGCCAATTTGGCTTGGGTCGTTCCAAGATTCGTGAATTGGCTTTCGCTGGCGACATCCCTGGTGTCACCAAGGCAAGCTGGTAATCGGCTAGGAACAGGAGTTATTCCATGAGCATGAGTGATCCCATCGCCGACATGCTGACTCGCATTCGCAACGCACAAATGGTTCAAAAAACCAGCGTTTCGATGCCGTCATCAAAGCTGAAAGTCGCGATCGCCCAGGTCCTTAAGGACGAAGGTTACATCGACTCTTACGTCGTTGCTGGCGAGGCTACCAAGCCTGCGCTGGAAATTTCGCTGAAGTATTACGCTGGTCGCCCGGTCATCGAGCGCATCGAGCGAGTCAGCCGTCCCGGCCTTCGCATCTACAAGGGTCGCCACGACATTCCTCAGGTCCAAAACGGCCTGGGTGTTGCCATCGTGACGACTCCCAAGGGTGTGATGACTGATCGCAAAGCACGCGCTGCCGGTATCGGTGGTGAAGTGCTCTGCTACGTCGCCTAACCTTCAGGAGCATCGCAATGTCCCGCGTAGGAAAAATGCCGATCGCCGTCCCGAAGGGTGTGGACGTGCAGATCTCTGCAGAACAAATCACCGTCAAGGGCGCCCTGGGCACCCTGACCCGCCCTCAGCATCGCCTGGTCGCCGTGAAGAACGACGCCGGTGTGTTGAGCGTGGCGCCGGCCGACAGCAGCACTGAAGCTGATGCCATGTCCGGTACCATTCGCGCCCTGTTGAACAACATGGTCAACGGCGTGAGCAAGGGTTTCGAGAAAAAGCTGACCCTGGTCGGCGTGGGCTTCCGTGCCCAAGCCCAAGGCCAGAAGCTGAACCTGCAAATCGGGTTCTCTCACCCAGTCGTCAAGGACATGCCCGCCGGCATCAAGGTCGAGACCCCGTCTCAGACCGAAGTGCTGATCAAGGGTGTGGATCGTCAGGTCGTCGGCCAGATCGCCGCAGAAGTGCGCGCTTTCCGTCCGCCCGAGCCCTACAAGGGCAAGGGCATTCGTTATGCCGACGAGCGCGTGGTCTTGAAAGAGACCAAGAAGAAGTAAGGAGCTGATTCATGTCTACCAACAAGAAAGAACAGCGCCTGCGTCGCTCGCGTCAAACCCGTGCACGCATCGCGCTCCAGGGCGCCGCGCGTCTCACGGTGTTCCGCACCAACCTGCACATCTACGCCAGCGTGATCTCCGGCGACGGCAACACCGTCATCGCTTCGGCCTCAACCGCCGAAAAGGAAATCCGCACTCAACTGGGCGCGGCTGGCAAGGGTGGCAACGTGGACGCTGCCACGCTGATTGGCAAGCGTATCGCCGAAAAGGCGAAGGCTGCCGGCGTCGAGAAGGTGGCTTTCGACCGTGCGGGCTTTGCCTACCACGGCCGTGTCAAGGCATTGGCTGAAGCGGCTCGCGAAGCCGGTCTTCAGTTCTAAGCCGCGTACCGGAAGAAGGAATTCAAATGGCTAAATTTCAACCCAAGGTCGCTGACGAAGGTCGTGACGACGGTTTGCGCGAGAAGATGATCCAGGTGAACCGCGTGACCAAAGTGGTCAAGGGCGGTCGGATCATGGGCTTCGCTGCCCTGACCGTGGTTGGCGACGGCGACGGCAAGGTCGGCATGGGCAAGGGCAAGGCGCGTGAAGTGCCTCTGGCCGTGTCCAAGGCGATGGAACAAGCCCGTCGCAACATGGTCAAGGTCAACCTGAAGAATGGTTCGGTCTACCACACGGTGTTCGGTGAGCACGGCGCTGCACGCGTCATGCTGGCCCCGGCCCCCGCTGGTACCGGCATCATCGCTGGTGGCCCCATGCGCGCTGTGTTCGAGATGATGGGCGTGACCGACATCGTGGCCAAGAGCTTCGGTTCGAGCAACCCTTACAACATGGTTCGCGCCACGTTCGACGCCTTGAACAAGTCGACCACCCCGGCCAATGTCGCTGCAAAGCGTGGCCTGTCGGTTGAAGACATCTTCAACTGATCGCCGGAGAACCGTCATGAGCGAAAAGAAAACAGTCACAGTCAAGCTGGTTCGCAGCGTCATCGGTACCCGTCAGGATCACCGTGACACCGTGCGCGGCTTGGGTCTGCGTCGCTTGAACAGCACCGCTGTCCTTGAGGACACCGCTGCCGTTCGCGGCATGATCAACAAGGTCAGCTATCTGATTCAGGTGATCTAATGGAACTCAATACCATCAAGCCCGCCTCGGGTTCGAAGCACTCCAAGCGCCGTGTTGGCCGCGGGATCGGTTCGGGTCTGGGCAAGACCGCAGGTCGCGGTCACAAAGGTCAGAAGTCGCGTTCGGGTGGCTACCACAAGGTTGGTTTCGAAGGCGGTCAAATGCCTTTGCAACGTCGCCTGCCCAAGCGCGGTTTCAAGTCGCATCTGCTGAAGTACAACGCCGAGATCACCCTGTCTGATCTGGAAGTGCTGAGCGTTGCCGAAGTCGACATCCTCACCCTGAAGCAAGCCGGTCTGGTGCCGCAAATTGCCAAGGTCGTGAAAGTGATCAAGACCGGCGAACTCACCAAGAAGGTGTCCCTGAAGGGCATCGGCGCGACTGCAGCTGCAAAGGTGGCCATCGAGGCTGCTGGCGGCGCGATCGCTGAGTGATGACGTCTGACTGAACGGATTCAAGCGTGGCGACTTCTCCCAATCAACTGGCTCAAAGCGGAAAATTCGGCGACCTCCGGCGTCGCCTGGTTTTCCTGCTGCTGGCGCTGGTCGTTTACCGCATCGGGGCACACATCCCCGTGCCTGGTATCGACCCTGCCCAGTTGCAGCAGTTGTTCAAGGGCCAGCAAGGCGGCATCCTGAGTCTGTTCAACATGTTTTCGGGCGGCGCGTTGTCGCGCTTCACCGTCTTTGCGCTGGGCATCATGCCCTACATCTCGGCGTCCATCATCATGCAGATGATGGGCTACGTGGTTCCCACCCTCGAGGCCTTGAAAAAGGAAGGCGAGGCGGGGCGGCGCAAGACGACGCAGTACACGCGGTACGCCACGCTTGGTTTGGCCCTGTTCCAGTCCTTCGGCATTGCCGTGGCCCTGGAAGGGACCGCTGGCCTGGTCATCAGCCCTGGTGTCGGTTTCCGATTCACCACGATGATGAGCTTGACGGCGGGCACGATGTTCCTGATGTGGCTGGGTGAGCAGATCACAGAGCGCGGTCTGGGCAACGGTATTTCGATCCTGATCTTCGGCGGTATTGCGGCGGGTTTGCCCAGCGCGATCGCTGGTTTGTTCGGGCTGGTCGGCAACGGTGCGATGAGCATCCCCGCGGCGATTTTCATCGTGGCGCTGATCGTCCTGGTGACTTATTTCGTGGTCTTCGTTGAGCGTGGTCAACGCAAGATCTTGGTGAATTACGCCAAGCGTCAAGTTGGCAACCGCGTGTACGGTGGGCAATCGTCGCACCTGCCGCTGAAGGTCAACATGGCGGGTGTGATCCCTCCGATCTTCGCTTCGTCGATCATCTTGCTGCCGGCCACGGCAGTGGGTTGGTTCGCCACCGGTGAGAGCATGCGTTGGTTGAAGGACCTGGCCGGCATGTTGTCGCCTGGTCAGCCGATCTACGTGATTTTGTATTCTGTTGCCATCGTCTTCTTCTGCTTCTTCTACACGGCCCTGGTGTTCAACAGCCGTGAAACCGCAGACAACCTGAAGAAGAGCGGTGCATTCATTCCCGGTATCCGCCCGGGTGATCAAACGGCGCGTTACATCGACAAGATCCTCGCCCGTCTGACCCTGGTGGGTGCTGTTTACATCACGGCCGTGTGCCTGCTGCCCGAGTTCCTCGTGCTCAAGTACAACGTCCCCTTCTATTTCGGCGGAACCTCGCTGTTGATCATCGTGGTGGTCACGATGGACTTCTGGGCCCAGGTTCAGTCTTATCTGATGTCTCAGCAGTACGAATCGCTGCTGAAAAAGGCAAACTTTAAATCAAGCTGATCGCGGTGACGCTGGTCAATGCAACTTAGGAAGACATGGCGAAAGACGACGTCATCCAGATGCAGGGTGAAATTCTGGAGAATCTCCCGAATGCCACCTTTCGCGTGAAGCTTGAGAACGGGCACGTGGTTCTCGGTCACATTTCCGGCAAAATGCGCATGCACTACATCCGCATCCTGCCAGGAGACAAAGTGACCGTGGAGCTGACTCCCTATGATTTGAGTCGTGCTCGCATCGTATTCCGGGCGAAGTGAGTTGAGTTTTTGTTGACCCCGGAAACGTGGGCGAATCCCGTTGAGTTCAACGGCTTAGGAGAAGATCATGAAAGTTTCGGCTTCCGTCAAAGTGATGTGCCGCAATTGCAAAATCATCCGTCGCAAGGGTGTGGTCCGTGTCATCTGCACGGATCCCCGCCACAAGCAACGCCAGGGTTGATCCTGGTTTAGCGACGACACACGCCTTCAGAGGACAGTTATGGCACGTATTGCTGGCATCAACATTCCGCCGCACAAGCACACCGAAATCGGTTTGACTTCTATTTACGGCATCGGTCGCACCACTGCGCAGAAAATCTGCGAAGCAAGCGGCATCCCGTTCAACAAGAAGATCAAAGACCTGACGGACGGCGATTTGGAAAAAATCCGGGACGAAGTGGCAAAGATCACCATTGAAGGTGACCTGCGCCGTGAAATCTCGATCAACATCAAGCGTTTGATGGACTTGGGCTGCTATCGCGGCTTCCGTCACCGTCGTGGCTTGCCCATGCGCGGTCAACGCACCCGCACCAATGCCCGTACCCGCAAGGGCCCGCGCAAGTCGATCGCTGGTAAGAAGTGATCGTCTGGGTGTCGCCGTTCATTAAGATGAGAGAAGATAACCATGGCTAAAGCACCTGCCAACACGGCAGCACGTCGTGTGAGCAAGAAGGTCCGCAAGAACATCGCGGACGGCATCGCTCACGTGCATGCGTCGTTCAACAACACGATCATCACGATCACGGACCGTCAGGGCAACTCCCTGGCGTGGGCCTCCAGTGGTGGTCAGGGTTTCAAGGGCTCTCGCAAGTCCACCCCCTTCGCTGCCCAGGTGGCCGCTGAAGTGGCTGGCCGCGCTGCCCAAGAACAAGGCATCAAGAACCTGGACGTCGAGATCAAGGGCCCTGGTCCTGGTCGCGAGTCCTCGGTCCGTGCTCTGGCCGCTCTCGGCATCCGGATCAACATGATCTCTGACGTGACGCCAGTGCCGCACAACGGCTGTCGTCCTCAGAAGCGTCGCCGCATCTGATGTGACGTCAAGGCCTCGTGCGCGTTCCTCAAGGGCGCGGCGGGGCTTCATTGTTTGGGTTCACCCCTTTCAATGTTGCAAGTGCTCAACGATGCCATGCGTGGCATCTTGAGTATTTGTTCGCAAGTGTTATAATTGCGAGTTCTCTGCACCTGACTGGGTGCGCTTTGTGTTGGTGGGCCCAAATAGCCTGCAAGACCGTTGTGCACTTTGGCAGGTTTATCTAAGCCCACCGTCTGAGCGATTCGAACAACATCCGCCAGACTCGCGTCGGCCATTGACGGTTTCATCCGCTCAAACTGACGTCAGACAGACCCAAGGAAAAGCACGTGGCACGTTACCTCGGACCCAAGGCCAAACTGGCCCGCCGTGAAGGCACCGACCTGTTTTTGAAGAGCGCCCGTCGCCCCATCAGCGACAAGGCCAAGTTTGACACCAAGCCCGGCCAGCACGGCCGCACGTCTGGTTCGCGCACCTCGGACTTCGGTCTGCAACTGCGCGAAAAGCAAAAAGTCAAGCGCATGTACGGCGTGCTGGAGCGCCAGTTCCGCCGCTACTTCGCCGAAGCCGATCGCCGCAAGGGCAACACTGGTTCGAACCTGTTGTTCCTGCTGGAATCGCGCCTGGACAATGTCGTCTACCGCATGGGCTTTGCCTCCACCCGCGCCGAAGCTCGTCAGCTGGTGTCGCACAAGGGTGTGGTCGTCAACGGCCAAGTGGTGAACATTCCCTCGTACAACGTCAAGACGGGCGATGTGGTGGGCGTGCGCGAAAAGGCCAAGAAGCAAGTTCGCGTTTTGGAAGCCTTGAAGCTGGCCGAGTCGATCGGCATGCCAGCCTGGGTGCAAGTGGACAACACCAAGCTGGAAGGTGTTTTCAAGAAGACGCCTGACCGCGATGAATTCGGCTCGGACATCAACGAATCGTTGATCGTCGAACTGTATTCGCGTTGATTCACACATCAGCTGCGCTTCACGGCCTTGGGTCGTGTCGCGCGGCTTTGTGCGTTTTGTTTTCAAAGCCGAAGCATGTTGCTTCGGTTGATCCAGCAGCCTTATCGGTGTAACGAGCCGAGGGTATTGACAGGAAGAGCTCATGCAAACCAATTTGCTGAAACCCAAAGCCATCCAGGTGGAGCCGCTGGGCGGCCACCGTGCCAAAGTGACCCTCGAGCCTTTCGAGCGTGGTTATGGCCATACCCTGGGCAACGCCTTGCGCCGCGTCCTGTTGTCGTCGATGGTGGGTTTTGCTCCGACAGAAGTGACCATCGCCGGCGTGCTGCACGAGTACTCGACCGTTGACGGTGTTCAAGAAGACGTCGTCCACATCATGTTGAACCTGAAGGGCGTGGTCTTCCGTCTGCACAACCGCGACGAAGTCACCCTGGTGCTGCGCAAGGACGGCGAAGGTCCTGTCACCGCCGCCGACATCCAGACGCCCCATGACGTCGAGATCGTCAACCCCAACCACGTGATCGCCCACCTGTCGCACGGCGGCAAGCTGGACATGCAGATCAAGGTGGAAAAGGGCCGCGGCTACGTGCCTGGCAACATCCGCCGCTATGGCGACGAAAGCACCAAGGCCATCGGCCGCATCGTGCTGGACGCCTCGTTCTCGCCGGTCAAGCGCGTGAGCTACACGGTCGAGAGCGCCCGTGTCGAACAACGCACCGACCTGGACAAGCTGGTCATGGAGATCGAAACCAACGGCGCCATCTCGCCCGAGGAAGCGATCCGTGCTTCGGCCAAGATCCTGGTGGAACAACTGGCGGTGTTTGCGCAACTGGAAGGCAGCGAGATCGCCGCTTTCGACGCGCCTGCCAAGTCGGCCCAGAACTTCGATCCGATCCTGCTGCGTCCTGTCGACGAGCTGGAACTGACCGTGCGTTCGGCCAACTGCCTGAAGGCCGAAAACATCTACTACATCGGCGACCTGATCCAGCGCACCGAGACCGAGCTGCTCAAGACCCCCAACCTGGGTCGCAAGTCGCTCAACGAAATCAAGGAAGTGCTGGCTTCCCGTGGTCTGGCCCTGGGTTCGCGCCTGGAAAGCTGGCCTCCCCAAGGTCTGGACAAGCGTTGATTTGACGCTGTTGTTGGATTGAAGAAGAAATGGGTTGGTGAGCCTGCAAGCAGTCGCGAGCAGGAACGCCGCCCGGTGCACCCGGCGGTACCTTGAACCGGCCGCCGGTTTTATAAAGTAAGAAAGGAATAGCACCATGCGTCACGGAAATGGACTCCGTAAACTGAACCGCACTTCGTCGCACCGTTTGGCGATGCTGCGCAACATGGCCAACTCGCTGATTCAGCACGAAGCCATCAAGACCACCGTCCCCAAGGCCAAGGAATTGCGCCGCGTGGTCGAGCCCCTGATCACCCTGGCCAAGAACCCCACTCTGGCGAACAAGCGCCTGGCATTCGACCGCCTGCGCGACCGCGACAATGTGGTCAAGCTGTTCAACGTGCTGGGTCCTCGCTTCGCTGCCCGTCCCGGCGGTTACACGCGCATCCTGAAGATGGGTTTCCGCGTGGGCGACAATGCCCCCATGGCCTATGTCGAACTGGTGGAGCGCACCGAAGTGGCTGAAGCCGCTGACGATCAAGCCACTGCTTGATCGAAAAAATCGCGTCTTTCGGGGCGTTGAATGAAGGGCCGGCATTGCTGGCCCTTTTGCATTTCAGGGCATGGTCGGCTCTGGTGCGGTTTTTCAAGCTTTGGTGCATCACTTGCACAAAAAGCGTGACAAATCAAAAAAGCATGCTATAGTCTAATTCTCTGTCGCGGGGTGGAGCAGTCTGGTAGCTCGTTGGGCTCATAACCCAAAGGTCGTAGGTTCAAATCCTGCCCCCGCAACCAAAGAATGTCATGAAAGCCGATCCTTTGGGTCGGCTTTTGTCATTGCGGCCCACCCTTGCTGCATTGCCTGGATGCTGGACGATTACAATCGAAGGTTTCCGGCAAGGTGCGCTTGAGTGCTTGGTGGCCGGGCAAAACAAACGATTACTAGACAATTCCCCGAAAGGATTCCTCATGTCGATGGACGATCGCGACGGCAAAATCTGGATGGATGGCCAGATGGTGGAATGGCGCGATGCCAAGATCCATGTGCTGACCCACACCTTGCACTATGGCTGCGGCGTGTTCGAGGGCGTGCGTGCCTACAATACCACCCAAGGTCCTGCGATCTTCCGGATTCGTGAGCACACCGAGCGTTTGTTCAACAGCGCCAAGATCCTGCGCATGGCGATCCCCTTCACTTTCGACGAGGTGGTCAAGGCTCAACTGGATGTGGTCCGCGAGAACAAGCTGGAAAGCTGCTATCTGCGCCCGCTGGCGTGGCTGGGTTCCGAGAAGATGGGTGTGAGCCCCAAGGGTGCCAAGGTTCACCTGATGGTGGCGGCCTGGCCTTGGGGGGCTTATCTGGGCGAAGACGGCCTGAAGAAGGGCATCCGCGTCAAGACGTCGAGCTACACGCGCCACCACGTCAACATCACGATGACGCAGGCCAAGGCGGTGAGCAACTACACCAACTCGATCCTGGCCAACCTGGAAGTGACCGAGGAAGGTTACGACGAGGCTTTGTTGCTCGATTCCAATGGTTTCGTGAGCGAAGGGGCCGGCGAGAACATCTTCATCGTCAAGAACGGCAAGCTGTACACGCCCGACCTGTCGGCTGGCGCGCTCAATGGCATCACGCGCAACACCATCTTCGCGATCTGCGAGGACCTGGGCCTGGAAATCCGCGAGAAGCGCATCACCCGCGATGAGGTCTACATCTGCGATGAGGCCTTTTTCACGGGCACTGCGGCAGAAGTGACACCCATCCGCGAACTGGACCGCATTCAGTTGGGCCAGGGTTCGCGGGGGCCCATCACCGAGAAGATCCAGAGTGCGTTCTTTGACATCGTCAATGGCCGCAACCCCAAGTACGCAGAGTGGCTGACCAAGGTCTGATGAGGAGCGCATTGCGATGAGCACGAGTGCACAAGCCAAAGCCGTGGTCGAGGTGACCGCGAAGGACCTGCAAGGGCCCGGGGTGGTGTTCTGCCCCAACCCCAAGATGCCTTTGTGGAGCAACCACCCGCGTGTCTACATCGATGTGGCCACCGAGGGTGTCGGCGCGTGTCCCTATTGCGGCACGGCCTACAAGCTCAAGGACGGCGAGAAGATCGGCCACGGCCACTGAGGCGACCTTCTTGGCTCGTCGGCGGGGCTTGGGCGTGCCGTGATGCACGCCATGCGCCCGCTGCCCGAATGGTGGTGCGTTCCAGGGGGCTGTCACCAGGAGTTGTGAGCGGCCCCCTACAATCCGGCCACCATGAATACCAAGCGCGAATTCGTTCTGACCCTGTCGTGTCGCGACACCAAGGGCATTGTCCATGCAGTCTCCGGCCTGCTGTACCAGGCCGGCTGCAACATCATCGATTCGCAGCAGTTCGGCGATGTGCAGAACGAGGACAGCACCGGCCTGTTCTTCATGCGGGTGCACTTCGAGGCGCCCGAGCAACTGGCCGACGAGGCCACGCTGGGCAAGTTGTTTGGCCATGTGCGCGAGCAGTTCGCGATGACGGCGACCATCCGTGCGCTGTCGCGCAAGCCGCGCATGCTCGTCATGGTCAGCAAGCATGGCCATTGCCTGAACGACCTGTTGTTCCGGTGGAAGTCAGGCCAGTTGCCGGTCGACATCCCGGCCATCGTGTCCAACCACCCCGATTACGCGGAATTGGCGGCCAGCTACGGCATCGCTTTCCACCATCTGGCGCTGCCGACAGGCGCCAGTGCCGAAACCAAACGGGCCCAGGAGCAGCAGGTCGAAGCGCTGGTGGACCAGGAAGGCATCGACCTGGTGGTGCTGGCACGCTACATGCAAATCCTGAGTCCGTCGTTTTGCGCTTTCCTGGCGGGGCGGGCGATCAACATCCACCACAGCTTCCTGCCCAGCTTCAAGGGGGCCAAGCCTTATTACCAGGCGCACGACCGCGGGGTGAAACTGATTGGCGCCACCGCGCACTACGTGACGGCGGACCTGGACGAAGGCCCGATCATCGAGCAGGATGTGGAGCGTGTGGACCACACCTTGAGCCCGGAGGATTTCACCGCCGTGGGCCGGGATGTGGAATGCGTGGTGCTGGCGCGTGCCGTGAAGTGGCATGTCGAGCACCGTGTCCTGATGAACGGTCACAAGACCGTGGTGTTCCGTTGAGTCCGATCCCTGTGTTCAACTTTGTCTGACGCCTGCCGCCATGAGTGATCCCCGTGCCCGCAAAGCTTCCCAGGCCGCGCTCATGGCGTCGGCGGACGACACCGAGACCACGTTCTACGAGGCCTTGCAACAGGGCGACCTGGAGCGGCTGATGTCGGTCTGGTCCGACGACGAGGAAATCGCCTGTGTGCACCCGGGCGGGCCGCGGGTGGTGGGCGAGGACTCGATCCGGGCTGCCTTCGAGGCCATTTTCGCGAACGGACCGGTGCAGGTGAGCCTGCAGCAGGTGCGGCGCCTTGAAAGTGGCCATTGCGAAGTGCACCATGTGCTCGAGAAAGTGCAGGCACTCACGCCGGATGGCTTGCAGACGGCTTTCGTGCTGGCAACGAACGTCTACTTGCGCACGGCCTTGGGTTGGCGGATGGTGCTGCACCATGCCAGTCCCGGTCAGGCGCACGAGTTGCAGGAACTGGCCGAGCCGGCCGCCACCCTGCATTGAGGCTGAGACCAGGTCGGAGTGCCGCCATGGAGTTGTACAAAGCGCCGCGTTGGCTGGCCGGGCAGGGGAGTTGGGGTGGCAATGCCCAGACCATCTGGCCGGCGCTGTTCTCGCGGCCGAATGGGCAGTCTGCGCCCTCGGCCGAGGTGAGCTACCAGCGCCAACGTTGGGACACTCCCGACGGTGACTTCATCGATGTCGACCTGCTGCCGGCCACCACGGGCGATGGGCTGGGCGCGGTCCACCGTGCGGGGGTACCTCTGCTGGTCCTGTTCCACGGCCTGGAAGGCTCGTCGCGGAGCCACTATGCGCTGGCATTCGCCCATTGGGCGCAGGCCCAGGGGTGGTCTTACGCCGTGCCGCATTTCAGAGGTTGTTCGGGCGAATTGAACCTGGGTCCGCGTTCCTACCATTCAGGTGATTTCGTGGAGATCGACTGGATCCTGCGGCGCTTGCTGTCCCGGCATGGCGGCCCCATGGTGGCCGTGGGCATCTCGATGGGAGGCAATGCCTTGTTGCGCTGGGCCCAGGAGGCCGGCAGCGAGGCCATCCAGGTGGCCAAGGCCGTGGCGGCCGTGTCTTCCCCGCTGGATTTGGCGGCGGCCGGGGACGCCATCGGGCGGGGCTTCAACCGGCAGGTCTACACCCGCATGTTCTTGAAGTCGATGAAACCCAAGGCGTTGGCCAAGCTGGCGCAGTTCCCGGGCTTGTTCGATGAGCAGGCCCTGCGCGCCTCCCGGGATCTGTTCGAATTCGACAACGTGTTCACCGCGCCATTGCATGGTTTCAGTGGCACACCGGACTACTGGGCGCGGTGTTCGTCGCAGCCTGGCTTGAAGGCCATCACGGGGATGCCTGCCCTGGTGCTCAATGCCCGGAACGATCCTTTCATCCCGGGCGCGAGTTTGCCAAGGCCGCAAGATGTGGGGCCTTGGGTGACGCTGTGGCAGCCAGAAGAGGGCGGCCATGTGGGCTTTCCCGCGGGGCCAATGCCGGGCCATGTCAGCGCCTTGCCGCAGGCCGTGGGCCCATGGCTTGCCCAGCATCTGTGACCGCAACACCACACCACTGGGGACCTCATGGATGACATCGTCAAGGCCGCGTTGAAGAAGTGGCCCAATGTGCCCAACTGCCATGGCTGGCTGGGGCTGGACGCCCGCGGCGACTGGTACATGCGCGATGACCGCACCCAGGCCGAGGGGCCCTTTCCGCAGGTCAAGGGCAGCCGCATCGTCCACGACAAGTTGATCGAGTTCATCAACCGCAACTACGAGGCCGATGAGCAGGGGGCGTGGTTTTTTCAGAACGGACCACAGCGCGTGTACCTGTTGCTGGAGGCGGCGCCCTGGGTGTTGGGTGTCCAGCGCGAAGGTGATGGCTTCAAGGTGGAAACACACACGCGCCAAGCCGTGAACGAAGTGCGTGGCGTTTGGCTGGACGAGTCCGGACGTTTGTTCCTGGAGACGGAACTGGGGTTGGGGGTGGTGCGCTCGATGGACATGGACGCCGCGGCCAGCGCGGTCGAGGCCGGGCGCTGGGTGCCGCAAGACATCACCTTCGCCGAGTTGCCGCAACGCTTCGCCTATTGCCTGACGCCTCAACCTTCGATTCGGGATGTGCCTGCCGGCAAGGCATGAAAAAAGCCGGCTGCACGGGCCGGCTTCGGGATTGGGCGAAGGCGAAGTCTGGAGGACTTACTTCGCGGCGCTGGCGGGCTCGGAGGCGGCCGAAGCGGCTCCGGCAGGCGCGGCTGGCTCGGTGAACTTGGCACCACCGGCGTTGCCCATGTAGGCCACGGCGCGGCTCACTTCCAGGTCGCTGAACTCGCCGCCACCTTGAGGTGGCATGGCGTTCTTGCCCTTGAGGGCCGACTGGATGAGCGCTGCCAGACCCGCGCCGATGCGAGGGCCCCAGGCCGCGGCATCGCCCAGCTTGGGAGCGCCCAGGGCGCCGGACGCGTGGCAGGTGGCGCACTGTTCCTTGAAGACTTCCTCGCCTGCGCGGGGTCCGGCGTTGGCCGAGACGGCCTTGACCTCGACCGTGCCCACCGGGTGGATGCGCTGGGCCGTGGCCTGCTTGGACAAGGCATCGCTGCCCGATGAGCCTTTGCCGGCGGTGGTCACGAACGTCGCCAACATGATGATGATGAGAACAGGCACCACGAAGGCCAGTCCCACGGCCACCGCCAGTTGTTTGGGCGTCTTGATCGGGCCTTCGTGATCGCTGTCGTGAGAATTGGGCGCTTGGCTCATGGGATCCTCAGTGGCACTGGTTTGTCGTGGGCGCAGACCTTGCGGCTGCGGGCATGGCAGAAAATCCTGCCATGAGCGCCGGATTATAGGGGGGCTTGTATTGGCCCACTGCTAGAATCTCCCCTTGCGTTGCGCCCGTAGCTCAATGGATAGAGTACTGCCCTCCGAAGGCAGGGGTTGCTGGTTCGATCCCAGCCGGGCGCACCACCCGATCTCCGAATGTCCAGCCTGCCTGGTCGAGAACATCGGATCATTTGACGGGGTTTCCACCTGAGTGTTGAAATCCATCCCCTCATCCAAATCAAGGGGAATGTCATGAAATCGTTGCTGCATTGGTCTCGCCCACATGGGCTGCTCGTGTCTTCGGTGCTGATCGCTTCTTCATGCCTTTTCAGCGCGAACGCCCATGCGGCGGCGCCTGCTTATCGCTTTGTCGATCTGGGCACGTTGGGGGGTACCTACAGTTCTGCCGTGGATGTCAACAACGCAGGGCAGGTCGTGGGGATCAGCGCCACGGCAGGCAATGCCAGCACGCCGGTGACGGTTTGGACCAACGCCGGCGTGTCCACCTTGACCACGCCGTTTGGCGATGGCACGGCTGCCAGCATCAACGACGCGGGGCAGGTCGCCGGCAATGTCGGTGGCACGGTCACCGTGTGGACCGGTGGCACGGCGACATTCCTGAACTCGGCGGCCAGGAACAACTTCGCCACAGGCATCAACAGTTCAGGCCAGGTTGCGGGGTATGGCGCAGGTTCGTCGAGCGGTCCCCCGCAGGCCACGGTGTGGACGGGCGGCACCGCCGCCACCTTGGGCTCGCCCGACGTGGCCAGCTACGCCCACGCCATCAACGATGCTGGGCAGGTGGCCGGGTACGTCGAAGGTGTGCCCAACCCGCATGCCACGCTGTGGAGCGGTGGCAACACCATCGACCTGGGCACGTTGGGCGGGGTCAGCAGCCAGGCGCGCGGCATCAACAACGCCGGCCAGGTGGTGGGGCACAGCGACATCGCGGGCTCTTCGGGGGCGGTGCATGCCGCCTTGTGGAGCGGGTCGTCCGCGATCGACCTGGGGACGCTGGGCGGGTTGGACAGCCGCGCGCTCGACATCAATGGCGCCGGCCTGGCGGTCGGCCTGAGCGAATTCGACCTGGCCTCGAATGAGACCCACGCGACCCTGTGGGACGGCACCGACGTCATCGACCTGAACACGTTCGCGGCAGGCACCGGCTGGACCTTGCTGAGGGCCAACGCCATCAATGACCAGGGCTGGATCGTGGGTGATTCCTACAACGTCCTGACGAACCAAGGGCATGGCTATGTGCTGATCCCGGTGCCCGAGCCCGAGGCCCTGGCCTTGGTCCTGGGCGGCGTGGCGATGTTGGGCCTGTGGGGGCGCCGGCGGCCAGTCGCGAAGGTGGAATCGGCCCATCCGGTTTGAGAGGCCTCGATATTTCGCCGATTCATCCGATATCCCTGTCATGAGGATGAAGGTGAAGTGATGTCGACCGAAGAAACCGAACGCGTGGCGGCGCTGCGTGCCCATGAGATCCTGGACACGGCGCCCGAGCCTGAATTCGACGCCATCGCCCGCCTGGCCGCCCAGTGGTCTGGTGCCCCGCTGGCCTGGGTGGGCCTGGTGGACGCCGAACGCGTGTGGTGCAAAGCCAGTGTGGGTGTGGAAGATGCCGAGTGGCCCCGCGATCTGGACTTGAGCGCTGGCGAGCCCGGCCTGTGTTTTCAGGCCAGTGCCCCCATCGTGGACGCGCAGGGCCACGCCCTTGGCGTGGTCGCGGTGGCGGACACCCGGGCGCGTGCCTGGTCCGAGGCGCAGCAAACCGCCTTGCAAGACCTGGCCGGCCTGGCCATGGCCTTGCTGGTCGGGCGCCAGCATGCCCGGCAACTCAGCCACCTGGCCAAGACCGACCACCTGACAGGCGTGGCCAACCGGGCCCAGTTCGACCTCGCGCTGGACGTGGAGATGCGCCATTCCATGCGCACCGGCGAGCCCTTCACCGTGCTGTGCATGGACCTGGACGGCTTCAAGGAGATCGTCGATGGCTTCGGCCACGCGGCGGGCGACGCGGTGCTGTGCGAGGTGTCTCACCGCCTGAACCAGCAGGTTCGCCTGGGCGATGTGCTGGCCCGGTTGGGCAGCGACGAATTCGGCGTGGTGATGCGCCACGGTGCCAAGGACTCGGCCGAGGTGCTGGCCAAGCGCATCGTGCGCTCGGTGTGCCAGCCCATCACCCTGCCCCCCGGCGACACCGTGGGCGTGGGCATCTCGGTGGGCATCGCGGCCTACAACGACTCGGTGGAGTCGGTGAGGTCTTTGCTGGCGCAGGCCGATCAGGCCTTGTACGACGCCAAGAAGCAGAACGAACGCCGCTGGAAGATGTTCGTTGGCGGGCGCTGAGGGCAGCGCCGCCGGGTTCAGTGGGACCGGATGGACGCGTCGCCCGCGGCGATGGGATCGCCCGTGCGGTTGAAGGTTTCCAGCCACACGGCATAGCCATCCATCTGGCCAGTTTGCCAGGGGTGGAAGCCGGGTTTGAAGTAGGCCATGAAATGCCCCAGGATGGGCATGTACAGCCCACCGGGCTTGTACAACCACCACAGGCCCTTGGCCATCAGGCCCAGGCGCTTGAAGAGGCCAAATCCATCGGCCTGCAACATGTGGTTGACGACCAGGAAGGTGCCGATGGGAAAGCCGATGGTGGCCAGGATCAGCGCGAAGACGCGGCGCACATAGCCGACCTTCGCGACCTTCTGCATCACATCGAAAGCCACCGCCTTGTGCTCGACCTCTTCGATGGCGTGCCAGGTGTACATGGCGCGGATGCGCGGGTCGGCCTTGTCCATGACCTTGGCGGCTTCGAAGCCGTGGGCCATCAGCGCGGTCATGTGCTCGAAGGCGGCGGTCAAGGCCAGCGTGGCCTTCTTGGGCAGGTACACGCGCAGGACCTTGAACAGCAGGAACACGGTCAGGCGCTCGATGCGGTCGACGTCAACCCCTTGGGCCTTGACGCGGTCGTTGAACTGGCGGTGCACGATGCCGTGCTGGCCTTCCTGGCGCGTGAAATCTTTCACCTCGGCCAGCAGCTTGGGGTCGTCGATCTGGTCGCGGAAATCGCGCACGCACGAGATGAAGAAGCGCTCCCCTTCGGGAAAGAAGGTGGACATGGCGTCGAAGAAGCGCGACTTGAAGGGGTCGTTGTCGAGCCAGAAACGGGGGATGTCGCCGTCGAGCCCGAAGTCGAGCTTCTCGCGGGGAACGATGGGGTGTTCGGAAGAATGCGTGTTCATCATGGGGTCAGCTTGAGGCTTTGAAAACCTTCTTTGGATGATCGAGGGCGACAAACGCAGTGCAGCATTGGCATGGGGGCGTCCTTTGCTGGCACAAAGTCACAGGCCGAGTTGCTTGGCAATGATCTCGTTCATGATCTCGTGCGTACCGCCGCCGATGGACAGGATGCGGTTGTCCCGGTAGAGCCGCTCCACCAGTGATTCGCGCATGTAGCCCATGCCGCCGAAGATCTGCACGGCTTCGTAGGTGACGTAGTCGGCCACGTCGGTGGCGAAGTTCTTGGCCATGGAGACCTCGGTGACGGCCTGCTTGCCGGCCTGCATTTGCGCGGCGCATCGGTACGAGTATTCACGCGCGATGTTGACGCGCGTGGCCATCTCGGCCAGCTTGTGCCGGATGACCTGGTGCTTGGCCAGGGGCTTGCCGAAGGTCTCGCGTGTCTTGACGTAGGCCAGGCATTCTTCCAGCGCCAGTTGGGCCGTCATGTAGGCCATCACGGCCAGGGCCAAACGCTCGGCCTGGAAATTCATCATGATGGTGAGGAAGCCCGAGTTCTCGGGACCGAGCAGGTTGCCCACAGGCACGCGGCAATCGCTGAAGAACAGCTCGGCCGTGTCGGAGGCCCACCAGCCCATCTTCTTGAGCGGCTTGCCCACAGTGAAGCCCGGGGTCTCGCGGTCGATCAGCAGCAACGAGACGCCCGCGTAGCCGGCCTCGCCGGTGCGCACGGCCACGGTGTAGTGGTCGGCGCGCGTGCCCGAGGTGATGAAGGTCTTGGCGCCGTTGACGATGTAGTGGCCGCCATCCTTGACCGCGCGGGTGCGCAGGTTGGCCACGTCGGAGCCGCCACTGGGTTCGGTGATGGCCAGGGCGGCGATCTTGTTGCCGCTGAGTACGCCGGGGACGACGCGCTGCTGCAGCTCTTTGGAGCCCACGCGCCACACAGGCGGCAAGCCGATGTCGAGCGAGCCCAGGCTGGCGACCAGACCGCCGGAGCCGCTGCGCATCAGCTCTTCGCTGACAGCCAGTTTGAGGAAGACATCGTGCTCACCGCCGCCGCCCCATTGCTCGGGGTGGCCGATGCCCAGGAAGCCCAGCTCGGCCAGTTGCTTGTACAACTCGCGCGGGAAGGTGCCGGCTTCTTCCCAGTCGTTGATGTGCGGCTTGATGGCTTGGTCGACGAAGCGCTTGGTGGCTTCGCGGGCTTGGCGGTGCGTGTCGTTGAAGTAGTCGACGAACAGGGCAGAGTCGGTCATGGTGTGATGGTCCAGGGCTGGCGGGTCTGGTCGCCCGTGAACAAGGGGTGTTGTTGCGCTTCGGCCAAGGTCAGCACGGGGGTGACGCAGGCATCGACGTCGGCGAAGCGTTCGGCCCAGTGCGACAAGGGTTGCGTGGCGATCAGGGCGGCGACCTGGTCGCGCAGTGCATTGGATTCGGGCGAGTTGGGCATGAGGCCGCGTTGCCAGTGCTGCGGGGCCCAGTCGGCCCGCTGCAGGACGTCGCAGGTGGCTTTCCAGAACTTGTGTTCCAGCGCGCCGATGGCCAGCGAGCGGCCATCTCGCGCGGTGTAAAGGTTGTAGCAGGGCAGGGCGCCGTTGAGCAGGTCTTCACGTGCGCCGGGCAGCTTGCCCAACATGGGCTGGAGCATGGCGCCGGTGGCCTGTGGCATCACCTGATGGGCCCACAGGCCATGGGTCATGCTGACATCGACATGGCAGCCGGTGCCGCTTTGCCTGGCGCTGAACACGGCCGCCAGCGTGGCGATGCAGGCCATCGAGCTGCCACCGGCCAGGTCGCCCCATTGGATGTTGGACAAGGTGGCTTCACCCTGCGCGCTGCGCATCTGGTCGAGCGCGCCGGACATGGCCATGTAGTTCAGGTCATGGCCCGCCCGGTGGGCCCACAGGCCCCGCTGGCCATAGCCGGTGATCGAACACACGACCAGGCGCGGGTTCAACGCCTTCAGGCTGGCGAAATCCAGGCCCATGCTGGCCATGATGCCGGGCCTGAAACCCTCGAGCAGCACGTCCGCGTTGGCCAGCCAGTCGCGCAGCTGGGCGAGATCGGCTTCCGACTTGAAGTCCAGCGTGCGGCACTCCTTGCCATCGTTCAAGGACTTGAACAGGGGCCCGAGTGCGCGCGCCGGATCGCCCTCAGGCGGCTCGACCTTGATCACCTCGGCCCCCAGGTTCGCCAGCATGCGCGTGGCGAAGGGGCCGGGCAGGTTGCGCGTGATGTCGATCACGCGCAAGCCCGACAGCAGCTGGCTGCCGCCGATCATGCGCCGACGTCTTCGAAGCGGCCGCCCTCTTGCGCCTGCTTGACGACGATGGCGGCGGGCTCGAAGCGCGGGCCGTATTTCGCGGCCAGCTCGCGAGCGCGCTCGACGAACTGCTTGGCGCCGACGGCGTTGATGAACTGCAAGGCGCCACCCTGGTTGGGCGCGAAGCCCCAGCCAAAGATCGAGCCGATGTTGGTGTCGGCCACCGAACGCACGACCTTCTCTTCATAGCAGCGGGCCGCTTCGTTGGCTTGCGCGTACAGCATGCGGTCGACCAGCTCTTGTTGCGAAGGCTGATCGGCCACAGGCGGGTAGACCTCCAGCAGGCCGGGCCACAGCGACTTCTCCTTGCCGTTGTAGTCGTAGAAGCCCTTGCTGGCCTTCTTGCCGATGCGCTCGTGCTCGCCACCGATCTTCTGCACCACGGCGAAGCCTGGGTGCACCGCAGGCAGCGGGCCGCCCTCGGCGATCAGGTCTTTCTTCGTGGTCTCGGCGATGTACAGCGACAGGCTCAGCGAGACTTCATCTTGCAAGGCCAGCGGCGGCATGGGCATGCCCGCCTTCATGCCGGCCACCTCGATGGAGCGCGGATGCACGCCTTCGCCCAGCATGGCCATGCCTTCCATGATGTAGGTCGTGAACACGCGCGAGGTGTAGAAGCCGCGCTTGTCGTTGACCACGATGGGCGTCTTGCCGATCTGCAGCACGTAGTCGAAACCGCGTGCCAGCGTTTCGTCCGAGGTCTCCTTGCCGACGATGATCTCCACCAGGGGCATCTTGTCCACGGGCGAGAAGAAATGCAGGCCGATGAAGTTCTGCGGGCGGGCGCTGGCGGTGGCCAGGCCGGTGATCGGCAAAGTCGACGTGTTGGACGCGTACACGGCGCTGGCGGGGATCACCGCCTCGGCCTTTTGCGTGCAGACCGCCTTGATGGCGCGGTCCTCGAACACGGCCTCGATCACCAGGTCGCAACCGGCGAGGTCGTCGTACGAGGTGGTGGTCTTGATGCGGGCCAGCAGCGCATCGCGCTTGTCCGGCGTGCTGCGGCCACGGGCCATGGCCTTGTCCAGCAGGCCTTGCGAATAGGCCTTGCCCTTGTCCGCGTTGTCTTGCGTGGTGTCCAGCAGCACCACGTCGATGCCGACCTTGGCCGACACGTAGGCGATGCCCGCGCCCATCATGCCGGCGCCCAAAATGCCGACCTTCTTGACCTTGCTCTCAGCCACGCCCTTGGGACGTGACTGGCCCTTCTTGATGGCGTTGAGCTGGTGCCACAAGGTGCCGATCATGTTCTTCGACGTCTGCGACACCACGCAGGCCGCGAAGTAACGCGACTCCACTTGCGAGCCGGCATCGAAGTCCAGCAGGCAGCCTTCGAACAGGCAGGACATGATGTGCGTGATGGCCGGGTAGTTGCCATGCGCCTTGGCATTCGCCATGGACGGCGCGATGGCCAGCACCTGGACCACGGCCGGGCTCTTGCTGTCGCCGCCGGGGATGCGGAAGCCCTTGTTGTCCCAGGGCTGCGAGGCCTTGGGGTTGGCGGCACACCAGGCGCGTGCCTTGGCCAGGAGTTCGTCGCGTGACGAAGCGAGGTCAGTGACCAGGCCCATTTCCTTGGCCTTGGCGGCGGTCAACTCCTTGCCCTGCGTGATGAGTTCGAAGCTCTTCTGGATGCCGATCATGCGCGGCAGGCGCTGTGTGCCGCCGCCGCCAGGCAGCAGGCCCAGCTTGACTTCGGGCAGGCCCAGCTTCAGCTTGGGATCGTCGAGCGCGATGCGGGCGTGGCAGGCCAAGGCCAGTTCCAGGCCGCCACCCAGGGCGGTGCCATTGAGCGCGGCCACCACGGGCTTGCCGCACTTTTCCATGCGGCGCAGCATGCTCTTCAAGTCTTCGCACAACTTGAAGGCTTCTTCAGCCGAAGTGATCTGCGTGAGTTGGTCGATGTCGGCGCCCACGATGAAGGTCGGCTTGCCCGAGGTGATGACCAGGCCCTTGAGCGCCGCGTCGGTTTCCAGTTGCTGGACCAGCGCCGCGAAGGGCTCGACCAAGGTCGGGTTGAGCACGTTCATCGCGCGGCCGGGCATGTCGATGGTGACCAGGCCGATGCCGTCGGCGTCGATGTCAAAGGTGAAGGCTTGTGATTGAGTCATGGTGTGTGCCTCCGGAAGATCAGACGCGTTCGATGATGGTGGCGATGCCCATGCCGGCACCGATGCACAAAGTGGCCAGCGCGGTGGCCTTGCCGGTGCGCTCAAGCTCATCCAGGGCCGTGCCCAGGATGATGGCGCCGGTGGCCCCCAGCGGGTGGCCCAAGGCGATGGATCCGCCGTTGACGTTCACGCGGTCCAGGGGCACGCCCAGGTCGCGGGCCGTCTTCATGGGCACGGTGGCGAAGGCCTCGTTGATTTCCCACAAGTCGATGTCGCCCGCGGTCATGCCCAGCTTGTTCAGGGCCTTGACGCAGGCCGGCGTGGGGCCTGTCAGCATGATGGTGGGCTCGGAGCCGATGACCGAGCACATGCGCACCCGTGCCCGTGGCTTCAGGCCAGCCTTGATGCCGGCTTCCTTGCTGCCCAACAGCACCAGGGCCGCGCCATCGACGATGCCCGAGGAGTTGCCGGCGTGGTGGCTGTGGACCACCTTCTCGATGGTGGTGTACTTGTCGAGCGCGGTCGCGTCGAAGCCCATGGTGCCCATCATCTCGAACGAGGGCATCAGCTTGGCGAGCGATTCCACCGAAGTGCCAGGGCGCACGGTTTCGTCGCGGCCCAGCATCAGCAAGCCATTCAGATCCTTCACTGGCACGATGGACTTGTCGAAGCGGCCTTCGGCCTGGGCCAGGGCGGCGCGGCGGTGGGACTCGGACGCATAAGCGTCGAGGTCGGCGCGGCTGAAGCCTTCCAGCGTGGCGATCAGGTCGGCGCTGATGCCTTGGGGCACGAAGGCGGTACCACTGTTGATGCGCGGGTCCATGACCCAGGCGCCGCCGTCGCTGCCCATGGGCCAGCGGCTCATCGATTCAACGCCACCGGCCACGATCATGTCTTCCATGCCCGAGCCGATGCGCTGGGCGGCCTGGTTCACGGCCTCCAGGCCGGAAGCGCAGAAGCGCGACAGCGTCACGCCCGAGACGGACTGGGCCCAGCCCGCGTCGAGCACGGCGGTGCGCGCGATGTCGGCGCCTTGTTCGCCCACGGGCGTCACGCAGCCCAGCACCAGGTCATCGACCAGCGAGGTGTCCAGTTGGTTGCGGCTTTGCAGCGCCTGCAGCAGCGTGCGCAGCAGCCACACGGGCGTGGCCTGGTGCAGGCTGCCGTCTTTCTTGCCTTTGCCGCGCGGCGTGCGCACGGTGTCGAAAATGTAGGCTTCGGTCATGGAGAAGCTCCTTGAAAAATGAGTGAGGATCAGAGGAAGCGCGAAGCCAGCTCTTTCATGATTTCATTGGTGCCGCCATAGATGCGCTGCACACGCGAATCGGCCCACAGGCGCGCGATCGGGTATTCCTTCATGTAGCCGTAGCCACCGAAGAGCTGCAGGCATTCGTCGATCAGCTTGCACTGGTTGTCGGTGACCCAGTACTTGATCAGCGCGGCGCGGTCCACGCCCAGCTTGCCTTGCAGGTGTTCCACCATCGCGGCATCGACCAGGGCGCGCGAGGCCAGCAGCAAAGCTTGGCATTCGGCCAGTTTGAAGCGCGTGTTCTGGAACTGGAAGATCGGCTTGCCAAAAGCCTTGCGCTCCTTCGTGTATTCGAGCGTGACCTTCATGGCCAGCTCCATCGCGGCGATGCCGGCCAGCGCAACCAGCATGCGCTCTTGCGGCAGCTGTTCCATCAGCTGGAAGAAGCCCATGCCTTCCGCGCCGCCAATCAGGTTGGAGGCGGGCACGACGACGTCGTCGAAGAACAGCTCGGAGGTGTCCTGCGCGTCCATGCCGATCTTGTCGAGGTTGCGGCCACGGCGAAACCCCGGTGCTTCATCGGTCTCGACCACGAACAGCGAGATGCCTTGCGCGCCCTTGTCCTTGTCGGTCTTGGCGACCACGATCACCAGGTTGGCCAGTTGGCCATTGGTGATGAAGGTCTTGCTGCCGTTGATCTTGTAGGTGTCGCCTTCTTTCAGGGCCAGGGTGCGCACGCCTTGCAGGTCGGAGCCCGTGCCGGGTTCGGTCATGGCGATGGCGCTGACCAGCTCGCCCGTGGCCAGGCGGGGCAGCCAGCGCTTCTTTTGTTCTTCGGTGCCGTAATGGAAGATGTAGGGCGCGACGATGCCCGAGTGCAGCGAGCCGCCGAAGCCGCCGATGCAGGCTTCGCCCTGGGCCAGCACCAGGGCCGCTTCGTGGCCGAAATCGCCGCCGCCGCCGCCGTACTCTTCAGGCGTGGAGGCGCAGAGGAAACCGTTGGCACCTGCGTCCAGCCAAGCCTGGCGGTCCATCACACCGGCGTGGCGCCATGCTTCGTCCTTGGGGCCCCACTGCTCGGTCATGAAACGCTTGGCTGACTCGAACACCATCTTGTGTTCGTCGGTCATCCAGGTCGCGGGGAAGTTTTGAATCGCCATCGTGTGTGTCCTCGGTATCGCTCTTGCCAAAATTGCTGCGGTGCGGCATGGCTTGGATCATTTCGGTAATCTGAATTACCTTTTTATCGATCCACCATGCAGGGCGGCAAAGGCGACAAACTTCAGTGGGTTGTCGCCATGCATTCCTCTGGTGGTAGTGCACCGCAAAGTCTGGAGATGTTGGCGGCAGGGCGGTGGCTTGGCAAGCAAAAATGACTTGCGGGCCCCACTGATGCATCATTTGGTAATATTGATTTCCATGCTGGAAACCGCCTGACCCATGAGTGCAACCGCCAACCCACCCACCCCGAATCCCGCGGCCGATGACCGCCAGGCGATCCTGGCCACCATGCGCCCCGACACGCTCAAGCGCATCGAGAAAGCGGTGCTGGACCTGTTTTCGCGGCAGGATTTCCACGATGTGAGCCTGCTGGACGTGGCCAAGACCGCCAATGTGTCCCTGCAGACCATCTACAAGTACTTCGGCAGCAAGGAAACCTTGGTCTACGCCATGCTGGACGTGATGCTCGGCCGCCTGGCCGAACGCATGATCGACCACCTTCAGGGCATCGACGACGCGCGCGAGCGCCTGCGCAAGACCTGCTGGGTCACGCTGGACTACATGGACAAGCACCCGGCCGTGATGCTCTTGCTGTTCACGGCCGTGCCGGTGTCACGCCACCGCAACATCCGCATCTACGAAAGCCCCGAGCTGATGGGCGCCTTCCTGGGGGTGTTCAAGGACGGCCAGCAGCGCGGGGTGCTCAACAACCGGGTGTCCAGCAAGATCCTGCTGGACGTGTTCATGGGCATCGTCGGCCGCGTGGTGCTGATGCACATCGTGCGGCGCGAGGACCGTTCCCTGATCGACCAGTTCGACGAACTCTTCAACATCTTGTGGCGCGCGATGTCACTGCCCGAATAGGCGCGGATGGCCTGGTCGGCCAGGCGTTGAAGGCCCCGGCGGTGGCCTGGCGACAACTGCTGGCCTGAAGACACTCGTCAAGCGAGGCGTTTCATGAATAAAATGTGAGCGCTTGCCTTCGCTTTACAAGGGTCAATCCATGAGTCGCTTGCCCCATTTGGCCAATGACAGCGCTGACTCAACCGGCGATGCCGCGTCGGGTGCCAGTCGCCGGATCCACGCCCGCCTGGCCGTCAGGCGAACCATTTCATTGGTCATGGCCGATGGCAGCACCCGCGTCGGCACCACCGTCGATGTCAGCCAACTGGGGCTGTCCCTCAGCACCGACAAGCCCATTGCCCCCGGCAGCCGGTGCCAGGTGCGCTTCGAAGGGCAGGCTGGCGGCCCGCCTGAATCCATCGAACTGGGCGCCAAGGCGGTTTATTCGTCCTACACCTCGCCCCGCAATTTCCGCATCGGCGTGGTCTTCATCGACACGAAGCGCGTGACGGCATTCTTGCAAGCGCTGATGGGCGAGCAGCTGGCCGCGTCCAGCTTCAAGAACACGCTCGACAAGTCCTGAGCCGCTGGGCGCATGGTGCCCTCGACGCTGTCGCGGCCTTCCAGAATGGCGTAGCTTTGCCAGGCAATCGGGCTTGGCCATGTTGGCCCGCACCTGGGCCGACATACACTGAAAACCAAAACCGCCGTTCTTCAACCGAGAGGGCTTATGCCAAACGACACGAACCCGGCCCCCGTCACCGAAATGGGCCTGAGGTCACTCAAGCTGCGCCCCGGTGTCGCTTTGCAGACACAAGGCACGGCGCCCGGCGCCGCCAAGTTCGAGGCCCAATTCCTGGCGGCCATCGAAGGCAAGGGTGTGATGGTGGGCCCCCACGGCTCCACCGGCGGCAAATCGCCCTTGAAAGCCGGGGACGAGGTCACGGTCCAGGGCTTCACCGGCCAGCACGCCTTCTCGTTCACGGCGCAGGTCATCCAAACCTTCGAAGTGCCTTTCGCCTATGCGCTGCTGGTGTATCCCAAGGTGGTCAAGGCGCGGTTGGTGCGCCGCTCCATGCGCATGAAAACCTCGTTGCCGGCGAAGCTGGCCTTGCCTGGCGGCTCCAGTTTCATCGACGCCACCTTGATCGACGTGAGTCCCTTTGGCGCCATGGTGCACGCACCGACGACGGTGGGTGCGATTGGCGACCTGGTGAACCTGGCCGTGGGCATCGACTTCGAAGGCGAAGCGGTCAACCTCGAGATCCCCGCCGCCCTGTGCCACAGCCACAAGGCCGAGGCGGGCGACGGGGTTCACGTGGGCATGTCGTTCAAGACGGTGTCACAGCGCGACAAGCTGATCCTGCATTACCTGGCTCAGCAATCGACCGAGCAGGCTTGATCGGTGGGCCGCCTCAGGGGGCCTGAACCGCTTCCACCTGGATGCGCAGGTCCACGGCCATCTTGAAGCCATAAGGCTTGCCCGCGTCGATGCCGAAGTCGTCGCGGTTGAAGGTGGCCACCGCGTCTGCGCCGCACAGCTCGCGCTTGAGCATGGGGTGCGGGATGCACTTGAAGCCGTTGATCTTCAGCGTGACGGGTTTGGTCACGCCGTGCAAGGTCAACTCGCCCACGGCCTGTGTGGGCGCGCCGTTGCTGAAGCCCTCCAGCTTGCCCTTGTAGCGCGCCTGCGGGTACTTGGCCGTGTCGAACAGCTCGGCACTGCGGGCCTTGTCGTTCATGATGTCCAGGCCAAAGTCGACGCTGCTGGTGTCGATGGTCACGTCGATGGTGCCCGTGCCTGCGGCCTTGTCCAGCGTGACCTGGCCACTGGTCTTGTTGAATTTGCCGCGCCAGACCGAAATGCCCATGTGGTCGGCCTCGAAGCTGGGGAAGGTGTGGGTCGGGTCGATGGTGTAGGTGACCGGGGCGGCCCATGCGGCGCTGGCCAGCAGGGCGTTCAATGACAGGACAAGCAGCTTCTTCATGGGGGCTCCTTTTGATGTGTGATGGGGCCCAGTTTAAGCATGAAGTGGGTCCCTATCCCTCTGAGGTGGGTAGGGGGGCAAAACCCCCTACAGCTTGGGATCGACCCCCGGGTCCAGTTTGATTCCAATGGCGCCTGTTGTGCATTGCAAAGCACAACGCCAACACGGCTGGTCCTCCATCGCAACAATTGCAACACAAGTGTTCTTTGGATGAAGCGCTGCTGAAACGAGGCTTGCGCAAACTTCATTTCATCGGAACGCAGCCGGCTCCGATGTCCTCCGTGACCTCATGACCTGACGCCCCGCCTGCTGGCGTTGCGCGGTGGTGCTCGCGGTTGCCCGCTCCATTTTTTTAACTTTGTCTGGATACTTCATGAAACTCAATTCACATGCCCTGCTCGGTGCAGGCGCTTTCATCATCGGCGGCCTGGGCGCCGCCTTCCTTCCCTCCACCGCCATCGCGGCGGCCACGCTGCAGATCGTGGAGGGCAGCGGCGAGTTCCAGTTCCTGAAGACCGCGGTCACCGTGGTCAAGCCGCAGATCCTCACCTTGCAGTGGACCACCGACCAGGCCGCGGCCACCGGGGGCACCTGGCAGGTGACCAATGCCGCCAACCAGGTCGTGGCCAGTGGTGAAGCCGCCGCGCCCACGCCAGGCCATTTCCTGCGGTTCAACCTGCCGGCCAATGCCTTCCTGGTGGCGCCCACCGTGGCCACCGCCACCAAGTTCAACATCAAGGTGACACCGCACAACGCGGCCAACGTGGCCCTGGGCGCTGCATCGCCCACCGTGACGGTGACGGAGGTGCCCGACACCACCCAGCCGCCCATCGTGTTGGGTGACCCGGCCAAGTTCCCCAAGGTCGAGATCATCAACTACGACGAAAAGATCGGCGTGGTGCCACAAACGCAGATCCACTACGCAGGTGCCGACGTGACCTTGCGTGTGAGCAACAAGACCAACCAGGCCACCGACCCGATGTGGTTGTCCTTGAAGGACTTCAATGTGCTGATGCGCCAGAACAGTTCAAGGATCGCGATCCCCGCCCTGGCTGCTGGCGCATCGCAGACCTTGACCGTGCACCTCGACGCGGTGCTGCCCCCGGCCCAGTCCCAGCTGCCGCAAGACCAGCAATATGCCCAGTGGAGCCAGCAGTACCGCGCGGCCTGCGGCATCCAGCTGCGCAGCGTGATGGATTGGCGTGGCGCCCAGGCGAACACGCCGATGGGTGACCACCTTGAATCACTGCTGGTCAAGGAAGGCTGGAGCGATTACGCCAAGGTGCCGCCCAGCGTGCCGGTCTGCAATGGCAAGGCCTGCGTGTCGGTCTGCGAGATCGAGAAGAAGATCCGTGCCCAGCTGGACGGCAAGGTGACGGGTTACTCCTTCTTCGTGGGCAACTACCCCAAGTTCGGCAGCGGTGGGCAGGCGCGCACCAACGTCGACGGGGACCTGGACTTCGCCTCGAACACCAAAATCACGGTGGCCAGCGTCAGCAAGTTCGTCACGGCCGTGGCCGCGGTGCGCATCCTGGACAAGGCCGGTGTCAGCCTGGACGCGGCAATCGGGCCCTATCTGCCGGCCGATTGGTCGTCGGCCAGTGCTTATGTCAAGGGCATCACTTTCTCGCAACTGTTGGGCCAGCGCAGTGGCATCAAGGACTATGGCAATGTGTCGCAGGACTATGCGCAGCTCAAGAAATTCTTCACGGCCAGTGTCAACCCCAAGGGCTCGACTTCATGCCAGAAGTCCGATGTGGTCAATCCGATGAACCCCATCAACACCACTGACATGGGCTGGTGCTACAGCAACTACAACTTCGCGATCATGCGGGTGCTGTTGCCCAAGGTGGCGGGCTTCGCCGAGGATGCCAACCAGGGTTCGCGTCCCCAGACACTGGCCAATCAGTATGTGCAACTGGTGCAGCAGAATGTGTTCGACCGCGTGGGTCAGGCGGGCGTGAGCTGCAAGCCACCCGTGTCCAACAACCATGCGTATGCCTACAAGGGCGTGGGCAGCAATGCGCACGGCACCGACTTCGGCGACGTGTCCCTGGTGTGTGGTGCCGCGGGTTGGTACCTGTCGACCGAAGACATCGCCAAGGTGTTGTTGAGCCTGAATGCCAAGGACGGCAAGATCCTGTCGGCCACTGCGGGCAAGGACCTGTTCGACACCATGCGCAAGCGTGGCCTGGGCTGGGACGTCGTCTTGAACACCGAACTCGAGAAGAACGGCGGCTGGGGCGCGAACTGTGACGCCAACAAGGTGTGTGACACGGTCAGCACGTCGGTGGCGGTGTTTGGCCCGGTGGTGGGTCCCCGCTTGGTGGGCGTGCTGTTCCTGAATTCGAACGTGTCGGGTGGCGCTGGCGCCCAGGGCATCCTTGAGAAGGCTTACTTCGACTCGGTGTACACCATGCCTTGATCGGTCTTGGGCACGTTGATTGCGATGCACAGTCATCGCAATCAACCTCTCAGGTGATCATGATGAAGAAATGGTTGACCGCGGCCCTCATGGCCGCGAGTGCCTTTGTGGTCGTGGCGCAAAGCAACGAATCGCTTCAGATCCGGTCGCTGGATGTGGTCGCAGGCATTCCCACCAGTTCGTTCACCGGCGAGGCTCGCAATGTGGCGGGCCGCGTCATCAAGGAAGCGGTGATCCACTTCAACCTTTACGACAGCCAGGGCAACCTGGTGGGCAATGCGGAAACGCGGGCCAGCAACATCGAGCCGGACGGTGTCTGGAAATTCCAGGCTTCGCCCAAGGTGCCTTTCACCACGGTGAAAGCTTTCGATGTGAAAACCTTTTGAACCCCGCGGGCCGATGCAGCTTTTACACACGGGATTACGGGTCATGCCTCTTGATTGGCGCCTGCACATCCCTACATGCTGTGGGTGCCTTCGCAAGTTTTCGAACAGGAGATGTCAGCCATGACCCAACCTTCGCCCACGGCGGGTTCCGCCCAACTGTCGATCATCGAGACCCTGGCGTATGCGCTGGAACGCGTCGAACGCGGCTTCAGCTCGGTCAGTCCTCGGCAATACCAGCAACTGACCGCGCGTTTGAGCCAAGCCTTGCGCACCGTGGGGCCCGGCGTGGCCCTGCAGCCATTGCTGGACTCGTTTCCCGCGATGGCCGAGTTGTACGAAAACGTGAATTACGAACGCGCCGGCCTGTGCCGCTCGCCGTTGCAGGCGAGCTCCGACGCCGAAGTGATGGCCCGCACCATCGTGGCCCGGGCGCGCTGCGCCGAAGACTGCTGATCGGGATGATCAGTCAGCGCGGCTTGGCCTTGGTTGAAGGCGACGAACGCTTGCTGTCCAGCGCCTGGCGGCTGCGTTCATTGATCAGCCGCAGTTCGGCCAGCGAAGTGTCGATCTGGGCACGTTTCGTTTCCAGATCCCGGATGGCGGCGTCGGTGGTCTCGATCACGTAAGTGAGTTGCTGCACGCGGCCTTCACCCTGGTCGCCATACATGTCAAGGTAGGCTTTGACCTCTGACAGCGGCATGCCCAGCGATTTGGCGCGCAAGATGCGCGACAGGCGGGCACGGTCGACCTTGGAATAAACCCGCGTGCCATTCAGGCGACGCGGTGACAGCAAACCCTTGGTTTCGTAAAAACGCAGCGTGCGGGGCGAGACCTCGAAGGCTGCGCACATCTCGGCGATCCCCATCAGGGCCTCGCTGTCACCAGGGTTCTTGTCTTCCGTCATCCCCGCATTATGAACGATGCCTTCCCCATGGGTTCGAGGGATTACCCAATGGTGTAGCTTGTTGACGTTAACGTCAGCATGACCTACAGTTTGTGCTGGTCCTTCAACACAAGCCCAGGTCATGACGCATCCCGCCGACGCCCCTCCCACAGCTTCCAAGCGCTATGACAGCGTTCTCAAGCCCGGCCTGTTCCAGGGCGAGGTGCACGTCGTCACCGGCGGTGGCAGCGGCATCGGGCGTTGCGTGGCGCACGAACTGGCGGCCTTGGGTGCCACCGTCGTCATCACCGGGCGCAGCGCTGAAAAGCTGGCCAAGGTCACGGCCGAGATTCTGGAAGACGGCGGCAAGGTCGATTCGATCGCCTTCGACATCCGCGACGACGAGGCCGTGAAGAACGCCGTGAAAGAGATCGTGGCCAAGCATGGCCGCATCCATGGCCTGGTCAACAACGCGGGCGGGCAGTTTCCCTCGCCGATGGAGGCCATTTCCAAGCGCGGCTTCGAGGCCGTGGTGGCCAACAACCTGACCGGCGGCTTCCTGATGGCGCGCGAGGTCTACCTGCAATCGATGCAGAAGCACGGCGGCGCCATCGTCAACATGACCGCCGACATGTGGAACGGCATGCCGGGCATGGCGCACTCGGGCGCGGCGCGCGCGGGCATGGTCAACCTGACGAAGACGGCAGCCTTTGAATGGGCTGGTGCGCGCGTTCGTGTGAATGCGGTGGCGCCAGGCTGGATTGCCTCCAGCGGCATGGACGCGTATGGTCCCGCCATGGCGCCCGTCATCCGTGGCCTGAAGGACAACCTGCCGATGCGTCGCATGGGCCTGGAGGCCGAGGTCAGCTCGGCCATCTGTTTCCTGCTGAGTCCGGGCTCGACCTTCATCACCGGCATCACCTTGCCGATCGATGGCGGCGCCCCCCTACACAGCGCCACCTGGCCTTCAATGGGAGGCCAGCCGGCACCGGCTTTCGATGGCTTCCACCGGTCCAGCGTGCCCAAGGTGCTGCAGGACATCGCGGCGCAAGATCAACAGAAGAACGGGAAAGCCTGACATGCCAGCTCTGCGTTCCGCCTTGAACCCCAAGTCCGAGGCCTTTCAGAACAATGTGAAGCGGATGAGCGAGCGCCTGGCCGAGGTGCAGGCGCTGGAGGCCCAGGTGCGCCGCGAGTCGGCCGCCAAGCGCGACAAGTTCGACAAGCGCGGGCAGTTGCTGCCGCGTGAACGCGTGGCCCGACTGCTCGACCGCGATTCGCCCTTCCTCGAGATCAGCACACTGGCTGGCCTCAACATGCACGACGACGATGGCAAGAAGAATGTGCTGGGCGGCGGCACCATCATCGGCATCGGCCTGGTGGGCGGCAAGCGCTGCCTGGTCAGTGCCAGCGACAGCGCGCTCAAGGGCGGCACGGTTTCGCCCATGGGCTTGAAGAAAGCCCTGCGCGCGCAGGAAATCGCCCGCGAGAACAAGCTGCCCATCATCTGCCTGGTGGAAAGCGGCGGCGCCAACCTGATGTACCAGAGCGAGATCTTCGTGGAGGGCGGGCGCAGTTTTGCCAACCAGGCTCGCTTGTCGGCCATGGGCATCCCGCAGATCGCGGTGGTGCATGGCTCGTCGACCGCAGGTGGGGCTTACCTGCCAGGCCTGTCGGACTATGTGATCCTGGTGCGGGATCGTTCCAGCATCTACCTGGCCGGGCCACCCCTGGTGAAGGCCGCCATCGGCGAAGACACCACGGACGAAGCCCTGGGCGGCGCCCAGATGCACGCCGAAGTGACCGGCCTGGGCGAGTACCTGAGCGACAACGACGCGCACGCGCTGGCCTTGTGCCGCGAGCTGGTCGACAAACTGCAATGGGACAGCGTGCCGACGGCTTTGCCAGTGCCCGCGCCCTTGTTCGATGAAGAAGAATTGCTGGGCTGCATCCCTGCCGACGAGCGTGAGCCCTTCGACACGCGCGAGGTCATCGCCCGAATCGTCGATGGCTCCGACTTCCTGGAGTTCAAGGCCAACCTCGCGCCCGAGACCTTGTGCGGCCACGCCCGCCTCAATGGGCACCTGGTGGGCATCCTGGGCAACAACGGCCCCATCCAGCCCAATGGCTCGACCAAGGCCGCGCAGTTCATCCAGCTGTGCGACCAAAGCGGCACGCCTTTGCTCTTCCTGCAGAACACGACCGGCTACATGGTGGGCTCGGCGGCCGAGCGCGCCGGGGCCATCAAGCATGGCGCCAAGATGATCCAGGCCGTGGCCAATGCGCGCGTGCCCAAGTTCACCATCGTGCTGGGCGGCTCCTTTGGCGCGGGCAACTACGGCATGTGCGGCCGGGGCTTCGATCCGCGCTTCATTTTCTCGTGGCCTTCGGCGCGCACGGCGGTGATGGGCGGCGCGCAGGCAGCCAAGGTGATGGAGATCGTCACGCGCGGCAAGATGGAACGCGCCGGCATGCCCGTGAACGACGCCATGCTGGAAGGCATGTCCAACGAGATCAAGAAGCGCCTGGATGCCGAATCCAGCGTGCTCTTCGGCACCGCGCACCTGTGGGACGACGGGATCATCGACCCGCGCGACACCCGCCGCGTGCTGTCGATGTGCCTGGACCTGGCCAAGGAAGCCGCCCAGCGCACTTTGAACGCGAACACCTTTGGCGTTGCACGCCTGTAACGAAGGAACCCCATGAAATTCACCCCCGAACACATCCAGCTGGCCGACACCGTCAAACGCTTCTGCGAGCAGGAGATCAACCCCTACGTGAAGGAATGGGAAGAAGCCGAGATCTTTCCGGCGCACGAGGTTTTCAAGAAGATGGGCAATCTGGGTCTGCTGGGCGTGAAGTACGACCCCGCCTATGGCGGCATGGGCCTGGACTTCTCGTACTCGATGGTGGTGGCCGAGACCCTGGGCGCGATCCCTTGCGGCGGCGTGCCCATGGCCATTGGCGTGCAGACGGACATGTGCACCCCGGCCCTGGCCCGCTTCGGCTCTGATGAGTTGAAGAAGGAATACCTGGCGCCCGCGATTGCCGGCGACATGGTCGGCTGCATCGGCGTGAGCGAAGCCGGTGGCGGCTCCGACGTCGCGGCCCTCAAGACCACGGCCCGCACTGAAGGCGATGACTACGTCATCAACGGTTCGAAGATGTGGATCACCAACGCCATGCAGGCCGATTGGTGCTGCCTGCTGGCCAACACCTCTGAAGGCAAGGTGCATTCCAACAAGTCGCTGATCATCGTGCCGATGGACGCCAAGGGCATCGACAAACAGAAGATCAAGAAGATCGGCATGAACTCGTCGGACACCGCACAGATCTTCTTCGACAACGTGCGCGTGCCGAAGCGCAACCTGGTCGGCGTGGAAGGCACCGGTTTCATGATGCAGATGCTGCAGTTCCAGGAAGAGCGTCTGTATGGCGCCGCCAATTCGCTGAAGATGCTGGACAACCTGATCGACCAGACCATCGCCTATTGCAAAGAGCGCCACACCTTCGGCCAGCCGCTGATCAACAACCAGGTGGTGCACTTCCGCCTGGCCGAGTTGCGCACCGAGGTCGAGGCCCTGCGCTCGCTGACCTACCGCGCGGTCGATGAGTACATCGGTGGCGCCGACGTGACGCGCCTGGCCTCGATGGCCAAGCTCAAGTGCGGTCGCCTGATCCGCGAAGTGGCCGACAGCTGCCTGCAGTACTGGGGCGGCATGGGCTTCACCTGGGACAACCCAGTCTCGCAGGCCTACCGCGATGGCCGCCTGGTGTCCATCGGTGGGGGCGCCGACGAGATCATGCTGGGCATCATCGCCAAGCTTGAAGGCACCTTGCCCAAGAAGGCGAAGTAAGCCATGACGCAAGCCACGATGAACACCTTGCTCTTGCAGCGATCGGATGGCGTGTTGAGCATCACGCTCAACCGGCCCGAGGTGCGCAACGCCATGTCGCTGGCCATGGTGAACGAGTTGATCCAGGCTTTGTCGCAAGCCGAGCAGGATGCTGGCGTGCGCGTGGTGGTTTTGCGCGGCGCGGGCGGGCACTTCTGTGCCGGTGGCGACCTGCAGGACATGGCCAAGGCGCGCATGGCCCCGCCCCAGCCCGGCGTGGACGCCGCCGCCGAGGTCAATGCGCAGTTCGGCCGCCTGTGCCTGGCCTATGCGCGCTCCAGCCTGCCCATCATCACCGTGCTGGAAGGCACGGTGATGGGGGGCGGCTTCGGCCTGGCTTGCGTGTCTGACGTGACGCTGGCCTTGGGCAACGCGGTGTTCCGTTTGCCTGAGACTTCGCTGGGTGTGATCCCCGCGCAGATCGCGCCCTTCCTGGTCGAGCGCATCGGCTATGCCGAGGCCAAGCGCCTGTCGGTGACGGGCGGCAAGGTGGAGGCCGGTGAAGCGCTGGCGATCCGCCTGGTTCACGAAGTGCATGGCGATGCGGCCTCGCTGGACGCGGCCTTGCGCGCGGTCGTCGACCGCATCATGGGCTGCGCGCCGGGCGCCATCGCCGCCACCAAGGCCTTGCTGGCCCGCACGCGGTTCGAGCCGCCACAGGACCTGATCCAGGATGCGGCCGTGATGTTCTCGCAGGCCGTGCAGAGCCCCGAAGGTGTGGAAGGGACGACGGCCTTCATCCAGAAACGCAAGCCCAACTGGGTTCCGCAAGCAAGCTGAACAGGTCACTGATCGAGACACCATGTTGAATAAAATCCTGATCGCCAACCGGGGCGAAATCGCCTGCCGCGTGATCCGCACCGCGCGCAAGCTGGGCTACCGCACCGTGGCCGTCTACAGCGATGCCGATGCGCAAGCGCCCCACGTGGACCTGGCCGACGAGGCCGTGCACATCGGTGGCTCGGCCGCCAGCGAGTCCTACTTGCGCATCGACGCGATCCTCGATGCCGCCAAGAAGACTGGCGCCGACGCCATCCACCCCGGCTACGGTTTCCTGTCCGAGAACGAGGCTTTCGCGCAGGCCTGCCTCGACGCGAACGTGACTTTCATCGGCCCACCTCCGCAAGCCATCCACGCCATGGGCGACAAGGCCCGGGCCAAGAAGCTGATGATCGAGGCCAAGGTGCCGACCGCACCCGGCTACCTGGGTGAGAACCAGGACGACCAGCACCTCATCAACGAAGCCGAGAAGCTGGGTTACCCCTTGCTGGTCAAGGCCGTGAGCGGTGGTGGTGGCCGGGGCATGCGCCTGGTCCACGCCAAGGGCGAGGTGGCGCAAGCCATCGTCAGCGCCCGCCGCGAAGCGCAAAGTGCCTTTGGTGATGGCACCCTGATGCTGGAGCGCCTGATCGAGAATGGCCGCCACATCGAGATCCAGGTGTTCGCCGATGCGCACGGCAACGCCGTCTACATCGGCGAACGCGATTGCAGCGCGCAGCGCCGCCGCCAGAAGGTGATCGAAGAAGCACCATCGCCCATCGTGAGCCCCGCCATGCGTGCCAGCATGGGCCGCGATGCCGTGGCCGCCGCGCTGGCCATCGGCTACCGGGGCGCCGGCACCATCGAGTTCATCGTCGATGCCGACCTGAACCACTACTTCCTGGAGATGAACACGCGCCTGCAGGTCGAGCACCCGGTCAGCGAAATGATCTCGGGCCTGGACCTGGTGGAGTGGCAACTGCGCGTGGCCGCCGGCCAGCCTTTGCCATTGAAGCAAGATGAGATCCGGCTCACCGGCCACGCCATCGAAGCACGCCTGTACACCGAAGACCCCTACGCCGATTTCGCACCGCAAACCGGCCCGATCCGCTGGTGGCGCCCGCAGCACGCCTTGCACGACGGCGTGCGCATCGACGGCGGCATCCGCGAAGGCGGCGAAGTCACGCCTTTCTACGACCCCATGGTGGCCAAGCTCATCGTGCACGGCCGCGACCGCGACGACGCCATTCGCCGCCTGATCGCCACGCTGGACGACGCGCCTCTGCTCGGTTTGCGCAACAACAGCCGCTTCCTGCGCGACCTGATCGACAGTCAATCCTTCCGCGATGGCGCCATGACCACGGCCCTGATCGACCAATGGGGACTGGCCAAGCAGCCCATCCTCGATCGACCGGTGGCCGGCACGGAGGCTTGGCTGATCGCCGCCGCTGCCTACGCCCAGAAGGGCCGCGAAGACCCAAGCGCCAAGATCCTGCGCTCGGCCAGCGTCACCGACTACGAACTGCAACTGGCCTGCGATGGCGTGCAGCACCGCCTGCACATCCGCCCTGGCCCGCAAGGCGCCATCGCGCTGAACATCGACAAGGACCCGACCGCGCACAAGCTCCGCCTCATCGACCACGGAGGCCATGGGCAAGGCGGCACCCTGCGCTACGAGATCGACGGTGTGCGCAAGCGCGTGCTGGCCGTGTGGATCGACGACGCCCTGCACGTGGTCATCCAGGCCGCCACCTTTGTCTTCACCGAAGTCTCACCCTGGCCCAGCAAAGACGTCGCCAACGACCCCAGCCGCGCGGTCTCGCCCGTGGCTGGCGTGGTGGCGCAGGTGCTGGTCAAGCCTGGCGACACCGTCACCGAAGGCCAGCCGCTGCTCAGCGTCGAGGCCATGAAGATGGAAATGTGGCTCAACGCCCGGGCCCCTGGCGTGGTCAAGGCCGTCCACGTTGCCGTGGGCGAGCAAGTGCAATCCCAGGCCCTGCTCCTCGAGCTGGACCTGACCGCTACCGACTCAAAGGAACCATGATGGAAAAAGCCATCCTCACCTGCGCGCTGACCGGCGTGCTGACCGACCCCGCGCAACACCCCGTGCCCGTCACCGCCTTTGAGATGGCCGCTGCCGCTCGCGAGGCCTACGACGCTGGTGCCTCGATCATGCACGTGCACCTGCGCCAGCAGACGCCCGGCATGGGCCGCTTCCCCTCGTGGGACCCCGAAGTCGCCGCCGAGATCGACACCGCCATCCGCGAAGCCTGCCCCGGCGTCATCATCAACCTGACCACGGGCGTCGTGGGCAAGGACATCTCCGGCCCCGTGGCCTGCATCCGCCGTGTGCGCCCGGAGATCGCCGCCTGCAACGCCGGCAGCCTGAACTACCTCAAGATCAAGGAAAACGGGCAGTGGGCCTGGCCGCCCATGCTCTTCGACAACACGGTCGACAAGGTCAAGGGCATGCTCGACGTGATGCACGAGACCGACACCCGCCCCGAGTTCGAATGCTTCGACGTGGGCATCGTGCGGTCAGTGGGCATGTTCCGCAAGGCTGGCATGACCGAGCACCTGGAATACAACTTCGTGATGGGCGTGGCCTCGGGCATGCCGGTCGACGCTGATTTGCTGGCCCTGCTGGTCAAGTACCGCGAGCCCGGCACCGTGTGGCAGACCACCCTGATCGGCCGCGAAGAGATCTGGCCCGTGCACCAGGCCACGGCCGACCTGGGTGGCATGCTGCGCACCGGCGTGGAAGACACCTTCTACCTGCCCGGCGGCCAGCGCACCACCGGCAATGGTCCGTTGATCGAAGCGCTTGCCCAATGCGCTCGCAACGCCGGCCGCGAGATCGCATCGCCGCAAGAAGCCCGCCAATTGCTGGGCCTGCGCGCGCAGGAACACCACGGTGCCCACCTGACCGCCGCGGCGTAGGCTCGAATAAAGCCCTTGCCTGTCCGATATTTCAAGGTTTCGGAGCATGGGCGCCGGGAGTCCAATAGGATGGGGGCATGAAAACTGCCCTCATGCTCCCAAACTCCTGAAGATTGCGCCCCATGTCGGACTCACTGCCCCCACTCCCGGTTTCCGGCGACAACCCCGCCGTGACCCTGGAGTACCTGCTGCGGCGCATGCGCCACAAGAGCGACTTCCCGACGCTGTCGTCTTCGGTGTCGCGCATCCAGGCCCTGTCGGAGGCTGAAAACGAGAGCCTGGGTGGCCTGTGCGATGAAATCCTCAAGGACGTCGCGCTCACCCAGAAGCTGCTGCGCCTGATCAACACGCCCCACTACCGCCGGGGCGGGGGCGATTCGATCAGCACCGTGTCGCGGGCCGTGTCCCTGATCGGCCTGGCCGGTGTGCGCAACCTGGCCTTGTCCCTGATGCTCGTCGAGCACATGGAGGACAAGAAGCACGCCCAGCAGTTGAAGGAAGAATTCCTGCGCACGGTGATGGCCGGCACCCTCGCCAGCGAGCTGTGCACCAACTCGCGCGATGCCGAAGACGCCTTCATCGGCTCGCTGTTCCGCAACCTGGGCCGCCTGCTGGCCGAGTTCTACCTGCCCGACGAGGCCCAGGAAGTGCGCGAACTGGCGCGCCCGGCTGCCGATGGCACCCCCGCCAGCCTGAGTGAAGCCGCCGCTTCCGCCCAGGTGCTGGGCATGCCTTTCGAGGACCTGGGCCAGGCCGTGGGCCAGACCTGGGCTTTGCCAGACCGCCTGCTGACCGCCATGAAGGCCCCCACCGGCACCGTGCCCACCCGCTCGCAGCTGGGCAAACCCGAGCACCAATCCTGGCTGGCCACCCTGGCCAACGCGGCGGCCGACGCCATGCTGTTTTCGCAGCCCGAAGAGTTGGGCAAGCGCCTGACCATCCTGAACCAGCAATACGCCTCGTCGCTGGAGCTCAAGCCCAGCGCCGTGCAGGATGCCGCCGCACGCGCCCGCAAGCGCCTGACCGAGCTGACCAAGGCCCTGAAGATGGAGTTTCCCAAGAACTCCCAAGCCGAGCGCTTGCTGGACCACTTCTACGTGGACGCGCCCAATGCCGGCCAGACTGAAGGCCCGGGCCCGGAAGCCCTGGGGCTGGACGAGGGCGAACTGGCGGCCGGCAAGGTCGCCGTGCCGCAGAACTCGGCCGATGTGCTCACCAGCGGCATCCAGGACATCACCAACACCATGGTCGACTCCTTCAAGCTCAACGACATTTTGCGCATGATCCTGGAGACGATCTACCGCGCGCTCGATTGCCGCCGCGTGATCTTCTGCATGCGCGATGCCAAGACCATGCAACTCATCGGCCGCATCGGCCTGGGCCATGGCGCCGATGGCATGAAGGCGGCCTTCCAGATTCCCCTGAGGCTGGCCCCTGGCGCGCCCGCCGACCTGTTCACCGCCGTGAGCCTGAAGGGCGCCGACACCTTGATCTCGGACGCCAGTGCCGAGGCCATCCTGAACCGCCTGCCCGTGTGGTTCCGCGACCGCGTCCAGGCGCCCACCTTCTTGCTGCTGCCCATGGTCATGAAGCACCAGGGCAAGGACATGGTGCTGGGCCTGATCTACGCCGACAAGGCCCAGGCCGGCAGCCTGCAGATCAGCGAGAAAGACCTGTCCTTGCTGCGCACACTGCGCAACCAGGCCGTCATGGCTTTCAAGCAGACGACCGGGGGATAATCGCGGGCATGTTCCGCATCGTCCTCGTCGAGCCTGAAATTCCGCCCAACACGGGCAATGTGATCCGCTTGGCGGCCAACACTGGCTGCGAGCTGCATTTGGTCGAGCCCCTGGGTTTCTCGATGGACGACAAGCTGCTGCGCCGCGCCGGCCTCGATTACCACGAACACGCCCCGGTGCGCCGCCATGCCAACTGGCAGGCCTTCATCGATGCCGTGCAGCCCGATCACTCGCGCATGTTCGCCTTCACCACGCGGGGCAGCCGTTTGCTGGGCGATTTCCAGTGGCAGCCCGGCGACTGGCTCGTGTTTGGTTGCGAGACGCGCGGCCTGGACCCGGCCTTGCGGGACCAGTTCTTCCCGGTGGCGCAGCGCGTGCGCCTGCCCATGCTGCCTGGGCAACGCAGCCTCAATTTGAGCAACGCGGTCGCCGTGGCTGTGTTCGAGGCCTGGCGCCAGAACGGTTATTCGAACGGCGTCTGAACGCGGGCGGCGTCGGTTTCGGCCTTGGCCTCGCGGCTCATCAGCGCCTCCACGGCCTTGGCGGGCGTGATGCGGCCATCCAGCACGGCCACCACGGCTTCGGTGATGGGCATGGCGACGTCCAGCGCCTTGGCGCGCTGCAGCACCGTGGCGGCGCTGTAGACGCCTTCGGCCACATGGCCCAGCTCGGTCAGGATCCGGGCCAAGGGCAGGCCCTCGGCCAATTTCAAGCCCACGGTGCGGTTGCGCGACAGGCTGCCGGTGGCGGTCAGCACCAGGTCTCCCAGGCCCGACAGGCCCATGAAGGTGTCGGGCTGGGCGCCCAAGGCCACGCCCAGGCGCGTCATTTCGGCCAAACCGCGGGTGATGAGCGCGGCGCGGGCATTCAGGCCCAGGTTCATGCCATCGGCGATGCCCGTGGCAATGGCGAGCACGTTCTTGACGGCACCCCCCACCTCCACCCCGATCGGGTCGGCCGAGGTGTAGACCCGCAGGGTGTCGCTGTGGAAGGCCGACACGGCCTGGTCGCCCAGGGTGGTGTCGAAGCTGGCGGCCACCAGGGCCGTGGGTTGGTTCAGCGCCACTTCGTGCGCGAAGCTGGGGCCGGACAGCACGCCACAGCGCGCGTGGGGGCGAAGTGCCATGGCGATCTCGTGGCCCAGCCGGCCCGTGCCTTTTTCAAAGCCCTTGCACAGCCACAGCGCGGCCACGTCGTCGGGCAGGGCGCGCAGCATGCCATCGAGTGCCGCCATCGGTGTGCCGATGATGACCAGGCCGCCATGGGCGCCCTGAGCGCGCGAGTGCGACACGGCCTCGTTCAGGTCGTGGGTCACCCGCAGGGCGTCGGGGAAGGGGGTGTCGGGCAGGTAGCGCACATTGCGCCGCGCAGCCTGCATTTCACTGGCCTGGGCCGCATCGCGCGCCCAGAGCAGCACTTGGGGATTGTGGCGTGCGGCGCTGATGGCCAGCGCCGTGCCCCAGGCCCCCGCGCCCAGAACCGTCAGATTCATCGTCATGACCCCGTGAGGTTCATGCGCAAGGGATCAGGAGTTCAGGGCTTGGCCACCGTTGGCGGCTTGGGCTTGCTGCAGCTGGGCTTCGTACATGGCCTGGAAATTGACTTCGGTCAGGTGCACAGGCGGGAAGCCGGTGCGGTTGATGATGTCGGCCACGGTGGCGCGCAGGTAGGGGTACACGATCTGCGGGCAGGCGATGGCCACGATGGGCTGCATCTGCTCTTGGGGCACGTTGCGGATCTCGAACAGGCCGGCCTGCTTGGCTTCGACCAGGAACAGCACCTTGTCGTTGACCTTGGTGGTCACGGTGGCGGTGACGGTGATCTCGAACAGGCCGTCCTTGACTTCTTCGGCGTTCAGGTTGAGCTGCACGTCGACCTGGGGCTGGCCTTGTTCCAGCAGGATCGCAGGCGCGTTGGGCTGCTCCAGCGACAGGTCCTTCAGGTAGATGCGCTGGATGTTGAAAGAAGGTTGGCCGTTGTTGGCTTGGTCGGTCATGGTGAATCCTTGGGATGAAGCGCAGCTGTCATTCGAGCTGCGCCAGACAGAAGAGGTGATCGGGCTGGATTATGGCCCAGCCCGATGACGCTCCCTGTCACCAGGAATGTCAGGGACATTCCCTCATCCCCGGTCCGCCCGTCGGCGCCAGGCCAGCGCGGCCAACGCACCCGCGAGCAGCAGGGCCCAGGACGCGGGCTCGGGCACGACGCTGGCGCTGTCGATGCTGCTCAGGTCGGCTTTCACGGTGTATTCCTCGCCCAAGGTCACGTCGAACGAGAACCCGAATGAACCCTCGGGTCCGGCGGTCAGGAGGTCATGCCCAAGGAGGTAGTGGCCGACCTGGATGTCCTGCCCGGTGGGCGCGAAAGCGTCCAGGAACTGGCTTCGGAGCAGGGCGGCCAGCGTGGGGTCGGTGGCGTCCAGCAGGGGAAAGAAGATTTCCGTGTCCGCGCCGCCGATCCTTCCCCTGGCAAAGGTGATGTCCTCGAAGGCCGAACCGTCCTGGAAGTCGATCCCATACTCGAAAGAGAGCGATGCACCGCCGATCCGCGCCTCCACGTCCTTGAATTCGACGGTGAAGATGAGCGTGGTGGTGTCGCCGGCGGCCAGAGGGGCCGCAGCCCCGGGCACCGGGGCGGGCTGGATGTCTCGGGTGGAGGTCACGCGCCCATTGATGGAGGCCGCGGCCTGGGCTTCGGCGGAAGCGGGGTTGTTGTTGATCAAGGCCGCCGTCGCCTTGGTGGGTTTGGCGGTCAGCACCGTGCCCGCCGACGAGAAGGGCTCCCAAGCGCCGATGGTGGCCTCGGCATTGCCCTTGGCGGACGCGGGCCCCACGGTCAGATCGCACTGCGAGCTGGCGGAAAACAGGCCGGTGCTCGCCGGGGGATCATCCTTGGTCAACAGTCCCAGGACGGTCACGCCGCAGTAGCTGTCGGCGGCGGTCTGGTTCAGGGTGAGTCCGGTGGTCAGGCTGTGGACATCGGCCAGCAAGCCGATGACGGCCAGGGCGGTGGTGCCGCCCCCGGCCATGGCCGGGGTGACGGCGGTGAGGCACAACAAGGGGGCAACTGCCAGGGAGACAAGCTTGAATCGCATGGAGGACTCCTAGAAGCAAGTGGTTGTGGCCTGCTGGTCGCCACAGACCCAGCAGGGGTCACGCACTCTAGGAGTCGAGGGGATGTCTGAAAACCCCTAGTTTGGAAGTCAGCGGCCGGGCGGCCGCGCCAGCGCTTTTTGCGCCATCAAATAGGCGGCCGCGTTCCAGCTTTGCCCTGCCATGCCCATGGGTTTGAGCGTCTGGCCGTGGAACCACTCGGTGAAACGCCAATCGTCCAGGCTGTTCACATGGGCCAGTTTCGCCACCTCGTCTTCGGCGGCGGCCTTCTTGCCACGGTTGGCCAGGGCCAGGGCCCAGAAGCCGCCGATGAAAGGCCAGATGCCGCCATTGTGGTACTGGTGCGGGTGATTTTGCTTGTGGCGGCCCATGTAGGCGCGCCACAACTCGTGGTCGGTGTCGATGGGCGTGGTCACGGCGCGTGCGGGGTAGGGGTTCGTCACCTCGGCCGTCTGCAGGGTCTTGATGATCTCGTGGGCCATTGAATCGCCCGCCAGGCCGTAGAGCACGGCCAGCACATTGCCAAACACATCGCCCTCGTCGCCCACGAAGGACAGGTTGACGAAGCTCAGGTACAGGCCCGGGTTGCGCTGCCCCCGGCGAGCGTAGTGGCCCAGCAAGCGACCACGGCGGTACTCGGGCAGGTCGCGCTTGAAGGGGTGGAACAGGTGGTTGAAGTGGTAATGCGTTTCTTCCAGGAAAGGCAGCTCGAACAGCAGCTTGACGCGGTACCACAGGGCATTGGTGTAGAGCACGAAGCCCGAGCGGGGCATGATGTCGGCCCAGTCGCTGGCTTCGTTCTGCTGCAGCAAAAAGAACTTCTGGTGCTCCTGCGCCAGCAGCCACTGAAGGGCCAGATCGACCTCTTTCTGCCAGCGATCGGCCATGCCGGGCAACTTGCCGTGGCGGCGAACGTGGTCCACGGCGATCAGCCACCACAGGGTGGCATCGATGCAGCCCAGGTACCAGAAGTCCGCGTCCTGGCCTTCGGGGTCCACGTATTTGGGGATCTGGCCGTTGCGGGCCTGCAGTTCGGCCAAGGAATCGAGGCTGGCGACCGCGCCTTGCTCCAGCGCCTCGTCACCGCTGCCGGCCATGGCCAGCACGCAGATGGCGGCATCGCGCCCGAAAACGCGGGTGTAGCTGCGGGCCTCGGCGGCCTCGGTACGGCTGGCCGCCAGGATGCCGCGTGGCGTCAGGTTGCGGCGCAGCAATTCCAGGGACTCGCTCGCGCAAAGCTGAACCAAGGATTCTTCGACAAGGGCGGCGTGGCTGGTCATGGCGGTCTCCATCGCAACATCTGGGACATGGTGACAGCAATCGCGCGAGGCTGGTCCCGAGAAACACCCTGTCAATCAGGGGATTTTGTCGCGCTTGGAGGTGGGCCACCATTCTTCGAGCCGGGCCGCCGCCCATTCCCGCCCGCCCAGTCCGAAGGCCAGGGCAATGGCCAGCACGATGCCGCCCAACACGATCAGGAAGGCGTCGCGGATGATGGTGCCGCCGACCTCCATCTGGTCGAGCGCGATCATGATGACGAAGGCCATGATGGCATAGCGGGCCAGCTTGCCCAGCGAGTCGCCATCGCGGATGCCGGCGTTCTCGCAGTAGGTGAAGACCGCGTTGGCCACGAAGCGCGCAAAGTAGGCCCCGAAGGCCAATATCAACAGGGCGACGATGACCTTGGGCACGAACCACATCACGCGGCCGAGCAGTTCGGTCACGTGCGTGAGGCCCAGGCCATTGAAGGCCACCACCAGCGCGATCAGGATCACCAGCCAATAGGCCAGGATGCCGAACAGGTCGACCGTGTCGATCAGGGTGCCGCCTTTTTTCAGGAAGCTGTCCAGGCCTGAGCGTTTGCTCAGGATGTGGAAGTTGATGGCGCGCAGGCCCCGCTGGATGGCGAACCGGGCGGCTTTGGCCAGCAGGATGCCGGCCAGCATGACCAGGATGGCCACGCCCAGGCGCGGCAGGAAGGCGCCCAGCTCGTACATGAAGGCCCGCACGGGCTCGAGGTACACGTCGACTCTGTCCATGGATCGTTGCTCCTACAAGGGCGCCCGGAGAATGCCGAGGATGCCCTGCAGCGGGATGCGCACCCAGTCGGGGCGATTGTTCAGTTCATAGCGCAGTTCGTACAGCGCTTTTTCAAGTTCGAACAAAGCTGACAAACCCTGGCCGGCTTCCTGCGTGTCGTGGAGACCGCTGTCCTTGGTGGCCCGGGCGTAGGCGTCCAGGAAGGCGTGGCGCGTCTGTTCTTCCCATTCGGCGGCGAACGGCGCCAGGGTGCCCAGCTCTTCGTCGTTGACGGCCGAGCCGCGCAAGGCGCTCAGGCGTGCATAGCTGAAGGATCGAAGCATCCCGGCCACGTCTTTCAAGGGCGATTGCTTGACGCGGCGCTCGGCGAAGCTGCGGCCCGGTTCGCCTTCGAAGTCGGTGATGACGAAATCGTTCTTGGTGAGCAGCACCTGCGCCAGGTGGTAATCGCCATGGAAACGTGTCTTGAGCGCTCGGGGCGTGCCCGTGGTGAAGTGCGCGATGCGGTCGTTGATCAGTTCACGCGCGGCCAGCACGCGCCGGGCTTCCTCCTGCGCCTCGGGGCTGAGCTGGGGCAGGCTGGACTGCAGCAGCGTCAGCGCATCACGGGCATCGGCGCTGATGCGGCTGCGGTAGCCCTGCAGGTCGGTGGCGGTCAGGGGCTCTGGGTCGAAAGCCGGGTTGCCAGTGCGTTGGGCGAAAGCCAGGTGCAGTTGCGCGGTGCGCAGTCCCAAGGTCTCGATCACGGCCAGGTAAGCACCATGCACGCCTTCGGGCACCGATTCAAGGCTGGTGCGGCGCAGTTCCAGGTAACGCTGCAGGTAGCCGGTGGTGTAGGTCCAGCCGTCGCCCTGGTTGGGCACATAACCTTGCACGACGGCCAGGGTCATGGTGCCGCCATCCTTGCCGGTGTATTCGAGGGTGCCGGCCACGGGCACGCAGTGCGGGAACTGGACCACCTCGGTCAGGTAGCGGCCGATTTCGACCTCCGGGTTCACCCCCGCGCGGACCCGGCGGTAGCCCTTGAGGAAAAGGCGATCGTCGATGGTGACGATGGTGTTGCTGCTTTGTCCTTGTGGCTTGTTGATGGGCAGCGCGGCCAGGTCATCGCCCACCAGCTTGTTGAAAGCAGGCGTCGACTTGAAGGTCAAGGCGCCCTTGTCGGTGTCCAGCGTCTGGTTGGTGGCCATGCCTTTGAGCAAGGCGCGGCAGAAAGCTTCGTCGGCGAAGGCATCGGCCATCAGGCCCACGCTGGCCTGCTGGCGCACGCGCGCCACGGCGGCGTTGGCCAGGCCGCGCATGCGCTCTTCGTCCTTGTCCTCCCAGGCCATGGCCAGTGGCAGGAAGTAGGTGGAACCGTCCTGGCCTTGGTTCTCGACATCGACCAGGGGCAGCAGCCAGCTGTGGCGGCCTTCCTCCCACACGGCCGAGTCGGTGAGGCCCACGGTCTTGATGGCCGCGCCCTTGGCGGCGTACCAGCGCTGTGTTTCGATGTAGCGCGGCAGCGTCTGCGTCTCAAACTGCGCGCGGGTCTTGATGGCGAGACCGATGCGCCAGGGCACCACGTGCTCGCGGAAGAGGCTGAGCCAGCCGTCGAAGAGCACCAGCACGGGCAGCTCTTCGGCGGGCAGGCGCTCCTGGTGCCAACTGGGCACGCTGACGTCGGTGCTCAGCTTGAACCAGTAGAAGCCATGCGCCGCGATGGTGAGCAGGTAAGGCAACTCGCCGATGGGCGGGAAGGCGGTGCGGCCCATCATCTCGACGGGCACGCGGCCTTTGAAGCGCGACAGGTCGAGTTCGACCGGCTGGGCCGAGCGGCTGAGGTTGGCCACGCAGAGGATGGCGTCGTCGCCATGCTCTCGAAGGTAGGCCAGCACTTTGCGGTTGCCAGGGTGCAGGAAGTTGAGTTCACCGCGGCCAAAGGCCTGGCTGGTCTGGCGCACGGCCAGCATGCGGCGCATCCAGTTGAGGAGCGACGACGGGTCGCGCATCTGCGATTCGACATTGACGGCCTGGTAGCCGTAGACGGCATCCATGATGGGCGGCAGGTAGAGGCGCTGCGGGTCGGCGCGCGAAAAGCCAGCGTTGCGGTCGGGGCTCCACTGCATGGGCGTGCGCACGCCATTGCGGTCGCCGATGAAGACGTTGTCGCCCATGCCCAGTTCATCGCCGTAATAGATGATGGGCGAGCCGCGCATCGACAGCAGCAGGCTGTTCATCAGCTTGATGGTGTCGATGTTGTTTTCCATGAGCGGCGCCAGGCGCCGGCGGATGCCCAGGTTGATGCGCGCACGCGGGTCGGCCGCGTAGGTGTTGTACATGTAGTCGCGCTCTTTGCTGGTCACCATCTCCAGCGTGAGCTCGTCGTGGTTGCGCAGGAAGATCGCCCACTGGCAGCTGTCGGGAATGTCCGGCGTCTGCTGCATGATCTCGGTCACCGGGAAGCGGTCTTCCTGGGCGATGGACATGTAGATGCGCGGCATCAAGGGGAAGTGGTAAGCCGCGTGGCATTCGTCGCCATCGCCGAAGTACTCGCGCACGTCTTCGGGCCACTGGTTGGCCTCGGCCAGCAGAAAGCGGTTTTGGTAGCTGGCGTCGATGGCGGCGCGCAGCTGCTTGATGATGTTGTGCGTCTCGGGCAGGTTCTCGTTGTTGGTGCCGTCACGTTCGATGAGGTAGGGGATGGCGTCCAGGCGGAAGCCATCGACGCCCATGTCCAGCCAGAAGCGCATGGTCTTGAAGATGGCCTCGAGCACCAGCGGGTTGTCGAAGTTCAGGTCGGGTTGGTGGCTGAAGAAGCGGTGCCAGTAATAGGCCTTGGCAACGGGGTCCCATGTCCAGTTCGACGTCTCGGTGTCGGTGAAGATGATGCGCGTGCCCTGGTATTTCTGGTCCGTGTCGCTCCAGACGTAGAAGTCGCGCTCGGGCGAACCGGGCGGTGCCGTGCGCGCGGCCTGGAACCAGGGGTGCAGGTCGGAAGTGTGGTTGATGACCAGTTCGGTGATGACCTTCAGGTCGCGCTTGTGGGCTTCATCGAGCATCAGCTTGAAGTCGTCCAGCGTGCCGTACTGCGGATGCACGTCCTCGTAGCCGGAGATGTCGTAGCCATCGTCGCGCAGGGGCGAAGGGTAGAAGGGCATCAGCCAGATGGTGTTGACGCCCAGGTCCTTCACGTAGTCCAGCTTGGCGGCCACGCCCTTGAAGTCGCCCATGCCATCGTCGTTGGTGTCGAAGAAGGCCTTGACGTTGAGCTGGTAGATGACCGCGTCCTTGTACCAGAGGGCGGCGTCCGTCACCGGGGTGGTGGCGCCTTGTTCGGCTTCTTCCAGGTGCGGTGTTCGCGGTGCGTTCATCAATGCGCTCTCAGGCGAAATTGTCGAAGTGGCGTTCGTCCTGCACTCGTTTTCGCAAGCGGAAGACGTGGGCCGGAGCTTGGCGAGGGTCCAGTATGACGAAGTTGCGCAGGCCTTGCCAAGTGAAGCGTTGTTCATTGAGCAGGTCGTGCACTTCGTATTGAGAGGAGTGGTCGAGGTTCAACACATCGCCCTCCAGGGTGATCCAGCCAGACTGGGGGTTGTGCGGGTCCAGGTTGGCGATGGTCAGGATGAGGTTGTCGCCATCCGCCGTCTGCTTGGCATAGGCGATGAGCTGGTCGTTGTCGGTGTGAAAGAAGCGCAGGCTCTCGTTCGACTGCAACGCTGGGTTGTCTCGGCGGATGCCATTGACCTTGGCGATGAGCTGCGCCAGGCTGTCGGGTCGGGCCACGTCCCAGTCGCCCCAGTGGCGCAGCTGGTATTTCTCGGAGTTGAGGTATTCCTCGCTGCCAGGACTGCGGGGCACGTTGTCCAGCAGTTCGTAAGCGGGCCCGTAGATGCCGTAGCTGGACGACAGCGTGGCGGCCAGCACCAGGCGCAAGGCGAAGATGGGGCGGCCACCCGCGTGCAGGTGTTCGTTGAGGATGTCGGGCGTGTTGGGCCAGACATTGGGGCGGAAGTAATCCTTGCCTGGGCCTTGCGACAGCTCGGTGAAGTAGTCGGTCAACTCCTGCTTGGTGTTGCGCCAGGTGAAGTAGGTGTAGGACTGCGAGTAGCCTAGCTTGGCCAGGCGGTGCATGACCTTGGGCCGCGTGAAGGCCTCGGCCAGGAAGAGCACTTCGGGGTGTTCGCGCTTGATGGCCGTGATGGCCCATTCCCAGAAGGGGAAGGCCTTGGTGTGCGGGTTGTCGACGCGGAAGATGGTCACGCCTTCGCCGATCCAGTGGTCGAACACGCTCTTCAGTTCCTGCCACAGCGCGCGCCAGTCGTCCGTCTCGAAGTTGAAGGGGTAGATGTCCTGGTACTTCTTGGGCGGGTTCTCGGCATATTGCACCGTGCCGTCCGGGCGCCATCGAAACCATTCCGGGTGGGCCTGGACGTAAGGATGGTCGGGGGCGCACTGGAAGGCGATGTCCATGGCGATGTCCAGGCCCAGCGCCTTGGCCTTGCCCACCAGGGATCGGAAGTCCTCGGGCGAGCCCAGTTCGGGCAGGATGCTCTTGTGCCCACCTTCCGAGGCGCCGATGGCCCAGGGGCTGCCCACGTCGCCAGCTTCGGTGGTCAGCGCGTTGTTGCGGCCTTTGCGCTTCTCACGTCCGATGGGGTGGATGGGCGGGAAGTACAGCACGTCGAATCCCATTTCGGCCACATAGGGCAGGCGGGCTTCCACGTCCTTGAAGGTGCCGTGCTGGCCGGGCTCGGGCGAGGTTGAACGCGGGAAGAGTTCGTACCAACTGCTGTAGCGCGCGCGGGGGCGGTCGGCCACCAGCGGCAGTTCGATGGGGAAGTGCGTGGCCCCTTGGCGGTCGGGGTGGCGCCGGGCCAACTCGGCCTGGAGCGGGTCGAGCGCCAGGGCCTTGAGTGCTTGCGCATCGCCGCCGTTCTTGCGCAACTGCTTGGCCCAGTTTTTCAAAGCGATCTTGTCATCGCCCTTGGCGCGTTTGGCGGCGTCTTCGACCAGCTCGGCGCCGACCAGGGCCGCGATGCGGATGTCCTCGTCGTCCACGCGGCGGCTCAGCTCATGGCGCCAAGATTCGAAGTGGTCGACCCAGGCCGTCACGGTGTAGTGGTAGCGCCCTGGGGCCTCGGGCGTGAAACTGGCGAACCATTCGTCGTTGTAGGCCAGGGCCATCTCCACTTCCTGGTGGCCGATGGCGGCTTCGGCCCGCCAGCGCAGCACCACGCGCAGCACGTCGTGGCCATCGGTGAAGCAGTTGGCCTGCACCCGCACCGGCTCGCCCGCGATGGCCTTGACCGCGAAGCGCCCCGCGTCGACCACGGGCATCACGGCGTCGATGACCGCGCGCTGGCGGCCATCTTCATCAGGGATGGCGTCTGCCGTTTTGCCGCCTGGTCTCGAAGGTGTCCTAGTGGCCATGGGGCTCCAGCTTGAGGATGATGGTGGACAGGGGCGGCAGAATCAAACGCAGCGAATGGGGGCGGCCATGGGAGGGTTCGTCGTCCGTGTCGGCCCCGCCCAGGTTGCCCCAGCCCGATCCGCCGAACTCCTTGGCGTCGCTGTTGAAGATCTCGCGCCAACGGCCCGCCGCGGGCACGCCCACCTGGTAGTGCTCGCGCGGCAGGGGCGTGAGGTTGACGGCCACCAACAGTGGGGCGGCGCCATCGCGGCCCTTGCGCAAGAAGACCACCACCGTGGCACTCACATCATTGCCTTCGATCCATTCGAAGCCCGCATCGCTGAAATCGACCTGGTGCAAGGCTGGCTCGCCGCGGTAGACCCGGTTGAGTTCGGTGATCAAGCGCTGGATGCCCTGGTGCTCGGGCTGGTGGGTCAGGCCCCAATCCAGTTGGCCTTCGTGGGTCCACTCGCGCTCCTGGGCGAACTCGCCGCCCATGAACATCAGCTTCTTGCCAGGGTGCGTCCACATCAGGCCGTAGAGGGCGCGCAGGTTGGCGAATCGCTGCCATTGGTCGCCTGGCATTTTGCCCAGCAGGGAGCCCTTGCCGTAGACCACCTCGTCGTGCGACAGGGGCAGCACGAAATTCTCGTTGAAGGCGTAGACCAGCGAGAAGGTGAGCTTGCCCAGGTGGTACTTGCGGTGGATGGGGTCTTCCTTCATGAAGGCCAGCGTGTCGTGCATCCAGCCCATGTTCCATTTCATGCCGAAGCCCAGTCCACCCATCGAGGTGGGGCGCGAGACCATGGGCCAGGCGGTGGATTCTTCCGCGATGGTGACCACGTCGGGGTGCTCACGGTAGACGGCCTCATTCAGTTTGCGCAGGAAATCGACCGCTTCCAGGTTCTCCTTCCCGCCGTGCTTGTTCGGGATCCACTCACCATCCTTGCGGGCGTAGTCCAGGTAGAGCATCGATGCCACGGCGTCCACGCGCAGACCATCGATGTGGTATTTCTCCAGCCAGAACAAGGCCGACGAGATCAAGAAGCTGCGCACCTCGCCACGGCCGTAGTTGAAGATGCTGGAGCTCCATTCGGGGTGGAAGCCCTGCCGTGGATCGGCGTGTTCGAACAGGTGAGTGCCATCGAAATACTGCAGGCCATGCTCGTCGGTGGGGAAGTGGGAGGGCACCCAATCCAGGATCACGCCGATGCCCTGCTGGTGCAGGTGGTCCACGAAGTACATGAAGTCCTGCGGCGTACCGTAGCGCGAGGTGGGCGCGAAGTAGCCCGTGGTCTGGTAGCCCCAGGACCCATAGAAAGGGTGCTCCGTGATCGGCATCAACTCCACATGAGTGAAGCCCAGGTGCTTGACGTAGTCGGCCAGCTCGTGGGCCAGGTCGCGGTAGTTCACCGGGCCTTCGCCGCGCCGCCACGATCCCACGTGGAATTCGTAGATCGACATGGGCGCGTCCAGCGCATTGCGGGCGGCCCGGGCTTGCATCCATTCGCCATCTTGCCAACCGTGTTCCAGTGACCAGATGCGCGAGCCCTTGGCGGGTGAGAGTTCGGCGTGCACGGCAAATGGATCGGCCTTGTCGACCACGTAGTCGCCCCCCCGGCCATGGATGCGGTACTTGTAGGCATTACCGTGCCGGGCGTTCAGGACCTGGCCTTCCCACAGGCCACTGTGGTCGGGGCGGATGTGCAGGGGATCGGCTTCGGGGTTCCAGTGGTTCCAGTCGCCAATCACCGACACGCTGATGGCGTTGGGTGCCCATACCCGGAAGTGGGCCCCTTCCTGCTCGGGGCGCAAGTGGCAGCCCAGCTTGTCATACAGCCGGGCATGGGTGCCTTCGCCAAACAGGTAAAGGTCTTGTCCGCTCAAGGCACTGGGGGGCGCGTCGTGGTGTTCGTGCATGACACTCGAGGAGCAAACGGTGTTCCCGAACCGCTTCAGCCATGAAAAAACCGGGCGCGTGGCCCGGTGTTGGCAAGGGAACTCATGGTTCGCTTGGCTCAGCGGTCTTCGCCTTGCGGGGTGGTGCGGCTGTTGCCGTAGCTGTTGTTGGACCTGGCGCTTTCGCCGCGGGTGGGCGGTTCGCTGGGCGTGTGCGTGAATTCAGCATTGCCCGGTTCGACCTGGGGGCTGCCGTGGTTCACGTCGGAATCGCTGGCTTCGCCATTCAAGGCGCCCGGGGTGGCCCTGTCGACGCGGCTGTTGGCTCGGCTGTCCATGTTGTCCACATTGCGGTTCGAATTGTCCGTTGGGCTGGAGACGCCCAGGGTCGCGTTGGGATCCGGATTGCCCGTGGAGCCATTGCCGGTGGAGGCGGACTGGGCATGGGCGAAGCCGACACCGCCCACCAGGGCAGCGGTCAGGGCCGAGAGGGTCAAAGTTCTGGTCAGTTGGTTCATGGTCTGTTCCTCAAAGTAGTTAGAGGGCCGAAGCCCTTGAAAAGCCTTTGAACAATGAATGTCCTGGCCACTCCTTCGGGGCAATGAGCGTACCTGCCAGCGTTTTGTGCGACCCTCAAGGTGCCAGATAGGCCTCCACCAGGCGGTTCACTTTCGCCTTGATCTCGGCGGGTGGCGGGGGCTCTTTGGCTTCTGCGACCGTGTCGGCGTACTCGTACACGGGGATGAAAAGGTTGTCCTTGTCCGGGGCGCCTCTCATGCGCAGGAGTCCGGGGCGTGCCATGACTTCATCCCATTTTTGCCGCACGGCTGACCACACGGGCTCGCTGCCTTTGACATAGCGGTCGCCAGCGCTCCAGTCTTGGTCGCTGATGCGTTCATAGCGGTTGAAACCCAGTTCACGGGCCAACACGGGGTGGGACGGCGCCAGCTTGCCTTGGTCATCCAGGACCACCTTGAGGTTCTGCTGTTCGTGCACCCAGCCCGTGGGCGTGATGGTGTGGAGGTTGCTGCCGATCAGCACCTGGTAATCTTTGCGCACGCTGTACTCGCGGCGGGGCAGGGGGCGCCAGCCGTCTTCCTCGCCCCAGCTGGAATAATTGCCCAGGTGCTGCCACTTCGCCACGCCCGAATAGCGCGGCGAGTCGTCCACCTGGTAGACGGTTTGCCGCCACTGGCCGGTGCGTTGCTCCTTGGGCACTTTCACACGTTCCCAGGTGTTGTGGCCACGGTAGACCAGTTGATCCGCCGGTTCGTAGTGCCAGTCTTGGCGCCAATGCTTGGTCACAAAGGGACCTTCGACCTTGCCGTCCTCGCCCACGATGGACATGACCAGCAAATGCTGCAGCACGATCGACCGGCCTTTGTCTTCCAGCACATACACCTTTTCGGTGCCCCAGCTTTGGTACGGTCGGCTGGGCTTGTAGGCGCCTTTGAAGCCCGCCACTTCGAGGAAGTCGAAGCTGGTGCGGTAGCCGCCCGCCATGGCCAGGATGGCGCGGCGGTCGCGCTCGAACTTGCTCAGCCCAGGCGCTTGCATCGCTTGCCATTCGGGCGTGGGTTCGGTCACCAGCTTGACCTCGGCCCCAGTGGTGGAGCCGCCGCGGGGTGCCAGGGAGGATTCGTCCAGAAACCTCCACGAAAAAGTGTATTGGCGCGAGGCTGGTGTGGCCTGTGCGACGTCTTCGGCGTGGGCGCCCACCGCCCCGCCCACCCAGGCCAGCGCCACGATCGCAAAGCGCATTTGCATCAACTTTTTTGTCATAAGTGCTCGCCTGTTTGATCAGAAATTTGATTTTGCACGATGCCTGTTCGGCGTGGAATCGGGTATGAATCAAATTCAACTTGGTGTGAAAACATGTCGCTTGATTCATGGAGTTCTTTTGCAGAGACTGCCTGGCATTCGCAACCGACACCGCAGAGAGAGATCACATCATGGCCCGCACCCACCTCCTTGGCTTCCCGCGCATCGGCGCCCACCGGGAACTGAAATTCGCGCAAGAGTCGTTCTGGCGCGGTGAATCCGACGAGGCCACGCTGCGCGGTGTGGGGCGGGAACTGCGCCAGCGCCATTGGCAGGCCCAGCGCGATGCGGGCCTGGGGACCGTGGCGGTGGGTGACTTCGCCTGGTACGACCAGATGCTCAACACCAGTGCCCTGTTGGGAGCCTTGCCGCAGCGCTTCGGCTTCGATCCCAGGCAACTGAGCTTGTCCCAGTATTTCGAGCTGGCGCGTGGCAACCAGGCCCAGCCCGCGATGGAGATGACCAAATGGTTCGACACCAACTACCACTACCTGGTGCCCGAGCTGGATGCGCAGACCACCTTCGACGGAGGCGTCGATTGGCTCTTCGAAGACATCGACGAAGCCTTGGCACAAGGCCTGGCCGTCAAACCTGTGCTGGTGGGGCCCATCACCTACTTGTGGCTGTCCAAGTCCCACGCGCCTGGCTTCGACCGCTTGAGCCTGCTGCCCAAGATCGTGGCGGCCTATCAGCGCATCCTCGCCCGCCTGGCCGACCGTGGCATCGGCTGGGTGCAGATGGACGAGCCTGCCCTGTGCCTGGACCTGGACCCCAACTGGCGCGCGGCCTATGCCCCTGCTTACGCCGACCTGGCGGGAACCGGTGTCAAGCTCTTGCTGGCCACCTACTTCGACACCGCCGCCGACCACGCTGTGCTGGCCACGCAATTGCCGGTGCAGGGCTTCCACATCGACCTGGTGCGGGCGCCGCAGCAGCTCAAGGCCTGGTGCCAAGTTCTGCCGGCGGAAGCGGTGCTGTCGGTCGGGGTCATCGATGGCCGCAACATCTGGCGCACCGATCTGCGCAAGGTGCTGGGCCTTCTGCAGCCTTTGCAGGCCGAGCTGGGCGATCGACTCTGGGTGGCGCCATCGTGTTCCTTGCTGCACACCCCGGTGTCGCTGGACCATGAGCACCAGCTGGATGCCGAGATCAAGTCCTGGCTGGCCTTCGCCTTCGAGAAGCTCGATGAGCTCCAGGTGCTGGGCAAAGCCTTGAACCAGGGCGAGGCCTCGGTGAGTGCCGAGCTGGCCGCGTCCGATGCGGTCCAGGCTTCACGCCGGGGTTCCAGGCGCGTGGTCAACGATCTGGTGCAAAAGCGCCTGGCCGCCGTCACGACGGCCATGGCCCACCGGGCGAGCCCCTTCGCCCAACGCATCGAGAAACAGCGGCAGGCCCTGCAGCTGCCTCCGCTGCCCACCACCACCATCGGCTCCTTTCCCCAGACGGCTGCGATCCGCCAGACCCGGGCAGCTTTCAAGCGCGGCGACATGAACGCGCTGGACTACCTGCAACGCATCCGCAGCGAGATCGAGTTGGCCGTGCGCAAGCAGGAGGCGCTCGGCCTGGACGTGTTGGTGCACGGTGAGGCCGAGCGCAACGACATGGTCGAATACTTCGGCGAACTGCTCTGGGGCTATGCCTTCTCGGAGAACGGCTGGGTGCAAAGCTATGGCTCACGTTGCGTGAAGCCGCCCATCATCTACGGCGATGTCTTCCGCCCCGAACCCATGACGGTGGAGACCACGCGCTACGCGCAGTCGCTCACCGATCGGCTCATGAAGGGCATGCTCACCGGTCCCGTCACCATGTTGCAATGGTCCTTCGTGCGCGATGACCAGCCACGCGAGACCACCGCCCTGCAACTGGCCCTGGCCATCCGCGAAGAAGTGAGCGACCTTGAAAAGGCCGGCATCCGCGTCATCCAGATCGACGAGCCCGCGATCCGCGAAGGACTGCCCTTGCGCCGTGGCGACTGGGCGGCCTACCTGGAGTGGGCGGTGCGCGCCTTCAAGATCTCGGCCGCCAGCGTGGCCGACGAAACGCAGATCCACACCCACATGTGCTACGCCGAGTTCAACGACATCCTGCCGTCCATCGCGGCCATGGACGCCGACGTGATCACGATCGAGACCTCGCGCTCGGCCATGGAGTTGCTGGATGGCTTTGGTGCCTTCGACTACCCCAACGAGATCGGGCCGGGCGTGTACGACATCCATTCGCCGCGCGTGCCGGGCGTCGAGGCCATGCTCAAGCTGCTCGAACGCGCTTGCGAGGTCATCCCGCCGCAGCGCTTGTGGGTGAACCCTGACTGCGGCTTGAAGACCCGTGGCTGGCCTGAGACCGAAGCGGCCCTGTCCAACATGGTGAAGGCGGCCAAGGCCTTGAGGTCCAGGCTGGCCGAGCAAGGTGACCAAGCCTGGACCCAGGTCGCTGGCCGGCAAGGCGCCCACCTGGCCGTGGCCTCGGTTGGCCACGCGCATGGTGCGGCTTGCCAAGACTGTGGGCCAGGCGCCTGATTCAGCGCAGCACGCTGCGGTAGAACAGCTCCATGCGCCGGCGCCGGGCCGCGGTGCATTGCTCGGGTGTGCCCTCCTGCTGACCGCGCAGCACGCGCGAGAGTTGGTCGCCCAGCACGCAGTTGATCAGGTGCACGGGCAACTGGTCTTCCGGCAGGTCATCGCGCAACTGCGCGCGCACGTCCGGGCGCTGCAGGAAGCGCGCGATGGCATCGCGCGTGATGTTCGGCCCCATGGTGAAGAAGGTGTCGACCAGTTGGGGATTGTCGCGGGCCTCGGCGGCGAGCATGCGCTGCATGGCCATGGCCTCGGGCGAGGTCAACAGGTTGTAGAGCCGGGTCGAGAAGTCCTCGAGCACCTCGCGGAGCGGGCGCTGGTCATTGTCCAGGTCGATGTCGGAGAAGAACCTGGCGCGCTTGTCCTGGAGCAGCGCGCTCAGCAGACCGTTCTTGCCACCAAACTTGATGTAGATGGTGCGCACGGCCACGCGGGCCTCGCGGGCAATCATCTCCAGGCTCACATTGCCATAGCCTTTGTCGAGGAAGAGGCGGCCTGCCGTGTACTTGAGGTCTTGCAGCCGAGCCTCGACTTCGGCAGCGCGCGGGCGCCCGGCGCCCTTGGGCACGGGCTTTTTGGCGGCGGAGGCAGGCCGAGGGTTGGGGGAATCGGTCGTTCTGGACATGGAACCGAACTTTAACCAACAATTTAATGAAATGAAAGCGTTTCATTTCTTGACACGTGCCAGGCGGAGGCAAATAATGCGCTGAGTCCTTTTCATTTGCCAGAGAGTGCGCGCCATGCAAAACCAGGCCAAGACCGACCCCGTCACCCTCGTCGCCCCAGCCCCAGCCCCAGCTGCCGCCCAACCCGCGGCCAAGCCGCCCTCCAAGGTCCGTGTGTTTGGCGTGCTGGGCGTGCTGATCCTGGCCGGCCTGGGCTTTGGTGGCCGCATGTACTGGCGCAGCCAGAACTTCGTCGAAACCGAGAACGCCTACGTGGCCGGCCATGTGCACCCCATCTCGGCGCGGATTTCAGGCGTGGTCACCAAGGTGCTGGTCGATGACAACCAGGTCGTGAAAGCGGGCCAGGTGATCGCCGAACTCGACCCGGCCGACCAGCACGTGAAGCTGGAGCAGATCCAGGCGCAGATCGCCTCGGTCGAACAGCAGATGCTGCAAGCCGATGCGCAAACCGCGCAGGCGCGTGCCTCGGCCAGTGCCGCGCAGGCCCAGGTGGCGCAAGCCCAGGCCCAATCGCTGCGCGCCCAGCAGGACGCCGAGCGCTATGGTCAGCTCTACAACACGCAGATGAAGGCCGTGGCCAAGTCCGAGCTGGACGCCGCCACCGCGGCCCGCACCGGCGCCCTGGCCGACGTGGCCGCGCGCAAGGACGCGGCCCTGGCCGCGCAGGCTCAAGTGGGCGCGGCCCAGTCGGCGCGCGAGGTGCTCAAGGCGCAGGTCAAGGTGCTGCAGGCGCAGGCCAAGGATGCCCAGCTGCAACTGGGCTACAACACCATCGTGGCGCCCGTTGGCGGCCGACTGGGCAAGCGCAACATCGAGGTGGGCGCGCGCGTGCAGCCTGGCCAGCAACTGGCCGCCATCGTCGAGGACAAGGTCTGGGTCACGGCCAACTTCAAGGAAACCCAACTGGCGGGCTTGAAGCCCGGCCAGGAAGTGGACGTGGCGATTGACGCGCTGCCCGGCGAGCATTTGAAGGCCCGTCTGGACAGCTTCTCGCCGGCCTCGGGCAACCAGTTCGCGCTGCTGCCCGCCGACAACGCCACCGGCAACTTCACCAAGATCGTGCAGCGCGTGCCGGTCAAGCTGACCTTCGCCGATGCGGACCTGCAACGCCTGGCGGGTCGCTTGGCACCCGGCATGTCGGCCCTGGCCGAAGTGGACCTGCGCCAGTCCCACGAACAACGCTGAGCCACGCGCCATGTCCTCGCGCACCGCTTCACCTCCCGCGCCCTTCGTGCCCGCCATGGCGGACCCCAACCAAGGCATCGATCTGCGCACCTGGTTCGCGGTCGCGGCCGGCCTGTTGGGCGCCTTCATGGCGGTGCTGGACATCCAGATCACCAACTCATCCTTGAAGGACATCCTCGGCACGCTGTCCGCCACGCAAGAAGAAGGATCCTGGATCTCGACCGCCTACCTGTGCGCCGAGATCGTCGTCATCCCCTTGACCGGCTTGATGGCGCGCGTGCTGGGCCTGCGCACTTACATGGTCGGCACCACGGCCTTGTTCCTGGTGTGCTCGACCCTGTGCGGTGCGGCCTGGAACCTGCCCAGCATGATTGTGTTCCGCATGATGCAGGGCTTCACCGGGGGCGCGCTGATCCCCATGGCCCTGACTTTGGTGATGACCAAGTTGCCGGCCTCCAAGCGCGCCGTGGGCATGGCCATGTTCGGCCTGACCGCCACGCTGGCGCCCACGCTGGGTCCGACCCTGGGCGGCTACCTGTCCGAGCTGTACGGCTGGCCCTCGATCTTCTACATCAACTGGGTGCCGGGTGTGCTGCTGATCTTCGGCATCCTCTGGGGCCTGGACAAGGAAGGCCGCGACTGGTCGCTGCTGGCCACCGCCGACTGGGTGGGCATTGCCTTCATGGCCATGGGCCTGGGCAGCCTGACCATCTTCCTGGAAGAAGGCAATTCGAAAGACTGGTTCGACTCCAATTTCATCCGCATCTTCGCGACACTGGCTGCCGTGGGGCTGGTCGGTTGGGTGGCCACCAGCCTGTTGCGTGACGAGCCTTTCGTCAACCTGCGCCTCTACCTGCGCCGCAACTTCTTCGTGTCGGCCTTGCTGGCCGCGGTCACGGGCATGGCCTTGTACGGCTCGTCTTTCCTGCTGCCCTTGTACCTGGGGCAGATCGCTGGCTACACGCCCATGCAGATCGGCGAAGTCATCATGTGGGCTGGCCTGCCGCAACTGTTCGTGATGCCCATCGCCGCGGCCATGTCCTCGAAGGTGGACAACCGCGTGATGTGTTCGATCGGACTCGGGCTGTTCGGCACGTCCTGCCTGATGAATGGCTACATGGACGCCTCGGTGGGCTACGACCAGTTGCTGGCGTCTCAAGTGGTGCGCGCGCTGGGCCAGCCGTTCATCATGCTGACCTTGTCGAATTTCGCCATGGCCGGGATCTCGCCCAAGGACATGCCTTCGGCGTCCAGCCTGTTCAACATGACGCGCAACCTGGGCGGCTCCATCGGCATCGCCATGCTGGCCACCATGCTGACCAACCGCCAGCATTTCCATTCGGCGGTGGTTGGTGAGTCGGTGTCGCTGATGTCCGACGCCACGCAGTCGCGCCTGGACCAGCTGACGCAGGGCTTCATCGCCAGCGGCATCGACCCCGCCCGCGCGGCCGACCAGGCCATCGCGATGATCGACCGCATCGTGCGCCGAGAGTCCTATGTGATGGCCTACAACGATGGCTTCCTGATGATGGCCGGCGTGCTGTTCGCCTGCATCGCCGTGCTGTGGTTCGCCGACAAGGTGAAGTCGCCTTCGGGTGGCGGCGCCGGTGCCCATTGATGATGAAAGACGCTGGAGAAAACATGTTGTTCATCAAGCCCTTGAGCCGTGGCGCGATCGCCGCCGGCACCTTGTCCGCCGTGGCCTTGCTCAGCGCCTGCACCACGGTCGGCCCCGACTTCGCCGCGCCCAGGTTCGAGCCAGTCGCCAACTACCGCCATGCCGCGAGCCAGGGCGCCGATGCCGCGCAGATGCCGCTCGACAGCTGGACCCTGTTCGGCGACGCGACGCTGGACGCGCTGGAGCGCCGGGCCTTGCGCGACAGCCCCAACGTGCAAGCCGCCGGCCAGCGCATGTTGGAAGCCCAAGCCTTGCTGGGCGTGGCCCAGGCCGATGATGGTGTGAAGCTGGGGGTCAACGCCTCGAGCGCCTACTCGCGTTCGTCCGAGAACACCTCACAGGCCATCATGCTGGGCCGCCATGCGATCAAGGGCAGCAACTTCACGCTGGGCGCTTCGCTGTCCTATGAGCTCGACCTGTGGGGCCGTGTGCACCGCGCGGTGGAATCGGCCGATGCCCAGGCCCTGGCCGCCCGCTATGACCGCGATGGCGTGCTGCTGATGCTGACCCATCAGGTCGCGATGGGTTACTTCCAACTGCGCGGCGCGGATGCCGAGATCGCGATCCTGGAAAGCGCGCTGGACACCCGGCGCGAGTCCGAGCAACTGGTGAGCGCCCGTTTCGACACTGGCCTGTCGAACGAGTTGGACCTGTCACGCGCCCGCATCGAGCGCGCCAACGCCGAGGCCGACCTGCATGAAGCCCGCCGCCAGCGCCAGACGCTGGAGCATGGCCTGGCGGTGTTGGTCGGTGCCTCGCCCAGCGAGCCGCTGATCGCCACGCTGGGCAGCGCGGCCAAGTCTGCTTTGCCCCTGCCACCCGCGATCCCCGTGGGCCTGCCCGCCAGCCTGCTGGCGCAGCGGCCCGACCTGTCGTCGAGCGTGGCGGGCCTGCGCTCGCTCAATGCCCAGGTGGGGGTGGCCGAAAGTGCCTTCTACCCCTCGTTGAGCCTGACCGGCAATTTCGGCTTCGCGTCCCAAAAGCTGCGCGAACTGACCAATGACGGTTCGCAGCAGTTCAGCGTCGGCCCGCTGGCCTTGTCCCTGCCCATTTTCGATGGCGGCCACAACCAGGCCAATCTGGCCGCGTCGCAGGCACGCTATGCCCAGGCCTTGGCCACCCACCGCGGCAAGTTGCTGACGGCCTTGCGCGAGGTCGAGGACGCGCTGTCCGACACGCAGCAACGCCAGTTGCAGGCCGATGCCCAGGCCCAGGCCCAGCAGGCCGCCGCGCGGGCCTATGAGGTCGCGCGTGCCCGCTACGAGCGTGGGGTGTCCAGCTACCTCGACGTCACCGATGCGCAGCGCAGCAGCCTGGCCGCCGACCGCGCGGCCGCGCAGATCCGCACGCAGCGTTTGCTGGCCGCAGTGAACCTGGCGCGCGCGTTGGGCGGAGGCTGGTCGCCCGAGGCTTCGCTGACCATCGCCAAGGCCGTGCCCGCGCAACCTTGAGGGACGCGAGCCGCTCAGTACAGCGTTGAGTCTTGCCTGGCGGGCAAGTCCCGGTCGTACTGCTCGCCATCGATCTCCGAATCGCTCAAGGCGGCCAGCATCGTGCCGGCGCTGGGCACTGGGGTGGCCTGGCCTGTCGTTGCCGGGGCCCAAAGGCGGGAGCGCTTGATCGCCCTGGCGCATTGGAAGAAGGCCGATTCAACCCGGATGATGAGCACGCACTTCGGCCGCTGGCCTTGCACCTCAAAGCGTCGCAACAGCGCCGGGTCCACGCTGATCGTGGCCCGGCCCATGACCCTCAGGGTTTCGCCCAGGCCGGGGATCAGGAACAGCAAGGCCACGCGGTCATCGAGCAAGAGGTTGCGCAGGCTGTCGATCCGGTTGTTGCCCCGGCGCTCGGGCATCAGCAGCGTGTGCGGGTCTTGCACCATGACGAAGCCGGGTGGGTCGCCTCGTGGCGAGGCGTCCAGGCCGTCCGGTCCGCAGGTGGCCAGGATGGCGAAGGGCGAGGCTTTGATCAGCGCCTGGTAGTGGGGATGGATGTGCGCGACTTCCTTTTTCAAGGAGGCCTCGCCGACTTCGCCAAAAAGGGCGGTCAGTTGTTCAAGCGTGGTGATCAGGTGCATGGTCGTCGGCCTTGGCTTGCCACAGGTTCGCCATCATGACCCAGGCGGTCCGCTTCGCCGCGCGTCAGCGATGGCCTGTTCCAGCAGATCCGGGTCCACCGGCTTGATCAGGAACAACTGGAAGTTCGAAGTGCCGCCCTCGGTGCGTTGCTGGCCATAACCGGTCAAGGCGATCAATGGGATGTGGCGAAGCCGGGCATCGGCCTTCAGGATCGCGGCGATTTCGTGGCCGTCCCGGCCTGGCAGCCCAATGTCCATCACGATGACGTCGGGCGGCTGTGCGGCGGCGATGGTCAGGGCCTGGCCACCATCGCTGGCTTCCATTACCTCGTGGCCGAAGAGGCGAAGCAACTCGGCCGTGGCCTCCAGGGTGTCCACATTGTCTTCAACCAGCAGCACCTTGCAAGGGCTGTTCGTCGGCTTGGCCTGCTCAACGTCTTTGGCCGGTCCCGGTGGCGTGATCAAAGGCAAGCGCACGGTGAAGGTGCTGCCCAAACCCTCGCCCGGGCTGTGCGCCTGGACCGTGCCGCCATGCAGTTCGACCAGTTGCTTGACCAGCGCCAGCCCGATGCCCAGGCCGCTGTGCAGCGTGCCAGGGACCGTCGAGCCTTGCCAGAAAGGTTCGAAGACGTGTGGCAGCAAGTCGGCGCCGATGCCGATGCCGGCATCCCTGACATCGACCACCGCCTGCCCGCCGATGCCCCGCACACGGACGTGAAGTTCACCCGGGGCTGGTGAGTATTTCAGGGCGTTGGTCAGCAGGTTGTTCAGCACCTGCTCGATCCTGACGAGGTCTCCCTCGATCCACACCTCGTCGGCTTCCACGGTGCATGGCCTGCCCATGGCACGGTCCGTGGCCAGCACAGCTTCCAGGCAGTGGTGCACGCAGCTGGTCAGGTTCAGGGGCTTTCGGTCCAGCACGATCTTGCCGGAGAGCATGCGGCTGATGTCCAGCAGGTCGTTGACGATGTGCGTCAGGTGCCCGCTCTGGCGCTGGATCATGCCCAGGTATCTGGCATCGGCGCTTGGCCGGGCCTTGTCCTGCAAGAGGATGGCGGTGGCCCCTGCGATGGCCGAGAGGGGATTCCTGAGTTCGTGCCCCAACAAGGCCAGGAACTGGTCTTTCGAGGCGTTCTGTGCCTGCGCATCCTCGCGGGCCGCGGTTTCCATGTGGAGCACACGCTGGCGCTCCTGCTCCAACGCGGCCTTGGCGTTCCGGTCGGCCTCCAGCAGCAGGCCGGCTTCGGCCAGGGCATCGTTCAGCACGTTGAACTCATGCAGCGAGGTGGGGGCCGCTTTCGGTGGCCGTTGCTCGGTCGCGAGGCTTCTGGCGGTGCTGGAGGCCGTGTCCACGGCCAGCACGAACCGGCGTGTCAACACCAAAGCGGTGGCACTGGCGCCGGCCAAGGCCAACAGGGCCCCCACCGTCAGCAAAGCGACGGCTTGCGTGGCCGAGGCCTCGATGGATTGGACCGGCGCTGCGACAGCGATGGTCCAACCGGTCAGGCTGGAGTGGGTGAAGGCGTCGTAGCACTCGATGCCTTCGATGGTCTTGTGGCGGATGAGCCCATCGTGCGAGGCGGCGGCGGCTGCCACCAGTTCAGGCCTGGCCTGCTTGCCCAGCAATTCGCCCGAATTCCTGCTGCGAGAAATGAATCTGCCTGAGTGGTCGATGACCGCCACCACCCAGTCGGACTGCACTTGTGCTTGAAGCACGGCCTTCTTCCAATGCTCGACCGAGAAAGCCTGGGCCACGACGTACTGCTTGCCGTTCACGGGCCGGGTGGGCAGGTAGATGGTGGTGACGAGCTTGCCCGTGACCGGCCCGATGATCAGGTCGGTGACCAGCGGGCGCTGCGTGGCCAGCACCTGCGCCACCCGATTTCGGGCCATTGGCGGAGGCGGTGGCGTGCCGAAGGGCACCACGGTGTTGAGCACCTGCGTGCCGGTGTCGTCCAGCAGCAAGGTCCACACATCGGGCGCCTGGTTGACGGCCAGGGCCTGGTCGTAGAAAGCCTTCAGGTTGCCAGTCTGGAGGTGCGCAGAGGTGCCCAGGGCGGTCAAGGCGCCCAGCGCGCGCTGAAGCTCGCCATCCACCATCAGGGAGGTGGCCCGCACCGTTTCGTTCAAGCCCCTGAGCGCGGCCAGGCGTTCGCCTTCGCGGACCTTGTCGATGGCGATGGCTGCGGCCAGAAAACCGGGGATCAGCGCCACGGCGGCGATGACGAAAAAATAGGAACGGATGCGCATGTGGGGTGGTTCAGTTGGCCGGGTTCTGGCTCAGGCGTTCCAGGCGGTCCAGCCATTCGGCGACCAACTCCAGTCGCCACAGCGGGTTGTCCAGGCTCATCAGGCGCTGGCGTTCAGCGGCGGGCAAGGGCAGGCATTCGGCCCAGCGGTTGGACAGCCAGCCCGCGTCGTCCCAGCGCGGATCGCCGGGCGCAGCCGGTGGTGGAGGCGCACCTTCCTGGCCAGCCATGGCATGCAGGGCGCTTTGCAATCGTTGGCTCAGCGATGCCAGTTCAAGGGGCAAGGCGGCCGGGGCATCATCGGGCAGCGGCCGAACGGTGGCCGTCCACAAGCCGTGGGGCAGGACGTGGGCATGGTCGATCTTGAAACGCTGGCCGCCGCGGGCTTGCACCAGCATCAGGCCGGCTTGCGGGTGCTCGATGCGCTCCAGCGTGGCCAGGGTGCCGATGTCGGCCAAGGTCTCGGTGTGGCCGCCATCCTGTCCTGGCGCCTCGCCTGGGCGCGGCGCGCGGCGCACCTCGTGGCCACTTTGCAGGCAAACCACGCCAAAGGGCTCGCCGCTCTGTTCGCACCGTTTCACCAGGTCGAGGTAGCGGACTTCGAAGACCTGCAAGGACAGCAGGCCTCCTGGGAAGAGCACGGTGTGGAGGGGAAAGAGGGGGAGTTGGGTGGTGTCCATGGTGCTGGATATCATGAAGGCCCCAGCGTAATCTCTCTTGAAGGAATCGGCCATGGGCCAGGCCAGGATGATCAAGGATGCCCCCAGGACGCTTGTCGTTCTCCTGGCCGCGGTGGTCGCCGCGAGGATCGCCATCGTCTTCGTGGTCCACAGTCCTTGGTCCACGGCGTTGGCCTGGTCTGGCTTGCTCGCCGCCTTGAGCCTGGCCGCGCTGCTCGGAAAGCACCGGGCCGCCCAGGCCTTGGCCTGGTTGTGCATTGTCCTCGGCCTGGATGCGCTGATTCAGTTGTTCTTCGCCGAGGTGCCGGCTGTGCACCTGGCCGCGGCCCTGGTGTGGGCCTTCCTTGTCATGGGCGTCGGCATTTTCATCCTGCGCAGCCCCGCGGTTCAACGCTTTTACGCGCAGGGCTCAGCCTCACCGGAGTGAGCATGATGGATGGCCACCCCCGGCGCGCCATTGGTATCCTTGGTCATGCACAGCCCATTCCCAATTTGCCCGGTTCGACGCCGGTCCACCGCCTTGGCCATGGCCATCTTGGCGACCCTGTCAGGGTGCGCCTCCGCGCCCACGCCAACCCATGTGCCCGGGTCACAGGTCACCACGCCCGCCACCCTCGAAGCGCCTGATGAGCAAGAGCGCTTCAAGCAGTGGGTGGCCAGCTTTCGCGAATCGGCCCGTGCCGCGGGCATCGACGACGCCACGCTGCACGCCGCGCTGGACAAGGTGCAATTGCGCCACGTGGCCGTCCAGGCCGACCGAGCCCAGCCCGAGTTCACGCGCACCTTGTGGGATTACCTGGATGCCGTGGTCTCGCCCAAACGCATCGCCACGGGCCAGCAAAAGCTGCTGGAGTTCCAGGCCGAGGCCGAGGCGGCCACCGCGCGCCACGGTGTGCCTGGCCCTGTGCTGATGGCGGTGTGGGGCATCGAAAGCAACTTCGGCGGCAACCACGGCGACGTGCCCGTCATCGATGCCTTGGCCACCTTGGGCTTCGAGGGGCGGCGCGAAGCCTGGGCGCGTGGTGAGTTGCTGGCCGCCTTGAAGATCCTGCAAAGCGGTGACATCGAGCGCGACCGCATGATCGGCTCTTGGGCCGGGGCCATGGGCCAGACCCAGTTCATGCCCTCGTCCTACCTGGCGTATGCCGTGGATGCCGATGGCGATGGTCGCCGCGACATCTGGGGCAGCATGGCCGATGTGCTGTCGTCCACTGCCAACTTCCTGGCCCGTTCCGGCTGGCAGTCTGACGAACCCTGGGGCCTGGAAGTGCAATTGCCCGCGGGCTTCGACCCGGCCCGTGCCGACCCCACTGTGCGGCAGCCATCAACGCAGTGGTCGGCCGAAGGCGTGCTCGCCATCGACGGCGCGCCCTTGCCCACGGTGGCCGAGGCTTCCATCCTCCAGCCGGCGGGCATGCGGGGCCCGGCCTTCCTGGTGGGCCGCAACTACCGCGCCATCCTGCGGTACAACAACTCGACCAGCTATGCGCTCACTGTGGGCCTGTTGTCGCAACGCATTGCGGGTGGCCCCGGTGTCCAGGCCGCCTGGCCCCGCGATCTTCGCGCCCTGAGCGGGGCCGAGATCAAGAGCCTGCAAGCGGCCTTGAACAAGCTGGGCTTTGACAGCGGGAGCCCCGATGGTCAGGTGGGCCCGGCCACGCGCAAGGCCTTGCGACAGTTCCAGCGCAGCCTCGGACAACCGGCGGATGGCCACCCCACGGCCGAGCTGCTTCAGCGCGCGCAGCAAGCGCCCTGAAATGGCAGCCCCTGTGGCTCACGCACGGGCCAGGACCGGGGGCGCGGGGCGATCGCCGGGGATCCTGTCGTGGGCCAGGCGGTCCAGCTCCGCCATGATCCTGGCGTTGAACACCTTGCGACCCAGGTGGTAGCCCAGTGCCCGGTAGCTTTCCCACTGGGCCTCGTCGAAGAACTGGTCGGCGGTGGGCTCCTGGGGGAAGGCGGGGTGTTCGAGGGCGTATTGCCGAACGTCGGCGGCGGCGTCCCAGGCCACGTTTGGTTTGAGCAGGATGATCTGCGTGCTGGGCTCTTTGTCACCCAACTGGCGGGCCCACAAGAGCATGGCGCAAGGCGCGGTGGCCGGTGATGGCATGCCTGGATCGGGGCGCTTGCTCATGCGCGCGAAGGCTTCGGGGCCCGCGAAGACCTCGGCCAAGGCCCCGGTGAACTCGGTCTGGACCTCGATGTCCACGTTCAGGTCGATGCGGGCCAGGCGGATCAGGTTGGCCAGGTCCTCGAATCGGTAGAGCGGGTCGGCGCCGTTGTCGCAACCGAAGACCTGGAACACCCGGCGGTCCTTGCGCAGCAATTCATAGATGCCGGTGTTTTCGAAGTGCCCGCCATCCGAGAGGTACTGCCATTGGCGGTGGGTGCCGAAAAAGCGCGCGCGCAGTTCATAGGAAATGTAGGACTGGGTGCGGAACACGGCGCCAATGGCGCGCCTGAGCAGGTCGAACAGGCCGCGGGTGTTCGTGACCCCCATGCCCGATTCCCACCAGGTGCCCAGCCGCACATTGGCCGAGCCCATCAGCAAGGACATGCCCAGTGAGGTTTCGCGCCCGATGCCGGTCGAGAAGGCCGCGCCGGAGGTGCCGATCCAGCGGCCGATGGACATGGGCCGGTTCACTTCCGTCGGAAGCTTGGGATTGGGGTAGCCGTCGCGCCATTGGCCATCGATGGAAAAGCCGGAGGGCAGCACCGCCATGGGTTGCCCCTTGCGGTCCCGCTGCACGAGTTGTTCCGCCGGGTCCACCGTCTTGTTGACGGTGATGTTGATGATGTGCAGGGGCGCCAATGTCGTGAGCTTGCCGCCCTTGGGGTCGTCCGGCTTGGCGGCAAAGTAGTTCTCCATGGCCAGGTTGTCGTTGGGCAAGGGCTCGGCCGCGCTCAGCGCGGAGCCGCCGGGCTGGAAGCGCGTGCCATTGGACGCGCCGAGGTAGGCGCGCGTGAGGCGGGAGCTGTAGAAAGCCTGCAAGCTCGACAGGTTGATGAAGCCGGGGAACAAGCCGGTCACGGCGGCCAGCAGGAGGCCGACACCCGCGGTGTACAAAAGCGTGGTCCTTTGCGCGGCGTCATGCAGCGTGGACACATCGGGCGCTTTTCCATCCCAGACGATCCACTGCACGAACATGCTCCACAAGCCGCCCACCAAGGTGAAGATCAGCACGCCACCGAGTCCGGCCAGGGTCATCAATGGCAGCTTCTGGAGCCAGGTCGGCAAGCCGCCATCGGAGTCCTTCGCCGCGAAGTGCCTGGACAACCAGACCAGTGCCGCCACCACCCCGGCGGGCGTCAGAGCGGGTACGGCGCTGGTTTCCTTGCCCATGGTGGCGAGGAAATACAAGGTCTGGCCCAAGGTGTCGACGACGGCCAGGCCGACGATGCAGGCGGTGGCCACCAGCACCGTGGCCAACCAGCGTGTCAGGTGCACCCGTTGAACCGCGGCCGAGGAGACGAACAATGCCAGCAAGATGTAGATGCCGATGGCGGCGACCACGGCCACACCACCGGCTTGGATGAGTGGCTGGCGTTGCCCGAAGAGGATCAAGGCAGCCGCCACGGGCACGCAGAACAGCACGGCCAGGTTGATGGGCCAGCTCTTCCCGTTGCGGCGTTCATTGACGAGCCAGAAAGCAATGCCCAGTGGGATGCCCACCAAGGCCACGGGTGCCAGGGCCACCGGAAACAGGGGGCTCCACCAGATGTGGTCGACCACCGCGCCTCCGGGGATGACGGCGTTCAGTGCTTCCACTTCCCACTGTTGGGCCTTGGGAACATAGAAGGCGGCGAATGCGCGCAGCGCCCCCACCAACGCCAGCAGCATGATGAGCACGGTGCCGATGACGTAGTGCAGTGCCAGCCAGTTGCGGATGCCGAGTGCTGCGGCATAGAAGGCATCGCCCGCGCCAGTGGGCATCAGGTAGCGGCCGTTCTCTCGCAGCCAGGCCAAAGGGGCCGCCAGCACCTGGTCGCCATCGAAGGGGCCGTTGGAGTGGATGCGTCCTGGTGGGCCCGAGGTGAGCACGCGCACGGCATCGTCGGCGGCTTTGGTGGCCTCGCCGTTCTGGTCGCGCAAGCGGTTGGGTTGGAACAGGCTGCAAAGAAAGCCACCGAGGTAGCCACCGCCACTCACCGTGGACAGGTAGTCGAAGGTGGACAGGCGCGAAGCGCGGAAAACGTCGCCAGGCTTGGACAGGTTTTCGGCGGTGGGGTTGCGGTCTCGGGCGATCGCTTCAAGCACGCCCAGCGAGAAGGTCGCGCTGCGGATGCCGCCCCCGGAGAACGACAAGGCCCTGTACCGGGGCTTTCCGCCTTGGGTGGGCACGTCCTGCGCGAGGCCGGCGGCCTGGCGGCGCTCATTGAGTAACTCGCCTTCTGTCCTGGTGTTGATCTGGTCCACGCGACGCCCCCTTGCGATGGTTTGACGCGAAGGTAACGCAGTGTTTCATCTGTCGCAAGGGCCCTGGGCAGGCGGCGCGACTTCAAGTTAGGGGTGTGTTGCCCTCAGGCGCTGCGGTTGTCTCGCCAGGCCGAGGGCGTCAGGCCGCTCCAGCGCCGAAAGGCACGGTGGAAACTGTGCACCGACGAGAACCCCAGAGCCTCCGCCACTTGCTTGAGCGGCAGCTTGCCTTCGGCCAGCAGGCGCTCGGCCATCAGGCGCTGGCATTCCTGGCTCAGGTCGGCGTGGGTCATGCCCAGGGCGAACAGGTGGCGGCGAACCGTGCGTTCGCTCATGCCCAGGTGCTCGGCGGTTTCCGCCACGGTGGGCAGGCGAGGCAAGGCGCGCAGCAACCACTGGCGCACCTGGTCGGCGATGTCCGAGCCCGACTTCATCGCGGCCAGCAGGGACTCCACCCGCGTGCGGGCGGCCACGTAGGCGATGGGATCGTGGGTGCTGAGCTTGGCATCCAGCAGGGCCGGGTTGAACCAGATCGCGCACTCCTTCCGGCCGAATTCGAGGCGGGGGCCGAAGGCCGCCTCGTAGCTTTTCTCGTGCCCGGGCGGTCGGGCGTAGGGAAAATCGACCTGCCGGATGTCGACGCTGTTGGCGCCCACAAAGCGCAGCATCTGCACGGCGCTGGTCGCCACCTGCTCGGTCCGGAAGCGTCCGCTCAGGCCATCGCGCAGGATGGGGTTCACGACGATCCGGGCGCCCTGGCGGTCTTCCACCAGTTCAAGCTCACAGCGTTCGACCACCAGCGGGGCAAAGCGGTTGATGTCGTCCAGCATCTGGCGCATGGTGCTGCCCGACAGCATCAGGGGCGTGATGGCTCCATATTTCATCAAGGCGATGCTGCGGCCCGCCACCAGCCCAAAGACCGGGTCCTGCGTCTCTTCGATGGTGGCGGCCATCATGCGGTCGAACAAGGCCACTGGCATCCATTCACCGTCCTCCTGCAGATCGTCGGCCGAATCGATGCCGCACTGCTTCAGGACGCGGACGGAGTTGAAGCCCTCGACATCGAGCGTGTAGGCCAGGATCTTCAGGTTGGTGGGGGACAGTTTCATGATGGCGGTAGTCTGCGGGTTTTCCATGCGCTGGCCCATTCGGGGTATTGAGTGCTTTCCCTAGAGAAAGCAGCCATGGTTAATAACTGGCCGGCCAGGCCACTGCCGGACACGCTGGGGATCCCTAGGCTTGCGTCATACCAAACGGAGACCTCTCACCATGTCCACATCCTCAGCAGGTTTGCGCGCGTTCGCGCTCCGCAGTTTGTCCGCCGCGGTCTTGTCCGCCCTGACCGCCGCCGCGTTTGCCGCACCCGGCACCACCACCCTGGGCACGCGCGGCAGCCTCAGCCAGGCCAACCCCGCGATCACGGGCAATGGCAGCGCGACCTGGAAGGACTATGGCCGCGCCGAGCAATACCCCAAGGCCGTGACCTTGCCGCTGCAGTTCATCACGATGAAGAACGGCCAGAAGCTGGCGGTGCTGGTGTCCGTGCCGGCCGATGGCAATGGCAAACCTGTGGCGGGCGCCTTTCCCGCCATCCTGACGCAGACCGCCTACCGCATCGACCTGGGCCAGTTGCTGGGCGGCTTTGCCGTCACCGGCAACACCTTGCTGGTCGGTGGCAAGGACGAGTTCATGATCAAGCATGGCTACATCTCGGTCGCGGTGGATGTGCTGGGTTCCGGCATGTCCGACGGCCAGGGCGCCTTGTTGGGCAACGCCGAGCAGGCGGCTTATGGTGAGGCGGTCGAGTGGGTGACCAAGCAGGCCTGGTTCAACGGCAACCTGGGCCTGGCGGGCACTTCTTACCTGGGCATCACCAGCTTGTTGACCGCGCAGCAACAGAACCCGGCGGTCAAGGCCGTGTTCGCGCAAGTGCCGATGGGCGATGCCTACCGTGGCACGGTGGGGGTGGGCGGCTTGTTGAACGCGCAGTTCATCAGCCTGTGGTTGCCGTTGACGCAGGCGTTGAGCGTGCAGAACGACATCGCCAAGAGCCTGCATCCCGAACTGGCGTCGCAACTCGATGGGGTCACCCAGGAGCACATCGCCGCCATTGACAGCTGGTACCTGCCCACGGTCGGCAGTTCGCTGGGGGGCATGACGGGTTATGCCACGGACGATGGTGACTTCTGGTCGGTGCGCTCGCCGCTGGAAAACGCCGCCAAGATCAATGTGCCGACCTTCATCGTGGGCGGCACCAACGACATCTTCCAGCGCGACGAGCCCTTGCTGTACGAGCAGTTGAAGAACAAGGTCACCACCAAATTGCTGATCGTGCCCGGCGCCCACGTGCAGGCGGTGTTGAACGCGCAGAAGGATTCCAACGACGCCATCGCCAAGGGCGCGCCCGAAACCAAGTACCTGATGCTGCAATGGTTTGACCAGTACCTGATGGGCATGAACACAGGCGCCGCGGCCCTGCCCAACGTCACGCAGTACGTGGACGGCTCCGGCCTGCTGGGCAAGAGCTTTGCCAGCACGACCGACTGGCCGCACCCCCAGGCCGCCCCGCAGCGCTACTACCTACGCGGCAACATGAGCCTGACCACCACGGCGCCCACGGCGTCCGAGGCCAGCCACACCATCGCCGAGCCCCAGGCCCCCGTGGTGACCTACAACAAGAGCGACACCGGCAAGACGGTGCAGGCCAAGGTCACGCTGAACGACGGCAGCGATTGCTCTTCCAGTTATGTGCAGTGGTCGCTGGGCATTGGCGGCTTACTGCCCAAGCTGTGCTTCACCAACAGCAACACGGTCGAGAAAGCGCAGAAGGCGTTGATCTACCAAACTGCACCGCTCGCGGCCGACATGTACATCAATGGCCCGATGCAAGCCGACATCTGGATGTCGGCCACCAACACCGAGGCGGCCTTGGCGGTGCGCATCGACGACGTGGATGTGTGGGGCAATGCCACGCCCATCTCGACCGGCCTGCAGTCGGCCAGCCACCGTGCGGTCGATCCCAGCCGTTCGCGCTACATCCATGGCGTGATGGTCCAGCCTTGGCACCCGTTCACCATGGCGGCCAAGCAGGCCGTGGTGCCCGGTCAGCCCATGCTGGTGCCGGTGGAAGTCTTCCCCGCCGCGGTGCTGGTGCGCAAGGGCCACAAGCTGCGCATCGCCATCAGTGCCAGCAACCAGGCTCAAGGTGTCTGGCCCACGCCGCAGCAGTTGAAGGCCGATGGCAATGTCAGCACGATCTACAGCGATCCCAGCCGTCCTTCCAGCCTGGTTCTGCCCTTGGTGCCGGTCAGTGCCTTGAAGTGACGGACAAGCGGGTGAGCCTCAGGAGATGAGGGTGCCCACCAAGGCCAGCAGCGTGAACAGGACCCCAATGACGATCGCCAGCCAGTTGATTGGCGAGAAGGCGTTGTTGGGGTCGTGCCCCTTGGCGGCGACGGCGTTGATGTCGTTGACCACGGTCTGCACGGTCAGCAGCGGCACCAGCGAGAAGAAGCCCAGGAAGAAATAAGGCTCGGGCAGGTTGCCCAGCAGGGACAAGACGATCCACACCACGGACAAGGGCCCGGCGGCCAGTTTGGCATCGGCGGGCGCGGCGTCGTGGCGGCGGATGCGCGAGAACAGCGCATAGCAGAAAACGGGTGCGAAGACGGTGCGCAGCACGGGCGACAGCTTCTCGCGCTGCTGATCCCGCAGGATCTTCCAGTTCTTGTAGAACCAGAAATACTGGTAGAGGCTGAAAGTGCACAGGAACATCACCGCCAGCTTGCGGGTGGACACCGCGAAGAAGGGCGTGCCCTGCTGGTAGGGCGCCGTGGGCACGTCGGCCACCACGGCCTTGGGCGGTGAAAAGGGGTTGCTGCTGGGGTCTTCCATGGAGGCTTCGCTTGTTTGGAATCAATGTAACTGATCCCGGCCAGGCCTCCCTTTGGCTCAATACCCCAAGGCTTTCAGCCGGGCCGCCTGCTGTCGGTAGAACGCCACCGGATCGGGCGCGCGCCCATGCCCATCAAGCCCATGACCTGCTTGACCTCGTCGAAGTGGTTCCAGGGGTAGTCGTTGCGCAGCACCTTGCCCCAGGCTGCCGTCAGGCGCCCAGCAAGGGCATCAGGCCGCCGCGCTGGTCCAGCGCGATCAGGTCGTCACAGCCGCCCACATGGGTGCCTCCGATGAAAATTTGCGGCACGGTCCGTTGGCCGGTGATTTCCATCATGTGCATGCGTTGGGCGGGGTCCTGGTCAACGCGGATTTCTTCAATCGTGTCGACACCGCGCTGCTTGAGCAGCATCTTGGCCCGGATGCAGTAGGGGCAGACCTGGGTGGTGTACATCTTGACGGCTTGCATGGCGGCTCGATTCAGTTCAACAAATCAAATCAATCAGGTGACATTGTCCTGCGCCGTGCATGACCGTCTGGGGAGTGTGGGCACCACGCGGGTGCCATTTTTGAGGCATCAGGCCGTTTTTTCGACCGGCAGGTTGGCTTCGCGCCAGGCTTTCAGGCCGCCGGCCAGCACCTGGGCCTTCTCGTGGCCCATGGTCTTGAGCTGGGCCACAGCCTTGGCGCTGCGGGCGCCCGTGGCGCACACCACGACCAAGGGAATCGTTTTATTCGACGGCAGGCCCTTGACCTTGTCGGCCAGGGTGTCCAGGGGGATGTTTTTGGCCCCCACCACGTGGCCGGCGGCGAATTCGCCGGTGTCGCTCACGTCGATCACCTGGGCTTTTTCGCGGTTGATGAGGTGAACCGCGTCCGCGGGGCTCAAGCCGCCATTGGCGCCACCCTTGATCTGGGGCCACAACAGCAGGCCCCCGGAGGCCAAGGCTGCGACAAGCCAGTACCAGTTCTCAAGCAGGTAGCTCATGGGAAATCTTTCGTGTGAATGGCAAACATGGGATTTTATAATCTCCGACTCCCTTTACGCGACCGGACTTGAAGCCATGTACAAGCTTGTGCTGATTCGCCATGGCGAATCGACCTGGAACCTCGAAAACCGATTCACCGGCTGGACCGATGTGGACCTGACGCCCACGGGTGTCGAACAGGCCAAACAGGCCGGCCGCCTGCTCAAGGCCGAAGGCTATGAATTCGACGTGGCCTACACCTCGGTGCTCAAGCGCGCCATCCACACCCTGTGGCACGCGCTGGACGAGATGGACCGCCCCTGGCTGCCCGTGGTCAACAGCTGGCGCCTGAACGAACGCCACTACGGCGGCCTGCAGGGCCTGAACAAGGGCGAGACCGCCAAGCAGTATGGCGACGAGCAGGTGCTGGTGTGGCGCCGCAGCTATGACACGCCGCCGCCCGAACTGGACGCCAACGACCCGCGCGGCCAGCGCCAGGACATCCGCTACAGCAAGCTCAAGCCCGAGCAGATCCCGCTGACCGAATGCCTGAAGGACACCGTGGACCGCGTGCTGCCTTTCTGGAACGAATCCATGGCCCCGGCCATCAAGGCGGGCAAGCGCATCGTGGTGGCCGCGCACGGCAACAGCATCCGCGCGCTGGTCAAGTACCTGGACAACATCGGTGATGACGAGATCGTGGGGCTGAACATCCCCAACGGCATCCCGCTGGTGTACGAGCTGGACGCCGAACTGAAGCCGATCAGGCACTACTACCTGGGCGATGCGGAGTCGATCGCCAAGGCGGCGGCTGCGGTGGCGAGCCAGGGCAAGGCTTGATTCGGCTTTTTCGGCGAACGTCACCGCCTCAACGGCCCAAGCCGATCAAGCTGTAGACCACCGGACAGTGGTCGGACAGTTGCCGCCCCTGGTCCTCGGGGGCGAAAGGCAGCCGCGTGAACTGTCGCCGGGCAGCGCGCCTGGCCAGCGTCTCGCTGACCAGGATGTCGTCGATGTAGCGCGTGTGGCGGTCGTCCGCGCTGCAGGGAATGCTGCTCGCACCTTCGGTGGCGCGCACCAGCACGGCCCCGGCGGGCTCGTTGTCGCTCAAGGCGTTGAACAGGTTCAAAGGCTGCGATTCGTCGGGCCCGGCGGGGTAGTGCGAATCCTTGTCCAGGTGGCGGTTGAAGTCGCCCAGGATGGCAAAAGCCTTGCCGTCGCGCACGCGTTCGTCCACCCAGCGCTCAAGCACGGGCACTTGCTGGCGCAGGCGCTGGCAGGGGGCGAACTGGCGGTCCAGCTTGCCGTCGAAGCAGCCGCTTTTCAGGTGCACGGCCAGCAGACGCACCTCGCGCGGCGTGCCGGGATGGAGCGTTACATCGGCGCCGGCGCGGGTGCCGCCGTCCACGTCCAGAGCGGCCAGGTCGCCATTGCAGCGGTAGGGTGTGCCTTCGCGGATGGCGAAGCCGACCTTTTGCGGGTGGGCGCGCTTGACGAAGCAGTCCAGCGTCCAGCCCTGGCGAAACACCTGCCGGGCCGCCACGGGCCCATCCACTTCCTGCAGGGCCACGGCATCGGCTTGCACCACGTCGTGCAACTGCGTGGCCGTGCGGGCCAGGGCATCGAAGTCGGCCCGGGTGCGCGTGGGGGCCTGGGCCTTGCCGGGCGTGCAGGGCAGGGCGCGTTCGTCGCTGCGGGGCTGCTGGCGCGTGCAGCGGTTGCCCAGGTCGGCGCGGTCGGCGGGCGTGAGCAGCCATTCCAGGTTCCAGGTGGCCAGGCGCAGGGCGTCGCCTTGGCCGGCGGCCTGGGTCTGCGAACAGGCGCTGAGCAAACCCCAGGCGGACGCGAGCACCGCCAGCACGCTGAGCGCGCGGCGCTTGGAGAAACAAAGCATGGGAGATTCCTCTGATTGGATGAAGGGGCGCTTCATTGGCGAGCGCCCTCTGGGGCATGCGGCGGCAAAGCGGCAGTGTGCCGCTTTGCGCAGGATCAGCCCGCCAGCAGCGCGGCGCGGTCGACCGTGTAGTTCTGCGGGCCGGACACGGCGATCTTGAGCGCGCCCATGCGGTTGGCCAGGGCCACCGACTTGACCAGGTCCCAGCCATTGGACAGGCCATAGAGCAGGCCGCCACGGAAGGCGTCGCCGCAGCCGGTGGGGTCGAGCACGGCAGCGGCCTTGACGCCTGCCACGTGGGTTTTCTCGCCCTGGATGTAGACGTTGCAGCCTTCGGCGCCCAGGGTCTCGATCAGGCCCTTCAGGTGCGACTTCGAAATTTCGGCCAGGCTTTGGCCGGTGCGGTCGGCCAGCATCTTGCCCTCGTAGTCGTTCACGGCCACCCAGGTGGCTTGCGAGACGAAGCGCTTCAGGTCGTCGCCATCGAACATGGGCAGGCCCTGCCCCGGGTCGAACACGAAGGGGATCTTGGCGTCGGCCAACTGCGCGGCGTGCTGGATCATGGCATCACGGCCATCGGGGCCGATGATGGCCAGCTGCACGCCCACGTCGGGCTTGATCACCAGCTTGTCGGCGTGCTGCATGGCGCCGGGGTGGAAGGCCGTGATCTGGTTGTTGTCCTGGTCGGTGATGATGATGGCCTGGGCGGTGTGGCTCTCGGTCACGGTCAGCACGTGCTCGAGGCTGACGCCCCATTGCTGCATGCGCTCGCGGTAGGAGTCGCCGTCGACGCCCAGCGCGGCCATGACCACGGGCTGGCCACCGAGCTGGTGCAGGCCGTAGGCGATGTTGCCGGCGCAGCCGCCGAACTCGCGCCGGAGCGTGGGCACCAGGAAGGACACGTTGAGGATGTGCAGCTGGTCGGGCAGGATCTGCTGCGCGAAACGGCCGTCGAAGGTGCTGATGGTGTCAAAGGCCAGCGAGCCGCAGATCAGAACGGACATGGTGAAGATTCCTCAAGGGTAAAAGAGCTCGGCGGTGTAGCCCGCCAGTTTCAGGTTGGGCGCTTCCAGGCGCCATTGCAAGGTGGTGCTGCGGTCGGCCGGGACAGCGGCGGGCACGGGGCCAGGCGCCACCTCGGGGTCGGCCTTGGCATCGGCGCTGTCGACCCACTGGGCATCGCGTGGCGAGAAAGCGCGGCGGGCCACGACGGCGCCATTGGTGTCGGTCAGGGTCAGGTCGACGTCGGGCCAGGCCAGCCCGATGGGCGCGCGGTTGTGCACGACGACGACCAGGCGGTAGGTGTCGGCCCCTTCGGAGTTGGTGCGGACCAGCGTGGCGCTGTCGACCTGAAGGTGGTCGATGCGCAAGGGTGGCTGGATCTTGCAGCCGACCGACTCGCACCATTGGGCCAGGTAGGGGCGGGTCTCAGGGTAGTGGGCGGCGATGAGGTCGCGCCACTGGTGCGCCGCCTGCAGGGCCAAGGTGAGCAGCAGGCTCAGGGCGATCAGCGACAGCACGGTGCGGGTGGCCGGGTGGCGCCAGAAGGCGCGGCGCTGGGCTCGGCGCAAGAACTCGGGGGTCTTGGCGGCAGGGTCGCGGCCACGCGTGCCCGGGCGGCCCTTGCGCTGGCTGGGCGGCTTGAGCGCCTGTTCGGGCACGAAGTCTTCGCTGAACCGGGACGCGGTGGCGTCCTCGGTGGTCCCCGCATCCTCGGTGGACGTCGCGTGGCTCGTCGGCGCCTTGGCCGGCGCCACGGGGGCAGCCACCGGCACCGGAGGCGGCTCGTCGATGTAGGGCGTGGACGACGGCCCGAAGTCCGAGGCCCAATCGTCCTGCACCCCGCCCGCGGCGTCGGTGGGGAACTGCGCGTCGGCGAAGTCCGGGCCCCGGCGACGGCGGCGCCTTTGGGGCCGGTCGGACTCCGAAGGCATCAGGTAGCGGGAATCGAGCGCGTCGGACTCGTCGGTGACCGGCAGGTTGCTGGGCAGAAACTCCGGCGGGCTGGGCGCGGCGTGGGGCTCTGTGTAGAACCTGACCTGGGGCTCGGGTGCGTCGTTTTCGAAGGCCGGTGGGGGCGGCTCGGGCTGGCCGGGCATGGCCACCGAGGTGTCGAGCTCGAAGTCCGTGGCCGACAGCAGGTCGTCGATCGGGGCGTGGTCCGGGAGGCTGTCTTCCAGCCCGAAACGGTTGGGTTCCGGGTGAGGCGCGGGCGCGGTGTTCGGCCAGGTGGAGTCGGCCGCAGGTTCCGGCGCGGGTTCGGGCGGCGGTGGTGGAGGCGGTGTGGGATCTGGCCTGGGCGGCGCCGTCGCGGGACGCTGGGGCGGCGGATCGCGGTCCAGGTCGAACAGACCGGGCAGGGCGTTGAAGACCTCGGTGCAGCGGCCGCAACGCACCCAACCTTCGGAGACCTTCAATTGGTCTTGCACGACCTTGAAGATCGTTCCGCAGTGGGTGCATCGGGTGGCCAGGCTCATGGCGCTGGATGATGCCACGAGCCGAGGGGTGTTCCGACCCCGGTTAGCCCTTGTGGGGGAAGCGACCGAGCGTCCGGTGCCTGGACGATGCGGCGGCTCGTTTTCAGAGTCCCTTCGACTTGAGGCGCCCGGCCTGCTGCACGTAGAACGCCACCGGGTCTGGCGCGCCCTTGCCGATCAGGCCGAAGGTCTGGTTGACCTCGTCGAGGTGGTTCCAGGGGTAGTCGTCGCGCAGGACCTTGCCCCAATGCGCGGCACAAACGGTGACCAGGCCATCGCTGGGCACGGTGGCCTCCTTCAGGATGCCGTCCAGCAGATCCCAGGCATTGGTCTTGGCCTGGTTGCCGGTGGCCGAGTAATAGTAGATGCCATTGCTGGCGAGTTCGGGGCCCTGGCCGCAGGGCTGGGTGGGGGCACCTGCCTGAAACCGGGCGTTGAAGGCGGCGGTGTCCGAGGCCCAGGCCGCCAGGGCGGCCGGGTCTTGTGGCAGCTTGGACGAGCCCGACAGCCAGTCGATGAGCGCGCCCGCCGAGGTGAACAGGCCGGGCTGGGTCGACAGCAATTGCATGATGCCATCCGGTGGCAGGGAGGTGTCGATCACGTGCGGGCCGCCCACGGCGGTGACGCTGGCGACCAGGCCGGGGGCCACGCCGGCCGCATAGCGGGCGGTCGGGCCACCCTGGCTGTGGCCGATCAGGTTGAACTTGCCGTAGCCCTTGGCGGCCTGCCAGGACTTGAGTTGCTGCAGCAGTTGTTCTCCGCGCACATCGTTGTCGTTGACGGCCGACACCTTCGCCACCAGCACGGTCGCGCCCGACTTGCGCAATGCATCGGTGATCTGGTACCAGTAATCGACGCCCAGGATGCTGTCAAAGCCCATCAGGCCATGCACGAGCACGATCGGGTAGCGGGTCTGCGCCTCTTTGCTGGCCACGGTGGTGGCCGCTTGCGCGCCCATGGGGGCGGCGAAGGCGATGGCCAGGGCGGCCAGGGACAGCGCGGCAAGGCGTTGGAGTCGTTGGGGCATGTGGGCTCGCTTGATTGTTGTTGAATATAACAATCATCGTGGAGCCGAGCATGCCCCGCATCCCTGAAGACCCTTGATCTGGGCGCGGGGCGCCCCCGGATTCGCGGGGGCGTTGGCGGCCAGGCTTGCGGGGAAGGTCAGCGGGTCTGCGTGCCGCGGGTGGCCGTCATCAGGATCCAGCCATCGTCTTCATCGGCCACGCTCAGTTGCAGGCCGACGGCCGCATACGCTTCTTTCAGCTCCGCCTCTTGCCGGGCCAGGATGCCAGCCATGACGATGTGGCCGCCCGGTGCCACGTGGCCCGACAGCAGCGGCGACAGCAGCTTCAGCGGCGTGGCCAGGATGTTGGCCAGCACCACCGGGTAGGCGGCCTGGGCTTCGCCCACCAGGTCGGGCAGGCCGGTGTTGAGCTTGGTGTCGACGTTCTTGAGGTTGACCTCGGCATTGGCCAGGGTCGACTCGACGGCGGCGGGGTCGATGTCGACCGCGTCCACCACGGCCGCGCCATGCAGGGCCGCGCCAATGGCCAGGATGCCGGAGCCGCAACCGTAGTCCAGCACTCGCTGGCCTTGCAGGGCTTCGGGATGCCGGGCAATCCACTTCAAGCACATGCGCGTGGTCGGGTGTGTGCCAGTGCCAAAGGCCAGGCCCGGGTCCAGGCGGATCACGGTCTTGGCCGTGGCGGGCACGTCGTGCCAGGTGGGCACGATCCAGAAATCGTCGGTGACCGGCACGGGCGCGAACTGCGATTGCGTCAGGCGCACCCAGTCCTGGTCCTCGACTTCCTGGATGCCTTGCACGTGGATGTCGGTGGCCCAATCTTGCGCCAGGATCAGGGTCACGGCTTCCAGCGCCTGCGCCTCGTCGGGGAACAGGGACTTGACGGTCGACCGCTCCCAAGCTTCGCGCTCCACGGGCATGCCGGGCTCGCCCCACAGGGCCTCTTCGCGCTCGGTGTCGGCATCGAAGTCTTCCACCGACACCGACAGGGCTTCGAGCTCCATCAAGGCGTCGCTGAGGATGTCGACCTGGGCCTCGGCGGCCAGCAGGGTGAGTTCATGCATGGTGTGCTGCTTTTCTGCGGACCAGGATCAGCGCTGCTTGCGCGCCGCCATCCAGTGTTCGAGGTAATGGATGTCGGTGCCGCCTTCGACGAACTTGGCGTCGACCATCAGCTCGCGGTGCAGCGGGATGTTGGTCTGGATGCCTTCGATCACGGTCTCGGACAGGGCCGTGCGCATGCGGGCCAGGGCTTGCTCGCGTGTGTCGCCGTGCACGATGATCTTGCCGATCATCGAGTCGTAATTGGGCGGCACGAAGTAGCCGGCGTAGATGTGCGAATCGACGCGCACGCCAGGTCCGCCGGGGGGGTGCCAGGTGGTGATGCGGCCGGGCGAGGGCACGAACTTCACCGGGTCTTCGGCGTTGATGCGGCACTCGATGGCGTGGCCGCGCTGCGTGATCTGCTTCTGCGTCCAGGGCAGTTTCTCGCCAGCGGCCACACGGATCTGCATTTGCACGATGTCGATGCCGCTGACCCATTCGGTGACGGGGTGCTCGACCTGCACGCGCGTGTTCATCTCGATGAAGTAGAACTCGCCGTTCTCGTACAGGAACTCGAAGGTGCCCGCGCCGCGGTAGCCGATCTTCTTGCAGGCGGCGGCGCAGCGGTCGCCGATGCGCTCGATGTTGCGGCGGGGGATGCCAGGTGCCGGCGCTTCTTCAATGATCTTCTGGTGGCGGCGTTGCATCGAGCAATCGCGTTCACCCAGCCAGACCGCGTTCTTGAACTGGTCGGCCATGATCTGGATTTCGATGTGGCGCGGGTGCTCCAGGAACTTTTCCATGTAGACCGCCGGGTTGCCGAAGGCGGCCCCCGCTTCGGCCTTGGTGGTCTGCACCGCGTGGATCAGCGCGGCTTCGGTGTGGACCACGCGCATGCCGCGACCACCGCCACCGCCTGACGCCTTGATGATGACGGGGTAGCCGATGGCCCGCGCGATGCGGATGATTTCCTTGTTGTCGTCGGGCAGTGCGCCTTCGGAGCCGGGCACGCACGGCACGCCCGACTTGATCATCGCCTGCTTGGCCGAGACCTTGTCGCCCATCACGCGGATCGACTCAGGCGTCGGGCCGATGAAGACGAAGCCGCTTTGCTCGACGCGCTCGGCAAAATCGGCGTTCTCCGACAGGAAGCCGTAGCCGGGGTGGATGGCTTCGGCGTCGGTCACTTCGGCCGCCGAGATGATCGAGGGCATGTGCAGGTAGCTTTGCGCCGAGGCGGCAGGCCCGATGCACACGGCCTCGTCGGCCAGCTTGACGTACTTGGCTTCGCGGTCGGCCTCGGAATAGACCACGACCGACTTGATGCCCATCTCGCGGCAGGCGCGCTGGATGCGCAGGGCGATCTCGCCCCGGTTGGCGATCAGTATTTTCTTGAACATGGGAGGCGCCTTATTCGATGACGAACAAGGGTTGGCCGTATTCCACCGGCTGGCCGTTCTCGACCAGGATCTTGGTGACCGTGCCGGCCATGTCGGTCTCGATCTCGTTCATGATCTTCATCGCTTCGATGATGCAGATGGGTTCACCTTCCTTGACCTGGTCGCCGACTTCGGCAAAGGCCTTGGCGCCCGGGCTGGACGAACGGTAGAAGGTGCCGACCATGGGTGACTTCACCACGTGGCCGGTTTCTTCGGGCACTTCAGCCGCGACTGGTGCCGCTGCGGCGGCAGGCGCTGAGGCAGCGGCCATGGGTTGCTGCTGCGCCTGCATGGGCTGCATCATCACCACGGGGGCGGCGCCGGCTTTCACGATGCGAACCTTGCCATCGGCCTCGGTGATCTCCAGTTCGGAAACGTTCGATTCCGAGACGAGGTCGATGAGGGTTTTCAGTTTGCGCAAGTCCATGATCTGGGATCTCCAGGAAGTCGGTCGAGCAAAGGCTCAGGGAATGGGGAGGGGCGAGGCCGGTGGGGCTCAGCCGCGAGGTGGGGCGCCGAGGCGTTCCAGGGCCGCATCGACGGCCAACTGGTAGCCCAGCACGCCCAATCCGACGATCACGCCTTCGGCGATGTCGGAAAAATAGGAGTGTTGGCGGAAGGGTTCGCGCCGGTGCACGTTCGACAGGTGCACTTCGATGAACGGCAGGCCGACGCCAGCGAAGGCATCGCGCAAGGCCACGCTGGTGTGGGTGTAGGCGCCGGGGTTGATGACGATGAAGCGCGTGCCATCGGTGCGCGCAGCATGCACGCGGTCGATCAGCGCACCTTCGTGGTTGCTTTGAAAGGCCGACAGCACGGCACCGCGGGCGGCGGCGTGCTGGGTCAAGCCCGTGTTGATCTGCTCCAGGGTGGTGGTGCCATAGACCTGGGGCTCGCGGGTGCCCAGCAGGTTCAGATTGGGACCATGGAGAACAAGAATCTGCATGCGTCGTTGACTTAGGGGGTGAGCCTTCAGTCAAGAAAATGAAAGTAAACGTATTTTACGCGCAATTGGCCTCAAAACCCTGGATCCCCCTTGGTTGGGGCGGGTTGAGTCCGCCAAAGCGTCAAGCGGAGAGGTTTTGGGCCCAGCCAGCCAGTTCGTCAAAATGGGTCGGGCCCATCTTGCGCTGGCGGATGCCACCCTGGGCGTCGATCACCACCGTGAAGGGGAGGCCGCCGGCGGTGTTGCCCAGTTCTTCAGCCAGTTCCGTGCCCCCGAAACCCGCCAGGCCGATCTGGAATCCGACTGGTTTCTTGGTCAGGAAGCCCTTGACCGGGGTTGGGCTGTCGATGGCCAGGCCCAGCACGTTCCAGCCTTGTCCGCTGAATTCGCGGTGGAAGCGGTCCAGTTCAGGCATTTCCTTGACGCAGGGCGGGCACCAGGTGGCCCAGAAGTTGAGCAGCAAAGGACGGCCCTGCAGGCTGGACAGTGCCAGGGCCGGGCCGGCGAGGGTGTCGAACTGCTTGGTCCAGAAAGCGGAGGGCAAGGGTTCGCCGACCGATTTGGCGCTGTTGGAAGGGGCGCCGGCCTGGTGTTTCAGGGCCCACCAGCCGCCACCGGCCGCGGCGGCCAGGCCGACGCTGGCCAAAAGGGCACGGCGGGTGTTTTGTCGGGAATCAGCGGTCATGGTGTCGGTGTGGTGTCCAAAAGGGCCCGCAGGGCGCTCAGGTCGCCCCGCTCGGTCTTGCCTTTGCCGTCGCTTTTGAGGGCGCCGCGCAGGTCGTCGTAGTCCAGGATGGTCAGGTGCAGACCGATGGGTTCGTTCAATTCGGGGCAGTCCACGGTCAGGCTCAGGCAATCGACCATGTCGCCCCGGGGGCCGGGGACGCTGCCGACATCGTAGTCCATGCCCTTGTTGAGCAAGGCGATCTCGGCGGACTTGGAATCATCGCAGTAGAGCTGCAGGTGGACATCGTTCAGCCGGGTGGCCGTGCCGCGCCAGATGGCGCCACTCAGGTGGGGGCGGAACTCCTGCAGGCGTTCCATCCACAAGGCTGCCAGGCGCCGCAGGGCCGCCAGCTCTTGCGGTTGGGTGTCGGCGCAGAACACGGCCAGGTAGTCGAAGACGGCCGCTTCCATGAGGTCGTTGTCGGGCAGGTCGCCCTTGCCACTCAGGCCCAGTTGCTTGGCGGCGCGGCGCTTGGCGGGGCCGTATTCCAGGCCCTCTTCCACCACCAGGCGGGCGGCGGTGGCCGCGATCTCGTCGGCGCGGGTGCAGGGCTGGTCATGGAAGGGCGCGTTCATCCGCGCATTCTAAAGACCGGGCAGCGCCTCAGGTGGCTTGCGCCAGCGCCGCCACACGCACTGTCAGGCTGTTGAGGGCCGCGTTTCCGCTCAAACGGTCGGTCAACTGGTCGTCGGTGAGATCATTCAGGCTGACGCCGGCGTGCCGCGAGGCCACGCCCAGCTTGACGCCCTGGCGGCCATGCCCCCATCCGTGCGGCAGGCTGACCACGCCAGGCCGGATGTCGGGCGTGATGAACACGGGGGCGGCGACCTGGCCCACCCGCGAGATGATCTGCACGGTCTGGCCATCGACCAGGCCGCGCCGGGCGGCGTCCTCGGTGTGCATCCAGAGCACACATCGGGCTTTGCCCGACACCAGGCGTTCGCTGTTGTGCATCCAGGAGTTGTTGCTGCGCACGTCGCGTCGGCCGATCAAGGTCAGGCTGTCGGCGTCGGGCGCGGCGCCGGGCAGGGTGGCGGCCAGCATCGGCAGTTCGCCCGCGATGGCGGCGGGCAGCAGCGGGATCGCGCGGCCCTTCTTGCTCAGGCCTTGCACCAGCCCGGGCCGCAAGGGCCCCAGGTCGATGCCCTGCGGCGCGGCGCGCAATTGCTTCATGCGCAAAGGGTAGGCGCCTTTGCGCAGGCCCAGGGCCAGCAGCTGGTCGGGCCGAAGGCGGCTCATGGCCGAGCGTGTCAGCATGCCCTTCAGGCGCTGCGTGGTGCCGCCACGCTCCAGCGCCCAAGCGTGCTGTGCATAGCGCTTGGCCAGGCCGGCGTAGATTTCCCAGTCGTGCAGGGCACCTTCGGGTTTGGGCAGGATGGCCGGGCTGTAGCGGGCCACGTTGCGCACCGCGAAGTGCATGAAAACCAGGTCGTAGTGGTCGTGTTCGACGAAACAAGTGGGCGGCAGGATGACGTGCGCATGGCGCGTGGTCTCGTTGATGTAGAAATCGACCGAGACCATGAAGTCGAGTTGGGCCAGGGCCTGGTCCAACTGCTGGCCGTTGGGCGTGGACAGCACCGGGTTGCCACACGAGGTGACCATGGCGCGGATCTGGCCGCGGCCGGGCGTGAGGATCTCTTCGGCCAGCACCGACACGGGCAGCTCGCCGCCGAACTCGGGCGCCTTGCGCACGCGGCTGTGCCAGACGCCCACGTGGCCGGGGCCGATCAGGCCGGTCTTGACGAGGTCGATCGCCGGGTGCGTGACCAGGGCGCCGCCTTCCCGGTCCAGGTTGCCCGTCAAGATGTTGATGACCTGGATGGCCCATTGGCACACCACGCCATTGACCTGGGTGGACACACCCATGCGGCCATAGCAGACGCCCGATTCGGCCTGCGCCAGTTCGCGCGTCAGGCGGCGGGTGGTGGCCGAGTCGATGCCCGATTGGGCGGCGGTGGCTTCGGGGCTGAAAGGCGCCACGGCGGCCTTCAAGGCCTCCAGGTCTTTGAGCAGGGGCAGCAGGTGGCCAGGCTTGGCCAGCGACTCGTTCAGCAGCACGTGGACCATGGACAGCAGGAAGGCCGCGTCGCCACTGGGCTTGATGGCCAGGTGCTCGTCGGCGATGGCGGCGGTCTCGGTGCGACGCGGGTCGACCACCACCAGCTTGCCGCCGCGCGCCTGCAGGGCCTTGAGGCGCTTGCGCACATCGGGCACGGTCATGATGCTGCCGTTCGACGCCAGCGGGTTGCCGCCCAGCATCAGCATGTACTGCGTGCGGTCGATGTCGGGGATGGGCAGCAGGAACTGGTGGCCGTACAGCCAGTACGAGGTCAGGTGGTGGGGCAACTGGTCGACCGAGGTGGCCGAGAAGCGGTTGCGCGTCTTGAGCTGCCCCATGAACAGGGGGCCGTGCGTGATGTTGCCCCAGTTGTGCACCGTGGGGTTGCCCTGGTAGACGCCCACGGCGTTGGCGCCATGTTGCTGGCGCACTTGCACCAGTTCGCGAGCGACCAGGTCAAAGGCTTCGTCCCAGGAGATCTCGACCCAGCGGGCATCCGTGCCCTGGCCCACGCGTTTGACGGGGCGGCGCAGGCGGTCGGGGTCTTCGTGCACGTCTTTCAGGGCCACGGCCTTGGGGCAGACGTGGCCGCGTGAGAACGGGTCGGCATCGTTGCCCTTGATGGACACGATGTGCTCGCCCTGCACCTGGAAGCTCAGGCCGCAGATGGCCTCGCAGAGGTTGCAGACCCCCTGGCGGGTTTCAAGGGGAGCGTCTGCAGAGGTCGAAAGGGGTTTTTGCATCATGCCGACCGCGGGAAGCCAAGGTGGGCACGATGCTATCCCTTTTCAGCGAGCCCGGCTGACTCAGTCGCCGGCCCGAGTCACGGCCTTCGCGGCCAGCGACAGGGCCCGCGCTTCGCCCACGGTTTGCGAGAGGCGGTGCAAGAGCCAAGGGCCTGGCGCCGCGTGGGCTGCCGGCAACTCCAGGAGGATGTCCGGGCTGGCATCGGATGTCGGCGATGGCGCATCGCCAGCGGCGGTTTCTTGTTCCTGCAAGGTCAGCAGTGCTTCGAGCCGCTGGCCGGTGGCCAGCAAGGCCGGCTGGATTTGAGCCTGGTCAAGCTCGCCCTGGCGCGTGGTCAGCAAGCCCTTGATGCCGGCAAGGTGGCTGATGAGCCGGTGGCTGCGGATCAGCACGGTGTCCAGCTCGAGGTCGCGGGGTCGCACCCGCCGGGGTTCTTTCTTCACGCGTTCCAGGGCTTGGGCCAGCAGCCACAGCACGTCGTAGACCTCGCGCCGCGCGTGGCTGCGCCGGGTGGATTGCGGGTGGTTCTGGTGCCAGCGCAGCACATGGTGGGCATAGTGCGCCTGGGCCTTCAGCAGGCGGCGAACCAGGTCCGGCAGGCGGTTCTTCTCCCACGAAGGCAGCACATAGCTGAAGCCCCAGGCCAGCCCCGCGCCAATCAAGGTGTCGGCCAGGCGTTCCCCCGCGACGAACAGCGCCGGGTGATGGCTGGGGGTGAACAGGTGGGCCTGCAACAGCGCCAGCAAGGCACCGGAGGCCGCCGTGATGCGGTAGTCGCGTTGCACATAGCCATGCGCCAAGCTGAGCGACAAAGCCAGCACGGCGAACAGCCACGCGGCCCCGGGGTTCAGCCACAAGAGCGCCGAGGCCAGCGCGCAGCCCACCAGCGTGCCGAGGATGCGGGCATCGCGCCGGGCCAGGGTCTGCTCCAGGTTGCCGCGCATGACCACGGCCACCGTCATCAGCAACCAGTGTGGGTGGCTGGTCCAGGGCAGCCAGTGGGCCAGGGCGTCGGCGCAGCCCATGGCGAGGGTGGCGCGCAGGGCATGCCGCAGCACGGGCGATTGCCAGTTCAACTGCGCCCTCAGGGGCGCCAGTGTCCAGTCGGTGGGCGACACCAGCGTGACCAGCACCGCCGGGTCCACGGGCGGGGGTTGGCTGTTCTTGGCCAGGCTGGCCGAGATGTCCTGGCCGAGTTGCAGCATGTACCGGGCGCGCCGTCCCAATGAGATGAGGCGGGCGTCGTGGTCAGGCCAGGGCGCGGCCGGCCAGGGCGGTGCTTCGGGCAAGCGGGTGTGGTTGCGCAGGGCCAGGGCGAGGTCGTCCAGGTGGTTGGCCTGGTCGACCAAGGTCTGGGCAAGGGCCTGAAGGCTGCGTTGCGCGTGGATGTTGGCGGGCAGGCTGTCCAGGTCCAGCTGGCAGGCCAGCACCACGTCGCGCAGGTTGACGATGTGGAACAGCGCCGAGGTGAGGCGCAGCGTTCGGCTGCCTTGCGGGGCTTTGGCGGCCTGGCTGTAAAGCAGGTCGCGGGCGCTTTGGAACACGTCGGCGATGGCGGCCTGCTGGCGCACCAGGGGCAGCAGCGACGCGTCTGGCGCGGCACTCGGCCCGATTTGCTGTCCGACGCTGGTGGTCCAGGCGGCCTGGGTGCGCATCAGTTGGGCCAGGGCTTTCAGGCTGTCGACCAGGGCCAGGGTGCGGTAGCGGCCGGCCAGCACCATGGCGCTCAAGTGGGACCACAGGGCCAGGCTGAGCGCCCCCACCGTCACCCAGGCCAGGTGTTGCCAGGTGGCTTGGGCATCCATCGGGTGGCTGGCGTAGGCCGCCATCTGGAAGACGAGCGAGAGCACCATCGCGAAGGTTTGCGGACCGCCGCGTTTGCCCCAGGCGTTCCACATCACGCCGGTGAAGCTGACCAGCAGCACGCAGGCCGTCAAGGCCCAGAGCTGCGCGTGGGTGAGGGCGACCAGGGCGGCCACCAGCACGCTGCCGATCACGGCTGGCACCATTTGCGCCGTTTTGGCGCGCGGGGTAGAGACGGTGTCGGCCACGCTGGCCGCGGCCGCGCCCGACGAGGCCGCCACTGCAGCCGGCATGCCGCCAAGGCTGGCCACCACGGCCGTGATCACCGCCAGGCCCACCCCCACGCTCGCGCCATTGAGCAGCGGCGCCGGCAAGCGCCAGGGGAAGGGGATGGCGCGTGCGGGGATCACGCCGTGTCGTGCGTCAGATTTCGCGACGCAGGGCCGGGAACAGGATGATGTCGCGGATGTTGGCCGCGTCGGTCAGCAGCATGATCAGGCGGTCGATGCCGATGCCGCAACCGCCGGTGGGCGGCAGGCCGTGTTCCAGCGCGCGAATGTAGTCGGCGTCGAAGTACATGGCTTCTTCGTCGCCGGCGTCCTTGGCGCTGGCCTGCGCGGCGAAGCGGGCGGCCTGCTCTTCGGGGTCGTTCAGCTCGCTGAAGCCGTTGCCGAACTCGCGGCCAGTGATGAACAGCTCGAAGCGTTCGGTGATGGCCGGGTTGGTGTCCGAGGCGCGCGCCAGGGGCGACACCTCCACGGGGTAGTCGATGATGAAGGTGGGCTGCCAGAGCTTTTCTTCGACGAAGGCTTCGAACATGGCGAACTGCAGTTCGGCCAGGCTGCGGTGGGCCGGGGCTTCTTCGCCGTGGGCCTTGAGCTTGGCGCGCAGCACCTGTTCGTCATCGGCCTCTTGCGCGGTCAAACCGGCGTGGGCCACCAGCGAATCGCGCACGCTCAGGCGGGCGAAGGGCGATTCCAGGTCCACCGGTTGGCCGCCGTAGCTCAGCTGCGTGGTCCCGGCGGCGGCGCGCGCGGCGTGGCGCAGCACCTGCTCGGTGAAGTCCATCAAGTCGCGGTGATCCCAATAGGCCGCGTAGAACTCCATCATCGTGAACTCGGGGTTGTGCCGCACGGACACGCCTTCGTTGCGGAAGTTGCGATTGATTTCGAACACGCGCTCGAAGCCGCCCACCACCAGGCGCTTCAGGTACAGCTCGGGCGCGATGCGCAGGAACATCTCTTGATCGAGCGCGTTGTGGTGCGTGGTGAAAGGCTTGGCGTTGGCACCGCCAGGGATGGGGTGCAGCATGGGCGTCTCGACCTCCAGGAAGCCCTGGTCGACCATGAACTGGCGGATGGCCGAGATGGCGTTGCTGCGGGCCTTGAAGCGGGCGCGCGACGATTCGTCCATGATCAGGTCGACGTAGCGCTGGCGGTACTTCATCTCCTGGTCGGTCATGCCGTGGAACTTGTCCGGCAGGGGGCGCAGCGATTTGGTCAGCAAACGAATGCTGCTGGCCTTGACCGACAGCTCGCCGGTCTTGGTCTTGAACAGCGTGCCTTCCACGCCCAGGATGTCGCCCAGGTCCCAGTGCTTGAAAGCGTTCAGCAACTCGGCGCCGACGGCGTCGAGCGTGATGTAGGCCTGCATGCGGCCACTGCCATCCTGCAAAGTGCCGAAACAGGCCTTGCCCATGACGCGCTTGAGCATCAGGCGGCCGGCCAGCTTGACGGCGATGCCTTGCGCTTCCAGTTCGGGGCCTTCGGTGGCGCCGTGCGCGGCATGCAGGGGCGCGGCGTGGTGCGTGGGCTTGTAGTCGTTGGGGAAGGCGATGCCCTGGGCCCGGATGGCGGCGAGTTTTTCGCGGCGTTCGGCCACCAGCTTGTTGGTGTCCACGGGGGCCTCGGCGGCTTGGGCGTGGGCGACATCAGGGGTGGTGGGGGCGTTGGGCGTGGTCATAGGGTCTGGGCTTGGGTGAATGGGCGATTGTATGAAACCCTGGCCGCCCGGTGGGCTGGGCGACAATGCCCGCCATGTCGATTCAAGTTTTGCGGGCTTTGAAGAACGCCTGGGCCAGCGTGCCTCGGGCCGCCCTGGGCAACCTGTTGGCCAAGTTGTTGATCGTGGGCCTGGGCCTGGGCATCACCGTGCTGGTGGCGCGCCAGGGGCCGCGTGTGCAAGGCGCTTTTGCCCTGTTCGTGGCGGTCGAATCGGCCATGCTGACCTTGTTTTCGGGGCTGGGCCTGTGGCTGGCCCGGCAGATGTCGCGTCAACTGGCTGGCCAGGCGGTGCACGCGCGGCCCATGTTGCGCAGCGTGCTGCGGGCGGCGCTGGCGCTGGGGCTGGTGGCCTCGGCGGTGCTCCTGGCCGTGTCCTGGTGGGCCGACAAGATGCCTTATGCCCAACTGTGGCTGCTGGCCCTGGCCGCGCCCTTCTTGCTGCTGGTGCCCACGGCCACCGGCCTGTGGCTGGGCCAGGGCCGCATGTGGCCGCTGAACGCCGCGCAGGTGGCCGCGCCGGCCTCGGTGCTGAGCGGCCTGGCGGTGGCCTGGTGGTTCAGCCAGGGTGAAGGCCGCCACACCTCGACCGTGCTGGTGGTGCTGATGGCCTGGGTCAGTGGCAAGTCGCTGGTGGCGGTGCTGACGGCGATCTACGCCTTGCACGATGCCGACCGGCGCGACGAGGGCATCGTCGTCAACCAGGCGCCGACCGTGTGGTGGCAAGACTGGCGCTTCGTGGCCACCATCGGCGTCACCAATGTCGTCAGTTTGTTGAACTACCGGGCCTCGCTGTTCCTGGTCGAGCGCTTCCAAGGCCTGGGTGCGGTGGGCACCTATTCCGTGGCGGTGACGGTGGCCGAGTTGCTGTGGCTGCTGTCGCAGTCCGTCACGGTGTCGGCTTATGCGCGCATTGGCCACCCCGACGTGCGCATCGCCTCCAGCATGACGGTGCAGGCGATCCGCATCAATGTGTTGGCCACCGTGCTGGCCGCGCCCATCTTGTTGGGGTTGGCCTGGTGGGCTTTGCCGCTGGTGATGGGGCCGGCCTATGCCGAATCGGTGATGCCGCTGGCGGCGCTGCTGCCCGGGGTGGCGGCTTATGCGGCGGCGTCCAGCCTGTCGGCGTTCTACACCAACCACCTGGGGCGTCCGCATTTGTCGGGCGGCATCGCTGGGCTGTCGCTGCTGGTGAGTTTCGGGCTGGGGTGGGTGCTGGTGCCGGAGATGGGGGCGCTGGGCGCGGGCGTGGCGTCCAGCACGGGGTACATCGTGGCGATTGTGGTGGCGTATGGGGTGTTTCTGCGGCAGGCGGGGTTGCCGGTCAGGGCGCTTTGGACGACGGCGTTGACGCGGATGTGAGCATCCAGTGGTGAGTTAACTTGGCTGCCACGGAAGCATTGTTTTCTTTTTGGTCGTGCGATGCTGCGTCTGCCTTGGTTGCACATCGTAAGTCGACTGATTCGCTGAATTTGGTCTGACTGCAAGCGGCTCTTGTTGACCGGTGGTCAAGAAAGTACGTCAAGCTTTGCTCGGGACTGTGAGTTGCGCCCTGGTTGCTAAAGCTGGAAAGCACTCTTTAGTGATGTATGTCGATTCCCAAAGTTTGTTAGGTTGATGGAAGATTCTTTGGTGTCGTGGTTAATCTATATTTTTGTTGCGAGAGTAACTAAATTTCTGTTTTACGGTGGGGTTTGATCATAACGCCATTACCCCTCTTTTGGGGGTAGCTTTGCAAGCTGGTTTGGTGTCTCATTCGATGATGAGTAAGAAATTGCTTTGCTTGTTGATCTTGGATGTAAAATTAATATGAATAATTTATTATTTATTGCGACGTTGTTGTTAATTGCTAGCTCATTTTTAATTTTCGTGGGCTATATTTTTTCAAATAATGAATTCTCTCAACGTAATGAGTGGATGGTTTATCACGCTGGAAGAATAGATTGGCGCAAGGTTGACGCTAGTAAATTTATGTTTTTTGTTTTGGTGCGCACATGGTTTGCTAGTTTCGCGTTATTTATAATAGCTTACATGGGAGTTAAATATGTCTGATTTCATCATAAAGCAGGTTGCTACCACTGTTGGAAATTACGTGGGAGGAGCCGTTGGCTCAGCAGTTGCAGGTGCTGCTGTAGGTGTAGTAATGGCAGAGGCGGAGGCGATCAATTTATATAACAATTTGGCTGACGGAACCGCGACATCCGCAGATGTTATTGCGGTCACTGCTGCAATAGAAGGGGCTATTTTCGGTGCAGGTGTCACTCTTGTAGAGGCAGGTTTGTTAGCAGGGGGGATAGGTGCAAGTATTCCATTGACTGCAGTTGCTATCGCTGCTGCTGGGGCGTGGGTTTTTTATAACCGAAATGATGTGGCTATTCAGGATGCTTTCGATACCTTTATTGATGGCGTCAAAAATGGAGACCAACCTTGGACATTTATTCCAAAAATAATAGATGATTACCAAAAAAGCGCATATCATAGAAACGTCTCTCCAGGCGCAAATAATAATTACCGCGACGCCACAACCTACCGCCCCCGCGACCCATTGGCCATCGACCTGACCGGAAACGGCATCGAAACCGTCGGCATCAACCCGGCCTCACCCATTTTGTTCGACCACAACGGCGATGGCATCAAAACCGGCACGGGCTGGCTCCAAGCCACCGATGCCTGGTTGGTGCGCGACCTGAACGGCAACGGCACCATCGACAGTGGCTTGGAACTGTTCGGTGTGGACACCAACATCACGGTGGGCGGCGTCACCCGCAAGGCCACGTCGGGCTTTGAAGCCCTCAGTGCGCTCAACACCAATGGCGACACCGTGTTCGACGCGAGCGACACTGCATTCAGCCAAGTGCGTGTGTGGCAGGATTTGAACCAGGACGGCATCAGCCAAGCGGGCGAATTGAGCACCCTGGCCGCCAAGAACATCGCCAGCATCAGCCTGACGCCAACGACCACGTCCACCCCTTTGGGCAGCACAGGCAACAGCGTCACCGGCCAAGCCGTGGTGACGCGCACGGGCGGACTTCAATCCACGGTGATCGACAGCGTCAGCATTGCCGGCGACAGTTCCGCCAATAACCTGAACCTGGTCGACAACCCTTTCTACCGCGAATTCCCCCACGACGTCACTGTGACGGCCACGGCCAAAGGCCTGCCCGAGATGAGGGGCAGCGGCAAAGTGCGGGATCTGCGAGAGGCCATGAGCCTGGACACGCCTCAAGGCGCCGCGCTCGCGACCATCGTGACGCAATTCAAGCAAGCCACGACGCGCGATGCGCAGATGGCCTTGATCGACCAGCTCATCCAGAAATGGGGGGCCACGTCCCTCATGCAGACCAGTGCGTCGGCCACGACCAACGCCTCCAGCATCGCGGCCTTCGCCAGCAGCCAGCCCGATCTCTACAAGAAAATCATCGCCCTTGAGCAGTTCAATGGCGCCATGTCCTTGACCCAGTGGGCCAACGCCACGTCGGTCAACATCGCCGCGCCGGTGGTGGCCTTGCTCAACAACGCCTACGGGGCTTTGAAAGAGTCTGTTTACAGCGCGCTGGTCGTGCAAACGCGGCTGCAACCGTATTTTGATGCGGTCAAGCTGGTAGTGGATGACGCGGGGATTCGGTTTGATTTCTCGGCTTTGGACACCAAGCTTGATGCCTACAAAACCACTGATGCTAAGAATGCGTTGATTGATTTGGTGGAGTTGAGCCGGTACGGATTCAACACACTCGGTTCTGTGGGATTTGATGGCTTGGGGAAATTGGGACAATGGGTCAATGCCCTGGCAACCGACTCACCCCTGAGGACCACGCTCACCGAATTGAGAGTATTTGCTGGCACAGATGCAACTGGCTCAGGAGCACAAGACATCTACGTCGGCAATGCAGCGGGTAATTCTTTCAGCGCTGGCGAGGGTGATGACTTGCTTTTTGGCGACAACGGCAACGATACCTTGTACGGTGAGGGCGGCCACGACACCCTGGATGGTGGCGCTGGTGCGGACAATTTGAATGGTGGTCTTGGCAACAACACCTTCGTGTTTGGCAAGGGTGATGGGCAGGACTACATCTACTCGGTCAACGATGCCTCTGTCGGCAA
>NZ_JBOHHL010000009.1:0-144156 GCF_050725395.1 Aquabacterium sp. | reverse complement strand
GGCGCCCGGCAGCAAGGCGTTTTCCCAGACCTTGCTGCGCAAGGAGACCTGGATCTTGGACTCGCCGTTTTGGTAACGGGGCAAGTTGTTGGCCTTGGCCCGCGTGGGACTGCTTGGACTGCGGTTCACGCTCGCCATGCTGTGCAGGGGCATGAAAAAATTGGGGCGGTAGCTGGTGTAGTTGAACGTGCCGCGCTTGTCGGCCTGGTCCAACTCCCAGTAGCGCGACATGAAACTGCTCTCGGACTGCTGGGTGGTGGCCGGCGTGGCGGCCTGGCTGACGGGCACGGCCTCGGGGGTGCCCGGCGCCGCGGCGGGCGAGGCCGGCAGGGTCACCATGGCCTCGCGCCCGGCCAGCCTGTCGTAGCAGGCGAGGCGGGCACTGGCTTCGGGCAAGCCCAGGCACTCCTTCAAGTCGAGAGTAGCCTGGGCGAAGGCGGGGGCAGCAAGCCCCACGCCAAAGGCCAACAGGGCAGAACGGAGGGGGTGGTGTTGGGTAGGCATGCGCGATTGAATCACGCTGCCACTTCGGCACCAAGCTCCGACATCAATTCTTCTTTGCGGGAGGCCAAGGCGTCGCCCAGTTGGTGCAGGTCCAGGTGGGCCCGCTTGACCTTGGGGAACAACTCTTCTTCTTCCTCGGTGGCATGGTGGTCGATGTACTCGCCCAGCACCGTCACCTTCGCGTCGTACAGGTCTTCGGACGGCTCCATGTCCTGGATCTGCGCGATCAAGTCCTTGGCGCTGGCATGCTCCACCACCGCTTCGTCCAGGATGTCTTCGGCCTTGGTGGCCTCGCGTGCCGCCGGATAAAAGATTTCCTCTTCGATCTTGGCGTGCACCGTCAGCAGCAGGCAGATGTGCTCGGCCAAGGCCTGTTTTTCTTCCTCGCTGCTGTCAGCCTTGACCAGCTTCTCGTAGTCCTTGAACAACTTCTTGACTTCCTTGTGGTCGGCGGTCAGCAGTTGCACGGCATCGGGCGTGGTCTTGGCTTTGGTCTTGGCGGCCGGAGTCTTGGCCGCGGTTTTTTTGGCGGTGGTGGGCATGTCGCCTCCTTGCATTAATGATGATGAAAAAAATGATCAGCGCTCAATGGTCAAAGTCGACCCATCAGCATCAGCACGATCAGCACGACCAGGATCAGGCCCAGGCCGCCACTGGGACCATAACCCCAGCTTCGGCTGTGGCCCCAGGTGGGCACGGCGCCAATGAGCATCAACAGAACAACGATCAGAAGGATGGTTCCCAAGCTCATGATGGCTCTCCTTATTTCTTGATTTGATTGCCGATGACACCGCCCACGGCGGCGCCACCAATGGTGCCGCCGGCGCTGCCATTGGTCAGCACGGCCCCCGCAGCCGCGCCCACACCCGCGCCAACGGCGGTGTTGCGGTCACGGGCGGACATGTCGCTGCACGCCCCCAGGCCGACCAGTGCCAGGGTGCTGGCGGCGGTCAAGACGAGGTGGACGGATGTCTGTCGAATGCTGTTCATGGCATTTCCTTGTGAGTGGGTACACCCTGCATGGGCAAACGGGGTGCCCACTCCGGGCATGCCAGGAAAAAAGATTCAGCGCAGCTGGTTCGCGACGTCCTTGGCCACCGTGTCCAGCAAGGCGCTCATCGCGGCGGCCTGGCCCACCGGCGTGTCGGAGGTGACTGGCAACGTCGAACTGCCGCCGCCGAAGGCCACCGGGGTCGGTATGCTGCCAGGCCCCGTGACGCGCCAGGCCACGTCGGCCCGCAGCTGTCCGGCCGGGCGCAGGTAGTCCAAAGGCGCGATGTTCACGATCAGCACCTGGCCGGTTGGCACCGAGGGGCAGTGGGCGTCACACACGGTCCAGGCCGGCAAAGCTTGCCGCAAAAGCAGGGCCAGCTGATTGGTGAGCCCCACTTCGAGCCGCTCGGCCCAAGCGGTGCCCGGCCATTCGCCCAGCGTGTTGTCGGCCTGGCGATAACGCACGGCGTCGGTTTGCAAATACTCGGGGATGTTGACGCGCCGCACCGTCAAGAATCGGGGCGCGGAGGCCGCCGAGGCCGGTGCCGCTGGCGCCATCGCCACGAGGTGCACCGGCGCTTCGGCCGGCGGCAAGGGCAGCGACAACAGCACGGGCGGCGGCGGTGTGCTGCAGGCGGTCAGGCTCAGGGTCCAGAGGCCCAGGCAAACGGCGATGGTGTGGCGGCGGCGCGTGGTCGTCATGGTGATTTCTTCCCGAACAAAAGGGTACTGGGCTGGCGCTCCAGCTGATCGGCGAAAGACCGCAGGCTGCGCGCCGCCAGCGAGAGGTCGCGCACGGCCAGTTCGGCATCGGCGCGCAAGGGCGACCCGACCGCGCTGATCTCGGCCACATTGCCCATGGCCTGCTGCGCGGCCTGGGCCGCATCGCGGGCTGCCTGCAAGGTCAACTGGATTTCGGGCTGCGTTTGCAGCACCACATTGCGCGAGGACTCCGACAACTGCGCCACCGAGGCCAGCGTGGCATTGGCCTGCACCTGCACGTCCTGGAGGGCTTTGGCGCCCACGGCCAGCGTCTGGCGGGCCTGGGCGGCCGTCGCGCTGATCTCTTTGCTGGACAAGGCCACCGTCTGCTGCGTGACCTTCAAGGTCGCATCCAGGCTGTTGAGGGTTTGGCGCACTTCCTTCACCACATCGGCCAAAGGCAGTTCGGACACTTGATCGAGCAGGGCGTCCAAGCGGTCGCGCATGGCAGGGATCTCGGGTGACTCGGTGGCCCCATGGCCCAGCAGCACCACGGGCGTGTCGGGCTTGAAGTCCAGGTCGATGCCGGTCTGGCCGGTCACCACGCTCTGGATGATCAGCTTGGCGCGCAAGCCGCGTTGCACCAGGTCCGGCAGGTTTCGGAAGCTGCCACCTTTTTCGTGGCCCATCTTCAGGGTGTCGCTGCCCAGGGTCACACCCACAGGGATCAGGGTGACGAGCGACTTGGGATCGACCTCGACGCCAATGCTCTGCACCTCGCCGATCTTGACGCCGCGGAAGCTCACGGGTGCACCCACATACAGCCCGCGCACGCTGCCCTGGAAGTACACGATGGCTTTCTGCCGCTTGGCGAAGAGGTCCGAGCCTCCCAGGGTGACCAGCCCCGCGACGATGAGGACTAAGGCCGCGACGACAAATCCGCCGACGAGCAAGGCATTGCGTTTCATGGTTTCTCCCGGTGCAGGAATGCACGCACGGTGGGGTGGTCGGCGGTCTTGAGCAATTCGGCGGGCTTGCCGTGCGCGATGGGGCGCTTGCTGTCAGCGTCCAGGAAGATGCTGTCGTCGGCGATGGCAAAGAGGCTGGGCAGCTCGTGCGAGACCATCAAAACGGCAGCGCCAGTGCGGTCTCGGATGTCCAGCACCAGATCGTCCAGGCGCTTGGAACTGATGGGGTCCAAGCCCGCGGAAGGCTCGTCCAGGAAGAGCAGGCGCGGCTGCGCGGCGATGGCCCGCGCCAGGCCGGCCCGCTTCTTCATGCCGCCACTCAGGTCGGCCGGGCTGTAGTCGGCGTAGTCGCCCAGTTCAACCCAGGACAGGGCCTCCTTGGCGCGGTCGATGCGTTCGTTTTCCGACAGGTCGGTGTGTTGTTCCAGCGGCAGCAGCACGTTTTCGAGCACGGTCATGGACGACCACAGGGCCGCGCTCTGGAACAAGACGCCAAAGCCTGCGCGCAGCTTGTTGCGGTCTTCCTCGCTGCTCTGCCAGTAGTCCTGGCCGTCATACAGCACCTGGCCTTCGGCCGGACACAGCAAGCCGATCAGGTGCTTGAGCAAGGTGCTCTTGCCGCAGCCGCTGCCGCCCATGATGGCGAAGATGGTGCCGGGCTCGACCTCGAAAGAGACTTCTTCCTGGATCAGCTTGTCGCCGAAGCGCATGGTCAGATTTTGAACACTGAGCAGGGCCATGTCAGACCCCCAGCGCGTTGGCGCAGACCGAAAAGACCGCGTCGAGTGCGATCACGCCAACGATGCCGGCGACCACCGCACGCGTGGTCGCGTGGCCGACGCCAGCCGCGTTGCGCTGGGCGTTCAGGCCGTAATAGCACCCCGCGATCGCCACCAGGATGCCGAAGGCCAAGGCCTTGGAAAAGCCCAGGCCCAGGTGCTGGAAGCTCAGGGCATCCAGGCTGCGCTCAAAGTAGGCGGCGGGCGCCAGGCTCAGCATGCTGGCCCCCACGCTGAAGCCACCCACCAGGCCGGCCAGGCAGCCATACACATACAGCAGCGGCATCACCATCAGCAAGGCCAGCACGCGTGGCACCACCAGGTGGTCCATGGCATTGAGGCCCAGCACTTCCAGGGCATCGATCTCTTCATTGGCCTGCATGGTGGCCAGTTCGGCCGCGAAGGCCGCGCCCGTGCGGCCCGCCATCACCACCGCCGTGATGACCGCCGCCATCTCGCGCGACACCGCGATGGCGACCAGGTCGGCCACGAAGATGCCCGCTCCGAACTTGACGAGCTGCACCGCGCCCACGAAGGCCAGGATCGCACCGACCAGGAAGTTCACGATGGCGACGATCACCAGGGCGCGGGCACTGCAATCGGCCAGCACCCGGGCCATGTCCTGCGATCGAAAACGCCAGTGGCTGGGCAAGCCCCGAGAAATGGCCAGGATCACCGCGCCAAAGAAAGCGATGCCGCGAAAAGTACCTTGCAGCACAGCGGCTCGGGGCCCACGCGTCGTCATGAAACGTTTGTCCACTGGAAGGATGGTTGCAATGGATGTCGTTCTATCACGTGTCTGCTGAAGAAAGGTTGCATGGCCGAGACGGATCAGAGCAATCCGGATGCCTGTCGGCTTCGACCGACGCCAGGTCGCGCCACTGTCCTACAGGGCAAGGAGAAAGGGCCTACGGCGGTCGACAACGGCCACTTCTAAAGTTCGATCCAACTCATCAACCAGCCTCCAGGAGACCTCCAAAATGCGCCACACCCCGTTGACCTCCCGCCGCGTTCGCGTTGCCGCCTCATCCTTGGCCGCCGTCGTGGTGGCCGCCGCCAGCACCCCAGCCTTGGCGGTGGAAAACACCCTGCCGGTGCTCGACCGCGTGGGGATCTGGGTCGGTGGTTATCACGTGGACGCCGAAGGCGACCTGTCCCTGTCCACGGCCGATGGCACGCAGAACACGGGCAAGCAACGGGTGATCGATGGCACCGACACGGTCAAGCGCGCGCGCGTCGACTGGCTGCTGTTCGACCGCCAGGGTTTCTCGGTCGACCTGTACCACTACAGCCAGAACAACAGCGTGGGCGTGAGCCAGCCCTTCACCTTTGGCGGTCAGTCCTACACCGCCGCGGCCCAACTCAACGCCAAGTCGTCCTTCGACATCGGCAACTTTTCCTACCGCTGGTGGTTCGGTGACGACACCACCGTGGGCGGCATCGGCGTGGGCGCGGCCTACTACAAGGTCAAGGTGAACTACACCGCCTCGGCCAGCGTGGGCGGCCTGTCGCAGACCATCGCCGACGGCGAGAAGAAGGACGCCTGGGCGCCCTTGCTGACCCTGGGCTTCCGCCACAGCTTCAACGACCAGTTCCGCCTCTACGCCGACTTGTCCGGCTCGAAGAAGAACGGTGGCGACACCAATGGCGACATCGTCAATGCGGGCGTGGGCCTGGAATGGTTCCCATGGCGCAACATCGGTGTGGGCGCCGAATACAACCACACCCGCATCCGTGTGAACTACCGGGATGACGACGCCGTCGCCAAGCTCGACCTGAAGCTGAACGGTCCCGCCGTCTACCTGCGGATGCGTTTCTAACCACCGACAGGAGCCGAGCATGATCTTCCAATCATCGACCTTCAAGCGCACCGTGGTGACGGGCCTGCTCGCCGCCGCGAGCCTGGCACTCGTGCCCTCGTTCTCCAAGGCCGCCACCTTGACCTCGACCCTGTCGGGCGAGGCAGAAACGCCCCCGGTCACGACCATGGGCACCGGCACGGTGGACGTCACCTTCACGCCCGCCACCAAGGTCTTGAAATGGAAGATCGTGTACTCGGGCTTGAGCGGCCCGGTCACCGCCGCGCATTTCCATGGTCCGGCCCTGCCTGGCCAGAATGCCGGCGTGACCTTGCCCTTCAAGGAGAAGCTTGAAAGCCCCATTGAAGGCGAGGCCACCCTCACCGAGGCCCAGGCCGCTGAAGTCTTGGCCGGCAAGTGGTACGTCAACCTCCACACCGCCGCCAATCCCAAGGGCGAAGTGCGCGGGCAAGTGGTGGTCAGCCCATGATGGGGTGGCTGGCCTCCGCGATCGGCCGTGCCGCGATCGGACCCTTCGGCAAGGCCTTGCCGCCTTTGGGTGACACGGAGCGCGCGGCCCTGGAAGCGGGCACCGTCGGCTTCGAAGGCCAGCTGTTCGCCGGCCGGCCCGATTTCAGCGCCTTGCTGAAGGTCAAACCGCTGCCTTTCACGCCCCAGGAACAACGCTTCATCGACCGGGAGGTTCGCGAGCTTTGCAGCATGCTCGACGACCACGCCATCGACCAAGCCGGCGACATGCCGCCCGAGGTCTGGCGTTACCTCCGCGAGAAGCGCTTCTTTGGCATGATCATCCCGACCGAGTACGGCGGATTGGGCTTCGGCCACCAAGCGCATGCCACCGTCGTGGCGCGCATCGCGACCGTCAACGTGGCCGCCGCGGTCACGGTGATGGTGCCCAATTCACTCGGCCCGGGTGAACTGCTCTTGCGCTACGGCACCCTGGACCAGAAACAACATTACCTGCCGCGACTGGCCGATGGCCGCGACCTGCCCTGCTTCGGCCTGACCGCGCCTTATGCGGGCTCCGATGCCGCGTCCATCCCCGACCGCGGCACGCTCGTCGAGCGCGAGGTCAACGGCCAACGCGTGCGCGGCTTCCTCGTCAATTTCGACAAGCGCTACATCACCCTGGCGCCCGTGGCCACCGTGGTCGGCCTGGCCTTCCACGCCTTCGACGACACGAAGCCCGAAGGTCAGCGCGACCTGGGCATCACCTGCGCCCTGCTGCCCGTGCCCACCGAAGGCATGGAGATCGGACGGCGCCACCTGCCCATGGGCAGCGCCTTCATGAACGGTCCCATCCATGGGCGCGAGGTTTTCGTGCCCATGGACCAGGTCATCGGGGGCGAAAAACAGGTGGGCCAAGGCTGGCGCATGCTGATGGAATGCCTGGCCGCCGGCCGCGCCATCTCGCTGCCCGCGCTGGGCAGCGCCACGCAACAAGGCTCACTGTTCGTCGCCAATGGCTATGGCCAGATCCGTGAACAGTTCGGCCTGCCCATCGCCAAGTTCCACGCCGTGGCCGGCGTGATCGCCGAGATGTCGGCCGAGCTCTACGCCACCGACGCCGCCCGCCACTACACCGCCGCCGCGCTCGACGAAGGCCAGCAACCCAGCGTGGCCAGCGCCATCCTCAAGGTGCAACTGACCGAAGCCGGCCGGCGTGCCGTCAACCACGGCATGGACATCCTGGGCGGCAAGGGCATCATCGCCGGGCCCTCGAACCTGCTGGGCATCGGCTACCGCCACGCGCCCATCGCCATCACGGTGGAAGGCGCCAACCTGCTGACCCGCGCGCTCATCATCTTCGGCCAGGGCGCGGTGCGTTGCCACCCCCATGTGCTGGACGAAATGAAGGCGCTGGAGGCCAAGGACACGCAGGCGCTGGGCCAGGCCCTGTGGTCGCACGTGCGGCACGTGGTCCGCAACCTGCGGCGCAGTGTGTTCGGCACCGCCCTCATCGGCCAACCACCGGCCGACCTCCGGGCCGAAGCCGCGCTCATCACCCGCCTCAGCGCCCAGTACAGCTTCACCGCCGACCTGTCCATGGGCCTGCTGGGCGGCCAGCTCAAGCGCATGGAGCTGCTCTCGGCCAGGCTGGGCGATGTGCTGGCCCACCTGTACATCGCCAGCGCCAGCGTGTGGCGCTACCAAATCGACGGTGACCCCGACATGCTGCCCTTCGCCCAGGCCGGCATCCGCCAGCAACTGGACCGGGCCCACAGCATCCTGCGCGACCTGCACGCCAACCTGCCTTCGGGCCCCGCGCGCTGGCTGGCCGGCTTCAGCCTGAAGGGCACGGGCCAACTGGCGCCCCTGCGCGACCACCAATTGCTGGCTCTGGCCGAACTGCTGCGCACCCGCCGCGACCTGATCGACAAGCTCTGTCCCGACCTGAGCCTGCCCAAGCAAGGGGGCCAGTTCGACCTGGTCGAAGCGCTGGCCCTGGGCGAGCAACTGGGCGACGCCACCGCCGCCTTGAACAAGGAATTGCGCCGCACCAATTCGCTGGAAACCGCCTCGCAAAGCGCCAAAGACCCGGCGCTGGCCCTGCGTTACCTGCGCGCCGCCGACCGCGTGATCCAGGTCGACGACGTGGCGCACGAAACAGAACACGCCTGAAAACCGGGGGCTTTCCCGGCACCCCCATGGGGGTGAATCAGGCCGAAGTCACGCATCAGCCATCAAACGGCGGGCGGTCATGGTGCAAGATGCGCCCCATGACCGCCCTTGACGCCGCTTCAAGCCCGCCACCTCCTCTGCGCCACGGGGCCGACCTGGCCACCACCCGCCGCATCGCCAGCCGCCTGCGGCTGATGATCCGCGGCAACCCCGAACCCAGCGCGCCAGAGTGGGACAAGCTTGGCTCGGCGCTGTGGCGCGGCGACCCCTTGGCCGATGACGTGGCCCGGTGGCTGCGCGAGGTCGGCATGAACATCGGCAGGCCCATGCTAGAGCGCGCCATCGAACACGGCCTGGACGCCGTGCCAGACGCGCCCGAAGCCCTGCGCTGCTTCATGCAGGCTGTCGAAGACACCCCCGACTGGCTCGACCCCGCCCAACTCGCGCGGGGCGCTCGCTTCATCCAGAGCACGGGCCAGCACGGCATGCTGGTGCTGCGCGACGCCGGCCTGATGGCCGGCTACCAGGCCTCGGCCATCAACAAGACCCTGGTGATGACCGGATCACTCCAACGCGGCGCGCAACGGCGCCTGGCCGAAACTTCGTCCTGGTGGATGGACTGCACCACCGACCACGGCATGGCCCGCCACAGCGCTGGCTTCAAGACCACCTTGCGCGTGCGCGCCATGCACGCCCTGGTGCGACAGAACCTGCTGAACCGACCCGACTGGGATTTGGCCGCCCACGGCCTGCCCATCAACCAGGTCGACATGCAGGCCACCTACCTGGGTTTCAGCGCGGTGCACCTCATTGCTTTACGCATCACCGGCGTGGTGGTCAGCCGGGCCGATGGCCTGGCGATGATGCACCTGTGGCGTTACATCGGCTGGCTGATGGGCGTGGAAGAAGAACTGCTGTCCGAGACCGAAATGCAGGGCCGCATCTCGCTGTACCAGAACGTGATCAGCCAGGCGCCGCCCGACGACAGCAGCGCCGCCCTGGGCCGCGCGCTGATGGACGAGCCCCTCAACCGCCACTACCCCTGGGGGGGCGCGCTGCGCGGCCGTTTCAACCGTGCGCGCCACCTCAGCATGCTGCGCCTGTTCGTGGGCCGCGAGGGCATGCAGCACCTGGGCCTGCCCCCGGCCCTGCCCTGGCACCCGGTGCTGACCACCCTGCCCCGCCTGCTCTGGACCGGGCTGCACCACGTGGTGCCCGGCGGCCAGGACCGGCTGGTCCGCGAAGGGCGGGCCAACCAGTTGCGCTACATGCCCATCGTCTTCGGCAAGCACCCGCCCGTGGTGGCCCAGCACGTTGCCCCCTAGAAGCGGGCACAATGCGCCCTCTGATCTTTTTTGTCTGCCTGTTTCCATGTCCTTGACGCCTCCTTCACCCGCGCCCGAATCAGCGCCCGCGCCAGCTGCCAACTCCGAGGCCATGACGCCGGCCGCCTGCGCCACGCAATTGCGGCAGCTGTTCCCGGCCCTGTTTGATGGTGCGCCCAAGCCCTTGAAACTGCGCATCCAGGCCGACATCCAGGAGCGCGCCCCCGGCGTGTTCACCAAGCAGGTGCTGTCGGCCTTCCTGCGCCGCCACACCGGCAGCCATGCCTACCTGGTGGCCTTGAGCAAGGCCACCCACCGCTACGACCTCGACGGCCAGCCCGGCGACGAGCTCAGCGAAGAGCACCGCAAGGTCGCCCAGGAAGAACTCGCCCGCCGCCGTGCCAACCACCAGGCCAAGGTCGAGCTGGAACACCAGCAGCGCCGCAACCGTGCCACGCTGCTGCGCGACTTCCAGACCACCACGCTGACGCCCGCGAATTTCTGCGCGCTCAAGGGCGTGCCGGTCGAGGAACTCGATCACCTGCTGGAGATCGCCCGGCAGGAAGCCCAGCAAGCGCCCCCACAAGCGCCGCAGGATCGCCGCCCACGTCCGCCACAACGGCGCCGCTGATCGACCCGCTGGGACATCTTGCCCACTGTCTGCCAGGGTGAAACCGAAGTAGATTGGGGCATGCGCCCTCCACTCTTCGCCGCCCTCATCCTGGCCATGGGCATCGCCGGCCCGCTGAAGGCGGCGCCCCGGGTCGAGAACAGCATCGCCCAGCGCGTGCAGGCCTGCACCGTGTGCCACGGCCCCCAGGGTCGTGCCGCGGCCGACGGCTACTACCCGCGCATCGCGGGCAAGCCGGCCGGCTACCTGTACAACCAGCTGCGCAATTTCCGCGATGGCCGCCGGCACTATGCCCTGATGGCCAACTTACTGGACCCGCTGTCCGACGCCTACCTGCGCGAGATCGCCCAGTATTTCGCCGCGCTGGACCTGCCCTACCCCGCACAACGGCCCTCGTCCACCGCCACGGCCGCCGAAATCCAGCACGGCCAGACCCTGGCGACCCAGGGGGATGCGCGACGCAAGATCCCGGCCTGTGTGCAATGCCACGGCGCTTCGCTGACGGGTGTTCAACCGGCCATCCCTGGCCTGCTGGGCGTGCCGCGCGATTACATCAATGCACAGCTGGGCTCCTGGAAAAACGGCAACCGCCAGGCCAAGGCGCCTGACTGCATGGCCAGCATCGCCCAGCGCCTGGAACCCGAGGACATCGCCGCCTTGGCGCAATGGATCTCGGCCCAGCCGGTGCCCGAACATGCCAAGGCCGGCGCCAGCCTGCCCGGCCCCTTGCCCATGCCCTGTGGCGGCGTGAACGGCCCGGAGGCCACGCCATGAAGCGCACCCTCGCCTGGATGCTGGTGACCGGCGCCCTGCTGGCCGCCGTCGTCCAGGCCCTGAACCTGCGCGGCGAGGACCCGGTCACGTCCGACCCTGGCCCCACGGCCGATGCCCAGCTCATCGCTCGCGGCGGCTACCTGGCACGCGTGGGCAATTGCATGGCCTGCCACACGGCCCGGGGTGGCGAGCCCTACGCGGGCGGACTGGGCATCCAGACACCGTTCGGCACCGTCTACACCTCCAACCTCACGCCCGACGTGAAGACCGGCCTGGGCGGCTGGTCGCCCTCGGCCTTCTGGCGCGCGCTGCACAACGGACGCTCTCGGGATGGGCGGCTGCTCTACCCCGCCTTTCCCTATCCCAATTACACCCACGTCACCCGCGCCGACTCGGACGCGATCTTCGCCTACCTGCAGAGCCTGCCCGCCGTGGCCCAGCCCAACCGTCCGCATGCGCTGCGCTTTCCTTACGATTCCACGCCGGCCCTGGCCGTCTGGCGCGCCCTGTTCTTCAAGCCTGGCGAGGTCGAAACCGATCCCCGGAAGTCGGCCGACTGGAACCGGGGCGCCTACCTGGTGCAGGGCCTGGGCCACTGCAACGCCTGCCACGCCAGCCGCAACGCCTTGGGGGCCACCAGCGGCACGCTCGACCTGAGCGGCGGCTTGATCCCCATGCGCAACTGGTACGCGCCTTCGCTCACCGCCGCGCACGAAGCTGGCGTGGCCGACTGGAGCCTGCCCGACATCGTCCTGCTGATGAAGAACGGCGTGTCCGCCAAAGGCACGGTGCTCGGGCCCATGGCCGAGGTGGTGGGCAACAGCACCCAGCACTGGTCGGACGCCGACCTGCTCGCCATGGCCACCTACCTGAAGGCCTTGCCCGCCGACACCCGGCCACGCGACCTCGCCAAGGTCGAGCCCCCCTTGCCCGATGCCTTGGGGGCGCGGCTCTACAAGCTGCACTGCGCGCAATGCCATGGCGATCAGGGCGAAGGCGTGGCCCAAACCTACCCGCCATTGGCCGGCAACCGCGCGGTGACGATGGATTCGCCCGCGAACCTGGTGCGCGTCGTGCTGGCGGGGGGCTTCGCGCCTTCGACCGCGGGCAACCCCCGCCCCTACGGCATGCCGCCCTTCGCCATGGTCTTCAACAACGAGGACACCGCTGCCGTGGTGTCCTACATCCGCAGCGCCTGGGGCAACCAGGGCAAGCCGGTGTCGTCGCTCGATGTCATCCAGTTGCGCAACGGCCTGCAGGACTGAGCCAGGCGGCCCATCAGGCCAGGCGGGTCTCGGCCTCGCGCACCACCTCGATGACGGCGTCCAGGGCGCGGCGCAACTGCTTCTTGCGGATGACCAAGGGGGGCGCCAGGCGAATGACCACGTCGTGCGTTTCCTTGGTGAGCACGCCGCGCTCTTTCAAGGCATCGACCAGGCACCGCGCGCCCAAGTCCGGGACGACTTCCACCCCCATCATCAGGCCCTGGCCACGGATGTCGCGCACCAGGGGGCTGCCTTGCAGGCCCTCGCGCAGGTGGGCCAAAGCCCAGTCACCCAAACGCGTGACCCGGGCGATGAGTTCGGGATCGCTCAACAGCCCCAGGGCCACCATGCTGACCTTGGCCGCGATGGCATTGCCGCCAAAGGTCGAGCCATGGTCGCCAGGACGAAGCACACCCAGGACCTCCGCCTGGCCCACCACTGCCGACACCGGGTACACGCCCCCGCCCAGCGCCTTGCCCAGGATCAGCAGGTCGGGCGCCAAATCGTCATGCTGAAAGCAGAACAGCCGGCCGGTCCGCGACAGGCCACACTGGATCTCGTCCACGATGAAGAGCACGCGGTGCTGCCGGCACAAGGCCCGGGCACGTTGCAGATAGCCCGGTGGCGGCAGCCGGATGCCGGCCTCGCCCTGGATGGGCTCGACGATGAAGGCCGCCGTGCGCGGGGTGATGGCCCGCGCCAGGGCGGCCTCATCGCCAAAGGGCACGATCTTGAAGCCGGGCGTGAAGGGGCCGAAGTTCTCGCGGTACTGCGCCTCGGTCGACAGACTCACCAGGGCCAGGGTGCGGCCATGGAAATTGCCTTCGCAACCGATGACCTCGACTTGGTCACGGGGGATGCCCTTGACCGTTTCGCCCCACTTGCGCGCCAGCTTCAAAGCCGTCTCCACCGCTTCGGCACCGGTGTTCATGGGCAAGGCCTTGTCCATGCCGGCCAGGCGGGTCAGTTGGTCTAGCCACAGGGGCAATTGGTCGTTGTAGAACGCGCGGCTGGTCACGTCCAGGGCTTTGGCCTGCCGCGCCAGGGCCTTCAGCACCTGGGGGTGGCCATGGCCCAGCGAAGCCGTCGAATAGGCACTCATCATGTCGACATAGCGCCGCCCGGCCACGTCCCAGAGGTGGACGCCCTTGGCGCGCTGCAACACCACCTCGATGGGACGGTAGTTGTGCGCGCCACGCGCCAGGTCCAGGTCGATGAGTTGCTGGCTCTTCGTGCTCACGGTGCTCTCCTGTCGTTGCAGGTTCTGTGCCCAGTGTCCCCGCTTTGGCTCGGAAATGGGCGCGGATCAGCACCCGAATAAGCCCTTTGTGTGCAGTCTTGGTCCGTAAACTGGGTCAATGATCTGCCTGCGCCGCCTTGCCCTGCCCGCCGCCACAGCCCTCCTGCTGGCGACGACCCTGTCCATGGCCTCGGCCGCCGAAGATGCCGCGCGGGTGATCGTGAAATTCAAGGCCGGCTCGACCCTCATGCGCGCGCAGGCGCAGTCCGCCACGCCGCACAACACGGCCCAGGCCTCGACGCTGGGCCAGCGCATCGGGCGGACCTTGCGCGATGGCCCGGGCCTGTCCAACCGCACCCAGGTGCTCCTGGCCGACAACATCAGTTCGGCGCAACTCGCCGCCAGGCTCGCCCAGGAAAGCGACATCGAATACGCCGTCGTGGACCAGCGCCGCCACCGCCTGGCCGCCCCCAACGACCCCCTGTATGGCGACAACCTCGCGGGCTTCACCCCGACGTCCGGCCAGTGGTACCTGCGGGCGCCCACCAGCACGGTCCTGTCGTCGATCGACGTGGAACCTGCCTGGTTCGTCACGCACGGGAGCGCCAGCGTGGTGGTGGCCGTGCTGGACACCGGCGTGCGCTACGACCACACGGAACTGCTGCCCGTGGGCTCGGGCGGCAACCTCCTGCCCGGCTACGACATGGTCACCAACGTGGGCATGGCCAACGATGGCAACGGCCGCGACGCCGACCCCACCGACCCGGGCGACTGGATCACCTACGCCGAAACGACCGGCAACGGCCAATTCGCCGGCTGCGGCCGCGATGGCAACAACAACCTGGCCGCCGAGAACAGCTCCTGGCATGGCACACAGACCGCTGGCGTGATCGGTGCCCTGACCCACAACGGCACCGGCATGGCCAGCGTGGGGCGCACGGTGCGGGTCCTGCCCGTGCGCGTGCTGGGCAAATGCGGCGGCTACGACTCCGACATCATGGCCGGCATGCTCTGGGCGGCCGGCATCGGTGTCTCGGGCACGCCCGCCAACCCCAACCCGGCCAAGGTCATCAATTTGAGCCTGGGCGGCACGGGGGCCTGTTCGCAGGCTTACCGCGACACACTGGCGCAATTGAGCACCCTGGGCGTGGTGGTGGTGGCCTCCGCCGGCAACGCGGGCGGTGCCGTCACCGTGCCCGCGAACTGCCCGGGCGTGATCGCCGTGGCGGGCCTGCGCCACGCGGGCACCAAGGTCGGCTATTCCGACCTGGGCTCGGACATTGGCATCAGCGCCCCGGCTGGCAACTGTGTCAACACCGGCGCTGGTCAGCCTTGCCTGTACCCCATCCTGACGACCAGCAACGCCGGCACGACCACGCCGGTCGCCAGCAGTTCGATCTACACCAACAGCTACTACACCTCGCTGGGCACCAGCTTCTCCGCGCCGCTGGTGGCGGGCACGGTGGGCCTCATGCTGTCGGTCGAGCCCACGCTCACCCCGGACGCGGTGCGCGCCATCTTGCAGGGCTCGGCCCGACCTTTCCCCAGTTCCGGCGCCGACAACGGCGATGGTGGCGCGACCACCGTGTCACGCTGCGTGGCCCCCACCTCGTCCGACCAGGGCCAGTGCTACTGCACCACCGCCACCTGCGGCGCCGGCATGCTGGATGCCGGGGCGGCCGTCTCGGCGGTCCAGGCGGGCCTGCAGGCCCAGATCGACTACCCCAGAACCGGCGCGGTGCCATCCCAGGCCCTGACCATCACCGGTGCCAGCTCCTGGGTCGCCACGGGCAAGCACATCGCCGCCTACCAATGGACCCTGGTGGATGGCGGCGGCATCGTGACACCACTCACCTCGTCCACGGCCAGCAGCATCACGGTCACGCCCAGCGCGCTCGGCCGCTTCACCGTCAGCCTCACCGTCACCGACAACCTGAGCAACACCTCCAGCACCTCGCAGACCATCGACGTGGTCACGCCAGTGGCCGCCACGACGTCATCGGGCGGTGGTGGTGGCGGCGGTGGTGGTGGCGCCATGGACGAGCTCACCCTGCTGGGCTTGCTGGCCGCCACGCTCGGCGGCATCACGGCGGCCAGGCGCCGACGCGCCTCGGCTCATCCGTCTAACTGAACCGACCGTCCGCGCCCATCATGGCGCGGTGTCCAGCGTCTGCATGCGCAATCCCATGGGTGGCACCTCTTCGGGATCGATGCGCACGTCCAGCAGGGTCGGTCCCTTGCGGCCCAGGATCTGGCCCATGTCCAAGGCACTGAAATCGTCGGGCGATCGGATCACATGGCCCGCGATGCCCATGGACTTCGCCATCAAGCTGAAGTCGACCTGTGGCAGCTCGAACGCCACCTGCTCCGCCCCCGCCAGCCGCTGACCATGCTTGACCATGCCCAGCGCCGCGTCGTTGAGCACCACGAAGATCACCGTCAACTGCTCCTGCGCCGCCACGGTGATTTCCTGGCCATTCATCAGGTAGCTGCCGTCGCCGGTGATGCACACCACGGGGTAGTCAGGATTGCCCCGCGCGATGCCCACGGCTGCGCCAATGGCCCAGCCCATCGGGGCGAAATCCATCAGCACGCGCAGCCAACCGGCGTGGTCCATGCGCCGCTCCCCGCGGCGAGACGGCGTGTGCATGGTGGGCGAATTGGCCGCGGGCATCGTCATGCCCGGTACCAGGCCCATGCGGCGGTTGCGCAACTCAAGGTAATGGATGGACCAGGCCGTGCTGTTGCCCGCGTCCGCGACAAAGCGCGTGGTGGGCGGAAAGCGGTTGGACAACTCGGTCATCAGGCGCTGCGGCTTGATGGGCGCGCTCATGTCCTCGCGCTTGTCAGGTGTGCGCACCACCACGTCGGCCACGTCGGTGTGCACGCGCGAAGGCTTCCACGGCAGGCCCAGCGAGGCTTGCTCGATGTGCATGATGTCCAGCAGGCGTTCGAACACCGACCGGATGCGGCCACGCACGTGCTGCTGCGCCATGGGCGAGCGCATCAGGTGCTCGTCGTTCGAATCGATGTGCACTAGGCTCTGGTTCAGCACGCTGGTGCTCCAGGCGCCGCTGGTCCACTCGCCCAGGCTCGTGCCGATGGCCAGGGTCAGCTCCACGTCATCGCTCAAGGCCCGTTGCGCCGATTCGTGCCCGGCAAAGCCGAACACACCGCAATACAAATAATGGTGCGGATTGATCAGTCCCTTGGCATCCGGCGTGGTGACGAAGCGCGAATCGGTCAGCTCGGCAAAATGCATGATCGCGTCGATTGCTTCGCCGCAACCTCCTCCGATGATCAGCACGGTCTTGCGGCTGCGCTGCACCGACTGGAACAGGGTGTGGATGGCGTCCTCGTCGATCAGCGAAGGCTTGACCAGCAGGCGCTTGAGGTGCTGCGGCGACAAACGCGGCTCGACCAGACCGCGCATCAGGTCCACGGGCACCGACAGGTGCACCGGGCCGTGAGGGGGTTGCGAAGCACGGATCAGCGCGCTCACCAACTTGTTTTCCAACTGGTCGGCGTGCGAGACCAAGGTGTTGTAACGCGTGCAGTGTTGCAGCATGCCCACGGTGTTCACCCCGGTGCAGGACGATTCCTGCAAGGCGCGTTTGCCGAACAAAGGCAGCGAGGGTTGACCCGTGATCGCCAACAAAGGAACACTGTTGTCAAAAGCACACGCGATGCCGGTCAGGAGGTTGGTCGCGCCAGGGCCGGATGTCGCGCAACACACCCCCAACTTGCCGGTTTCTCGGGCATAACCATCGGCCATGAACGCGGCACCCGCCTCGTGCCGTGCCAGCACATGCCGCGGCCCGCCGCGCCGCCCACTGACCGCCAACGCGTTGTACAGCGGCTCGATGGCGCCACCGGGCACGCCGAAGACATATTCCACGCCCAGGGCTTCAAGGTAAGCCACGATGAGGCTGGCCGCGTCGACAGAGGGGGACGGCTCCGCCAGAGATAAAACTGCTGATAAGGTCACGATGAGGGTCCCAATCACGCCAACCGGCAGTCCAACCACTGAAAGCGGCGGCGTGTAACAAAATGATACGCACACAGACGCACACCGTCATCCCCCTCGTCGCGGGTCCTCCCCGAGATAAGTGGCAGCGATATCCATCACACGGTCGCCGCTGACCGCGAAACACTGGGTAAGCTATCGCATCTCCGATTCTGGTCGTATGGAGGACATCAGTTTTGCTTGCATGCCGTGCGTTTTGGGTGGCTGTGCGTTGGGTGGCATTGGCAGTCATGGTGTGGCAATTGCCCTTGGCAAACGCCGCTTCAGATGAAGCCGTGCGCGCCATCGCGGTCATCTACCCCGACATCGGCGAGCCCTACCGCAGTGTGTTCTCCACCATCATCGGGGGCATCGAGGACCAGACCAAGAGCCGCGTTGCCAGCTTTCCCGTGGGGGCCAATGCGAGCGTCCAGGACATTTCCAGCGAGCTGAAGCGCCGGGACATCCGCGCCGTCATCGCCCTGGGCCGCAACGGCCTGAAGGTGGCCTCGGCCCTGGACCGCAACCTGGGTGTCGTCGCTGGCGGCGTGCTGTCGGTGCCCGAGGCCGACGCGCAAAACCTGTCCGTGCACAGCCTGGCGCCCGACCCGGCCCTGCTCTTCGCCAGGCTCAAGACCCTCCTGCCATCGGCCCGGCGCGTGATCGTCGTCTACGATCCACGGCAAAATGCCTGGCTGATCAAGCTGGCGCGTGAAGCCGCCAAGGCCCAGGGCCTTGAACTGCAGGCCTATGAGGCGGACGACCTCAAATCCGCCACCCGCCAGTACCAGGAAACCCTCGGTTCAGCCGACCCCAAGCGCGATGTGCTGTGGTTGCCACAGGACTCCACCACGGTCGACGACACGGCGGTGCTGCCGCTGGTGTTGCAAGAGTCGTGGAACCGCAACCTCGCGGTCTTTTCCAGCAGTGCGGCCCACGTCAAGCGTGGTGCGCTGTTCTCGCTGTACCCCAACAACGTCGAACTCGGCAAGGCACTGGCCGGTTGGGCGATGGGGTATGTCTCTTCCGGCACCGCGATCCGTGGTGTGCGGCCCTTGAAGGAAGTGCTGATGGCGGTGAACACCCGCACCGCGAACCATTTGGGCATCAACCTGAATGCACTGCAGCAGCGCTTTGACATGGTCTTCCCGGAGCCCTGACATATGAACAGTCACACTCAACCATTGTTCATTGAGCGCCGACTTTCGGGCTTTTTGCGGCAACTGACTTTCCAGCGCCAACTCAGCATCGCCGTCATCATCGGCGTGATCTGCATGGCCCTGTTTTCGTCCATCGGCAGTTCCTGGCAGGGCAGCCGCCAGATCCGCGACACCCTGATGCGCCAGAGCATGAGCATCGCCACCAGCCTGGCCTCGCAAAGCACGCTGGCCCTGCTTTACGCCTCGCCCGAGAACGCCAACGACGCGGTCAGTGCCACCCTGGCCTACCCCGACGTCCTGCGCGTGGAAATCCGCACCAGCGATGGCGGCGTGCTGCTGTCCAAGGGCAAGGCCGGCCGCGAAGCGCCCCTCAAGGCCCTGCCTTCGCCGCCACCTCGCGAGGCTTACCTGGAAGCCGAAACCGAAGACACCTGGCAATTCGTGGCACCGGTGTGGACCAAGCCCGCGGCCTCACCCTTCGATGTGGAGCCGCCACCCACCGAGTTCCTCGGGCAGGTGCGCCTGGTGCACAGCAAAGCCACGCTGACCCGCATGATGGCCAACATCTTCTTCGTCAACCTGGCCAGCTCGTTTTTCTTCGCCGCGCTCTTCCTCATCGCCATCCGCTTCCTGGCCACCCGGATCACGCGCCCCCTGAACAGCCTGTCCAAGGCCATGGTCCGCACCGAACGCGGCGAGGCCAATGTGCGCGCCGATGTGGACGGCCCCCAGGACATCCAGGCCATGGCCCAGGCCTTCAACCGCATGAGTTCGGTGCTGCAGGAACGCGGCGAGGAAGTGCAGCGCCACCGCGAGCACCTGGAAGACCTGGTGCGCGACCGCACCGCCGAACTGCGCACGGCCAAGGAACGCGCCGAGATCGCCAACGACGCCAAGAGCGCCTTCCTGGCCCGCATGAGCCACGAGCTGCGCACCCCGCTCAACGCCATCATGGGCTACGCGCAGATCCTCAAGATGGACAAGGCCCTGACCGAGCGCCAGGTCATGGGCCTCAACACCATCCACAGCAGTGGGGAACACCTGCTGCTGCTCATCATCGACATCCTGGACCTGTCGCGCATCGAAGCCGGCAAAACCGAGCTGTACCCCAGCACCGTCCATCCCCAGTCCTTCCTGAGCGGGCTGGTCGACATCATCCGCATCAAGGCCGAGGAAAAAGCACTGCGCTTCGACTTCGAATACGCGGCGGACCTGCCGGCCGCGGTGGAGGTGGATGAAAAGCGCCTGCGGCAGGTGCTGCTCAACCTGCTGAGCAACGCCGTGAAGTTCACCGAATCGGGCCAGGTGCGCCTGGGCGTGACCAAGGTGGGCCACGACCTCCGGGCCCGGGAGATCCGCCTGCGCTTCGAAGTCCAGGACACGGGCACCGGCATCAAGACGAATGAACTGGAGCGCATCTTCGAACCCTTCGAGCAGGCGGGGGATTCCCGCAGCCGTTCGGGCGGCACCGGCCTGGGCCTGGCCATCAGCCGGCAGCTGGTGCGCCTGATGGGCGGGGAAGTCCAAGTCACCAGCCAGGATGGCGTCGGCAGCCTGTTCTGGTTCGAATTGAACCTGCCCTGGGTCGAGCCGCGCCCGGATGGCGAATCGTCGTCGCCACCGGTCACGGGTTACCGTGGCGCGCGGCGCAAGGTGCTCATCGCCGATGACGTGCCCGCCAACCGCACCATGCTGATCGACCTGCTCCGCCCCCTGGGCTTCGACACCCTGGAAGCCAACAATGGCCAGTCCGCCCTCGAACAGGTGCAGACCGCCGCGCCCGACCTGATCCTGATGGACGTGTCCATGCCCGTGATGGACGGCCTGGAAGCCATCCGGCAACTGCGCGGCTCCGAGGCCACGCGCGCCCTGCCCATCATCGCGCTGTCGGCCAATGCTTCGAACGCGGACCGCGCCCAAGCCTTGCAGGCGGGCGCCAACGGCTTCATGACGAAGCCCTTCGAACGGGCCATCCTGCTCGCGCAGTTGAGCGCCCACCTGACCCTGAACTGGGTCAACGACGGGTCGACATCGTCGCCCTCCGATCAGAACCGATGACTGGCCTGAACGTAGAACGAACGGCCGGGCAAAGGGAAGTCGAAGGGCAGTGAAATGTAGGGCTGCCCCGGCGACATGTCGTAGGGCGTGGGCTCTTGGGCATCGGCATCGAAGAGGTTGCGCACCGACACCGCCATGTCCCAGCCTTTGGCCGCGCGGTCCGTGCGCAAGGTCAGGTCCAGGGTGGCGTAGCCCTTCAAGCTGGACCGTGGATCGCCAAACTCGCGGGGACGCTCGCTCACCCAGTTGACCTGGGGGTCCACCGACCAGCCTGGCGAGAAGCGCCAATGGCCCCGCGCATAGGCATGGTGCCGTGGCGCGTTGGCGGCGGCCCGCCCCGTGGCTTCATCGACCGAGCGCTGGTAGCTGTAATTGCCCGACAGGCGCAGGTCCTGGGCCACATCCCAGGTGGCCTCGAATTCCAGGCCATTGCCCTGTTGCTCACCGTTGTTCTGGTACACGAAATTGACCAGGCGGATGATGTCGCTCATCTCATGGTGGAAGACGTTGATGCCCAACTGCAAGCGGGTCAGGGGCTGCCATGAGACGGCCGCCTCCAGGGTCCGCATTTTTTCGGGACGCAGGCTGGGGTTGCCCGTCACCACCGGGTTGTTGATGGCGTACAACTCGGACATGGACGGCGCGCGAAAAGCGCTGCCATACAGCAACTTGGCGGTGACGTTGTAGGCGGCATCCCAGACCAGTGCCAGGCGCGGGTTGGTGGTATCTCCAAAATCGGAATACTGGTCATGGCGCAGGCCGGCCGTCAGCGTCCAGTCCTTGAGCAGGCTCCATTCGTCCTGCCCGTAGATGTAGCGCTTGGTCCGGCCCTGCGGCCGCATGAAAGGCTCCGTCGCCGACACATCGATGACGTCGGCGATCGATCCGTTGCCGATGCGCGTGAAATTCGAATTGAAGTTCTTGGTCTCGCGCGTCTTGTAGACCTCCTCGCGCTCGACGCCCAAGCCCAGGCGCAGGCGGTGCAGCTTGAAGCCGGTGTAGGTGGTCGAGGCCCCCAGGCGTTCGTGCCGCTCCCATTTCGCAGGGTTGCCGATCACGCCATCGGCGAAAGCCCCCGTGCCGAAGGCATTGCTGCCCGCCGGGAACAGGGTGATGTCGGTCAACTCCGTGTAGTGCATGAAGCTGCCCTGCACGTTCAGGGCCCAGTCCGGGGCGATCTGGCGGTTGTCGTAGGTGAGGTCCGAGGTGATGGTCTGGCTGTAGATCTGGCCATTCGGGTCGAGCGCCGAGGCCACCCCCGTGCCGGTGCCAACGTCATCGCGCTCCTTGTAGGCCACGCGGAAACGCCACTGGTCCAGGCTCAGGTCCAGCGCACCATCGACCGAATCACGGGCGTTGTTGATCCGCCCTGGCGCCTTGGAGGCCTGGGTGCCACGCACCGCGTCCGACCCGGTCTGGGCATCGGCCTGGACGGTGCGGCGCTGGCCCTCCGTGCTGCCCATGCGAAGGTGGCCCGCCACGTCCAGCGCGCCCCACTTGCCGCCATGCAGCACCCAGGCATCGCCCGTCTTGAACGAGCCCCCGCGCGCGCCCACCTCGGTCCCCTGGATGTCGTCGGCGGTCTTGGTGATGACGTTGATCACCCCCGAGAAGGCATCGGCGCCGTACAAGGCGGAGCCCGGACCGCGGATCACCTCGACACGCGCGATGTTCTCGACCGGCATGCCGGCCCACCCCGCGCCACGGTTGCCCGTGAACACCGTGGTCATGGGCACGCCGTTGATCAGCATCAGAACCTGCGGGTTGAAGCCCAGGTTGATGCCTCGGATGACGTAAACCGGCGCGAAGCCCTGGGTCTCGCGTGCGACGTGCAGGCCGGGCACGGTTTCCAGCACTTCGTCCAGGTCGGTCGCGCCGATGGAGGCGATGTCTTGCGAGGTGATCACCGTGGCCATGGCGGGCGCGCGGCTGACCGGCAGGCTGGAGCCCGTGGCGATGCTGACGAAAGACTTGTCGCCATAAGCCAAGGCCAGCTCTTCTTCATCGCTGGGGAGTTGGGCATGGGCCTGTGCCACCAGGCCCAAGGCGGCACAAGCCAGGACCACCCGGTGTGCCGCCACCGCGATCGCCGAAAGACCGAAACTGGGATGCGTGCTGGATGTCATGTGATGGCCGAGTTCAAAATGGGCCTGCACGGTGACCCAGTTGAAACAGGACAGCGCAATATATAACGGCGACAGGACGCTTCGTGGCCGATGCACTGCCCCCTCGCCTAAAATGACCGAGGGATGACCAGGCTTGCAAAGTTGGCGCGGCCATGACACGAGGTATGAGATGACGCGGGGACCAGCCGAAGACGACGATCGAACCATCATCTCCACCTCCTTTGGTGACAGTGACCTGCCCCAGTTCGTCTCCAGTTCATCCTTGTTCAACCACACGCTGCCCGATGGCACGCGGCTGGGCGAGTTCGAGGTCCGGGGCCTGATCGGCGAGGGCGGCTTCGGCATCGTCTACCTGGCCTACGACGAATCCCTGCAACGCCAGGTCGCGCTCAAGGAGTACATGCCCTCTTCGCTGGCCGCGCGTTCCAACACCACGGCCACCGTCTCGGTCAAATCCGACCGTCACCGCGAAACTTTCCAGGCCGGCTTGAAAAGCTTCATCAACGAAGCCCGCCTGCTGGCCCAGTTCGACCACCCCTCCCTGGTCAAGGTCTACCGCTTCTGGGAAGGCCACGGCACCGCCTACATGGTCATGCCGTATTACGAGGGCCCGACCCTCAAGCGTGCCCTGGCCGACCTGGGCCGCCCCTCCACCGAAGCCGAGATCAAGACCTGGCTGCACCCTTTGCTCAATGCCCTCGAGGTGATGCACAGCGCGCATTGCTTCCACCGCGACATCGCCCCCGACAACATCCTGCTGACCGCCAGTGGCCCGCTGCTGCTGGATTTCGGCGCCGCGCGGCGCGTGATCGGCGACATGACGCACGCATTGACCGTGGTGCTCAAACCCGGCTATGCCCCGATCGAGCAATACGGTGAGGAATCGTCATCGATGCCGCAGGGCGCCTGGACGGACCTGTATGCCATGGCCTGCGTGGTTTACTACGCCGTCACCGGCAAGGCACCCATGTCCTCGGTCGACCGCCTGATGGCCGACAAGCTGCGCCCCCTGAGCGACATCGCCGCCGGACGCTACAGCGCGACTTTTCTCAAAGCGATGGACGCCTGCCTGTCGGTGAGGCCCCACGAGCGGCCTCAAAGCGTCGGCGAACTGCGGGCCATGCTGGAGGTGGCGCCTGCGCCAACCGCCGTCGCTGCGCCGACGCCCGAGGCGCCCCCGGCCGCGGTCCGCGCACTTGAGGCCACCGCGCAGCCAGCGCCCCGGACCGAGCGCCCGGCGTCCAGCGCGACTGCGACCTTCACTCCCAAGGCCGATGCGGCCGAATCACCGGCCACCCAGCGTGCAGCGTCATCGGGTCGAGGCTTGGGCATGGCCTTGGCCGCGGGCATCATCCTGATCGCCCTGGCCGGGCTGGCCTGGTTCACCAAGGGCCGCACGCCCGAAACCGCCATCACGACGCCAGCAGCCTCGTCGCCCACATTGAACACCGCCGAGTCCACGCCCACGGCCTCCATGCCCTCTTCGGTGGCAGAGCCGGCCTCAACGGCGGCCCCAACGCCCAGCCCCGCGCCATCGGAAAGCGAGCCTTCCGCCAAGGTGCGCGCCCCCATCCAGCCAAGCCCGGTTCCAGCGCCACCGAAGGCCCGCCAAGAACCGGCCGCCCTCCCCCAAAAGATGCCCTCCGCATCCCGGCGTGACTCGGCGGTGCAGGTCCGCTGCGGTGATATTCTTCAAAAAGCCTCCCTGGAAACCCTCAGCCCGGAGGAAACCGATTTTCTGAAGAAGGAGTGCCGATGAAGTCCGCCATTCACGTTCTGCCCCGGGCATGGCTGGCCAGCCTGGCGGTCCTGGTCACCCTGTGGCTGACCGGGTGCGCCGCTCCCCAAGCCACGTCCGCGAGCCGCGAGTTGCCTTTCGAACAGGCCGTGGCCGCCGCCACCGATGGCCTGGTCTCGCAAACGCAAACCCTGCCGGCCTTCCTGGCCAAGGTCGAATCCAAACTGGCCAAGCGTGGCGTGGTGGTCGATCCCTTCCTGGACAGCAGCACCGGCCAGCAGACCAACGCCACCCGGCTGTTTGAAAAGCGCGTCACCGACCGCCTGAGCAGCAACTTCGAGCACTTCGACCTGCTGCCCTTCCAGGCCGCCAACCTCGGCAAGGCCCAGTACCTGCTGACCGGCACCATGACGCGGGCCCAGGCCGACCACGCCAAAAACACCTTCAAGCTGAACCTGGCGCTGACCGAACTGCGCAGCGGCAAGGTCGTGGCCCAGGCCTCCGCGCAGGCCCAGGGCGCCGGGCTCGACAACAACCCCCTGCCCTATTACCGCGACAGCCCCGTGCTGGTGAAAGACCAGGTGCTGGAGGGCTACATCCGCTCGACTGCCACGCCCCCGGGCCAGAAGGCCGATGCCTTCTACATGGACCGCATTGCCGCCGCCACGCTGATCAACGAGGCCACCAACCTCTACAACTCCGAGCGCTACCAGGAGGCCCTGGGCCAGTACCGCAGCGCCTTGGCCACGCCGGCTGGCGAACAACTGCGCGTGCTCAACGGCATCTACCTGGCCAACGTCAAGCTGGGCCGCACCGCCGAGGCCGAAACCGCCTTCGGCAAGGTCGTGGCCATGGGCATCGCCTACAACGAACTGGGCGTGAAGTTCCTGTTCAACCCGGGCAGCACCGAGTTCTGGTCGGACCAGCGCATCAGCGGGGCCTATGGCATGTGGCTGCGCCAGATCGCCAAGGAAAGCACGGCGGCCAAGGTCTGCATGGACATCATCGGGCACACCAGCCGCACAGGGTCCGAGCAGTCCAACGATTCACTCTCGCTGCAACGCGCCGCCTACGTCAAGCAACGCCTGACCGGCGAAGCCAGCAACCTGGGCCCACGCACCAAGGCCACGGGCATGGGTTTCCGCCAGAACATCGTGGGCAGCGGCTCGGACAACGCCGTGGATGCCCTCGACCGCCGCGTGGAGTTCAAGATCGTCGCGTGCAACTGAGCCGCCGCCTCATCACTTCATCGGCTTGGGAGCCGGTGGTGCACTCAAGGTCTTGGCGCTGATCGGCTTCAGGTCGCCACAATTGGCGCCCAGCCAGGTCGAGGTGTTGGTCATGTTCATGGTCTTGGACTCGCCCTTCACCGTCATGATGGTGGCCACCTTGACGGTGTAGCTCTCAGGGCTGTTGAAGACGGCCTCGCCATCGGTCTCCGCCTTGGGGTCACTGCAGCTTGAATGCCAGGTCCAGCGGCCGCTGTTGCGGGTCTTGATCTCGGTCTTGCAATTCTGGGCGCCGTTCTTCTGGCCCAGCCATTGGTTCTGGTCCAGCGATTCCTTGCTCAGGCAGAGCTTGATGTCGCCACCACCACCGCTCATGTCCACGCCCTTCTGCTTCATCATGGCCTCCATCTGCTTGCGCACCTCGGGCGGCAGGTTGTTCATCTGGGCCGTCATGGGCGGGGCCTTCACGCCATCGACAGCGCGCTCGCTGTGAACCTGCCACAGGCCGGGCTTGATGGGTGGCGCTTCGTCGGCATGCACCGCCGCGCTGAAGGCCGAAACACAAAGCAGGACCAGCCCGCCGTGGATGATTGAGCGCATGGGTTTCTCCAGTGGATGAGGCGGGCTTCCGCGGCTGTGATGGGGGAACGCCATGATCATGGCATGGCTTCAAGAAAGGCCAGGCAAGGTGTTGCCCGGTCAAAGGCCGAACAGTGCCCGCGTGATGTCCGCCGCCGAGGCTTCTCGGCAAGCGCTGGCGTTCTGGCCGGACCACAGGGGCGAGAAATCGCCACGGCCCAGGCTTTCCGCCTTGGCGCGCAAGGGGGCGATGGCCGCGGTGGCCAGTGGAAACTCGGGCACCTCCTGGCCGCCCATGGGCCCCAGCGAGGTCATCAAGCGGTTGACGATGCCACGCGCGGGTCGGCCCGAGAAAAGATTGGTCAAAGCGGTGTGCCGGGCTGCCTCGCTTTGAAGCGCCGCCCGGTGGACGCGAGAGGTGGTGGCTTCGTGCGCCGTGAGGTACACCGTGCCGAGCTGAACGCCCGAAGCTCCCAGGGCCAACGCCGCCGCCACGCCCTGCGCATCGGCAATGCCACCCGAGGCCACCACCGGCACCTTGACCGCCCCCACCACCTGCGGCAGCAAGGCGAAGGTGCCCATCTGCAAGGACAGGTCGTGCGACAGGAAATGGCCACGGTGCCCACCGGCCTCCAGGCCTTGGGCAATCACGATGTCCGCACCATGGGCCTCCAGCCAGCGCGCCTCGTCTACCGTGGTGGCGGACGACAGCACCTTGGCACCCCATTGCTTGACCCGCGCCAGCAAGGCGGCGGAAGGCAGGCCGAAGTGGAAGCTGACCACGGGGGGCTTGAATTCCTCGAGCACATCGGCCGCTTCGGCGCTGAATGGCAAGCGACCAGGGCCTGCGCTGACGCCCGCCGGGTCCACCGCCAGCTCCTGGTAGAACGGGGCCAAGGCCGATTGCCACGCGGACTGGCGCCGAGCATCGGGCGTGGGGGTGTCGTGGCAAAAGAAGTTGACGTTGTAAGGCCGGTCCGTGCCGGCCTTGATGCGTCCCAGTTCGGCACGCAGATCGGGCAGGCTCAACATCGCGGCGGGCAAGGAGCCCAAGCCCCCGGCCTGGGCCACCGCCAAAGCCAGCAGGCTGCCCTGGGATCCCGCCATGGGCGCCTGGATGATGGGCAATTCAATGCCCAGACATGCCGACAGGTTCAAATGGGGGTCAGTGCGAAGCCACGGGTTGTTGCCATTGGTTGATGGCGAACTTCAGGGCTTCTTCACGCGACATGAACAACTGCGCGAACATGCACTTGGCCGGCCGGTCGCCCCGGGCCTGGCCTTCGCTGATGGCCAAGCCGGCCTTCCACTGACCATCGCCCAGAGACTCGGCGATGGGGATGGCGAGGTACTCGCCCACTGAAAATGCAGGTGCTGCATGCATGTCCAACTCCTTAGATGTGCGAGTACTCAGACGGTGCCGCGAAACGGGACTGGCCAGCCAAGGCCAGTTCGGTTTCCACGATTTCATCGGCGATACGGTCGATCTGATTGCTGTCCCACACGTTGGCCGCGTAGGCTTTTTCAAGATCGTCCCGCAAGCGCTGGTACTTGCTGTTCAGGTCTGCGTATCCCATCGGAAAACTCCCAGTTTGAGTTCTGCTGTGGTCATGCTCTCAAAGTACCAAGGGTTTCTGTGTAGGACAACACCCCAAATGAGGGTCGGACCGGGTCAAAACCCCAGCAGATGTCCGAAATCACTTGCCGGCAATGCTGATCAACTCGACCTCGAACTGCAAAGTCGCGTTGGGCGGAATCACATCGCCGGCGCCGCGTTCACCGTAGGCAATGGACGAGGGGCAGGTCAGTTTGGCCTTGCCGCCCACCTTGATGCGCTGCACGCCCTCCGTCCAGCAAGGGATCACGCGGTTGAGCGGGAACTCGGTGGGTGCGTTGCGCTTGTAGGAGCTGTCGAACTCCTTGCCATCGGGGAAGGTGCCGCGGTAGTGGACCTTCACCACGTCGGTCGGGGCGGGGCTGGCGCCCGTGCCGTCCTTCAAGGACTGGTAGACCAGGCCGCTGGACGTGACCACGGCCCCCTTTTCCTTGGCGGCCTTGGCGAGGGCGGCGTCGGGCGCGGCACTGGCGGACGAGGCGGCGGACAAAGCCAGCATGGTGGCGGTCAGCAGGGAAGTGGTCAGGGCATTGAATCGCACAGCGGGGCTCCAGTCGAATCGTTGTAGTGACCAACATGATCGCTCATCCTGGTGTAGTGTTCCGTGCCTTGACAAATGGTTTCACATTCCGAGGAGACGCACGTGTTCAACGCCCTGGTGCTCGACAAGAACCCCGACTTCCAAGCCGCCGTGAAAGCGGTCGACGACGACTTTCTGCCCGCGGTGGCGCCAGGGCTGGGCGTCACGGTCGACATCGACCATTCGACGCTCAACTACAAGGACGCGCTGGCCATCACCAACACCTCGCCGGTGGTGCGCAGCTGGCCCATGGTCGCGGGCGTGGATGGCGCGGGCACCGTCATCGCCAGTGAACACCCACACTGGAAGGCGGGAGACAAGGTGGTGCTCAACGGCTTTGGCGTGGGCGAAACCCACAAAGGCTGCCTGGCCGGCAGGGCCCGCCTGAATGGCGATTGGCTGGTGCCCCTGCCCGAGGCCTTCACCACAAGGCAAGCCATGGCCATCGGCACGGCAGGCTACACGGCCATGTTGTGCGTGATGGCGCTCGAAAAACATGGCACCTTGACCGGGGGTGGCGAGGTGCTCGTGACCGGCGCCACCGGCGGTGTGGGCTCGGTGGCCGTGACCTTGCTGGCGCGGCTGGGTCACACCGTGGTGGCCGCCACCGGCAAGGCTTCCGAGGCCGACTACCTGTTGAGCCTGGGCGCCAACCGCGTGATCGACCGTGCCGAGTTGTCGGCCCCCGGCAAGCCTTTGCAAAAGGAACGCTGGGCCGCCGTGATCGACGCGGTGGGCAGCCACACCCTGGCCAATGCCTGCGCGCAGACCCACTATGGCGGTGCCGTGGCCGCGTGCGGACTGGCCCAAGGGTTCGACCTGCCGGCCACCGTGATGCCTTTCATCCTGCGCGGTGTGGCCTTGCTCGGCATCGACAGCGTGATGGCGCCACTGTCCCTGCGTCAAAGGGCCTGGGAACGCCTGGCGCAGGACCTGGACTTGCAATTGCTCGAACGCATCACCACCGAGGTGTCCTTGCAGGACGCGATCGAGGCCGCGACACGGCTTCGGGCCGGGCAGATCAGGGGCCGGCTGGTGGTGCGCACCCGGTCTTGAGCCGGGCTTGGCAGGCCCGTCAATAGAGGCCGGTCAGCAGGTACACGGCGATCACGACGAAGACGGCCAGGGTCTTGAGGCAGGTCACCGCGAAGATGTCGCGGTAGGACTCGCGGTGCGTCAGGCCCGTGACGGCCAGCAGGGTGATGACCGCGCCGTTGTGCGGCAGGGTGTCCATGCCACCGCTGGCCATCGAGGCCACGCGGTGAAGCACCTCCATCGGGATGCCCGCCGCCTGGGCATTCTGGATGAAGGTGTCGGCCATGGCCGCCAGCGCGATGCTCATGCCACCCGAGGCCGATCCCGTGATGCCCGCCAGCGTGGTCACGGTGATGGCTTCGTTGACCAGGGGATTGGGGATGGCGCGCAAGGCCGCCGTGACCGAGATGAAGCCAGGCAAGGCCGCGATGACCGCGCCAAAGCCGTACTCCGACGCGGTGTTCATCGCCGCCAGCAAGGCGCCCGACACCGCCGCCTTGCTGCCATCGGCGAAGCGGCCGACGACCGGCCTGAAGGCGAACAGCAACACGGTGGCGATGCCCACCAGCAAGGCCGCCCCCACCGCCCAGATGGCCACCACAGACGACACCTCGCCGCTCAACGCATGCTTGAGGCCCGGCAAGTCGACCGTGTAGGTCTGGCCGTACATGCCGGGGATGACATTGGTGAAAACCTTGTTGAGCACGGCCACCAACACCAGGGGCAGCACCGCGATCCAAGGCTTGGGCAGCGGGCCGGACGCCACCTTCGCGGGTTCATTGAGCGTGTGCTGACCATAACCTTCGCCCCGCTTGACCGCAGCGCGCCGGCGCGACTCCAGGTACAGCAAGCCCGTCACCAGGATGAAGATGGCCCCGATGACGCCCAGCCACGGCGCCGCCCAGGTGTTGGTGTGGAAGAACGTGGTGGGAATGATGTTCTGGATCTGCGGCGTGCCCGGCAGCGAGTCCATGGTGAAGCTGAAGGCCCCCAGGGCGATGGTGCCGGGGATCAGCCGCTTGGGGATGTCCAGTTGCCGGAACAGTTCGGCCGCGAAGGGGTAGACCGCGAACACCACCACGAACAGCGACACCCCGCCATACGTGAGGATGGCGCACACCAGCACGATGGACAGCATGGCACGGCTGCCGCCAACCAGCTTGATGACCGAGGACACGATGGCCGTGGAGAAGCCGGACAACTCGATCACCTTGCCGAACACCGCGCCCAGCATGAAGACCGGGAAGTACAGCTTGATGAACTGCACCATCTTGTCCATGAACAGACCGATGTAGACCGGTGCCACCAGCGAAGGTTCGGTGAGCAGCACGGCCAGCAAGGCGGCCACCGGCGCGAAGAGGATGACGCTGTGGCCCTTGTAGGCCACGAAAATGAGCAATCCCAATGCAAGCAGGATGATCAGGAAGTCCATGGCCGCGCCCCTCTCTCTTTTGGAATCGCGCCAGTAGACATCGCTGGAGACCAAGCTGCCGGCCAGGCCATGAATGACCGGACCCGGTGCAGGGCCGCGCTTGCTGGTAGCCTGAACGCCACCTCGGTGAAATGAACACAGGATGTCCCAATGATCTTGAACAAGGCGATCAGCAGTGCGCCAACCCCAGCTTCGGACAACGGCCTGCCCTACGACATCGTGGCGCTGGTGCTGCAAGGCGGCGGTGCCCTGGGCTCCTACCAGGCCGGGGTCTACGAAGGCCTGCACGAAGCCAACATCCACCCCAACTGGGTGGCGGGCATCTCCATCGGGGCCTTGAACGCCGCCATCATCGCGGGCAACCCGCCCGAGCTGCGCGTGCAGCGCATGAAAGAGTTCTGGGACACCATCTGCCAACCGGCGTACTTTCAGCCCACGGCCGACGCCTTGCAGACCTGGGTGGAACAACTGGGCGGGGAGGCGCGCAAGGCCTTCAATGGTTTCTCGGCGTGGCGTGCCATGGTCGAGGGTCAAAAGGGCTTCTTCGTGCCGCGTTCGATCCCCACCTGGCAATCGATGAGCACCACGCCCACCCAAGCCAGTTTCTACGACACCAAGGCCCTGAAGGCCACGCTGGAACGGTTGGTGGATTTCGACCGCATCAACGCGGGCGAGATCCGCGTGTCGGTGGGCGCGGTCAATGTGCGCACGGGCAATTTCGAGTTCTTCGAAAACACGGCCGGGCCCACGCAAGGCCGGATGCGGCCGGAGCACTTCATGGCCTCGGGCGCCTTGCCACCGGGTTTTCCGGCGGTCGAGATCGAAGGCGAGTTCTATTGGGATGGCGGCCTGGTGTCGAACACGCCGCTGGCGCAGATCCTGTCGGCCACGCCCCGCCAGAACACCATCGCCTTCCAGGTCGACCTGTGGAGTTCGGTCGGGCCGGCGCCCACCAACCTGTTCGACGTGCAGGAACGCGTGAAGGACATCCAGTATTCAAGCCGCACACGCACGATCACCGACATGATGGAGCGCGAGCAGAGCTACCGGCGCCTGCTGCGCGACCTGCTCAAGCACGTGCCCAAGTCCAGGCACGAGGACGACGCGCAGTGCAAGCTGGCGCACGAACTGGCGTGCAGCCGGCAGTACAACGTGATCCACCTGATCTACCGCGACAAGGAGTGGGATGGCCTGTCGAAGGATTACGAGTTCGGGCCGCTCACGATGCGCGACCACTGGACCAGCGGCCTGGACGACATCCGCCACACGCTGACGCACCGGGACTGGCTGGAACTCCCGCCCGAGGGCAAGGAGTTCGTCACGCACGACCTCAGGCGTTCAGAACCGCCTGCAAAGGCTGGCCGCTGATGGTTTCCTTGTCGAGCAGCAACCGGGTCAGCGCATCCAGGCGATGGCGGTGTTCGGTGAGCACCGCCTTGCATTCGGCCTGGGCCTGCTCCAGCAGCAAGCGCGCTTCGTCGAGCACGTTCTTCTGGATGTCGGGGCCGATGAGCTCCTTGGGCACCCCGGCCATGCTCAACAAGCCGAAAGTCTTGCCGAAGCCGTAGCTGCCGATCATGGACGTGGCCAGCTCGGAGGCACGCTTGAGGTCGTCGGCAGCCCCGGAGGACGTGTTGCCGAAGACCATCATCTCGGCTTCGCGGCCGGCCAGCAGCATGGCCAGGCGCGAACGCAGCTCCTGCTCGCCATACAAGGGCTCTTCGGTGTGGCGGGCCACGTAGGTCACGCCCAGTGCGCCACCGCGCGGTTCGATGCTGACCCGTTCGACGCTGCCGGCATCCAGCACATGAGCGACCAGGCCGTGGCCGCCTTCGTGCACGGCCAGGCGTTCCAGTGTCGCGGGGGTCAGCATGCCCTTGGCGGACGACACTTCGCCACCCAGCTGGAAGGTTTCGATCGAGCGGTAGAGCAGTTCGTCATTGACTTCAGGTTCGCCGCCTTCAGCCGCGTAAGACGCTGCGCGGTTCACGCAGTTGGCGATGTCGGCGGGCGACATGCCGGTGGCGGTGCGGGCCAGCGAGACCAAGTCGATCTGGGCGGCGGCCTTGACCTTGTCCAGGTAGAGCTTGAACAGGGCCTCCCGTTCGGTGGTCGTGGGCAGCTCGGTGCGCACGATCATGTCGAAGCGGCCAGGACGGCGCATGGCCTTGTCGATGTTGTCGACGTGGTTGGTGGCGCCGACGACGACGACGTTCTCGAGCGGCGAGAAGCCATCGAGTTCAACGAGGATGCGGTTGATGATCCGGTTCTGTTCCTGCTCGCCGGCACCGCTGGAGTCATTGCCCTTGGAGCGCTTGCCGATGCCATCGAACTCGTCGATGAACACGATGCAGGGCGCGTTCTTGCGGGCACGCTCGAACAGCTCCTTGACCTTGCCGATGCCGGCGCCAAAGAACATGGAGCTGAAATGCGAGCCGTCCACGCTGATGAAGTTGGCACCACATTCCTTGGCCAGCGCCCGGGCCAGCAGGGTCTTGCCGGTGCCCGGGGGACCATCGATCAGCACACCGCGGGGGGCATGGGCGCCCACGCGCACATACTCGACCGGGTCATTCATGAAGGCGACCACGCGGCGCAGGGCCCTCTTGGCCTCGTCGGCGCCGATCACGTCCTTGAATTCGGTGTCGGGGCGGTCGGCCAGCTTGGTGCCACCAAAGGGCAAGGCGCCGCCGCGCATCTGGTAGAACATCAGGCCACCGATCAGGAAGACCGGCAGCAGGGCCAAGACCACGCGGCCCACGCCTTCGATGTTCTCGTTGAACTTCTGGCTGGGCGTGCGGGGATCGATGTCGGTGCGGGTCAGCAGGAAGCCCTTGGCCAGGCTCAGCTCGCCCAGGCGGCCCAGCAGGTTGGTGCTGCAGCCGGGGCCGCAGTCGACCAGCCGGGTGCTGTGGTGCTGGCCGGCCTTGTCGGTGTAGAGCACCAGCGAGCCGCTGATGGCCACGGCCTTGACCTGCCCGGCGGACACGGCCTTTTCGAAAGCCGAGGCTTCCGTCGGGTGGTTCAGCCAGGCGTCGGGGTTGTTTTCGAAGGCCAGGGCGGTGCTGTCCTTGCGGGCCTGCGCTTCTTTGATCGCCGTGTCCTGCAAGTTGGAAATGCCGGCACAGGCGAGCACCAGCAACATCAACAATCCGGCACCGGCAAGCTTGCGGCGTTGGGAGGAGGACAGGACGATCTTGAACTTGGACATGGCGGGCCAGGGAAGAGAACAGACAGGGATACAACGCCCAGTTTGGCGCCACCGCCCTCCGAGCAAAGCCCCGAGTTGCACCAGCAAATGCCCTTTGATGCACGCTAGACGGCTTGCGCACACCATTTGCCAAGAAGGATCGTGCACTTTTGCCGCCCACCCACCTGAACATGCCGATGGCAGACCTGCAAGATGACCTCGTCGTGGCCCGCCCGCAGGGCCTTTACTGCCCTGCCGGTGACTTCTACATCGACCCCTGGCGCCCCGTGTCGCATGCGCTGATCACGCACGCGCATGGCGACCATGCCCGCGTGGGCCACACGCACTACCTGGCGGCGGAACCCGGGCGGCGCGTGCTGCTGGCCCGGCTGGGCGACATCCCGCTGGACACCCTGCCGTATGGCCAGGCCATCACGCACCGGGGCGTGAAGGTGTCCTTCCACCCGGCCGGCCATGTGCTGGGATCGGCCCAGGTGCGGCTGGAACATGGGGGCCGCGTCTGGGTGGCGTCGGGCGACTACAAGACCGGCCCGGACGCCACCTGCGCGCCCTTCGAGCCCGTGCGCTGCGACGTGTTCATCACCGAATCGACCTTTGGCTTGCCGGTGTTCAGATGGCAGCCGCAACAGCAGGTGTTCGACGACATCAACGCCTGGTGGCGTGGCAACGCGGCGCAAGGCAAAGCCTCGGTGCTGTACGCCTACTCCTTCGGCAAGGCGCAGCGCGTGCTGTCGGGCATCGACCCGTCCATCGGGCCCATCGTGGCCCATGGTGCGATGACATCGCTCAACGAGGCCTATCGTGCCTCGGGCGTGGCGCTGCCCGCCACCCGGCACGTGAGCGAGGTCACGCCCAGCGAACTGAAGACCGCGCTGGTGATGGCGCCGCCCTCGGCGCAAGGCAGCGCGTGGGTGAAGCGTTTCGGCGAACACAGCGATGCCTTTGCCTCGGGCTGGATGCAGTTGCGCGGCACACGGCGAAGGCGGGGGCTGGACCGGGGCTTCGTGCTGTCGGACCACGCCGACTGGCCCGGCTTGTTGGAAGCGGTTCGGGCCACGCAGGCGCCGCGCGTCATCGTCACCCATGGCTATGTGGACCCGCTCGTGCGCTACTTCAAGGAGCAAGGCCTGCAAGCCGGTGCCTTCAAGACCGAGTACGGCGACGAGACCGAGAGCCTCGATGCCGAACCGGCCAGCGCGGAGCCCGCCGCATGAAGCGCTTCGCCCGTCTTTACGAAGCCCTGGACAGCACCACGTCGACCTCGGCCAAGACCGCCGCCCTCACCGACTACTTCCGCCACGCACCACCCGAGGATGCCGCCTGGGCCTTGTACTTCCTGGCCGGCGGCAAGCCCCGCCAGACCGTGCCCACGGCCCTGGTCCGCACCGCCGCCCGCGAGCAAGCCGCCATCCCCGAATGGCTGTTCGACGAAAGCTATGACGTGGTGGGCGACCTGGCCGAGACGATCGCCCACGTGCTGCCGCCCGCCGAAGAAGAGGCCGACGTGCCCCTGCACCGCTGGATGGAGGAACGCCTGCTGTCGCTGCGCGGCCGAGAGCCGGCCTCGACCATCGCGGCGCTGCAAGGCTATTGGGCCGAGCTGGATCAACCCGGCCGCTTCCTGCTGACCAAGCTCATCGGCGGCAGCTTTCGGGTCGGCGTGGCGCGCAACCTGGTGCTGCGCGCCTTGGCCCAGGTGACCGGGCTGGATGCCAAGCACCTCGCCCAGCGCCTGATGGGCTACACCGACAAGCAGCACGTGCCCAATGCCGCGCGCTACCTCGCCTTGTCCGATCCGGAGTCGCCCGCGCAAGCCTCGGGCCAGCCTTACCCCTTCTTCCTGGCGCACCCGCTGCAGGCGCCGGTCGAGAGCCTCGGCCCCATCGCCGATTGGCTGGTCGAGTGGAAGTGGGACGGCATCCGCGCGCAATTCATCAAGCGCGGCCCGGAGACCTGGCTCTGGTCGCGCGGCGAGGACCTGCTCAACGGTCGCTTCCCGGAACTGGAATCACTGGCCGACGCCTTGCCCGACAACACCGTCATCGACGGCGAGATCGTCGTCTGGAAGGAAGGGCACGTGCAAGCCTTCGCCCTGCTGCAGAAACGCATTGGCCGCAAAACGCTGGGCAAGGCCATCCTGGCCGAAGCGCCCGTGGTCTTCCTGGCCTACGACCTGCTGGAACACCAGGGCGAGGACACGCGCGCCTGGCCACAATGGCGACGGCGTGAACAGCTCGACGCGCTGATCACCGCGCCCACCTTGCCCCAGACCGACCTGCCACTGGCAGGGCCGGTCGAGCCGCACATCCTGCCGGCCGCATCGGCGCCCTTGCAGCTCTCGCCTTTGGTCAACGCGCCCGATTGGGCCACCTTGTCGGTGATGCGCGAGGAGTCGCGCAGCCGTGGCGTGGAGGGCTTCATGCTCAAGCGCCGCGACAGCCTCTACGGCACCGGCCGCACCAAGGACGTCGGCCTGTGGTGGAAGTGGAAGGTGGACCCGTTCACCATCGACGCCGTGCTGATCTACGCGCAAAGCGGCCACGGCCGGCGCGCCAACCTGTACACCGACTACACCTTCGCGGTGTGGGATGAAGGCCGCCTGGTGCCCTTTGCCAAGGCCTACTCCGGCCTGACCGACGAAGAGATGCGGCAGGTAGACCAACGCATCCGCCAGACCACCATCGAGAAATTCGGCCCGGTGCGCAGCGTCACGCCCACGCTGGTGGTCGAACTGGGCTTCGAAGGCATCCAGGCTTCCAGCCGACACAAGAGCGGCCTGGCCGTGCGTTTTCCGCGCATGCTGCGGCTGCGCTGGGACAAGCCCGTGAGCGAGGCCGACACCCTGGCCAATCTGCGCGGGCTGATCCCCACGCCGGGCCGGTCAGCCGCATGAAGGCGGCCCAGGCCTGGCTGGCGGACAAAGGCTGGTCGCCCTTCCCTTTTCAGACGGCGGTGTGGCAAGCCATGGCCGCCGGCGAAAGCGGCCTGCTGCACGCCACCACTGGCGCGGGCAAGACCTACGCGGTGTGGCTGGGCGCCCTGCAAGCCCTGGCCGATGTGGGCCCCGCACCGGGCACGCGCGGCGCACCGCCCTTGAGCGTCTTGTGGATCACGCCCATGCGGGCCCTGGCCTCGGACACGTTCGCGGCCCTGCAAGCGCCCCTGCCCGCGTTGCTGCCAGCCTGGAGCATCGACCAGCGCACCGGCGACACCACCAGCGCCGCACGCGCACGCCAGGCCAAACGCTTGCCCACCGCCTTGGTCACCACCCCGGAAAGCCTCAGCCTGCTGCTGACCCAGCCCGACGCCGCAAGGCAACTGGGCAGTGTCCGGCTGGTCGTCGTCGATGAGTGGCACGAACTGATCGCCAACAAACGTGGCGTGCAAGTGCAGCTGGCTTTGGCGCGCTTGAAGCAATGGAACCCGCGCCTGATGGCATGGGGCCTGTCCGCGACCCTGGGCAACCTGGCCAATGCCCGCGACACGCTGACCGGGCCGACAGGCCGCATCGTGCAGGGCCAATTGCCCAAACCCCTGACCATCGACACACTGCTGCCCGACGAGGTGCAGCGCTTCCCCTGGGCTGGCCACCTGGGCCTGCGCATGGTGTCCCTGGTGGCCCGCGAGATCGACCTCAGCCGCAACAGCCTGGTCTTCACCAACACCCGATCGCAGGCCGAGCTCTGGTACCAGGCCCTGCTGGAAGCGCGTCCTGACTGGTCGGGCCTCATCGCTTTGCACCACGGATCGCTGGACCGTGGCGTGCGGGAGTGGGTCGAGGCGGGACTCAAGTCGGGCAGCCTGAAAGCCGTGGTGGCCACCTCCAGCCTGGACCTGGGCGTGGACTTCTCGCCGGTGGAACGCGTGCTGCAGATCGGTTCGGCCAAAGGCGTGGCGCGCCTGCTGCAACGCGCCGGCCGCTCGGGCCACTCGCCCGGCCAGCCATCGCGCATCACCCTGGTGCCCACGCACAGCATCGAATTGCTCGAAGCGGCCGCCGCGCGCCGGGCCGTGGCACAGGGTCACATCGAGGCCCGCGTGAGCCCTGACAAGCCCTTCGATGTGCTGGTCCAGCACGTGGTCACCGTGGCCCTGGGGGGTGGCTTCGACAGCCGCGCCCTGTTCGAGGAAGTGCGCACCGCTTACGCCTACCGCCATTTGAACTGGGACGAGTGGAACTGGGTGCTGGACTTCGCCGGCCGGGGCGGCGACGCCTTGAAGGCCTACCCCGACTACCGCCGCATCGAAGCCGGGGAAGACGGCCTGTACCGCGTGGTCAACGCCCAACTGGCGCGCCGCCACCGCCTGTCGGTCGGCACCATCGTCAGCGATGCGAACCTCAAGGTGTCCTACCTGCGCGGCCCCGTGCTGGGCACCGTGGAGGAAAGCTTCATCGCCCGCCTGCGCCCGCGCGACTGCTTCCTCTTCGCGGGCCGCCTGCTCGAACTCGTCAAGGTGCACGACATGACCGCCTATGTGCGCCTGGCCAAGGGCGTGCGCCCCGCCGTGCCGCGTTGGAACGGCGGCAAGATGCCCCTCTCATCGGAGCTGGCCAGCGCCATGCTGGAGGAACTGGCCCAGGTGGACGCGCAGCCCGATGGCCCGCACCCGCCTGAAATCACCGCCTTGATGCCCTTGCTGGACGTGCAACGGCGCTGGTCGGCCTTGCCCAAACCCGACACGGTACTGGTCGAAACCTTGAAGTCGCGCGAAGGCCACCACCTCTACATCTACCCCTTCGCCGGCCGCCAGGTCAACCTCGCATTGGCGGCGCTGTGGGCCTACCGCTTCGGCCAGATCGCCCCCCGCACGTTCTCGATGTCGTTCAATGACCACGGCATCGAGCTGCTGAGCCAGGAACCGGTCGATGCGCAGCTGCTGCCGACCTTGCTGGACACCGACCAGCTGTTGCACGACGTGCTCGGCAGCATGAACGCTTCGGAACTGGCACAGCGCCGCTTCCGTGAGATCGCCCGCGTGTCGGGCCTGGTGTTCCCAGGATTTCCTGGCGCGCCCAAGAGCAACCAGCAGATCCAGGCCTCCAGCAGCCTGTTCTTCGAGGTCTTCCGCAAGCACGACCCACGCAACTTGCTGCTCAGCCAGGCCGAACACGAGGTACTGCGGCAAGAGTACGAACTGGACCGCCTGGTCGCCGTGCTGACCCGCTTGCAAGCCCAGCATTGGGACATCCGAGCCCTGAAGCGCTGGACACCATTTTCGTTCCCGCTCATGGTCGAACGCCTGCGTGAGCGCCTGAGCACGCACAAGCTGCAAGACCGCCTGCAGCACCTGTTGGCGGAATTGAATGCCGCCAGCGAGACCTGAGTCCCCGCATCCATGACCACAACTGATTCGACCGACCACTGGCTGTCGTGGCCACCCGGCGCCCGGGAGGCCACCGTTCGCCTGGCCTTGATGCCCGAACGCGCGGCTTTCGAGCCCGAGACACGCACGCTCTTCGTCGCCGACGTGCACCTGGGCAAGGCCGCCGTGTTCCGCGCGCGGGGGCTGCCCGTGCCCCAAGGCACGACCACGCTCACGCTCGCCCGTTTGACCCAGGCCCTGGCGCGCAGCCAGGCACGGCACCTGGTCGTGCTGGGCGACTTCCTCCATGCGCGCGAAAGCCATGCACCCGCCACCCTGGCGGCCCTGGCGGCTTGGCGCCAACGCCACCCCGGGCTTTCATGCCTGGTGATCGAAGGCAACCACGATGCGCACGCCGGCCAGGTGCAGGCGTCCTACGGCATCCGGACCAGCACCGCCGCCCATGTGCAGGCTGGGCTGCGCGGTGTGCACCATCCTCCGGAAGACCACCATGCCGGGACGCCATCCGGCGCCTTGATCCTGGCCGGTCACGTCCACCCGGTGGTGTGCCTGCGAGGCCGCACCGACCACCTGCGCCTTCCGGCGTTCTGGCTGCGGCACGGGGTGCTGACCTTGCCCGCCTTTGGTGAGTTCACGGGCGGCTTCGAGGTCCGGCCATCGCAGCATCCAGACAGCCAATGCTTCGTCGTCGGCGAGCATTCGGTGACGGCACTGCCGGTGAGTCGCCGAATGTCCCTCTAGGGATTGTCCGGGTCGCGTTATATGCCATTAAGAAGATTCCCTCACCTCGAATGAGGGGGCCGATGCTCTGGATGCCGGACAAACGCGCGCCATCCCTCATGTCGACAGTTGCACGCGGTCCGTAAAGTTTGGACATCACCCTTTTGATATGCAAGCCAAAGGACACCCCCATGTCAGCCCCCCTCCGCCGTGGCCTGAGCGCGCTCGTGCTCTCAACGCTTTCATTGCTTACCACCACCCCGTTCAGCGCGCAGGCAGCAGCGCCGTCCTTCGTCGCTTTCGAAAGCGGCCAGGTGCGCCCCCTGGCCCAGTCGCCCGATGGCACCAAGCTGTTCGCGGTCAACACGCCCAACAACACGCTGGATGTCTTCACCATCACCAGCAGTGGCCTGCAGTTGTTCGCCCGCATCCCCGTGGGCCTGGAGCCCGTGGCCGTGGCCGCGCGCAGCGACAACGAAGTCTGGGTGGTCAACCACCTGTCGGACAGCGTCAGCATCGTCCGGCTCGACGGCGCGCCGCGCGTCGTGCAGACCCTGCTGGTGGGCGACGAGCCCCGCGACATCGTCTTCGCCGGCTCGCCCGCCCGGGCCTTCATCACCACGGCGCACCGGGGCCAGCAGCGCACCGACCCCTCGCTGAAGAACGTGCCCGGCTCCGGCGATCCGCAGCTGACCACCGAAGGCATCGGCCGCGCCGACGTGTGGGTGTTCAACCCCGCCAGTTCGGGCAGCTATGCCGTGGGCGGCGTGCCGCTGCGCATCATGAGCTTCTTCGCCGACACGCCACGCGCGCTGGCCGTCAGCCCCGACCGCAACACGGTCTACGTGGCCGCCTTCAAGTCCGGCAACGAGACCTCGTCCATCAACGAAGAACTGGTCTGTGACGGCTTCAAGGTCAACACGCCTTGCATCATCAAGTCCAAGCTGCTGCCCGGCGGCCGCCTGGGCCCCGAGACCAACGCCGAAGGCAAGCCGGCGCCCAAGACCGGCCTGCTGGTGAAATACAACCGCGCCAACAAGCGTTGGGAAGACGTGCTGGGCCGCAACTGGAACAACGCCGTCGAGTTCACCCTGCCCGACAAGGACGTGTTCGCCGTCGATGCCAACACGCTCACCGAGAAAGTCGCTTACCCGCACGTGGGCACCGTGCTGTTCAACATGGCCGTCAATCCGGTGTCGGGCACCTTGTACGTGTCGAACACCGAGTCGAACAACATGACCCGCTTCGAAGGCGCCGGCAAGCACGGCGGCTCGACCGTGCAAGGCAAGATCGCGCTGTCACGCGTGACGGTGGTCAACAATAACACCGTGGCCCCCAGGCACCTGAACAAGCACCTCGACTACAGCAAGCTCGTGACCGACCCCGGCTTCGACCGCACGGCCAAGAACCACAGCCTGGCCACGCCGCTGGACATGCAGGTCAGCAAGGACGGCCGCACCTTGTACGTGGCCGCCTTCGGCTCCAGCCGCATCGGCGTGTTCAACACCGCCGAACTCGAAGCCGACACCTTCAACCCACGCACCGCCAGCGCCAACTACATCACCGTCAGCGGTGGTGGCCCCAGCGGTGTGCTGCTGGATGAAAACCGCGGCCGCATGTACGTCATGACCCGCTTCGACAACGCCGTGAAGGTGGTGAACCTGGCCACGCGCACCGAAGTGGCGAAGGCCGTGCTGCCCAACCCCGAGTCGCCGCAGATCGTCGCGGGCCGCCCCTTCCTGTACGACGCCCAGCGCTCGTCGGCCAACGGCGAAGCCTCTTGCGCGGCCTGCCACACCTTCGGGGATGCGGATGACCTGGCCTGGGACCTGGGCGACCCGGATGGCGTGGTCACCAAGAGCCCCATCCCCGGCAAGTTCACCAGCGACTTGGCCTTCCCGATCGCGAAGATCGTCTTCGGCGTGCAGAACAAGATCAACGGCAGCGACGACCCGACCGACTTCCACCCGATGAAGGGACCCATGGTCACGCAGACGCTGCGCGGCATGATCAACTCGGGCGCCATGCACTGGCGCGGTGACCGCGCCGTGGGCGTCTTCGGCACTTCGGCCAAGGACGCGACCCTGTCGTTCAAGAATTTCGCGGTGGCCTTCTCGGGCCTGCTGGGCAACGACCGCGACATGACCGAAGCGGAAATGCAGGCTTTCGCCGACTTCCAGCTCGCCGTGCAGATGCCCCCCAACCCGATCCGCAACCTGGACAACTCGCTGACGGCGGCCCAGAAGCGCGGCTTCGACTTCTACTTCGGCGACCGCCCTTCGGACGGCTTCAAGATCACCCGCGCCGACGGCACCTCCATCACGCCCAACAACAACTGCAATGGCTGCCACACGGTGGACCCGGCCCGCGGCATGTACGGCACCGGTGGCGACCAGAGCTTCGAGGGCATCTCGCAAATCGTGAAGGTGCCGCAGCTGCGCAACATGTACGCCAAGGTCGGCCGCTTCGGTTCACCGTCCATTCCCTTCGCGACCGCGCCGGGCACAGGTTACCTGGGTGAGCAGGTTCGCGGCTATGGCTTCGTCCACGATGGCACATCCGACACGCTGGCGCACTTCTTCACGGTGCGCGTGTTCCAGCCCACCTTGAATTCGGGCTTCCCCATGCTCAACCCGGACGCCACCCGCCGCGATGTCTCGGACTTCATGCACGCCATGGACAGCGACCTGGCGCCCATCGTGGGCCAGCAGGTGACGCTGGCGTCCTACAACACCACGCAGGCCAACCCGCGCATCAACCTCTTGATCCAGCGCGCCAAGACGCCGTTCGTGTCCAAGGAGTTGGGCGGCAGCGTGACCGAGTGCGACCTGGTGGCCCAGGTGGTCGAAGCCGGCACGCGCCGTGGCTACCTGTACGACGTGGCAGGCTCGGCGTTCGTGGCCGCCGATGGCGCGCGCCGCAGCGATGCGGCCCTGCGCTCACTGGCCACGGCGGCCGGCCAGGAAGTGACCTACACCTGCACGCCGCCTGGCTCGGGCAAGCGCATCGCCTTCAACGGCTGATCGGCAGAGTGCAGGCCTGCTTGTTGAACCACTGTCTGCCAAAAGACAAACCCGCCAACCCGGCCAGCAACAGACAGTACGCCGATGGCTCGGGGAGCAAACCCATCGGCACATAGACACCATTCAGGAAAGTCATGGCAACGGTCCTTTGATCGAAGGTTGCGTGGATGTCCGTGTAAAGCTCGAGCCAAAGTCTCGACTCTCCGAATTCATCAAAGAAGTGAAAGAAGATATTGGGGACTGCTCCTTTGCTTCGCAGATGAAGTGACCCTTCAAGTCCCTGTGTGGAGGCCCACACAATCATGGAAGGCCCATTGACCGCCACGCCTTGAACCTCCTGCAAGATGTCGTCCTTGGTGTAGTCCTGGCCCGCGAACGTCAGCACAAAATCATGCATGGCCACATACCCCCGCGGGTCTTGGGCACGCACATCACCCTTGTCACTGTTGAAGTTCCAGCTGGCGAGGATGGGCCCACCAAGGGCCACCCCTGGGATCGCCGCCCCGCGCAACTCATCGATCGAGGCGGTGATCACCATCTTCTGCCATTGCTCGTTGACCGGCGGAGGCCGGTTCATCGCGCTTGCCCGAGCGCCGAGCATCAGAAGCGCGGAAGAGATCAGGACGTGGGGAATCGTGTTCATGAGATCTCCAGGCAATGGCAATGGCAATGGCAATGGCAATGGCAATGGCAATGGCGTCACTCTAGTCCTGTGCACCAGATCCGACAAGCTTGTTCTCGCCAAGCGGGCTCAGCCCACCCGCCACCAGGCGGGCAGCAGGCCACGCACCTCGGGACGGCCAAAGCGGTCGTCCATGAGGTGCACCACGCCCCTGTCGGTGGGCGTGCGGATCACGCGGCCGGCCGCCTGCACCACCTTCTGCAAGCCAGGGTACAGGTAGGTGTAGGCGTAGCCATCGCCAAAAATGTCGTGCATGCGCTGGCGGATCTGTTCGTTGACTTCGTTGACCTGGGGCAAGCCCAGGGTCGCGATGAAGGCCCCGATCAGGCGTTCGCCGACCAGGTCGATGCCTTCGGCGAACGAGCCACCCAGCACCGCGAAGCCCACGCCCTGCCCACCTTCGGTGAAGCGCGCCAGGAACTGCGCCTGCTCGCCTTCGCTCATGCGGCGCGACTGCTTCCAGGTGGCGACCTGGGGCATGCGTTCGGCCCACAGGCGCGCCACCTCGTCCAGGTAATCGAAACTGCTGAAAAAGGCCAGGTAGTTGCCGGCTTGCTGGGCGTACTGCCGCGCCATCACGTCCACCACCTTGGGCAAGGAGGCCTGGCGATGCTGGTAGCGCGTCGAGATCCTGGAGGCCACCTGCACCGACAACTGCGCCGGGTCGAACGGCGACGCCACCTCGACCCAGGCGGTGTCGACGGGCAAGCCCAACAGGTCGCCATAGAACTGCCGGGGCTGCAGGGTGGCCGAGAACAGGGTGACCGAATGCGCCGTGGCGAAACGTGGACGCAGGAAATTGGCGGGCACGACGTTGCGCAGGCACAAGGTGGACTGCTTGCCGAACTGGCTGATGTCGAACAGCGAATGCTCGCCGAAGGATTCGCTCAGGCGGGTGAAGTGCAAGGCTTCAAAATAGAAGTCCTGCAGGGCGCCATCGACCACGGTCGGGTGCTCGACGAGGTGCTCGGTGATGGCGTGCGTGGCCTGTTGCAGCGCGAAGGTGAAGCCCTCGGGCACCTCGGGGCGCACTTGGTAGTCGCCGGGCTGCTGCTTGTTCAGTGCGTTCCAGCTTTTGTGCAGGCGGTCGAGCGACTTCTTCAAGGCCACCGGGGCCGACCTTCGGGCCGCGCCCAGGCTGGCCTGGCTCAGTTCGGCCGTGTACATCTTGCGGGCGCGCTCGACCAGGTTGTGCGCCTCGTCGACCAGCACGCTGACCTTCCAGGGCTGGCCCACGGTCATGCCGTGCAACATGGCGCTCAGGTCGAAGTAGTAGTTGTAGTCACCCACCACCGCATCCGCCCAGCGCACCATTTCCTGTCCCAGGTAATAAGGGCAGACCTGGTGTGCCAGGGCCACGGCGCGCAGCGTGGCCTTGTCGAGGGTGCCGGCCCGCACCGCCGCCTTGCGGGCAGGCGGCAGGCGGTCGTAAAAGCCTTCGGCCAAAGGGCACGATGAACCGTGACAGGCCTTGTCCGGGTGTTCACAGGCCTTGTCCTTGGCCACCAGTTCAATCACACGCAAGGGCAAGGCTGGTGCGCTTTGCTGGATCAGATCGAGCGCCTTCAAGGCCACGCCGCGCCCGGAAGTCTTGGCCGCCAGGAAAAAGACCTTGTCCAACTTTTGCGCGGGGCAGGCCTTGAGCAGCGGAAAGATCGTGCCGATGGTCTTGCCGATGCCCGTGGGGGCTTGCACCATCAGGCACCGGCCAGCGCTGTTGGCCTTGTAGACCGACTCGGCCAGGTCCCGTTGGCCAGGACGAAAATCGGCATGGGGGAACGGCAGGGCCGTGAGCGCCCAGTCGCGCGCGGCGCGGTGCGCCAGTTCTTGGTCGGCCCAGGCCAGGAAGCGTTCGCACTGGACCTCGAAATGGGCTTGGAGTTGCACGGCGGTGCAGCGCTGGCGCAGCACGGTCTCATCGTTGGACCCGATGTCCAGGTAGACCAGGGCGAGTTCAAGTTCGTCCAGGCCCCGCGCCTGGCACAAGAGCCAGCCGTACACCATCACCTGCGCCCAGTGCAAATGGCGGTGGTTGTCGGGCTGGCGGTCCAGGCTGCCACGGAAGGTCTTGATCTCTTCCAGGCGGTTGAGCCGCGGGTCGTAGCCATCGGCCCGCCCGCGCACCTGCAGGTGCTGGTGCTCACCGCTCAGCGTGATCTCGGTCTCGTAGCCTGCGCCTCGGCGCGAGGCCACCAACAGGTGACCCGCCATGCCCTCTTGCGCGGTGGGCGACGGCGTGAAGCGCAGGTCCAGGTCCCCCTGCTTGGCGGTGAACTCGCACAGCGCCCGGACCGCCACCGTGTAGGTCTTTTTCAGCAAGGGCCAACCACTTCGCCCAGGCTGGCCTGCAGGGGTTCGTCGCCCAGATCGTCCTGGTGCATCGGCGTGGCCTTGGCCAGCGACAGCCACACCGCGAAAGGCAGCTCGCAGGCCACGTGGCGCGCTGGCCGGGCGATTTCAAACTCGCCGCCATCGATGTCGCCATGCAGCAGCCACACGCCGAACTCGGGCGGGATCTCTTCGGGTTGGGCCACGCCAGCCGGGAACACGTAGTAGCACTCGCAACACAGCCATTGGTAGGACTGACGCTTGGCCTCGTGGCGCAGGTCGGACAGCAGATCGGCCCGGCTGGCCTTGACCTCGTGGACGATGGGTTGCAGGTAGGCCTGCACAGAGGTGTTGCGCACCGAGAAGACATCGGGCCGGGCCATGCGCCAGGCAGCCTTGCTTTCCAGCGCGGCTTCATCCAGGGGCCAGAAAGCCGTGTTGGTGACGGCGCATTCGCGCGCGGTGTTGTTGGTGTGGTCGTCGCTGTCCACCCGGGCACGCAAGGACAGTTCACGCCACACGACGCGACCCGCCGCCATCAACTGCGTGGCCACGCGTTCGGCCAGGCGGTCGTGGGCGCTCAGGGCCCGCCGGTTTTGCTGGCGCGACAGGGCGAGCAATTGCACGCCCGCATCGGTCAGGCAGAGGGTTTCATGGCCCTGGTTGGACACGCGCAAGGACACCAGGCCGGCGGCCAGGAGGTCGATTTCAAGGGCGTCACGGCATGGCCAGCCGGCGGAGCGCCAGATGTGCATGAGGCGGGTGCGGTGCGCGCGCAGGATCGCCACGGAAGGAGGATTCGCAGACATCCCATGACTGTATACTCATACAGTCATTTGGACAACATCGGCCAGCGATCAGACGCTAGCGCCGCCCCCGTCCCGACAAGTCTCCCTGCACGGGCATGCCTTCCTCATCGATGGAATGCATCTCCTTGTGCGGCCCCGCCTGCTTGGCCCGCTCGGCCAGCCGCGCGTAAAACAGCGCCACCTCGCGAAGGTCCTGCTCGTCCAGGTCCTCGATCCCGATCATCCGGTTGCTGGCCTGGCGGTTGGCCGCCAGCAACTCGTTCAGCTTCAGGTGAACGGCCACGCTGTCCTTGTTCTGGCTTTGCTGGATCAGGAACACCATCAGGAAGGTGACGATGGTCGTGCCGGTGTTGATGACCAGCTGCCAGTTCTCCGAGAAATGGAAGAGCACACCGGAAAGCGCCCACACCAGCACGGTCACCAAGGCCAGCGAGAACACGATGGGCGAGCCCGCCCACCTCGTCACCTTGGCGGCAAACTGGTCGAAGGCCGTCAGAAAAACCGACCGGTGCGCGTACAAGGCACTGGTGGTGCTGGGCATGGCGCCCAGTGCGTCGCTTCGGCTGCCTGCCTGAATCTGCTGCGCTTGTTTCATGCTCATGCATCACCTTTCCATCAGACCAAAGGGGGATCGCTGTCGCGCGGCGTGTAGCGGTGCTTCTCGATGGCATCGATGAAATCCTGGATCACCGGTCCCACCTGGCTGGGCTGAACCTTGATCAGGGCGTCGTCCTTGGCGCCCGAAGGCAAGGTGGCCGGGATGCCCGCCTTGTCCAGCAATTGCTCGGACAAGCCCAAGGCCAGGATCGGTTTGCAATGGCGGTACTGGTCCTTGATGAATTCCATCGTGTGGCCGTCCTTGGCCAAGGCGTCCACCGCTTCCTGGCCACACGGCAGGATCAAGGCATCGAACAGCACGGCCGGCGTGTTCTCCATCGAGGCATCCACTTCCAGCACATCACCGCCATGGGTGGTGACCTTGCCCAGGCGCACCCCCACGAGCTGGGGCACCGCGCCCAGCTTCACCAAGGCCTCCTGGACCTTGGCCACGGATTCGCCCTCCATGCCGTTGGCCGCCAGCACCGCCACCTTGCGGGTGCGGATGCCGATCTCGCCTGGCAGGTGGGTCAACGACAAGGCGGGAGAAGCGCTCACCTCGGGCTTGGGCGCCTTGTCCAGGGCCTTGGGCAAAGGCGCCGGCAAATCAATGCCCAGGCCTTCCGCCACGGCGCTGGCCAGCTCATCGGAGACATGGCGCAGCGAAGCCACCATGCGCTCGCGGATGGCAGGCACCGTGAGCTTGCTCAGCTCGAAGCGGAAGGCGCCGATGATGTGGGCCTTCTCGACCTCGGTCTGGCTGTTGAAGAACAGCGTGGCCTGGTTGTAATGCTCGGCGAACTTCTCCGGCTTGCCCCGCACCTTGTCGTCCTGGATGGGCTGAGGAAAGGACACGAAGCCCTTGGCGCCCGCCTGGAAGGGGCACCCGCCACCCAGCGAGTTCGGCTCGTAGGCCACGCGGCCACGTGGGATGGCCTGGCGGTGCAGTCCATCCCGCTGGTTGTTGTGCACGGGGGCGATGGGCGAATTGATGGGGATCTCGTGGAAGTTGGGCCCACCCAGGCGGCTGATCTGCGTGTCCACGTAGGAGTGGATGCGGCCGGCCAGCAAAGGGTCGTTGCTGAAGTCGATGCCCGGTACCACGTGCGCCACGCAAAAGGCCACCTGCTCGGTCTCGGCGAAAAAGTTGTCGGGGTTGCGGTTCAGCACCATGCGCCCCACTGGCGTCACGGGCACCAGTTCTTCGGGGATCAGCTTGGTGGCGTCCAGCACGTCGAAGCTGAAGCCTTCCGCCTGCTCCTCGGTGAAGAGCTGCAAGCCCAGTTCCCACTCGGGGTAGTCGCCCGCTTCGATGGCTTCCCACAGGTCACGCCGGTGAAAGTCGGCATCGGCGCCGGCGATCTTCACGGCTTCGTCCCACACCAGCGAATGGGTGCCTTGCAAAGGCTTCCAGTGGAACTTCACGAAGGTGGATTCGCCCTTGGCGTTGATGAGCCGGTAGGTGTGCACGCCGAAGCCCTGCATCATGCGGTAGCTCCGGGGAATGGCACGGTCGGACATCGCCCACATGAGCATGTGGGTGGACTCGGGCATCAGCGAGACGAAGTCCCAGAAGGTGTCATGGGCCGAGGCTGCCTGGGGCATGCCGTGGTGCGGTTCGGGCTTGACCGCGTGGACCAAGTCGGGGAACTTCATCGCATCCTGGATGAAGAAGACCGGGATGTTGTTACCCACCAGGTCCCAGTTGCCCTCGTCGGTGTAGAACTTGACGGCAAAGCCGCGCACATCGCGGGCCGTGTCCACCGAACCCCGCTCGCCCGCCACGGTGGAGAAGCGCACGAACACAGGCGTGACCTTGCCCGCTTCCTGGAAAGGCGCCGCGCGGGTGACCTTGTCCAAAGGCTTGTAGGCCTCGAAGAAGCCATGGGCGGCCGAACCACGCGCATGCACGATGCGCTCGGGGATGCGCTCGTGGTCGAAGTGCGTGATCTTCTCGCGCAGGATGAAGTCTTCCAGCAAGGTAGGACCACGCAGGCCGGCCTTGAGCGAGTTCTGGTTGTCGCCGATGGGCACGCCCTGGTTGGTGGTCAGCACCTGGCCGCCGGAATCAACGCGGACCCGGTCCAGCGAGCCGATGGTGGCGTTGGTGCCCACTGGGGCACCCGCCCCCGTTTTGGCCGACGCATTGGATTCGCTGAGCGTGCTGCCGGTGGTCTGGTCCGAGGCGGGCTGCGCGGTTGCGCCTTGAGGCGGATTCACCGCATTCGCGTGGCCATGCTCGGCGGCCTTGTTGGCGTTGTGAGGCATGGCCGCGGCCAGGTCGTTGACTTCGGCGGCGTGCTGGATGGCCGCCGGCTTTCCCGCCGCGTTTTTTGAAGGAGGCAACCGGGATGGTGCACTGGCTGTCTTGGGAGCGGCGGGTTTTTTCATGGGGCTCGTTGTTCCTGGTCGGAAAGTGCCTGATGTGGCACATGTGCCCTCTCAAGGCAATTGGCGATCCCGGTGCCATGGGAATGCCAAATGCTCCATGGGCGTGTCTTTCATTTGCCCTCTTTCCATGTGCGCTCTTCCCAACGACAGCTTGTTCACGATGCTCTCGCCCGATGACCTCCAATGGCCTGCGATGGCCGTGACCCTTGCCGCCGGTTGGCTGGTGGCTTCCAGCTCTCAAGCGAAGCGAGGCTGGGGCTTCTGGCTTTTCTTGCTGAGCAATGTGATGTGGATCATCTGGGGCATCCAGGCAGGCGCCTATGCCGTCATTGCCCTGCAAATTGGCCTGTGCTTCATGAACATCCGGGGCGCCAGCCGCAACCGGTTGGAGTGATGCCGCCTCTGGCATCCTTTTCGGAAAAAGTTACCCGATTCACCACGTGGCGCAGAATTGCCGATCGAAGGACCGGCGCGTATCCTGTTCTCTGCGCCTGGACCGCGGGAATGGCAGTTGCCCTTCTCCAGGACACCTTTCTCATCACCAAGGAATCAACATGATCACCCACCGTGAGAAATCAGTCGACGCCGACGTGCTCGGCCCCGCTTACTCCTTCAACCAACCTTCCCCGCCCCAGGCCGGCGCACCTGAACTGGTCCAGACCTTGAGGCAAAGCTGGGATGCCGCCGCGACCGTGTGGGCCCAGTCCATGCAAACGGCCTTGCGCGCGCCCTTCAGCTTTGGCCCGCTGATGTGGGGCGGCCTGGACCGCACCGCGCTCAACCCCACCGGCCAATGGCGGCCTGATTTCGGCGTGACGCGCCAGGGCAACTCAGTCAAGGTTTCAGCGATGCTGCCAGGGGCCACCCAGGACGATGTCGAAGTCGAGATCCTCAATGGGAAACTGGTGATTTCAGGCGAGTGCAATTTCTCGGAACACGACGGCTCGTCGGACCACTTTTCGGAATCCATCGACTTGATGAATGCCGTGGATTCGCACAGCGTCGAGGCCCGCATCGATGAGGAAGGCTTCCTGGAAATCTCCTTGAAGCTTCACGACCCTTCCGGCCAACTCGAACGCTCAAGCGGCCAAAGCACCGAGCATTGAACGCAGGAATGGGGGCAACGCCCCCATTCCTTCATCCATCAGATCGCGCCCACACTGCCCGTGATCGGCAACACGATGCCCGTGATGTAACCCGAGCACACTGGCGAGGCCAGGAACACATACGCCGGTGAAATTTCTTCCGGCTGAGCGGCCCGCTTCATCTGGGTCTTCTGGCCAAAGTCCTCCACCTGGTCGGCGGGGATGTCGGCCGGGTTCAGCGGCGTCCACACCGGGCCGGGCGCCACGGCATTCACGCGGATGCCCTTGTCCAGCAGATTCTGCGCCAGCGATTTGGTGAAGGCGTGGATGGCGCCCTTGGTGGTCGAGTAGTCCAGCAGGTCCGCGCTGCCATTCAGGCCCGTCACCGAACCCGTGTTGATGATGGACGAACCTTCCTGCAAGTAAGGCACCGCCGCCTTGGCCATGTGGAAATAACCATAGACATTGGTCCGCAAGGTTTCGTCGAAACGCTCCTCGCTCAACAACTCGATCGAATGCGTGTGCTGCTGGAAGGCCGCGTTGTTGACCAGCACATCCAGCTTGCCGAAGGTGTCTACCGTGTCCTCGACCGCGTGCACGCAAAAGTCGGGGTCCTTCACGTCGCCGGCGATGAGGAGGCTAGGACGCCCCTCGCGCTCGATCAAGCGGGCCGTTTCCTTGGCATCCTCGTGCTCGTTCAGGTAGATGATGGCCACATTGGCGCCTTCGCGGGCGAAGAGCACCGCCACTGCACGGCCAATCCCGGAATCACCCCCGGTGATCAAGGCGGTTTTACCGGCCAGTTTGTTGCTGCCTTCGTAACCGGGTGCCAAAAATTGCGGCTTCAATTGCAACTGCGCTTCCAGTCCAGGTTTTTCATCCAAGTGCTGGGCGGGCATGTGGGTGGGTTGCGGGCGGTCGCCGGCCTGCACGGCGTCGTCGTCTTCCAGGGCCTGGACTTGATCGGTGGACATGGTGTTGCTCCTTCTGATGCTTCAACCAACGTGGCAATCGCCGTACCCAACCATCAGGCACGCGGATTGCCAGTGATGGGGCAATCTGAACGATCCATGCCTCGGGAGGCCAGCATGCAAAACCATCTGATACCCGTCCTCAGGGAGGACCATGCTGTTTTACAGGAACTGGTGCGCGAAGTGCAATCCACCACCGCCGATTTCCGGAAAAAACAGCGCTTGACCAACGACCTTTACCTGTCCCTGAACAGCCACTTGTCCATCGTGGAGCACACCGTGTTGCCCATGCTGTACGCCGTGAGCGGCAGGGACCTGCCCGACATGTTCGCCAACCATTGCGAGGACCTGCGCGAGTTGCTGTCGGACCTGCTGGCCCAGCGCACCCACGCCGCGGGGCTCAACGCCACGCTGAACGTGCTGTGCCAGGTGCTGGCCTTGCACATCAAGCGCGAATGCCTTTTCCTGATCCCGGCGATCGACCGGGTCCTGGACGCGGACGAGCGCGCCCACCAAGCCTTGCAGTCCTTCGGGCAAGGCGCCCGCGATTTTCGCAAAGGCTTGTTCGACCACCCGGCGGCTCATCGGCATTTGATGGCCTGAAAGATGAGCAAAAAAGAAGTACCGGGGCAAGGCGTGCACGCAGGCCTCCTCCAGAAAACACCCACAGGCATTCAGGGACTCGACGAAATCACCCGGGGTGGATTGCCTCGCGGCCGGCCGACGCTGGTCTGCGGAGGTGCCGGCTGCGGCAAGACCATGCTGGCCGCGGAATTCCTGGTGCGCGGCGCCACCGAGTTCAACGAACCCGGCGTGTTCATGATGTTCGAAGAGAACGCCGATGAACTCACCACGAACATGCGCTCGCTGGGTTTCGACCTGGACAAGCTGCGGCGCCAGAAGAAGATCGCCCTGGACTTCGTGCGCGTCGAGCGCAGCGAGATCGAGGAGACGGGCGAATATGACCTCGAAGGCTTGTTCATCCGCCTGGCCCACGCCATCGAGTCGGTCGGGGCCAAGCGCGTGGTGCTGGACACCATCGAGGCGCTGTTCGCGGGTCTGCCCAACCACGCCATCCTTCGCGCCGAGCTGCGCCGCCTGTTCCGCTGGCTGAAGGACCGAGGCATGACGGCGGTCATCACCGGTGAACGCGGCGAGACCTCGCTCACCCGCTATGGTCTGGAAGAGTACGTGGCCGACTGCGTGATCCTGCTCGATCACCGCATCGTCGACCAGGTCTCGACTCGCCGCCTGCGCGTGGTCAAGTACCGTGGTTCAGCCCATGGCACCAACGAATATCCCTTCCTGATCGGTGAACAGGGCCTGTCGGTGCTGCCCATCACCTCCATGCGGCTGGACCACCAGGCCACGTCCCAACGCGTGAGCACGGGCATCCCCAGGCTGGACACCATGCTCGGCGGCCAAGGGGTTTACCGAGGCAGCAGTGTTCTGGTCACGGGTTCACCTGGCACGGGCAAAAGCAGTGTGGGCGCCAGCTTCGTCCACGCAGCCTGTGCCCGTGGTGAACGCGCGCTGCTGTTTGCCTACGAAGAATCGCCCAGCCAGTTGATGCGCAACATGCGCTCCATCGGCATCGAGCTGGAGCCTTGGGTGAAGAAGGGTTTGTTGCAGATCCACGCATCGCGGCCCACGCTGCAAGGCCTGGAACAACACCTTGCCCTGATGCACGCCGCCGTGATGCGGTCCAAGCCCGATGTGGTGGTGGTCGATCCGATCAGCAACCTCACGCTGCACACCGATGACAGCTCGCTGAAGCCCACGCTGATGCGTCTGATCGATTTTCTCAAGCAGCAGGGCATCACCGCCCTTTTCACGGCCTTGACTGGCGACGGTAGCGTGGCATTGGCGGAAACCCAGATTGGGGTGTCATCGCTGATGGACACCTGGTTGATGCTGTCCAACCTGGAATTCAATGGCGAACGCACCCGCACCATTCAAATCCTGAAGTCGCGGGGCATGGCGCACTCCAACCAGGTCCGCGAGTTCATCCTCAGCGATCATGGCGTCGACCTCGTGGACGTGTACCTGGTGGACGACCGCGTCCTGACAGGATCAGCCCGCCTTCAGCAAGAACAACGTGAGAAAGCCACCACCGAGTTGCGTCACCGCGACCAGGATCGGCGCCTTCGCGAGCTGGCCAGCCGGCGAAAGGCCATTGACGCGCAAATCGCCGCCTTGCAGGCTGAAGCGACGGAGCGCGCCGGAGAACTTCAGTTCGACATCGAGCGGGAGAACCTCGAAGCGGAAGGCAACCTGCAACGCTCCAAGGCCGTCGCACAACGCCGGGAAGGCACGGCGGCCAAGAAGGCCGCGGCCCCAAGAACCAGGAAAGCCTCGCCATGAACGCCGCCGCCAACCCCAAGGCCGAATGGCAGCTCCGCCTGTACGTGGCCGGTCAGACCAGCAAATCCGCCCTGGCTTTGGAGAACCTCAAGCGCCTGTGTGAGACCCACCTCGCCGGGCGCTACCAGATCGAAGTGGTCGACTTGCTGGTCAATCCGAGGCTGGCCGCGGGGGACCAGATCCTGGCCGTGCCCACCCTCGTGCGCAAGTTCCCGGAACCCATGCGCAAGATCATCGGCGACTTGTCGAATGAAGAGCGTGTGCTGGTGGGGCTGGACGTTCAGCCCCTGCGACTGGGCTGACATGAGCCAAGACACAGCACCGCTGCACTACCTGCTCAGCCTCTACATCTCGGGCTCCACGCCGAACTCGGTGCGGGCGCTGGTGAGCATCCGCGACATCTGCGAAACCCATTTGCCAGGCCGCTACCAGTTGGAGATCATCGACATCCTGCAGCACCCGCGCAAGGTGGCCGAAGACCAGGTCATCGCCACGCCAACCCTGATCCGAAAATCGCCTCTGCCCGTGCGGCGCTTCATCGGCGACATGTCCCAGAAGGACCGCATCTTGCGGGGACTGGGCTTGTCGATTGCCCCCAGTGATGGCGTGTAGACCAAAGGAAAGGGACCCGCGCAGTGACCGCCCCGAAGGAACAGGAACTTCTCGCCGAAAACGCCGAACTCCGCTTGCGGCTGGAGGAAGCCCAGGAAACGCTGGACGCCATCCGCAGCGGCAGCGTCGATGCTTTGGTGGTGGGCGATGACGTCTACACCCTGGACCGCGCGCATGCCACGTCCAACAAGCTGCGCAGCGACGTGCTGGCTCAGATGGAAGACGCCGTGATCGGCATGGACCGCGAAGACCGCATCATCTACATGAACCCAGCGGCCGAACGGCAGTACGGCATGACGGCCTCGCAGGCCCTGGGCAATGAGCGCAACGTCCTGTACCAGGAGATCTGGTTGAGCACCGCCGACCAAGTCGAGGCCACCGAGAGCCTCCACAAAAATGGGGCCTACCGCGCCCGCACCATGCAGCTCAAGCACAACGGCCAGGAGGTGCACGTTGAGTCGGCCGTGACGGCCTTGAGGGACCACCTCGGCGAAGTCAACGGCCGCCTGGAAGTCATCCGCGATGTCAGCGAGCGGCACCGCGCCGAAGCCGAGATCCGCCACGCCCAGCTCACGATCACCCAGCGTGAACGGCAGTTCTCCACGCTGGTCGAAAACTCGCCCGACATTTTCGCGCGGCTGGACCGGCAATACCGTCACATCTACGTCAGCCCGGTGATCGAGCGCTATGGCGGCCAGCCGTCATGCCACTACCTCGGCAAGACCTGCGAATCGCTGGGCATGCCGCCCGAACTGTGCGAGCGCTGGAATGCCGCGGTGGAAGAGGTCTTTCAAACGCGCTCCGACCGCAGCATCAGCTTCAAGTTCACCACGCCCGCGAACGACGAGCGCTTTCTGGAAGCCCGGCTGATCCCCGAGTTCGCCGAGGATGGCAGCGTGGAATCGGTGCTGGCCATCGCCACCGACTTCACCGACCGTGAACGCATGGACGCCGCCCTTCGCGAAAGCCAGGCTCGCCTGCGCCTGACCATCGAAGCCGCCCGCATCGGCGATTGGGACCTGGACCTCCGAACCGGTGAGGCCCGCCACTCCGCACGCCACGATCAATGCTTCGGCTATGCCGAGCCTCGCGCCGATTGGAGCTTCGAGGTCTTCATGGCCCATGTGCACCCGGATGACCGCGAGTTCGTGGAGCGCCTCTTCCACCAAGCGGTGGCCACGAACGGTGAATGGCACTTCGAATGCCGGGTCATCTGGCCCAATGGCAGTGTGCACTGGATCGATGCCCATGGCAGCATCCACCAGGAAGGCGGCCAGCCCGCGCGCATGCTCGGCATCGTCGCGGATGCCACCAGCCGCAAGCTGGCGGAGCGGGCCCTGCTCGACGCCGACCGGCGCAAGGACGAGTTCCTGGCCACCCTGGCCCACGAGTTGCGCAACCCCCTGGCGCCCATCCGCAACGCGCTGGAGATCATGCGGCTGTCCAAGGAGCCACAGGCCCAGGAGAAAGCCCGCCACATGATCGAACGCCAGGTGTGGCAGATGGTTCACCTGGTGGACGACCTGATGGACGTCAGCCGCATCACGCAGGGCAAAGTCGAGTTGCGCCGCGAGCGCATCGACATCGCGGTGGCGATCCAGAACGCCATCGACACCAGCCGCCCCCTCATCGACGCGCGCCACCACACACTGGAGGCGCGGCTGCCGGCACCACAAACCGTGTTCGTCTATGCCGACGTGACCCGTCTCATCCAGATCGTGTCCAACCTGCTCAACAACGCGGCCAAGTACACGCCCGAAGGCGGCCGCATCGTCCTGAGCGCGCAGGAGAAGGATCGCCAGGCCGTCATCACCATCCAGGACACGGGCACGGGCATCCCGGCCGAGATGCTGCCCCGCGTGTTCGACATGTTCACCCAGGTGGACCGCGCCCTGGAGCGCTCACAGGGTGGACTGGGCATCGGCCTGGCCCTGGTTCGCAAGCTGGTGGAAATGCATGGCGGGTCGGTGCAGGCGAAAAGCCCCGGGCTGGGCGGTGGATCGACCTTCGAGGTGCAACTGCCCGCGCTGGCCTCGGCCTCCACTCCGGAGTCGCGCCCTTCGGAGGACCGTGACAGCCCGCAGGCTGGGCATGCGCAAATCGGACCGAACGTGCTGGTGGTCGATGACAACGTGGACAGCGCCGAGAGTCTGGCCACCATGCTGGCCCTGATGGGTTGCCAGACCCAGATGGCGCACGATGGCATGGAGGCCGTGAAGGTCGCACAGTCCTTCCTGCCCGACGTGGTCATGCTCGACATCGGCCTGCCCTTGCTGACGGGCCACGAGGTGGCACGCCACATCCGAGCCCAGCCCTGGGGGCAGACCATGCTGCTGGTGGCCTTGACAGGCTGGGGTCAGGAGGAAGACCGCCGCAAATCGCAAGATGCCGGCTTCAACCACCACATGGTCAAACCGGTAGACCTCGAGACACTCGACAAACTGTTGGCGCAACGCAAGCTGCATTGAAAACGCCACACGCCGCCTCAGTCGCCATCCAGTTCCGGATAGTGGCGAAAAATGCCATCGGAGAAGGGCAAGCGCCGTTGACTGCCCAGGTAGGCCGCCAGTTCGGGCAAAGCCTGCACATCCTCGTGCAAAGCCAGCACATGCCGCAGCTGGGGCGTGAGGGCCGTCATGCGACGCGGGAATGCAAAGCGCAGGCCTTCGACCACGTGGAACAAGGACAGGTCGGCATAGGTCCAGTGCTTGCCACCCGCCAGCCAGCGGCCACGCCGTTTGAGCACCCGCTCGAAGTAGCCCAGGAACTTGGGCATGCGCTCCTGGCGAAATTCCGCGGCACGGCGCAAGGCCTCCGGCCTTTGGTCTTCGTAGTACAGGCCCACGCCCACCGGGTGGTGCACATCGTGGGCCTCGCTCACCAGGTCGGCGATGGTGAGCTGGAGCTGATGCACCCACAAGCGCCCGGCCGCATCGCGAGGGGCCAAGCCATGTTGATCCCCCAGAAAGAGCAGGATGTTGGCGGTCTGCGCGATGGTGACGCCATCGGCCACCAGGTAAGGCGGGGCAAAAGGCGGGTCATCCCGAGGCAGCGCCATGTCGTCCACCAGGGCCTGGTCCTTGTCGTGCGCCCGCCGCGTTTTTTCCAGGTAGGGAATGTTCGCGGCTTCCAGGGCGAGTCTGACGAACTCGCCTCGACCGGGGATGCCGGTCCAGTACCAAAGGTCATAGCTCATGGAGGTCCCTTTCCTGCTTCGATGCTGGCCAAAAGGCCCATCCTGCACGAACCGCATCCTGGTGCACCTCCACCCTGGTCCTTGTCCTCCCCCTCGGCAAGGTCGCCCTCGGCCGGCCTGCCAGCCAGGCATGAGGTGGCAAAATCGATCGACACCAAAACATCGGAGCATCCATGACCTTGCGCAGTGCCATGCAGGCAGCCGCCCTCCTTGGAATGAGCGCCACGGCCAGCATCGCCTTGGGCGCGGACCTGGCTTCGGTTCACGAACACCGCGCCGCCTGCGTGGCGGCCCTGACCACCAAGGCCGAACCCCTGGCCGCGCAGCTCAAGGGTGGTGACCGCAGTGTCGAAGCCGAACTGCTGGGCCTGACCGAGAAAGGTTTTGCCATCATTGGGGCGGCCTACAAGGACGGCTTGCGCAAGCCCGAAGCCGACCAGTTGCTCGAGGCGGCCAAGAAGGCCCAGAAGTCGATGCCCGCCGCTGACCTGAGCCGGCTTCAGTCCAGCTGCCAGTTGGAAGGTGCCAAGGTCCTCACCGACGTGAGCGGCCTGGAGCGCTACCTCGTGACCAGCGCCGCAGAACGCCGCGTGGCCCGCATCCTGGACAAAGGCCGCAAGCGCTGAGCGGCCGGGCTGTCTCTGGCCAGCAGGGCATTCTCGTGCGCGGTGGCCAAGGCCGGGCGCAGTTCCGATCAGATCTCGTCGATCGGCGTGCTGCGCGCCTCGCGGTCGGTGCCCTCGACCGAGAAGCGGTCGCGGGTGCGCACATAGAAACTCGCGCCAAAACGGGCCACCGGGTGGTAGTCCTGCAGGCGCACCCGCCAACGCTCGGTGTCGATCAAGCCTTCGCGCGCATGCAGGCGAGTGACACGGCCGAAGAACACGTGGCGGCTGTCGTTCTCCAGGTGTTCGTGCAGCACACATTCAAATGCCACCGGGGCTTCGACAATCCGAGGCACGGCAATCGACTCGGAAGGCGCCGAGGTGAAGCCGACCAGCTCGGCTTCGCTCACCTGTGGCGGGTGGGTTTCGCCGCAGGCGTGCATCTGGTCGGCGATGGCCTCGTCGGGCAGGTGCACCACGAACTCACCGCGTGCCAGGATGTTGGCGGCCGTGTCCTTCGGGCGGCCCTGCTGGCTGAAGCGGTTGACGCTGATCATGACCAGCGGTGGGTCTTCGCCCACCATGTTGAACATGGAAAACGGCGCGGCATTGAGCACGCCTCCGGGCCCCAACGTGGTCACCAGCGCAATGGGCCGGGGCACGATGAGGCTGGCCATCAACTTGTAGCGCTGGTAGGCGGTGATCTGCGTGAAGTCGATGCTCATGGGTTTTGCTTGTCGGGGTGCGCCGGCTCGGCAGAACCGTCATCATCTTGTATACGTGAGAAGCAAAACCAATGCCAGATTCGGCCACTCGATTTTTGTAAATATTTGGCCACAAGCCTGTGCGGGAACATGGATTGCTGGGCGGGTTGATCTCTGACTCTGAGGAAAAAACCATGCTGAAAACCACCGCTTGCTTCACCACCGTCCTGCTCGTGACCACCGCCGTGGCGACGGGCGCCGCCCAGGCCCAAAGCCCGGCGGCCTCCTCGGCCGCCACGCAACAGGTGCTGGCGCACCCCGATGCCAAGCTGCCACATGCGGATGCCGAGTTCCTCAAGCAGGCCGCACAAAATGGCCACGCCGAAGTGGAAGGCAGCAAACTGGCCCTGAGCAAAGCAAGCAGCCCCGAGGTGAAAGCCTTTGCGCAAAAGATGGTCGATGACCACAGCAAGGCTGGTGAAGAGTTGAGCGCCCTGGCCGCGTCCAAAGGCGTCAAGGTGTCCGATGAACCTTCCTTGGCGCAGAAGGCGAAGCTGAAGTTGCTCTCCGTGCGCGATGGCCTCAGTTTCGACCAGCACTACGCCGATTCGATCGGCGTCAAGGCGCATCAAGACACGGTCAAGCTGTTCCAGAAAGCCTCGGACGAGGCCAAGGACCCTGAGGTGAAAGCTTTCGCCACCAAGACGTTGCCCGTCTTGCAACACCACCTGGACATGTCCCGCGACCTCTACGCCACGGTGCACAAAGGCGACAAGAAGAAGCCCTGATCGAGGAGATTCAGGCCTGCCGCTTGCGATCGCGCTTGGCAGCGTACATGGCCTGGTCGGCCGAGGCCAGCAGCTCGTCGGCGCTCTCGCGCCCATCGGGCTGGCAGACGGCGATGCCGATGCTCGCGCCCACCTGGGCAGATCGCCCCAGCAGCTCGAAAGGTTGGGCCATGACCGATTCGATCTTGCGGGCCAGGCAATTCACCTGCCGTTGAGGCTCGTCCAGAAGCTCGACCAACACCACGAATTCGTCGCCAGCCAAACGCGCGGGCGTGTCCGTTTCGCGCAGGCAGCCCTTGAGGCGTTGCGCGAACTGCTTCAGCAATTCATCGCCCGCCTGGTGTCCCAACTGGTCGTTCACGGCCTTGAAGCCATCCAGGTCGAGGAACAGCACCGCCGAAGCCTTGCCAGAGCGGCGCGTGCGCCCGATGGCCTGGGGCAGGCGCTCCAGCAGCTCGCGCCGATTGGGCAGCCCCGTCAGCGCATCCAGGCGAAGCTGGTTCTCCAGGGACTGTTGCAGCGTCTTGCGTTCAGAGATGTCGTGCAGAAAAGCGCAGTAGCGGGGCTGCCCCGAATCGCTGGGCAGGCGGTAGAGGCTCATCTCGACGCTCAAGGTCTGGCCGCCCCTGGTGGCGGCGGTCAACTCCAAACGTTCGTTGAGTATTTTTCCGACGCCCGTCCGCCCCAATCGGCCGAGTCCTTGGCGATGCCCCTCGCGTTGCCCGGCCGGGATGATGGTCTCATCAATGCGCAGGCCGATAGCCTCCTCGCGGGACCATCCGAAGGTCACTTCGGCCTGACGGTTCCACTCCATGATGACACCGGCCTGGTCGATGCAGATGTAGGCATCGTTGGCGTGTTCGAGCACGGCCCGCAATTCGGCCTCCCTGGCCCGCAAGGCCGCTTCGGATTCGGTGCGTTGCTGGATTGCGTCGGTCAGCATGTCGTTGGCGGTTTGCAAACTGGCGGTTCTTTGCACCACACGCTGTTCCAGGTCGCGGCGCAAGGCCAGCAGGGAGTTCTGGGCCTGCTTGCGTGCATCGATGTCTTCGATCACCGACACGAAGTATTGCGGCACCCCCTCGCCATCGCGCACCAACGACACGGTCAGGTTGACCCAGACGATGCCCCCATCCTTGCGGCGGTAGCGTTTTTCCAGTTGGTACTGGCTGGCCTCTCCCCGCACCAACTGGTTGACCAGGCCCAAGTCCTGGTCCAGGTCGGCCGGGTGGGTGATGTCCTGGAAGGTGAGGTTCTTCAGCTCGTCCGGCGTGTACCCGAGGATGTCGGCCAGCTTCTGGTTGACGCGCAACCAAGTGCCGCTCAGGTCCACCATGGCCATGCCCACGGCGGCCTGCTCGAAGGTGACACGGAAAAAAGCATCGCTGTCTTGCAGGGCGCCGATCACTTCCCGGGACACCCGGCGGACGGTCAGCCTGCGTTCACGTTGCGCGATCTCGCTTCGCAACAAGGAAGCGAGGTCTTCCAGCGCGTGAAGCTGCATCTCGGTGGGCTGGCGTGGCTGGCGGTCGATGACGCACAGGGTGCCGAGGGGCGTGCCCGAGCTCGCCGTGATGGGCACGCCCGCGTAAAAGCGGATGCCCGGATCGCCCACCACCAAGGGGTTGTCCACGAAACGGTGGTCCTCCAGCGCATCGGGGACGACCATCGTGTCGTCGTGGTGGATGGCATGGGCGCAAAAGGCCCAGTCGCGCGGCGTTTCGCTGGCCTCCAGGCCCACGCGTGCCTTGAACCACTGCCGGTTCTCATCGATCAGCGACACTGCAGCGATCGGCACGTCGAGGATGTTCGCGGCCAGCCTGACGATGCGGTCGAAAATGTCTTCGGGCTCGGAGTCCAGCAGGCGCAGGCCCTTCAGGATCGTGAGCCGGAGCTTTTCATCAACGGGCGTGGAGGCGGGGACCATGGCGGCGGATCTTGGGTAAAAACCCAGCATACGCTTGACCAGCCTGGCACGAAACGCCGATGTGGGGCCCATTCTGACGGCAGTTGCCGCCTTTGCTCGGCGCCCGGCTCAGTCTGGTTTCAGTAGTGCGGCGGGAGCTCGTCGCGCAGGCTGCGGAAGCCCCCTGGCCCGCCATCGGGCTCCTGCTGCCTCAAGCGGTTCACCTCGACTAGCAGCAAGTCGATTTGTTGCTGCTGGCGGACCACGGTCAGGTTCAGGCTGTCCAGCAGATCCTCGGTGAAGCTGGCCTTGATTTCCAGGTCGGTCAATCGCTGCTCGGTGTTGTTCGGGTGTTCCATGCCCGTATTTGACACGAAGTCGGTGGATGATGGCGGCTCGTCAAACCACGGGGAGGGAAACAAAATGACCGAGCACAACCACTACGCGCCACCGCGCACCGAAGTTCGCGAAATGCCGACCGGTGGCTCGATGGATGGCGACCAGTTCATCCCGGAAGGCCGCACCTGCCCGGCCGCCTCCGGCTGGCGCTGGTATGGCACGGCGTGGCGCCTGTTCAAGGCGCAACCCTTTGCCTGGTGGGGCGTCCTGCTCATCACCTTTGGGGTGCTCATCCTGGTCTCGCTCGTGCCCTTGCTCAACCTGCTCACCTCCATCGCCTTTCCGATCGTGGCAGCCGGGCTGGGCTCGTGCGCGCGCAGCCTCATCAAGGACGGCCGCTTCGACGTCAGCCAGGTATTCGACGGCTTCAAGCGCCGCCCCGGCGCCTTGCTGATGGCCGGCCTGCTTTACCTGCTGCTCGTGATCCTGGGCATGGGGGTGGTGTTGTTGTTCAGCGCCGGCAGCGCTGGTGCCTTGTTCCTGGGCAACATGGCGGAGCGGCAGATGGCCATGCACCAGGTGTTCGCCGCGGGCGGCTTCATCATTTTGGCCTACGTCCTGGTCATGGCCGCGGCCGTCAGCGCGATCGCGTTCGCGCCCTACCTGATCCACGAACAGAACTTGCCGGTTCCGAAAGCCATGGCGCTGAGCTTCAAGGCCTGTTTCAAGAACATCCCGGCCTCGTTGGTCTGGATCCTGAGCTACATCCTTTGGGCCATCGTCGCCACCATCCCGCTCGGCCTGGGCTGGCTCGTGCTGATCCCCGTGCTCTTCCTCACGGGCTATGTCGGCTACCGGGACATCTTCTACGAACAGGCTTGACCGCACCGCTGGCACTGCCGCCAGCAAGGGCATTTCAGAAGGACCACAATCGCGCCATGACTTCCAAAACGCTCAACGTCAACCGCTTGCGTGATCTCACGATCACCGCTGCCCCCGCTTAGCCTTTCGAATCGTCATTCGGAAGGCTGCGGCCTTCCGGCATCCACCCCGGTCGGCCTTGGTCTCCCGGGGTTTTTTCATGCCTTCTTTCATCGACACCAGGATGGCCACCATGCGCACCTACGACAAGCTGATCGCCACGATTCAAACCGCCAAGGCACGCGGCTGCTTGCGCTCGTGCCTTGGTGACGCTGTTTCCCGGCAAGTCCAGGACTAGCCTTTCGCGCGGATCTTTCCTCATCGGCGCTGAAGGCTGGCACCCGTCTTCACGCATTGAATGACATGAAAGTTCCTCATGAACAAGCTCGACCACCACACCCGCACCCTGCGCAACATCGGCATCATCGCGCACGTCGACGCGGGCAAGACCACCACCACCGAACGCATCCTGTTCTACACGGGCGAAAGCCACCGCCTGGGCGAAGTGCACGATGGCACCACCACCATGGACTTCGATCCGCAGGAGCGCCAGCGCGGCATCACCATCAACAGCGCGGCCACCACCGTGCTCTGGAAGGGTGCGCAGCTCAACCTGATCGACACCCCCGGGCACATCGACTTCAACATCGAGGTCCACCGCTCCCTGCGCGTGCTCGATGGGGCCGTGGTCGTGTTCGACGGCGTGGCCGGCGTGGAGCCACAGACCGAAACCAACTGGCGCCTGGCGGACCAATACCGGGTGCCCCGGCTCGCTTTCATCAACAAGCTCGACCGCGTGGGCGCCGACTTCGACCGCGTCGTGCGGATGATCGAAGAACGCCTGGGTGCCCACACCGCCGTATTGCACCTGCCGATTGGCAGCGAACACGACTTCAAAGGCGTGGTCGACCTGCTGAACATGCAAGCCGTGCTGTGGCTGGGTGAGCGCGCGGGCGAACCACCGCAAGTGGGCGATGTCCCGACCGAGCTCATGGCCCCGGCGCTGGCCGCGCGTGCGCGCCTGGTCGAGGCCATCGTCGAACAAGATGAACAGGCCCTGGCCACCTACGTGCGTGGCGACGAGGTGCCTGTCGATCTGCTGAAGGTGTGTCTGCGCCGAGGCACGCTGAACGGTTCGCTCGTGCCTGTGCTCGCCGGTTCGGCCTTCAAGAACAAGGGCATCGAACCTTTGCTGGACGCGGTCGTCGACCACCTGCCCTCGCCTTCGGAGCGGCAGGGCAGTGATGGCGGGTTGAGCACGCCCAGTCAACTCTCGGCCCTGGCCTTCAAGCTGGTCGAGGGCGAGCATGGTTCGATGGTCTTTGTGCGCATGTACACGGGCCGCTTGCGCACGGGCGACACCGTGCTCAACGCCAATACCGGCAAGAAGGAAAGGATCGCCAGGCTGTATGAAGTGCATGCCGACCAACGCATCGAGCGCCAAGAAATCAAGGCGGGCGACATCGCCGCGATCGTGGGGCTGAAGGACACGCTCACCGGCCACACACTGTGCGATCCGGCCCACCCCGTGGTGCTGGAAAACATCGTGGTGCCCGAGCCCGTCATCGACATCGCGGTCGAGCCCAAGTCGCAGGCAGACCAGCAGCACCTGAGCAAGGCGCTGCAGTCGCTGTCGCGCGAAGACCCGAGCCTGCGCATCCGCCAGGACTTGGAATCCGGCCAGGTCATCCTGTCCGGCATGGGCGAGTTGCAGTTGGAGGTGGCGCTGGAAAACCTGCGCAGCCGCCACGGTGTGGACGTGGCCGTGGGCAGGCCGCAAGTGGCTTACCGCGAGACCATCACGAAGGAGTTTGACGTGACCCATGTGCACAAGAAGCAAAGCGGCGGCCCCGGTCAGTTCGCCGAAGTCAAGCTGAGGCTGTCGCCTTTGCCACGCGGGGAAGGCATCCAGTTCGAGACCCTGGTGACCGGCGGCGCGATCCCGCGCGAGTTCATCCCGGCGGTGGAAGCCGGGGTGCGCCGCGCCGCGCTCTCCGGCGTGGTGGCCGGCCATGCCACCGTGGACTTCAAGGCCACGCTGCTCGACGGCAGCTTCCACGAGAAGGACTCCTCGTCACTGGCTTTCGAGCTGGCCGCGGCCGCCGCCTTCCGTGAAGCCGCCGTCAAAGCCGGCCCCACCGTGCTGGAACCCGTGATGGCGGTCGAGGTGCTGACCCCGGCCGACCACCTGGGCGAGGTCATTGGCGACTTGTCGCGTCGGCGTGGCCACGTGCGTGCGCAAGACGCGCGAGGCTCGGCATCGGTGGTCGAAGCCGACGTGCCGCTGAGCGAGATGTTTGGCTACATCGGGCAACTGCGCGCCCTGTCCTCAGGCCGCGCGCAGTACTCGATGCAGTTCGACCACTACGACACGGTGCCCGAACGCTTGCTGTCGCATGCCTGACAGGGCATGAAGCAGGGCTGTTGAAAATTCAGCAAGCACGCTGCATACCCAACAGCCCGCCAGCCCACGCAGCCCTTCACCACGGGCTTCCTGGGCTTTTTCCATTGGTACAGCTTTTGCGGTGTGGTCCTCCTCTAACTATCCATCCTGAGGATCCCATGCGCATCGCCACACTCCCTGCCCTTGGTCTGACCATCGCACTGTCCGCCACGGCTTTGGCCGCCCACGCGGCCTCGCTCAAGGAAGCGGCCGATGTGCTTGGCGCGTCCACCACCCAGTCGATCGAATACAGCGGCACGGGCCGCTGGTTCCAGTTCGGCCAGGCGCCCGCGCCTTCCTTGCCCTGGCCACCCTTCGATGTCAGCCGCTACGTGGCCAACATCGACTACGTGAACGCCGCCGCGCGCGTGCAGATCGTCCGCAAGCAACAGATCGAAGCCGGCCGCAACCGCCCCCTGCCCACCGAGCAACGCGCCGATCAGTACGTGAACGGCAACGTGGCCTGGAATTTCGCGCCGCCTCCCAACTCGGCGCCCGGCACCGCGCCCGTGCCCAGCCTGCAAGCCGCCGCCGTCGAAGAACGCAGCGCCGAAATCTGGCTCTCGCCCCAAGGCTTCCTGAAGGCCGCCCTGGCCCACCAAGCCACCAGCAAAGCCAGCAAGGGAGGCGCCGAAATCTCGTTCAGCCCCGATGGCAAGCACCGTTACGTCGGCACCCTGAATGCCAAGAACCAGCTGGAGAAAGTACAGACCTGGATCGACAACCCCGTGCTGGGCGACACCCTGGTCGAAGCCCGCTACAGCGGCTACAAGGACTTCAATGGCGTGCAGTTCCCCACGCACATCGTGCGCACCCAGGGCGGCCATCCCGTGCTCGACATCCAGGTCGCCGACGTGAAGGTGAATCCTGCCGTGCAGCTGCCCGTGCCCACCGAGATCGCCAGTGCCCAGGCCCCCGCCATCACCGTTGCCGTCAACCAACTGGCCGATGGCGTCTACTACCTCACGGGTGGCACGCACCACAGCGTCGCCATCGAGCAAAAGGACCACATCGTGGTGGTCGAAGGCCCACTGAACGAAGCTCGCTCGCAGGCCGTGATCGCCAAGGTCAAGGAAACCATTCCCGGCAAGCCCATCAAGTACCTGGTCAACACCCATGCCCACTTCGACCATGCGGGCGGCCTGCGCACCTTCGTGGCCGAGGGCGCGACCATCGTCACCCACAAGGACAACGAGACCTACTACAAGAAGGTCTGGGCGGCACCCCACAAGCTCAACCCTGACAGCCTGGCCGAGTCGCGCAAAACGGCCCGCTTCGAGACCTTCACCGGCAAGCACGTCCTGGCCGACAAGGATCACCCCGTTGAAATCTACCCGATCGCGGACAACAGCCACAACGATGCCTTCGCGTTGATCTACCTGCCCAAGGAAAAGATCCTGATCGAGGGTGACGCCTACACCCCCGTGGCCGCCAACGCACCGATTCCCACGCCACCCAACCCCTACTCGGTCAACCTGTACGACAACATCCGCAAGCTGAAGCTCGACGTCGAACAGATCGCCGCGTTGCACGGCCCACGCGTGGTGAAACTGGCCGACTTGCGCGCCGCCATCGGATTGCAGGAGACCGCCGCCGCCCCATGATCTGAAAAGGGAACTCGACCGAGGAGTTAAGATCCAACCAGTTTTTCAAGGTGGTTGAAGGTTGGACATGGGCAAGCGCATCTTGGTGGTGGATGATCATTCGGACACGGTCGATGCGCTGGTCGATCTCCTCGAAATGGAAGGCCACGAGGTGCGTTCCGCCGTCACGGCGGAGCACGCCCTGGCCTTGGCCGAGACCTTCGAGCCCCATGTGGTCATGCTCGACATCGGCCTGCCCAACATGGATGGCTACGAGCTGGCCGCCCACCTGCGCTTCAAGGTCGAGCCCGATTGCCTGTTCATCGCGGCCACGGGCCGGGGCGCCCAGTCGGATGTCCTGCGCAGCAAGAAGGCGGGCTTCACCGCCCACCTCACCAAGCCCATCGACATCCCCGAGCTGCTGGCCCTGCTGACCTCGGCACCCGACGACCTGGTGCTCGACCGCTGAGCAGCCCCTGGCCAGCAGGCTCATGGATGCCGAGCCTGCTTCCGCGTCAGACCTCCGGGGTCGGCAAATGCCCTGTGCCCACGGTGGCACGTTGCCGCGAAAACTGGCGGCCGATGGCCGTGTCGAGCGCCCTCGCCATCTTGCCGGAAGCGCCGTTCGTGGCCTGGACCACATTGGCCGCGTGTCCCGTCACCGCGACCGGCTGCTGGCCCACGAGGCGGGCTTCGATCGTGCAGCGGATGTCGTCCTGACCGCCTTTGGCGCCATTCTCGTCGTCCAGGTGGACCTCGATGGTCGTCACATGGTCCGAGAAGCGGCTCAGGCTGCGTTCCACCATGTCGGCCACTTCGGCCTTCAAGGATTCCTGGCTGGTGATCTGATGGGTGGTGTTGACTTCGATGTGCATGCGTGTCTCCTGTGAAATCAGGCCGTTGGCCCTGCAACCCAAGCGGCAAATGGCATGCCCGGCCCTCGTCACCTGAATCACGGGGTTTCTTCTACCCCTCATGCGCGGGGAAATCGTCACCGCCTTGGCCATGCCGGAAACCAACAGGCCGGCGCCTGACTAGACTGGTCCACCATTCAACCCAGCGCAGGTTTAAAAATGAACACCAGGGTCGCCCGTCCATTCCACCGCCGCTGCGCGGCCGCTTCCATCCTGGGCTGGGCCTGCCTCAGCGCTGGCGCCTCTGCCGACGCCATGGAGGTGGTCGGGCAACAGGCCATCCCCGGCATCTTCGCCAAGGCCCTGCCCCCGCCACCGGCCAGCCACCAGGACGCCGAGTTCTTCGTGCAGGGACAAGCCCGGCTCTACAAGTCCCAGGGTGCCTGGCGCTCCGACGGCGTTTGGGCGGTGGTGCCCACCAGCACCGCGTCCTACGCCACACGCTTGCTGGTGCGCACCCCCCGGGATCCCGCCCAGTTCAACGGCACGGTGATGGTCGAATGGTTGAACAGCACATTCGGCTTCGACGTGGGCGTGGACGGCAGCTACGGCCAGGAGGCCCTGTCCAAGGGCTTTGCTTGGGTGGGGGTGTCCACCTCGGTGAAGGACGCGCTGCCTGGCTTGTTGACCCAGGGCTTCACCGACATGACCGCCTTCACAGGGCCGGCTCGCTACACCGCCATCGATGCCGCGTGGAGCGGCCCCTCCTGGAACCGCAACACCGACTACAGCTACGACATTTACACCCAGGCGGCGCAACTGCTGCGCGCCCAACCAGCCATCGTTCTGAACGGCCTGCGGCCGCAACGCCTGGTGGCGGTGGGACAGTCGCGGTCGTCCATGCGCCTGGTCACCTATGCCAACGCCATCCAGCCCCTCACCCAGGCCTTCGACGGCTTCCTGATCCATGGCAGGCCACCCAATGCCCAGCCCATCGCCCTGAACGTGCTGGAGTTGCTGAGCACGCCGTTCGTGTCGCGCATCCGCACCGACCTGTCCGCCAAGGTGCTGCAATTGCAGACCGAACAGGACACGGTCAATTCGCTGGGCGTGCTGGCGCGCCAGCCGGACAGCCCCACCATGCGCACCTGGGAGGTCACGGGCGCCTCCCATTTCGACAGCCACATCACCGGCATGCTGACGGCCTTGGCGCAGCAAAGCAGCCACCCGCAGGACCGCCTCCTGGTGGTCTGCGACAAACCCCTGAACGACCTGCCCTTCCACCGCGTCGAGAAGGCGGCCTGGGTGGCCATGCACCAGTGGCTGAGCTCGGGCAAAGCGCCCGGCAGCGCCCAGCCCATCGAGTACCGTGCGGATGGCGGCAGCCGCCGCAACCTCCTCACCGGCCACGCCGAGGGTGGCCTGCGCCTGCCCGAAATCACCGCGCCGACTCGCCATTACAGCACCGCCAACCAGGGCGACTCCGGCGCCACGAACCAGCAGGTGCCCAGCTACAACAGCACGGCCTGCAACATCGGCGGCGCGAGCAAACCGCTCGCGGCCTGGCAGTTGGCCTGGCTGTACAACAGCCCGGCCGACTACCTCGCCCAGTTCAAGGCCGCGACCCAGGCCGCGGTCGCGCAGGGCTTCCTGCTGCCCGAAGATGGTGAGCAGGCCTTGGCCGAAGCCGAAGCCCGCGCTCAAGCCTGGGCGCCCTGAAACCGAGGCCGAGCATGGCCGGGAAGCCCGCCAAGGCCATGGTGCTCAAACGGGCCAAAATGCGCATCAGCTTGGGCCAGGCCTGGGAGCCTGGCCCGATTTGCTGCACCATGGAACAATGAACACGCTCACGCCGTCCCAGGACCCCCACCGCGCCGACGGCTGGGTGTCGATGCGACACCTGCAGCGCGCGACCCTGTTCGCCAGAGGCGTGGGCATCGGCGTCGATGAGTTGCTGGCGCAGGCGGGACTGAACCACCAGCAGCTCGCCGACTTGGACGGTGTGGTGTCGCTGCGCACCATCGAGTCCATGCTGAGCGCCCTGCAGCGGCAATACAGCGACCCGCTGTTCGGACTGCGCCTGGCCAACGAGATCCAGCCCAGCACCCTGGGCGCCTTCGGCCACGTCCTTCAAGCCTGTCCCACCTTTTCCGACCTGGTCGATGTCGTGACCCGCTACAACGGCCTGCTGAGCAACATCGGCAAGACCTCGGTCACGCATTCGCCCGGCCAGGTCGAACTGCACTGGGACTGCCTGGCCGGCAGTCCCCTGTTCCGACGCCATGCCAGCGAGTACGTGGTGGGCACTTTCGTCGTGTTGAGCCGGCTGCTGGCGCCAGGCCACGCCTTTCCCACCGCCGTTCACTTCAAGCACGCGCGGCCAGACCACTCCGAGCGCATCCGCGAGTACTTCTCGTTTTTCCAATGTCCCGTGCATTTTGGCCAGGCCAGCAACTCGATCATGGCGCCCGCCGAATTGCTGCAACTGCGCCTGCCGTATGGCGACGCGGTGCTCATGAAGCTGCTGGAGCAGCACGCCAGCAACCTGCTCCAGCAGCGCTCGGAAGCCCCCTCGTTCGTGGAAGACGTGCGCCGCCTGTTGAAAGCCCTGATCCTGGCAGGCACCGCATCGAAGGAAACCGTGGCCCAGCAATTGGGCACGAGCCCGCGCAGCCTGCACCGGCGCTTGCAGGCCCTGGGCACCACCTACCGTGAACTGCTGGACACCGTGCGCACCGACCTGGCGCGCGAGCAACTCGCCAACATCACGCCCATCTCGGAGATCGGCGAACGGCTGGGTTTCAGTTCCAGGCAGGCCTTCATGCGCTGGTTTCGCCAGGTCACGGGCGCCACGCCCAGCCAGTACCGCAAGCACCGGATCCTGCAACGACTTCATGGCCAGGCCTGACCCCCTGCAACCCGACCGAGGCTGGGCGCACGCATCGACCCCGCGCCTGAGGCCGCCACCGCCCGGGCGGCAGGGCCTGGTGCTCCGGGGCCTGGCCTTGGTGTGCAGGCGCCTGGGGCGCGCCGAATTGCCCGACCTGTTCCCGGTGCTGAGCATCCACCGGGGCCTGTTCCTGCCTTGGCTGTGGTTCGCCTCGCGCCTCATGCCCCATGGCCGGCTGCCCGCGGCCGTTCGAGAAATGCTGATCCTGCGCACCGCCTGGAACAGCCGCTGCCGCTACGAATGGGGACAGCACGTCGACCTGGCCCTGGCCGCCGGCGTCAGCGACGTGGACATCCTGTGCACGACCCTGGCGCCCAGCACCTTCATGGACCCGGTGCACCGCAGCCTGATGCAGGCGTGCGACGAGCTGTGCCTGAACGACGTGGTCACCGACACGGTGTGGCACACCTTGGAGCAGCATTGGGACGAGGCCCACCTGATCGAGATCACCATGCTGGTGGGCCACTACCGCATGCTGGCCAGCGTGATCAACAGCGCGGGGCTGGCGCTGGAAGCGCCAACCGAGGTCAGGCTCCAGGCTTTTTACGAGCGGGCCATACCCGCCAATGTTCAGGCGTCCAACACGAGGTTGCGGGACGCCGGGTAAGCGGTGCACAGGTACACCGCCTTGCCCAGCGAGTTGCCGCTGACCTGGCCTTCGTGCACCGTCAGCTTGCAGGTGCCGCACATGCCCTGGCAGCAGCCAGATTCGAGCATCACACCATGGTCCAGGCCCACTTGCAGCAGCGTCTTGCCCTGGTCCGCGGCGGTCAGGGTGATGCGCGCGCCCAGGTGCTGGAAAAAGACCTCGGCGCCAGCGGCTTCGAAGCCCTCGGGCGAAGCGCCATCGGGTTCGGCCAGCACGAAGCGCTCGGTGTGCACGCGGCTCAGGTCGACGTCCAGCGCCTGCAGGTGCGCGATCATCTCGTTCATGAAGCCGGTGGGACCGCAAAGGTAGATGTCCCGGTCCAGCAGATCAGGGCAATGCATTTTCAGTTGCCGGGCGTCCAGCCGCGATGACACATCGGGCAAAGAGACTTCATCGGCCGAGAGGCTGCTCAAGGCAGTGGTGACCTTCAGGCCGTCCTGCGCCCATTGCTGCAAGGTTTGCATGAAGATCACATCCGACGGCTTGCGGAACTGCGCCATGAGCTGGATGTCGGGGCGCTCGGCCTCGGGCTGGACCAACAAGGCGCTGACCATCGAGTGGCAAGGCGTGATGCCCGAGCCCGCGCACAGGAACAGCAACTTGGCCTGGCCCTGGTGGCAGAACCGCCCTTGCGGGTGGCCGACCTTGAGGCTCATGCCGGCGCGCAAGTGCTGGTGCATCCAGCCGGAGGCCTTGCCCGTCTTGGCTTGCTTGACGGTGATGCTGAAACGGCCATTTGGCAAGCCCGACAGGCTGTAGTACCGGCGAACCGTCTCGCCGTCGATGGGCAGGAACACCTCGACATGCTGGCCAGGCTGGAAACCGCGCCAATGCTGGTTGGGGCGCAGCACGAAGGTCTTCACGCCCGGGGCTTCGTCGATGACCTGCTCCACCAGCGCCTTCAATTCGTAGGTCCACAGGAAACCGTTGAACCAGCGGTTGAAATCGGTCATCGTGTTGCTGACGACGTAGTCCACCCAATGCGGCGCCACGGTGTCGAGCGCCCAGTGGTTGACCCGGGCCAGGGCGCGGTCAAGCATGGCGTGGCCCCCCGGCCGGCTCGCCATTCACATCGGCCTTGGGGGGGAAGGAGAACTTCCACATCACGGCCATGTAGTTGCGGATGGCGTGGAACCACGTCGGGTTGCACTTGTAGGGCAGGCCGTGGCGCTGGCAGACTTCCTGCACTTCCCGCGCGATGTCCGGGTAGTGCCGCGACGGGATGTCGGGGAAGAGGTGGTGCTCGATCTGGTAGTTCAGGTGGCCCCACAGGATGCTCATGGTGCGGCTGCCCTTGAAATTCACGCTCGAATCCAGCTGGGTCAGGTACCAGTGGCCCTTGTGCTTCAAGGCGTCTTCGGGCTGCAGGGGCTCGGTCAGGTGCGTGGCCTGGATGGTCAGGCTGATCCAGTAGTTGTTGATGCCATCGACCAGCATGTTGCCCAGCATCACCTTCCAGAAGGAGAAGCCGGTGGCCAGTGCCAGCACGGGGAAGAGCAGGTATTCCTTGAACAACACGCGGCTGATCGACAGCCAGTGGCGTCGCTTGAGCTGTGCATCGGTCACGCCAGGGTGGTGCACAGGCGCATAGCCTTCGTTGCCCAGCGGGAATTTTTCTTCGCGGTAGGCCTGGCGGAAACCCAGGTTCTGGGCGTTGAATCCGTACAGCACGATGGGGTAGGCGAAGAACAGGTACATCGGCACCTGCCAGCGGTGCATGCTGTTCCAAGGCTGCTTGTCGTTCATCCGCAGGATGCCGTGGTTCAGGTCGGGGTCCATCTCGTACACATTGGTGTGCACGTGGTGCAGGCCGTTGTGTTCGCGGCGCCAGCCTTCTTCGTCGACCGGGGCTTTCCACTTGAAGTTGTGCGAATGAAACTGCGGGATCTCGGCAAAACTGTCGTACTGCCCATGCAACACGTTGTGCCCGATCTCGATCGATTCGAGGTTGCGGTGCAACAAGGTGAAGGCGACGCCCAGGCTGAAGGTGATGGGCTCGGGACTGATCCACAGCAAGCCCCGCCCCACCAATTCCGCCAAGCGGGATTTCAGGCGCAAACCTTTGATGTAAGCAACGTCGGCAGGGCCCAGTTTGGCGCGGTAACGCTGCTTGATGGCTTCGAATTCGGCTTCGATCTGGTCGTAAAGGGCGATCCGGTCAGGGTGATGGGTGTTTTGTAGTTGGTTCATCAAGAGGCCCGCGAACAGCATGCGGGGAACGGATGCTTGGATTGGGTGGGAGGGTAACGCACGGCGTTCAGAAATCGATCGGCACTTTCCCGCGCCGAAGTACGCGCAATGTACGATAGGGCGAACCCTTTCAATCGATGGAAATGATGCCTGCCCTCTTGAAAAGCCGAATCTGATGGACGACGAGGCGCTGTGGACCTTCTGCCTTGGCATCGCCGAGGCCCGCCGTGCAGGTCGGCCACCGAGTCCGCCGTCCGACGGCCTGGCCTGGTCCGACGCGTCCGGCTGGCGGCTGATCGGCCCCTGGAGCGATGCTTCCCGCCAGTTTTTCGACCTGTTCAAGCCCTTGCTGGACCGCCACGCCGGCAACCCGCCCTGGGTGATTGCCCAACTGGGCCAGAGCCTGGACGGTTGCGTGGCCACCCGCACGGGGGATTCCTGCTTCATCAACGGCCCGGAGAACCTGGCCCACCTGCACCGCTTGCGCGCCCTGTGCGACGCGGTGATCGTGGGCGCGGGCACCGTGGTCGCGGACGACCCACGACTGACAACCCGACTGGTGTCTGGCCCCTGTCCCACACGGGTGTTGTTGGACCCGTCCCTGCGCTTGGCGGAACAGGTGGCGCACACCACCGTGTTCAAGGATGGTCAGGCCCCGACGCTGTGGCTGTGCGATGAGCGTTGGCATGAACGCGCCACCGCCTTGGTGGGCGCTTCGGCCGTGCTGTCGGTGCCCGGCCTGTTGCAGGCCGATGGCTCACCCCGCTTGCCAGCCGCCATTCAAGCACTGCAATCCCACGGCCTGAAGCTGCTGTTCGTGGAAGGCGGCGGCGTGACCGTGTCGCGCTTCATGACCCAGGGTTGCCTGGACCGGCTTCACCTGGCCGTGGCCCCATTGATCATTGGCAACGGCCGGCCTGGCCTGAGCTTCACGGGTCCGGACCGCCTGGCCGACTGCGTCCGGCCGCCTTGTCGCCTTCACCCCATGGGGCCCGATCAGCTGTGGGACCTGGATTTGAGGCCCGCGGCAGGCTGATCCAAGGTGGCGGCGATGTCCACGTGCCCGACGCGCAGGCTGGTGGTGTTGATGCGGGCCAGGCGCCGCGTGGTCCAGGCCAGCACGGCCCCCCCATCGGACGGCGACTGCTCCAGCGCTGCCGCGGCCACTCCCTGGATCAGAGCCGTCTGCATGGCATGGCCGCCCTGGCCTTGGATGAGCCAGTCGCTCTGGGCCTGCCGGACCCCGAACCCCGCCTCCGACAACAGGCGAACCACCTCGGCGGGCGCCTGGGGGCCCAGCGCAGGGCCAAAGCCCTTGTCACGCTGCTGATGGCGGGAGAACAGACCGTGCACCAGCCGGTCATCGGCGTCCTCGGGATCCCAAAGGTGGCGCCCATCCACATTGAGCGCAAACAGCATCGGGACGCCAGCGGCCCGGGCTTGCCCCAGCAGTTCACGCAACCAGGGCAATGACACCAGGTCCAACAGGGCCGAGGCGGTGAGCAAGTGGGTGTGGGCCAAGTCCAGCCGGGACAAGTCCCGCGCCAGGTCGAGTTGCCAAGACCGGACCTCGGCACTGAATCCCGCCCCGTCGATGTGAAGCAGCCCATCCGCGGTCTGCGTGAGGTGGTGCCCTTCCCGGCCAGCCCATTCACTCAAGGCCAAAGGCAAGGCCGCCAGCAAAGCGGGGTCGTGGTCGACCAGCCGCCAGCGCTGGCGTCCGCCCAGCCTGGGCGCCAGTTCGCGCAGGTTGGCGCCACTGCCACACGCCAGGTCAGTGACTTCGAAGGTGGCATCGCCACCTCGCGGTGAAGCCGCGGCCCGCCACCGGACCACCAGATCGTGCCCGTCGAGCGCCTTGAAGGCCGCCTGGCGCGCGGCCTGGTCGTGGGGTTCGCGCAGGCGCAGCCAGTCGGCGCTGAATCCAGGGTTGCTCATGCTTTGATCCGTTCCAGTGTTTGGGCAAAAAGCGATGCCGCTTGCGTCCAGGTGGGCAGGTCCCCGCCAGCGCGTCTTGCACCGCGCGCCAGGGTCGCCCGCCAGCCGGGTTCGTCGATCAGCCGCGCCAAGGCGCCGCGCAAGGCGGGCACGTCGCCCGCCGGCACCAGCACCCCTGCGTCGGCCGGGACGGTGTCGGGGATGGCACCGGCCGTCGTGCTGCACACGGGCAGTCCGTGGGCCAGGGCCTCGGCCAGCGCCATGCCGTAACCTTCAAAGAAAGAGGGCAACACGAACAAGTCGGCCCGCCCATGAAACGCCGACAAGGCGTCGGCGGAGACCTCGCCATGCAGGCACACCCGGCCCTGCAAACCCTGCCGATCGATGGCCGCGCGCACCGAGGCCACCGTGGCCGGCGAGAAGGACAGGCTGCCCACGCAATGCAGCGTCCAGGGCCGGTCCTTCAAACCCGCCAGGGCGTCGATCAGGCATTCGTGCCCCTTGCGCGGCGTCAGCGTGGCCACGCACAGCAAGGACAGGCCACCGGGCACGTCGTCCTCCCTGATCAGGCCCGCCAGGCGCTTCGGACTTGGCGCGACCTCGGTGCCGGGCAGCACCACGGTGATGCGCCCGGCCACCACCTGGAAGTCGGCCACCAGGCTTCGTGCCGTGAACGCGCTGGTGACGATGACCGCACGCGCGGCGGCCAGCGCACGGCGCTCGCTGGCCGCCAATTGATCGCGCTGCGCCGTGGTCAAACCGGTTTCATGGGCCAGGGGATGGTGCACCAAGGCCACCCAGAGCAGCCGCCGCGCGTGCAATTCCGCCAACTCGGGCAGGGCCCCGAAAGCCAGGCCATCCACCACGACCACCGTGCCATCAGGGATGGCGGCGATCGACACGGCGGCCTGTGCTCGCGCCTGCTCACCGGGCCACGGGTAGGACGCGTCCAGCACGAGAACCTCGATCACCCAGCCAGCCTCGCGCAAACCGGCGATGACCTGGCGATCGTAGCCATAGCCCCCCGTGAGGCTGTCCAGCTCGCCCGGGACGATGAAAACGATCCGCCTGCGCATGCCCTCGGCTTCAGGTGGCCGCGGCGGGCAAGGCCCCTTCGTAGGCCGCCCAGGCCACGTGGGATTCGTGCAGGGTCACGCGCAGGTGGCTGAGGCCATGGGCGTGCAGGCCGAGTTCACCCGCGTGAATGCGCCGGACCACGCGGTCGAACACGGCGCGGGCCATGAATTCGGTGGTGGTGTTGCGGCCACTGAAGGCCGACTCTTCGTCGAGGTTGCGGAAATTCAGCTCGCCCAGGACGGTGCGCAGCACGTCGGTGGCCAGGCCGATGTCCACCACGATGCCATCGGCGTCCAGTTCGGGCCGGCGCAACTCCAGGTCGACCACGTAGGTGGCGCCGTGCAGGCGTTGGGCGGGGCCGAAGACGGCGCCCTTGAAGCTGTGGGCAATCATGAAATGGTCGCGGACGTTGACGCTGTACATGGTTCTCTTTTCGGTTCAAAAGTAATCGATGCGGTGGCAAAGGGTGTGGTCGTTCGCCCCCGCTGCCAGCTGGGCCAGGACCGATGGCAGCTCGGCGAAAGGCGAGGCATCGGTGATCAAGGCATCCAGGCGGGGGTCGCCCAGCAAGGACAAGGCCAAGGCCATGCGCCGCCGGTAGGTCCAGCGGCCACGCTGCTCGGTGGCCACCTGTCCGACCTGCGAGCTTTTCAGCGTCAGGCGCCGCGCATGGAAGGCGCCGCCCAACGGCACGCTCACGGCTTGTTCACCGAACCAGCTCATCTCCAGCACCGTGGCTTCGAAGGCGGCGAGGCGCAGAGCCGTCGTCAGGCCTTCAGGACGGCCACTGGCATGGACCACTAAGTCGGCCTCCGGCATGGCCGATTCAGGGCTGGCGAAGGACACGCCAAGCTGCTCGGCCAGGCCACGGCGCGCGGGGTTGGTGTCCACCACCTCCACCACACTGCCAGGCAACTGCCCGGCCAGCCAGGCCACCAGCAGGCCCACCGTGCCACCGCCGACCACGGCGATGCGGTCGCCCACGCGCGGCGACGCATCCCACAAGGCGTTCACCGCCGTCTCCAGGTTGGCCGCCAGCACGGCGCGCGCGGGTGGCAAATTCGCGGGCAATAGATGCACGGCATCGGCGGGGACCACGTAGCGGGTCTGGTGCGGGTACAGGCAGAACACCGCCTGGCCCAACAGCTCGGCGGGGCCTTGCTCCACGATGCCGACGCTGTTGTAGCCGTACTTCACCGGCGCTGGAAAATCGCCCGCCTGGAACGGTGCGCGCATGCGCTGGTGCTCGCTGGCAGGGACGTGTCCACGGAACACCAGCACCTCGGTGCCCCGGCTGATGCCGCTGTGCAAGGTGCGGACCAGCACCTCGTGGTCGCCAGGCGTCGGCAGGGCTTCCTGCCGCCACTCGGCGCAGCCGGGTTCGACCAGCCAGCAGGCCTGGGCGACACGGGACAGCATGGGCGGCGCGCTCATGTGGGCATGGCCGGCTGCTCACCCAACAGGGCCCCGGGATGGGTCCAACCCGCGCCGTGGTCCAACTCCCAGGCGATGGTCTCGATCACCTGCCGGGCCTGGTCCACGATGGCCTGGGTGGCCGAGACGCCATCGGCCGGCACCACTTGCCGCGACCCGAACGCCACCTTGACCACCTGCCTTTGGTAAGGACGCCACATCACCTGCAACACGGCGGCCAGTTTTTCGCGATCTTCGGGCGTGCGGCGCAAGCGGGTCAGCGGATTGCGCTGGGCGCGCGCCGACACCACGTGGCTGACAATGGCCGGCACGATGGGGGTCTGGGGCACCAGCCGGCCGAACACGGCATGGCTGTCCGACCAGTTGTTCAGGGATTCGATGGCCGCGCGCCGACCGAAAGCGCCCGGGTCGGGCTCGATCTCGCCAGCGGGGAAGGTGAGCAAGGCCCCGCCCTGCTTGAGGTGTTTGACCCCGGCACGCACCACGGACAGGCGGCCCGCCTCATCCTCGGGCAGGAAGATGAGCTGGCGTGCCACATTCGGCAAGGCCCGCAGGAAAGGCCGGTCCATGGCGATCACCCGCAAGTCGGGACGCCTGGCCAGGCTGACGAACAAGGCCACGGTGTCGGTCATGCCAGGGTGGTTGGCCAGCACACAGACGGGACCGCTGGCCGGCACTTGGTCCAGGCCCTGCACCCGCATCCCGCCGGTCATGCGCAGCAGCAACCATTCGCTGCCTTTCGCCAGGCCCTGCTCGCCCACGCGGTTGTCGAACTCATGCACCAGGCGGGCAAAGCGGCGCGCGGCGGGCCAGAACAGCCAGCGCAGAGGGGTTCGCCGCAGAAAACCCAGGCCGGTGGAGGCCAGGAGATCGTCCACATTGATGCGGGTGAGCAGGTCCAGGCGTTCGCTGAGGAGGTCGGTCGGTGGATGAAGCGGCATAAGTGCGCATCTTGCCAAAGAAGCCCAGCACAAACCGATCAAGCATGCGCTAAAAACGAGGGTCGACTTTCAGACATACCCCTGACAGTCTGAAGGTCAGGCGGAAAACAGGTGATCTCCGGGGATTTTGTGGGCAAACTCCTGCGCATGTCGCGCATCCTCATCATCGAAGACACGCCGGCCAACCTGCAACTCACCATGGCCATCCTGGAGGGTGCCGGCCACATGGCCTTGAGCGCACAGACCGCGGAACATGGCTTGCGCATCGCCAGCTCCGAACCCGTGGACCTGATCCTGATGGACATGCGCCTGCCCGGCATCGACGGCATGACCGCCACCCGCCTGCTCAAAGACGACCCACGCACAGGCCACATCCCCATCATCGCCTTGACCGCCTCGGCCATGAAAGGCGATGAGCAACGCATGCGGGCCGGTGGTTGCTCCGGTTACGTGGCCAAGCCCATCCGGTACCAGACGCTGCTGCAAGCCATCGATGAGGTGCTGGCGCACCATGACAAGGCTTCCACGCGACAGAATTGAACGGTTCACAGCACCAGGGAATGCACATGGCTGATGACGACGCGCTGGACTTTCACCTGCTGTTTGAATCGGTGCCGGGTCTTTACCTGGTGCTGGCACCCAACCTCACCATCGTCGCGGTCAGCAACGACTACCTGCTGGCCACCAAGACCGAGCGAGCTCAGATCGTGGGCCGGCACTTGTTCGAGGTCTTTCCCGACAACCCGGACGACGAGGCGGCTTCCGGCGTCAGCAACCTGCGCGCGTCGCTGCAACGCGTGCTGGCGTCCCACGAAGCCGACTGGATGCCTCTGCAGAAATACGACATCCGCCGGCCCGACTCGGAAGGCGGCGGCTTTGAAGAACGCTACTGGAGTTGCCTGAACTCACCCGTGCTGGACGCCAAAGGCCAGGTGTGCCTCATCGCCCACCGCGCGGAAGACGTGACCGAGTTCGTGCAGCTGCGCCACCGTGGCGCCGAGCAGGACAAGGAAGCCGAAAAGCTGCGAAGCGCGGTCGAGCGCGCCGAAGCGGAAATCTACGTTCGGGCCCAGCAGGTGGCCCGCGCCAACGAACAATTGCAGGCTCGCAACAACGCGCTGCATGAAAGCGAGACCCGACTGCGTCGCCTGGCCAGCGAGCTGGAAGTCGTGAACGCGGAGATGACGGAGAAAAACCAGATGCTCGAAGAGTCGAGCCGCATGAAGTCCGAGTTCCTGTCGAACATGTCGCACGAATTGCGCACGCCCTTGAACGCCATCATCGGGTTCTCGGAACTGCTCAAGGATGGCCTGGTGGGACCACTCGCGGCGCGCCAACGCGACTACATGGGCCACATCTTCGAAGGTGGTCAGCACCTGCTGGCCTTGATCAACGACATCCTCGACATGTCCAAGGTGGACGCGGGCAAGGTCGAGCTGCAGTTCGAGGCGGTGGACGTGCCCAACATGCTGGCCGACGGGATGCGCGTGGTCGAAGAGAAGGCGCACGCCAAGCAGTTGCGGCTGAGCAGCAACATCACCATGCCCATGGGCGAGGTGGTGGTGGACGCGCGCCGCTTCAAGCAGATCCTCTACAACCTGCTGTCCAACGCGGTGAAGTTCACGCCGCAAGGCGGCCAGGTCAAGCTGCAGGCGCAGAGGGTGAACCGGCAACACGCGGCGTCCAGCGTGCCTGGATTCGAAGTCGGCCGACGCACCACCTTGCCGCCAGGCGAAGAGGGCGACTTCCTGGAAATCTCGGTCACTGACAGCGGCATCGGCATGCGCCCGCAAGACCTCAAGCAACTGTTCACCCCCTTCACCCAGATCAACCACCCTGCCAACCGCGGCATCGAAGGCACGGGCCTGGGGCTGGCCATGGTCTTGCGCCTGGCCGAGTTGCATGGCGGCGCTGTCGCGGTCAGCAGCGAACCCGACCGCGGCACCTGCTTCACCGTCTGGCTGCCCTGGCGCAAAAACGAGGTCGCGGCGGCCAGGGCCGACATCGCCAAACTCGTCGCTCCGCGCGGCTTGGCGCTGGTCATCGAAGACGACGACCGGGCAGCCACGCTGATGACGCTGCAACTGGAGGCCCAGGGCTTCACCGTCACCCACGTGGCGTCGGCCGAGGCCGCGCTGATCCTGAGCGAAAGCCTGGTCCCCGACCTCATCACCCTGGACATCATGCTGCCAGGCATGGATGGCTGGGCCTTCCTGCGGCGGATCAAATCGCTGCAACGTTGGGCGCAGGTGCCGGTGGTCGTGGTCTCCATCCAGCCCGACGGCGGCCTGGCCCATTCATTGGGGGCCTCGCTGGCTTTGCAAAAACCCATCCATTTCGAAGAATTGAAGCAAGGCCTGAACCGGCTGGGCCTCTTGCCAGGCACCCACCAGGAAGTCACGGCCCTGGTCGTGGACGATGACCAGCAGGCCGTCGAAGTGTTGGCCCAACCGCTCCAGAAGCTGGGCTGCGTGGTCTTGCGTGCTTACGGCGGCGCGGAAGGCGTGGCATTGGCCCGGCGCTTCAAGCCAGACCTCATCATGCTGGACCTGGAGATGCCAGAGTTCAGCGGTTTCCAGGTCGTCGATGAATTGAAGTCGGACCCGAGCAGCGCGGGCATCCCGATCATGATCGTCACAGGACGCGACCTGAGCCCGAATGAGCGCGATCAACTGACTGGCCAGGTCTGTCAGCTCGTGGGCAAGGACAATTTCGATTCGGGCCGCTTCATCGGCGAGGTGCACCGGGCGCTCACCCACGCGCCCTTGCACTGACTTCAGCTTGAATGCGACCTTCCGGCGCTTTCCCGCTCCTGCAGGTATTCGTCGACATCGTGCACCCGGTCACCCACCTCGTCGATGGCGTCTTTGAGCACCTCGCGCGAGATGCCGAATCGGCGGGTCCAGTGGCTGACCTCGAGGTCCTCGTTCAGGTTGATGCGCAGGCGGTCGGTGCCGCCCCGGCTGTGGTTGTTGTCACCCATGGTGGACCTCCAGTGTTGCTGTTGACCTGGCAAACGGCATTCCCGCTCAACGCTCAAGTCGGCCATTTCAGACGCAAGGAGCTTTGTGCCAAAGTTTGTCTGGCCTGTCCCACGACAAGTCCGCTTGCAAATCGGCTGCCACCGGACATGAGCGGGATACCTCGGCACCCTGTAATGAATCCGTCCTCACCACACGGAGATCATCACCATGCGCCAACTGGCCACCCTCATCACGACCACCACCCTGTGCCTGAGCGCCTGGGCCGGCGGAGAACCACCCGACCCGCGCGGCCGCTGGATCACCGCCAGCGGCAACCTGGAAGTCGAGGTCGCGCCCTGCGGCCCGGCCTTGTGCGGCACCGCCACCCAAGTGCTGGCCAACCGATCGATGAGCCCGGACAGCAACGAGCCCATGCAGCCCGTCGATGCCCGGCCCGCCCTGGGCATGAAGATCCTGATCGATTTCAAGCCAGACCCCGGCGAGGCGGGCCACTGGCACGGCCAGATCTACAACCGCGAGACCGGCAAGACCTACCGCTGCCAGATGTCGATCGGCCAGGCCGGTGAACTGGTGTTGCGTCCTTATGTGGGCCTGCCGCTGTTCGGCAAGACCCAAGTCTGGCAACGGGTGCAACCATGATGGACTTCACCACCACATGGCAATGGCCCATCGCCGGCCTCGCGGGCGTGGCCACCATCGCCAGCCCCTGCGTGCTGCCGGTGCTCCCCCTGCTGCTGGGCGTGTCGGCGCAAGGTGCCGACCGCCGCCGGCCGCTGTTCATCATCCTGGGGTTCGTGTTCAGTTTCACGGCCCTGGCCCTGGTGTTCTCGGCGTCCACCCAGGTGTTGGGCCTGTCACCCGACGCGGTCCGTTGGATCGCCACCAGCGGCATGCTGCTCGCCGGCGTGCTGATGGTCTGGCCCACGCTGGGCGACCGGTTGATGGCCCCACTGGGCCGGGTGGCGGACATGGCACACGCCGTGGGAAGCCGCACCACACGGGGCCCCTGGGGCAGCCTGCTGCTGGGTGCGAGCCTGGGCGCCTTGTGGACCCCATGCGCCGGTCCGGTGTTGGCCTCCATCCTGGCACTGGTGGCCAACCAGCATTCGGCCGGCACCACCGCACCATTGTTGCTGTCCTACGCCGCGGGCGCGGGGCTGCCCATGCTGGCCATCGCCTATGGCGGCCAGGCGATGACCCGCCAGGTGCGCGCCTTCACGCGCCATGCGGAGCGCTTCCGGCGAATCTGCGGCCTCATGGTGCTGGGCTCGGCCCTCACCCTGGGACTGCAACTGGATGCCCAGGCCAGTGCGTGGGCGAGTCGGGTCTGGTCGGGCTTGAACCAGACAGCGGCGCCGTCCAGCGAAGCCACTGCCATGAACAGCGCCCAGGCCGCGCCCGAGTTCACCGGCATCGGCCAATGGCTGAACAGCCCGCCCCTCAGCCTGAAAGCGTTGCGCGGCCAGGTGGTGCTGGTCGAGTTCTGGACCTATGGCTGTTCCAATTGCGTGAACACCCTGCCGCACATCCAGCGCTGGCACGAGCGCTACGCCAGCCGAGGGCTGACCGTGGTGGGCGTGCACACGCCGGAGTTCGCCTTCGAACGGTCGCCCGACCATGTGCGCCAGGCCCTTGGCCGCCACGGCCTGAGCTACCCCGTGGCGCTGGACAACCACTACCAAACCTGGAACGCTTACGGCAACCGGTATTGGCCGGCCTTGTACCTGATCGACCGCCAGGGCCGCATCGTCTTCACCCATGTCGGCGAAGGCGATGAAGCCCGGATCGAACAGCGCATCCAGCAAGTCCTGGCCCAGCCTTGAGGGTAGGTGGCTGCCCCGCGCCACGCCCCGGCACGGCCTTTGCACGCAGCCCCGCCCAATGACCCACGTTGGGGCGCAACCATGGAAGGCGAACAACCGTGAACTCCAAACAGGTGATGACCAGCGAAGACGCGTTCAAGGCCCTGCAGGCGGCGCAGCAGGAAGCCCAAGCCCACCAATGGGCCGTGTCCATCGCCGTGTGCGACGACGGAGGACACCTGCTGGGCTTCACGCGCATGCCGGGGGCCAACATCGCTTCTGCCACCATTTCGCAGGCCAAGGCGACCACGGCGGCGCAGATGAAGCGCGAAACCAAAGGCATCGAGGACATGGTCAACGGTGGCCGCACTGCCTTCCTGTCGGTCCCCAAACTGGAAGGCCTGCTGGAAGGCGGGGTACCGGTGATGGTGGATGGCCAGTGCGTGGGCGCGGTGGGCGTCAGCGGCGTCAAGCCGGGCGAAGACGCGCAGATCGCCAAGGCCGGTGTGCAGGCGGTGACGGGCGACCTGGCTTAGTGCGCCTCAGGCGGGCACGTCGATTGCCGCGCTGGGTGATTCACACGAATCCCACAAGGAGCGCCGCATGACTGCACCCTCGCAAACACGCTGGATCGCCGGCATGGCCGCCTGGACGGTGGCCTTTGCCACGGCCCACGCCTGGGCTGGCGAAACCGCCCTGCCCGCCGAGAAAACCAACCACGGCATCAGCTACGTCAGTGGCGGCGTGGGACTGGACGAATCCACCGCGCTGAAAGCTGCCCGTGAAGACTATTCGCTGGACATCGAAACCTTCCAGTCCAACCATGGCAGGAACGAGTACACGGCCGCGGTGCCACTGACCATCACCAAGCCTTCGGGCGAAGTCGTGTTCGAGGCCCCGACCGAAGGGCCGTTCACCTTGCTGCGCCTGCCACCGGGTCGCTACATCGTGCACGCCAAGCACCAGGGCCAGACCCAACATCGGCAAGTGGACGTGGGCAACGGCCTGGGGGCCAAGGCCTCCTTCGTCTTCCAGCCTGGTGCTCAAGCCCAAGCGTCGGAGGCGCGTCCTTCAAACTAGGGGTGGCCACCATTCCGCGATTGCGCCGTTCACCGGTTTGCCGTTCAATCCCCGGGCACTTCTGCACCACTGGCCCATCACCGGGCCGACTCAATCAAGGGGATTGATCATGACGAGCAATGACACCAGGGCCTTTGGAACTCGGATCACGCTGGCCTGTTGTGCAGCCTTGCTGGGCGTCTCAAGCGCCTCGGCGCAGACGGTCCAGACCAGCGCCGAAAAAGTTCAGGCCTTGAAAGCCTCTTCCGCCCGAGGCATCGCACTCGAACCGCTCGCCCTGGGCAGCTTCAGCAGCGACACCGTCTACACCCCGGTCACCCCCTGCCGCATCGTCGACACCCGGGTGGCCGGCAGTGGTGGGCCCTTGACCGCGAACACCACCCGCACCTTCGATGTCGATGGCACCACCTTCACATCGCAAGGCGGCTTCAACGGCAGTTGCGGCGTGCCCCTGGGGCAGGCCGCGGCGGTCGCGATGACGATCACCTCGGTTTCGCCAGCCGGACCTGGTGTCTTCGTGGCCTGGGGCCTGGGCACCAAGCCGAACGCCAGCGCGCTGAACTTCACCGCGAACCAGATCATTGCCAACACCACCATCGTTCCGGTCGTGCCGGGCGCCGGCGCCGATTTCAGCATCGCGTCGACCGTGAACTCCAACGTGGTCATCGATGTGGTCGGCTACTTCGCCGCGCCCGTGGCCACCGCGCTGGATTGCACCTCAGTGGCCTCGGCCGTGACGCCCGTGCCCTACAACGCCTACACGTCGGTGGACGCCATCTGCCCGGCGGGTTACACCGTCACGGGCGGAGGCACTTTCCCGACGGAAGGCACCTTGGGTCGGCCCAACATCTGGACCGATGGCAGCCCGACCGCCCCCAATGGCTGGCGCACCTGGGTCGACAACCAGACCGGTTCCAGCCGCACGGTGCAAACCTACGCGCGGTGCTGCCGGGTCCCTGGCCGCTGAAGCGACATGGTGGGGACACTCGGCGCCCACCAGTCCTTCAATGAACCGGCAAGGGCGCGGCCGACAGCAGATGGCCGTCCTTGAAAAACCCGCGCAGATTGGCCAGCACGCGCTCGGCCATGGCGCGCCGGGTTTCCTCGGTGTTGCTGGCGATGTGGGGCAGCAGCACCACGTTGTCGAGCGCCATCAGCGCCGCCGGCACATTCGGCTCGTCTTCGTAAACGTCCAGACCCGCCCCCGCGATGCGGCCTTCCTGCAAGGCTTTCACCAAAGCGGCTTCATCGATGACCGAACCGCGCGAGACATTGACCAGGAAGCCCCGTGGGCCCAAGGCATTCAAGACATCGTCATTGACCAGGTGCCGCGTCCCTGCGCCGCCCGACACGATCACCACCAGGAAGTCGCACCAGCGTGCCAAGGCGATCAACGAAGGCTCGTGGTCCCAGGCCACGCCCGGCACAGCATGGCGCGCGTGGTAGCGCACCGGCATGTCAAAGCCCGCCACGCGCCGCGCGAAGGTCTGGCCGATGCGGCCCAGGCCCACGATGCCGAGGCGCGCACCGCTGACTTGGCGGCCCAGGCCAAAGCCACCACTGGGCCATCGCCCGGCCCGCACGAAACGATCGGATTCCACACTGCGCCGCGCCACGTCCAGCATCAGGCCCACGGCCAGGTCGGCCACGCAATCATTGAGCACGTCGGGCGTGTAGCCCACGGCAATGCCCTTCGCCGCCGCGCTCGCCAGGTCAAGCTTGTCGAGGCCCACGCCGAAGTTCGAGATCACGCGAAGCGATGGCAGCGATGCTTGCAAGTCCGCGGATGCGCCAAACCAGGAAGGCGTGACCAGACCCGTGAACCCTGCGCCGTGCTCACGCAGAAAACCATCTGGATCAACTTCGTCCACCAGCCGGTGCATGGTGAACTCATCGGCCAGGGTCTGTTCCAGCCAGGGCAGCAGGCGTCCGATCTGAAGGATGCGCTGGTGCTTCATCGTCATGGCCGAGAACACCACCGGCGCCTGCTCGATCGCCGCCACGCGCTTCGCGATTTCTTCGGGGATGTCACCCATCTCAACTCACCTCCTGCCGACCACCAGCTGCCCGGAAATCATGCCTTGAATCTGCGGTCTGGTCCGGAAATGCGCTGAATTCGCCGACCCGTCACTTCAAAAGGCCATCATCGCTAAACTGGCTTGATGCCCCAGAACCGACTGTCTGAACTTCTCGCCCAAAAGCAATTCATCCGTTTCTGGCTGGCCCGGCTCAACGGCACCACCGCGAACCAGATGCTCATGGTGGCCGTTGCCTGGCACATGTACGACATCACCTCCAGCCCCTGGGACCTGGGTCTGGTCGGCCTCTTCCAGTTCGTGCCCGCGCTGGTGATGACCTTGCCGGCGGGCCACATGGCCGACCGTGTGCACCGGGGCCGCATCTTCGCCGCCTGCATGTTCACGCAGGCCTTGATGGCCTTGCTGCTGGTGACTGCCACGCACGAGGGCTTTGCAAACCGGTCGCTGATCCTGGGCATCTCGGTGGTGCTGGGCTTGGCGCGCGCTTTTCAGATGCCGGCCCAGCAGGCCCTGACGCCGCAACTGGTGCCGCGCGAGCTGCTTCAGCGCGCGATCGCGCTGAGCAGCGGCGGCATGGAGGTCGCGGTCATCGGCGGCCCGGCGTTGGGTGGCCTGCTGTATGTGCATGGCGCCACCACCGTCTACGCCACCTGCATGGCCTTGATGCTGATCGCCTGTGCGCTGACCTTGAGCGTGCGCTACGACCACCAGCCATCGACTGCCTCGGCCACCTGGCAAACCGTGTTCGCCGGCCTGGGCTTCGTCTGGCGGCACAAGATCATCCTGGGCGCCACCACGCTGGACCTGTTCGCGGTGCTGCTGGGCGGGGCCACGGCCCTGCTGCCGATCTATGCCCGCGACATCCTGCACACCGGCCCGGCTGGATTGGGCCTGCTGCGCGCGGCACCGGCGGTCGGCGCCTTGACCATGTCGATGGTCCTGATCCGCTGGCCACTGCAACGCTGGGTCGGCCCCAAGCTGATGGGTGCGGTGGCGGTGTTCGGCCTGGCCATGGTGGTGTTCGGCCTGTCCAGCCACTTCGGGCTGTCGTTGCTGGCACTGGCCATCACGGGCGCCGCCGACAACGTCAGCGTGGTCACCCGCTCGACCTTGGTGCAACTCGAAACGCCCGATGACATGCGTGGCCGCGTCTCGGCCGTCAACTCCATCTTCATCGGGGCTTCCAACCAGTTGGGCGAGTTCGAATCCGGCGCGACGGCCGCGCTGATGGGGCCGGTGGGCTCGGTGGTGTTTGGCGGCATGGGCACGCTGCTGGTGGCGGCACTCTGGTTCCGCCTGTTCCCCGCCCTGGCCAGACGCGACCGCATGAGCGAGCCGATGCCCGGGCGCGCCGATTGCTGACAGGCCGAACACAAGGAGAACCCCGCCCATGACTTTGCGCCCACCTCATCTGGCCTTGAGCCTCGCTTTTGCCCTGGCCCTGGCTGCCCCTCTGGCACAGGCCGCCGACCCTGCGGCACCGCTTGAGTCCGTTGAATCGGTCAATCTCACACGCTACCTGGGCCGCTGGTACCAGATCGCCCACTATCCGAACAAGTTCCAGTCGCAGTGCGTGAGCGATACCACCGCCAACTACCGCCTGCTTTCATCTGGCCGGATCGAAGTGATCAACCAGTGCAAGACCGCGACCGGCGCCACCGACGAGGCCGTGGGTGAGGCACGGTTGGCCCAACCCCGCTTCCTGGGCATTCCGGTGGGCAAGGTCGTCAGCACCTCCCAATTGCAGGTGCGTTTCGCACCCGCGGTGCTGGGTTGGGTGCCCGGTGTCTGGGCTCCCTATTGGGTGATCCAGCTCGCGCCCGACTACCGGTACGCGGTGGTGAGCGAACCCAGCCGTGAGTACCTCTGGATCCTTTCGCGCACACCGACGATGGCACCGCAAGACCGGCTGGACATCGAAGCGCAACTGACCAAGCAGGGCTTCAACGTCAACGGCCTGCAGGAGGACCCGCACACCACGCCCAAGCCTTGACCGGTCGGCCTCAGCCGAGGGCCGTGTCCAGCACCCAGGGCGCTGGCGCGCATCGGGTCGGTGCCCCCGAAGCCCACGCCGATGGCCAGGCCCTCGGGCAGGTTGTGCAGGCAGATGGCGAACACGAACAACCAGGTGCGCTTGAGCGCCTTGGCCTCGCCGCCTTCCACACCTTTGCACGGGCTCAAGGCCTGAGCAATTTGCTCGCCAGAGGCCCCAGGTTGCCAGGGTAGTGGTCCCCGTCGTAATGCAATGTGGTCAGGGTCAGCTTGCGGCCAGGCAAGTCCTCGGCGAGTTGGCGCCCAGGGCCACGCGACTGGACGCGGACGCTCACATTCAGGTCCCGCCAGCCGTGGTTGGTGACAGCACCCGGGGTCAGGCTCAGGTCGGCTTCCTTGACCGTCTCGATGGAACAGGCGTCGATGTTGTCGGTGAGGTTCCACTTGGCCACGGTCCAGACGCGCAAGGGTTGCCGTTTCAGCACGGGCCGCAAACGCTTGCCGTCGGGCACCAGGAGCGTGAGGTAGCGGCTGGTGCCGCCATCCGCGCATTTGGGGCTGTGGCCAATGTCCATGCGCACGCCGAAGGCGCGCACGTCCGGCGTCAGTTCGTAGCGTGCCGTGTCGATGGAGAGGCTCGTGTCGGTGATGCGGATGCCCGGGTTCAGCTCCAGGGTCTCTTGGTACAGGCTCTTGAGGACGGCCCGACGCGTGTCCAGCACCGCGGCCACGAAGCCCTTCTGGTCGTCGATCGGGGCACCGGCGGGGCTTCGAAGGTCGTGGAACAAGGCCACGATGGTCAATTGCCTGTGCTCCGGGTGGGGCTTGCATGCCAGGTCGATCACGTCGCCACTTTGTCCACCATGCGGAAACACGACGCCCAGGCGCTTTTCCAACACCTTGGTCACGGCCGGCAGGTCGCAAGCCGGGGCGGGCTCACGCGCCGCAGCCCCATGGGGCAGCAGCAGCCCCACCAGGGACAGGACGGTGAACAGGACGTGTGCAGATGTCATCGCGCGCATCGTAGCGCCAAGTTGACAGGATCTTCAGGCGGTCTGGAGTGACGCCGCCTTCCGTGACGCCGCAGGCCGGGCGGTCCAGTCCACGATGTCCAGCGTGCCATCCAGCCGCTCCACCAGCGCCGTCATGCTTTCAACCCAATCGCCATCGTTGCAATACAGGATGCCATCGATGGTGCGGATCTCGGCGTGGTGGATGTGGCCGCACACCACGCCATGCACCTCTCGCCGACGCGCCTCGCGTGCCAGCGCGGCCTCGAAATCGCCGACATAGCTCACCGCCCGCTTCACCTTCAGCTTGAGGTATTTCGACAGGGACCAATAAGGCAGGCCCATGCGGGCACGCGCGGTGTTGAACCAGCGGTTGGCCTTCAGGGTGAACTCGTAAGCCCAGTCGCCCACATGGGCCAGCCACCGGGCGCACTGGATCACGCCGTCGTACAGGTCGCCATGCGTGATCCAGAGCCGCCGGCCGTCCAGCATGACGTGGGTCCATTCGTCCACCACTTCGATGCCGCCGAAATCGTGGCCGATGTACTTGCGGGCGAACTCGTCGTGGTTGCCCGGGATGAAGATGATGCGCGTGCCCTTGCGCGCCTTGCGCAGAAGCTTCTGCACGACGTCGTTGTGCGACTGAGGCCAGTACCAATGCCGCCGCAGTTGCCAGCCATCGACCACGTCGCCAACGAGGTACAGCGTTTCGCACTCGACCTGCCGAAGAAAGTCCAGCAGGGCTTCGGCCTGGCATCCCTGGGTGCCCAGGTGGATGTCGGAAATCCAAGCTGCGCGCACCTTGAACGAGCCGGCAAGGCGATCCCCCGACTCGGTGGGAGCCTTCAGGATCTCTCGCAGAAAACCGGCTTGCAGATCGGGGCGCATGAGCCGAATGCTGCACCCCGATCATGACAATATCGGGTCAGGCCTCGGGCAGGATCTCCAGCACCCGTTCGGCGGGACGGCACACCCGCGCGCCCTTGGGCGTGACCACGACCGGGCGGTTGAACAAGGCGGGGTGTGCGGCCAGGATGTCCAAAAGCTCGGCGTCGCTCCACTTGGCGTCGTCCAGCCCCAGCTCGCTGTAGAGCGCTTCCTTGCCACGCAGCAACTCACGCGCAGGGATCGCCAGCTCGTCCAGCAGGCCTTGCAGGGCCTCACGGCTCGGCGGCGTTTTCAGGTACTCGATCACTTGCGGCTCGAAGCCACGTTCGCGGAGCAGGGCCAGGGTGCTGCGGGAGGTGCCGCAAGCAGGGTTGTGGAAGATGGTGATGGAGTTCATGGGATGTTCTGAACGGTGGGGACTGGATTTTGCACACCCGCCTGCGGCGATTCAAGCAGCCCATCTTCCTCTCATTCACCCACCGATTCCAACGCCCTCTTGCGCGATGAGAAGCTCACCTTCCGTGAACCGTTCGAAGGCTTCAAGTTCACGCGTTTCGATGGCAGCACCGTCGTGATCTGAGCCCGCTAGGCCAGTTCACCGGGCACGAGCACGGTGAGCTTCAGGTCCGGGTGCTGCGCCACCCGCAAGGTGAACTGCTCATAGTCGCGCCGCCCCGAACGGGCTTGCTCGAACGCGCGCAGGCCCCCTTCACGGCTCAATACCTTTTGGGATTTCCAGGCTGAATCGAAGGCCCGGCTGGCCGACCTCAGCTCATCGACCAAGGCCTGGCGCACCGGGTCATCGCGCCAGGCTGCCGTGTCCGAGCGGTACTCGGCCACCAGGCGTTGCGCACGCTCGGGCCAGTTGACGATGAAAGCGGGCGCTTGTGGGTGCAGAAACACGTAGCGCAAAAGGTTGCGCCCTCCCCGCGCCGGCGCCCTGAGCCAGTCCTCGAACAACAAGGCTGCGGGCCTGTTCCAGGCGATCGCATCCCAATGGCGGTCCAGGATGTAGGCGGGTGTGCGGACCGCCTGAACCAGCTTTGCCAGGTGGGGCGCCGAATCCACCACCGCTGGCTGCTCGGGATCGGCCCGTGCGGCCAGTTCGAACAAGTAGGCGCGCTCGGCCTGCGACAGGTGCAGGCCCGCGGCGATGGCGCCCAGGGTGTCGGTGGACACCGCCTGCGTTCGGCCTTGTTCGATCCAGGTGTACCAGGTCGGGCTGATCTGGCACAGCGTGGCCACCTCCTCGCGCCGAAGGCCGGGTGCGCGCCGCCGGAAACCGGGCGGCAGGCCCACGTCCTCCGGGCGCAGTTGATCGCGTTTGGCCCGCAGGAACTCACCGAGTTGGTTCTGCGGCACCGCGGCTTTGGCGGGTGCCGATGCTTTGCTGTTTTTCATGCGCCGGGCTTGCTCAGGCTGGTGATACCAATAATAGGATAAGCAATGATCTTGTACCAGGATGATGACACGCTTATCGTCAAGGCTCACCTGAACGCACGGAGCCACCGCCATGATGAAAAACCACCTTCAAACCAACCTCGACCAATACGGCACGCAGGCCCAGGCCTACCTGGACAGCCCAGTCCACGCGCAGGGGCCGGACCTGGTGCGGGCACGGGCCCTGGTGGCCGAGCACTTGCCCGCCCACGGCCAGGCGCTGGACGTGGGCTGCGGCGCCGGCCACCTCAGCTTCGCGCTGGCGCCCCATTTCGCCCGCGTCGTGGCGCTCGATCCCTCGGCGCCCATGCTGGGCACCGTTCGAAGGGCTGCCCTGGACCGGTCCCTGCCCCACATCGAGACCGTTCAATCCAGCGCCGAATCCCTGCCTTTTCCCGACGCCAGCTTCGACCTCGTGTGCTCCCGCTACAGCGCCCACCACTGGACCCGGCTCGAGCCGGCCTTGCGCGACATGCGCCGCGTGCTCAAGCCCGGTGGCCGCCTGCTCCTGATCGACGTGCAAGGCGAGGAAGACGCCCTGGTCGACACCCACCTTCAGGCCATGGAGTTGCTCCGCGACCGTTCGCACGTGCGCAACCGCACCGTGTCGCAATGGCGCGGGTTGCTGGCCGAGGCGGGCTTTGCCGAGGTGGAACACGAGGACTGGCCGGTGCACATCGATTTCCCCTCGTGGGTGGCCCGGATGCGGACCCCCGCCTCTCGCGTGGCCATGATCCGCGAGCTGCAGACCGAGGCGCCCCAGGAAGTGCAGGAAGCCCTGGCCTTGGAACCGGATGGTTCGTTCACGTTCACGACGGGATTGTTCTGGGCCAAGGCAGGGCTACACTGGGTCAAAACATCCTGAGGAAAGAAGGCCCTATGCAAGTCCTGCTGAACACCGATACCCACGTTGATGGGCGCCATGGCATGGCCGAGTTCCTGGAAGCCGAGGTGAAGGAAGCCTTGCACCGCTTCGGCGAACACGTCACCCGCGTCGAAGCCCATGTGGCCGACGCGGTCAGCCACGCCAAGGCCCACCCGGACGACATCCATTGCACGCTGGAAGCCCGGCTGATCGGGCTGGAGCCCGTGATCGTCAAGGACCACGCGGCTTCGGCCCACCAGGCCATTCAGGGCGCGGTGGGCAAGCTCAAGCGCGCCGTGGGCACGGCGGTTGAAAAACACGCGCCACGGCGTGGCCCCGGCCTGGCCGACATCGCTTCGGCCAACACCGCCGGCCAGGAAGACCAGGACTGACGCCTCAAACGGCCAGGCGGCCCGCCTTGAAGTCTTCCACCGCCTGGAAGATTTCTTCGTTGCGGTTCATCACGAAGGGCCCGTACTGCGCGATGGGCTCCCGCAAAGGCTGCCCGGCGATCAGCAAGGCCCGGGTGGCTGTCCTGGCTTTCAGCACCACGCCATCGCGGTCGGCCTCGTTCTTCAAGATGGCCATGCGTTGGGGCGGCACCACCGTGTCGCCCAGCTGCAGCTCGCCCCGGTACACGTAGATGAAGGCGTTGTGCGCAGCAGCCAAGGGCTGCTCGAAGCTGGCGCCTTCGGGCAGGTGCAGGTCCAGGTAGAGCGGCTGCGTGGCCTCGCGCTGCACGGCGCCAGTCACGCCGTGGCTGGCGCCCGCGATCACGCGCACGGTCACGCCTTCACTGGTGGTGAACTCGGGGATGTCCGCGCTCTGGATGTCGCGGTACCAGGGCGCGCTCATCTTGTCTTTCGCGGGCAGGTTCAGCCACAGCTGGAAGCCCTCCATGCGGCCTTCGTCCTGCTCGGGCAGTTCCGAATGGATCACGCCACGGCCGGCGGTCATCCACTGCACACCGCCGTTTTGCAGCAGGCCTTCGTGGCCCGCGCTGTCGCGGTGGCGCAGGCGGCCGGCGATCATGTAGGTGACCGTTTCAAAGCCGCGGTGCGGGTGATCGGGGAAGCCGCCGATGTAGTCGTCGGGGTTGTCGGTGCCAAAGGCATCGAGCATCAAAAACGGATCAAGACGGCGCTGCAAGGGCTGCGTGAGCACGCGGGTCAGCTTGACGCCGTCGCCATCGGACGTGGCCTGACCGGCGATCAGGCGCTCCACATCGCGCGGACGGGAAACGGTGGACAGGGTGGTGCTCATGCGGTGCTCCTTGCGTGCTGCCTGATCCATCATCATCATCATCAGGCGGGGATGACTTCCTCGATCTGCGCCTGGGCCGATGCCAGCGCGTCTTGCTCGGCCTGCGGGCCCATGGCGATGCCTTCGGCGTACACGAACTGCACATCGGTCATGCCCAGGAAGGCCAGCACGGTCTTCAGGTAAGGCACTTGCGTGTCGGCGGGCGTGTTGCGGTACAGGCCGCCACGGGTCAGGGCCACGTAGACCTTCTTGCCGGTCAGCAGGCCGACGGGGCCCTGCTCGGTGTAGGTGAAGGTGACCTTGGCGCGGGCAATGGCGTCGATCCAGTTCTTGAGCTGGGCGGGCACACCGAAGTTGTACATGGGCACGCCCAGCACCAGCACGTCGGCGGCCTGGACCTCGGCGATCACGGCGTCGTCGATGGCCACGCGTGCGGCTTGCTCGGCCGTGCGCTGCTCGGCCGGGGTGAACAGGGCCTGCAAGGTGGGTTCGTCCAGTTCGCCCAGGGGCGCGCGGCCCAGGTCGCGCACGGTGACCGTGGCGTCGAGCTGGTGGGCGCGGAGGCGCTCGACGATGCTGGCGGCGAGGCGGCTGGAGTGCGAAGCACCAGGGCGCGAGCTGGAATTGATTTGCAGGATGTTCATGGTGAGAGTCCTTCGGGAAGCGGTGGGTGGAAGCGATGGACTCACTGTAATTATCCCCACAGACTTCCGGAAGTCATCAGATTGGATAACATTGTTCCACCAGTAGAACAATGGTGGCGCCGATGAACGTGGAACCGAACGACCTTTTGCTCTTTGCCCGGGTGGTGGACGAGCACAGTTTCAGCCGCGCGGCGGATCGCCTGGGGCTGCCCAAATCCACGGTGTCGCGCCGCGTGTCGGCCCTGGAAGCGCAGTTGGGCGAACGCCTTTTGCTGCGCACCACCCGGCAGCTCACCCTCACGGATTTTGGCCACAGCGTGCTGGAACACGCCCACCAGATCGCCTCCGAGGTGGACGCTGCCGCGCTGCTGGCCCAGCACCGGCAGGTGCAGCCCAGCGGCCGCCTGCGCGTGTCCATGCCGGCGGACCTGGCCGGCAGCGTGCTGGCGTCCACGCTGGCGGACTTCGTGCAGCAGTACCCCGCCATCTCGCTGGAACTGGACCTCACCCCTCGCCGCGTCGACCTGATCGGCGAGAACGTCGACCTGGCGCTGCGCATGGGCGATTTGGCCGACGACGCCACGCTGGCAGCCCGGCGCCTGGCCGTGTTCACCGCCGGCCTGTACGCCTCGCCTGCATACCTGGCCCGCCGAGGCCTGCCGCCCGAGCCCGAGGCCCTGATGGAGCACGACGCCTTGCGCCTGCTGGGCCGCAACGGCGAGGCCGTGCCCTGGGTGCTGCTGCGGAACGAGTCGCGCTGGGAGGGCATCCCGCCAGGCCGCGCCACCGCCAATTCGCCCGAGGTGCTGATGCGCATGGCGTTGTCGGACGCCGGCATCGTCCTGGTGGGCGACCACTTCGTCGAGCCCCATTTGCGCAGCGGGGCCTTGGTGCCAGTCCTGCCCGACTGGCGCCCGCCTTCCACCGATGCCTGGGCGGTGTTCCCTGGTCGCCGCCTGATGCCGGCCCGCACCCGCGTCTTCCTGGACACCCTTCAGCAGGCCCTGACCGGGCCACGCTGTCAGGCCGAAGAGCACAAGATCGAAGAAACCTTGCGCATCGCCCGGGCCAAGGCCTCCCGGTAGGCTGCCCTCATCGGGCATGGTGAGATCTGCACAGGCTCACGGCACCGGGTAGTTGGCCCTCACGAAGGGGATCACCTGGTTGGCGATGGTCTGGTGCGCCTTGGTCGTGGGGTGCAGCAAGTCCCAGAACAGGTAGGTGTCGGCGTTGGTGCAACCCGGGCGAATGCCCTGCGTCTGTGCGTAGTTCATCGAGTTGTCGTCATTGATGTCCAGGCAAGACTGGGTGGTGTTGGTGACGCCATACAAGGCGGGGTTGGTGAGCATGCCGTCCACCACGGTGCGGGTGTCGAACAAGCGGATGTTCACGGTCGGGTTCTGTGCCTTCAGCGTCGCAACCAGCGAGGCCACGCTGGTGTTGAGCGCGTTCACGTTGGCCAGCAGCGTGTCGCGTTCCGCTTGCGTCTTGAAGCCCATCGCGGCCGACATCTTGGGCGACTTGGACAAGTCGGGCACGTTCAGCACCAGGATCTGCTTGGCACCCGAGGTGATCAGGCTCTGCAGGGCCGATTGCTCGTTCGCCACGATCGATTCCACCGTTCGGCCATAGTTGATCAGGTCGTTGGCGCCGATCAGCATGGTGAACAAGGTGTTGGCCGGCTTGTAGTTGGCCGCGCTCACCATGTAGTCGCGGTAGGACTGCACTTGCGACACCACGCCGGGGATCACGTAGTAGTCATCGGCCGCTGCGCCACCCACGGCCCAGTTGTAATTGGGCACGCCGAGGTTGTCGCTCAGGTACTCGTTCCAGACCTTGCCATTGGTGAAGCGGCCCAGCACATAGCTGTGCGGGCTGGGCACTTCCCAATGGGTGGCGTTGAAAACGTTCTGGTTGTCCGAGACGCTGTCGCCGAACACGACGACCTTGCTGATCTTGGCAGGCTGGGTGACGGGGTCGTGCGTCCAGATGGTGTAGTTCAGGCCCACGGGCGTGTCGGCCGCCGCGATCATCAGCAAGGGCTGGCTCACGCCCATCAGCGTGAAGGTGTTCTGGCACACCGACTTCAGGGTGGCTTGCGAGGTGCTCGTGTAGAACATGTTCTTGATGCTGGTCACGCCATCCTTGAACCAGTTGCCGCTGACTTTGTAGACCGACAGGATCGAGCCGTTGCGCGCCCACACGTAGTTGGACTCGGGGTCGGTGGTGGTGGGGTTGGCCTTGTAGAAGCACTTCATCTGGGTCGTGGTGTTCGCGCCCAGGGCCAGGGCCTGGCCGGCGGCCAGCAGGGCCAACGCGCCCAGCACGGGGCGCAATGTCGAGGTGTTCATGGAGTGGTCCTTGTTTGAATGAGGTGTGACGGCATTGTTGAAGGCCCCCTCCGAATCAACCACCCCGCGTTCAAGGCTGCCCTCGCGGGTTAGGCGCACTAACCCGAGCGGGTAGTGGCCTGGTGCAGCGCCAGCAGCAGTTGCGCCTGGTCCAGCGGCTTGTGCATCACCCGGATGCCCTGCTCGGCGGCCCGGGACTGGATCAACGGATCGAGGTCGCCCGTCACCAGGATCGCGGGGAAATCGTCGCCCAGTTCATGGCGAAGCTCGGCGATCGCGTCAAAACCGCTGTAGGAATGGCTCAGGCGGTAGTCGCAGACCACGGCGCGCGGCCAGGCATCCTGGGCGGCGGCTTGCCGCACCACGGCCATCGCGGTCTCGCCACCCAGGGCACGGTAGCCGTGGTGGCTCAGCACCGTCACCACGGCATCCAGCACATTGGCCTGGTCTTCGATCACGAACACGCAGTCGCCTTCACCCAGCGAGATGGCCGCATCGGGCGCCAAGGCGCTGACCGGCGGCAAGGTGGGTTGCGCCTGCCCCGGCTCGAAAGCGATGTCGAAACAGGAGCCCTTGCCCAGCCGCGAATGCAAGGCGATCCGGGTGCCCGTCAAGGACACCAGGCGCCGCACAACCCCCAGGCCCAGTCCCAGCCCGTCTTGCGCTCGCCGAGCGGTGTTCTGCACCTGGAAGTAATCGTTGAACACCTTGGGCTGATCGGCCCGGCCGATGCCCATGCCGGTGTCCCACACCTGGCAATGGACGAGGCCACCTCGGCGGCGGGCCCGCAAACGAACCTCGCCTTGCTCGGTGTAGCGCACGGCGTTCTCCAGCAAATTGCGCAGCATGCGCTGGGCCAGCACCGCGTCGGTCCAGAGCCAGTCGTCGGTGGGGTGCACGGACCAGCGCAGGCCCTTTTCGCGGCAGGCCAGGGCGAACTCCTGGTCGAGCGAGGTGAACAGGTCGCGCACCGACACATGCTTGGGCTGGCACGCCACCTTCTGGGCTTCGATGCGGGCCACATCGAACATGCGCTCGAACAACTGCCGCATGGAGGTCAGTGCGCCGCCCAGCTTGTCGGCCACCTCGATCTGGTACAGCGAGGTCAACTGCTTGCGCAGGTGGTCGCTCAGCAACTGCAGGCTGTACAAGGGCTGGCGCAGGTCGTGGCTGGCGGCGGCGAAGAACTCGCTCTTCTCGCGGTTGGCCTGGTCGGCCTGGGCCTTGGCCCGCGTCACCTCGTCCACCTCGCGGGCGAGTTCATCGACCAGCACGGCATTGCGCTGGCGCGTGCGCGCGGCCTCGAACAGGCGGCGCGAGATGGCACGCCCGGCCAGCCAGCCATTGATGCAGGCCGCCACCAGCAGCACCGCGATGTAGTGGTCGGCCAACCGGCCATGCAGCATCAAGGCCACCAGCAGACTGAGCACGATGGGCGCCGTGCCCACCATGGCCAGCCCGAAGTCCTCGATCGCGTAGAAGGTCAGGCCATAGGTGAACACGACCACCGTGATGAGCAAAGGCAGTTGCCACTCGGTGCTCAAGCCCCCGTACAGCAGGGCACACAACACGCCGCCCGACACCCCGTGCAGGGCGCGCCAACCCAGCAGCAACAGGCGCCAGGGCTGGTAGTTGCCGGCGCTCAAGCGCACCTGCCTGAAACGGAAGGCCACCAGGGTCACGGCCGCGCAGACCATGACCATGCAGGCCCAGGGAGGCAGCCATTGCACCATCGGCAGGTTCGACTTGGCGATGAGCAGGCCCATCAGCGACAAGCCCACGATCTGCATGGGCAGGGCCTTGGGGTGGTTGCGCCAACCATTGCCCACGATGTCGAGCCAGATCGCGGCCTCCTGCTCGGGCAAGCCCCGCAACGACAGGCACAGCAGCCTGCCGTCCGGGCGCGCGGGCTTAAGCGGCATGCGGGCTCGCGCAGGCCAGGATCAGGTGCACCCGGCTGCTCACCTTGTGGGCGCGCAGCAAGGCACTGACGTGCAGCTTGACGGTCTCCGGGCTGATGCCCAGCTCGTTGGAGATCACCTGGTTGGACAAGCCTTTGAGCAGCAAGCGCAGCACCTCGCCCTGGCGCTGGGTCAGGCGCACAGAGGCGACCCCGGGCACCATGGGCGGGGCGTCTGCCGCCGACAGGCGGCCCGTGACCTGCCACAGCAGTTCACGCGGGAAGTAGATGCCGCCACAGGCCATGGCCGAGATGCCCTGCACGAACTGGTCGAGCTCGCCATGCTTGGGCACGAAGGCGGCCGCGCCTTGTTGCAGGCACTGCATGGCCAGGTGGTCGTCATCGGTGCCGGACACCACGCCAACCACGATGTCTGGCGCCACCGCCTTGATCCTTTGCAAGGTCTCAAGGCCCCGGCTGTCGGGCAGGTTCAGGTCGAGCAGCACGGTGTCGATGGACGGCCCATGTTCGCCTTGCAAGGTCTGGATCGCCTGTTGCAGGTTGCAGGCTTCGAACAGGCGGGCCTGCGGGCGGGTGTCGGAGAAGACCCGGACGATGCCTTCGCGGATCAGCGCGTGGTCGTCGACGATGAGGTAGGCGTCGCCTCGGACGGTGGGGGTCTGCGTGCTCATGATGTCCCAATTTCCATGACATCAAGTGTAAGGTTCGCTGGCATGATGCGCGGCGAATTCACCCCGCATTCGCACCCCTCATTCGAGTAGACCCAGCCCAGGGAGGCCCCATGAAACACCACTTCGGCACGCTCGCCATCGTCTCGGCCATCGCATTGACGGGCTGCACCCGCATCGAAACCGGCGAGGTCGGCTTGCGCATCAACTTCGACAAGACCACCGACCCGGTCGAGCGCCTGCCCGGCTCTTTCAACCAGACCCTGGTCGGCAGCATCCTCACCTTCAAGATCCAGGACGTGGCCGTGGGCGTGGACAACCTGACGCCGCTGGCGTCCGACAATTCCACGGTCAAGGACTTCGACATGACGGTGGTCTACAACGTGAACCCCTCGGCGGTGTCCGAGCTGTGGACCACCAAGAACCGCACGTTCCACGGCCTGTCCGAGCATGGCGACGACATCCTGCTGATGCAGAACTACGTGGCCCTGACCGCGCGCAACGCGGCCTACAAGGTGGCACGCGGTTATGAGTCGCTGAAGATGTCGGACAACCGGCCGCTGATCGAGCAGCAGATCCGAGAGAACATCATCAAGACATTGGGCGAAGAGAAGCTGGCCGACAAGATCACGGTGTCGCAAGTGCAGGTGCGCGCCATCCTGCCCGCCGACGTCATCGTCAACAGCGCCAACGAACTGGTCCGCGCTCAGAACGAGCTCAAGACCAAGGAAGTGGAAGTGCAGACCGCCAGGAAGGAAGCCGAACGCATCGCGGCCTTGAATGCCAACGCCGGTGCGATCGGCTACATGAACGCGATGGCCAACCTGAAGATTGCCGAGGGCGTGGCCGCCGGCAAGGTCCAGACCATCGTCGTGCCCTACGACTTCAAGGGCATCGTCAACGCAAAATGATGGCCACTCAATAGCCGAGCGAGGCCAGGATGGGGTTGAGGATCGTGCCCCAGAAGCCCGGGAAGGCGGCCTGCTTGACCTGGGCCACCTCGACCACCCGCAAGGGCGTGCCGCTGCCATCGAGCAGGTTGTCGATGAAGCTGTTGAGGTTCTTCAGGTTCGCTTCCTTGATGGCCGTCCCACCAAAGGTGACCGTGGTCAGGCAGTGCGAGTTGATGATGTCGCGAGCATAGGGCACGTAGTAGCCCACGTTCTGGTTGGGCTGGATCGCGGCCAACCAGTTGCCGATGTCCTGGCGCCACTTGACGTTCAGCAACTGCGCCTTGGCATCGCCCGTGGCAGCGGCGATCTCGGGGTAGAACTTGGTGTACGAGAAGTCCGAGTACACGCCATCTTGCTGGAACAGGGCATAGCCCAGGCGGTCTTGCGGGAAGATCTTGGCCAGGCCCGTGGTCATCGACCCCAGGTTGTGGGCATCGCCCGCGTTCGGGTACTGGGCCAGCAGCTTGGTCACCAGGCCGTTCGGGCCGTCCAGGCCCCAGGCCACGCGGATCCTGTTCTGCAAAGGCAGCGAGGGGTACTGCGTGGCTTGGCCTGCCTGTGGTGCCGGGTAGAGCGGGCCCGAGTCGGCCAGCAGGGCGGACTTCTTGGGCCCCAGCGCCTGGCGGATCACGCCATAGTTGGCCGTGGCCCCCGCACCACCCGCCGAGAAGCCAGTGACCAGCAACTGGTCGGGACGCGGCAGGTTGGCCTTGAGCCAGGCCGCCACACCTTCGCTGTTGATCGAACCACGGTGGAAGTAAGCCAGGGGCTTGGTCGGGTCCGCATCGGCGTACACGGCCGTGGCGTTGCCGGTGTGGACATCGCCCGTGCAATAGGGCACGAACACGATGTTCCAGCCTTGGGTGCGCACGGTTTGCAAGGGGTTCAGGCGCGCAGTGAAGGGCGTGGACAGCTGGTGGGGCAACTCGGCCATGTAGTTGCTGGGCACCCCGTTGGGGTTGGAGGCCGACAGGAGGTCGCCGCCCAGGCAGGACTTCTGGTCCCAGCAGGCCCCGCCGCCTTCGTAGACCACGATGGTGCGGTTGGTGAGGGGCGTGCGGTTCACGAAGAAGCGAAAGGGCGTGCCGTTGCCGCACGAGGCGCCCGAGGCCACCGGCAGCTCGACGGTCTGCCAGGAAAAATAGCTGACCGCGTGGGCGGCGAAGGCCGCGCCCGCCAAGGCCACCGTGGTGAGGCCCCGCGCCACTGACTGCTTGCTGATCATCGTGTGCTCCTGGTGACAAGTTCACGGATTGGAGCAGGAACCCCGGCGCAACCGTCCCCGGGTTTCTGCGGAACTCGATCCCTGTTTAACGGCATCGGGAATGGCGATTGCTGCGCCCGATTCAGTCCAAAGGAGCGCCCCATGACCGCACTGAAACCCGCCGCCGAACTGGCCGCCCTTGTCAGCCAGCCCTACCCCAACGACAGCGCCGAGTACCGTGAAGCCCGAACACGCCTGCTCGCCGAAGAGGTCGAGCTGAGGCGCCACATCGAGCGCGTGGCCGAACAACGCCGTGCGCTGCCGCCTGGCGGCGAAGCCGGCCCCTACCAGTTCAAGGACGAGAACGGCCAGACGGTGCGGCTGGCCGACTTGTTCGGCAAACACGACACGCTGATCACCTACTTCTGGATGTTCGGTCCGCAGCGCGAGCGCCCCTGCCCCATGTGCACGGCCTTGCTCGGCCCGCTCGACCTCACCGCCGTGGACCTCACCCAGCGCGTGGCCCTGGCCGTGATCGGCCGCTCCCCGGTGGAACGCCAGTTGGCCTTCGCCCGTGAACGCGGCTGGCGCCACCTGAAGTTCTACGCCACGGTCGGCGACGACTTCTCCCGCGATTACCGGGGCCTGGCCCCCAACGGCGATGAATGGCCCGCGATGGACGTGTGGGTCAAGCGCGATGGGGTGGTCCGGCATTTCTGGGGTGGCGAGATGGGCGGCACGCAGGACCCCGGGCAAGACCCGCGCGGCGCGCCCGACCCTGTGCCCTTGTGGAATCTGCTGGACCTGACGCCCGGCGGACGCGGCAGCGATTGGTACCCCAAGCTCAGCTACCCAGCCCAGGCCTAGCGGCGTCGCTTCTTCTGGCGCTTCAACGATGGGCTTGGCGGGGCGGCCAAGGGCAGGCCCAGGGCGACGCGGGCCAGGGCATCGGCCTCGCCATTGCGGTGGCGTGGTATCCACCGCAGGCTGACGTGCGCGAAACTCGCCAGCAGCGCGCGGGCCTCGTCGAACAAAGGGGCCAGGCGGACAACAGGCTTGCAGCCAAGCACGGTGAGTTGCTCGACCAGCACGCTGTTGTCGCTGTAAACCTGGAGCGAGGTGGCCTGCCATGACTTCAAAGCCTGCAACGCGGCCATCAAGGCGCGCAATTCGGCTTCATTGTTGCAACCGACCGCGTGCGTGGCCTTCGACAGCACATGCCGTTGGCCATGGGGATCGACCATGACGGCACCGATGCCCATGCGCCCGGGATTGGGGACGGCGCTGCCATCGCAGTGGATGGTCCAGGTCGTGGAATCGGGATCAGAGGCGGTCATGGAGCGTGCATGATAGCCAGCCCAGCGCCCGATGGTCCGAGCGCAGGGCATCAGCGGGCCGAAGCCTCCACCGCCCAGGGCGCCTCGGCGAAATGCCTGGCCAGGAACTCGATCAGCGCCTGCACGCGCGCTGGCTTGGCCCGCCCCGGTGGCGACACGATGTGCAGGGCGATGGACGGCACCTGCCAGTCGGCCAGGGTGGTCTGGACCGCGCCCGACTGCAAATCCTCCCAGGCCAGGAACTCGGGCTGCAAGGCCAGACCCAGGCCCGCGCGCAGGGCCGGCACCAATGCTTCGGCGTTGTTCACCTTGAGCGATGAAGGCACGACCTGTGCGAACTCGCCTTTCTTCTTGTGGCGGAAACGCCAGGCCTCACCGACGCGCGTGTTCGCATAACGCAGGGCCCGGTGCGAGGCCAGGTCGCGCGGGTGCTGCGGGTGGCCGTGCTGCTCGAAGTATGCGGGAGAGCCCACCAGCAGGATGCGCACCGAGCACAGGCGCCGCGCCAGCAGGCTGGAGTCGGGCAGGTTCGAGATGCGCAAGGCCAGGTCGAAGCCCTGGTCCACCACGTCGATCATCTCGTCGCTGAAATGCACGTCCAGGGTCACGTCGGGGTGCTGCTGCATGAACAGCGGCAAGGCCGGCCCCAGGTGCAGCACACCAAAGGACATGGGCGCCGCGATGCGGATGCCGCCGCGCAGGCTCTTGGACTGCTCGGTCACCTCGGCCTCGACCGCCTCGCCCTCGCTCAGGATGCGCGCTGCGCGTTCCAGCGAGGCCTGGCCGCTGGCCGTGAGCGACATCTTGCGCGAAGTGCGGTGGAACAGGACCGTGCGCAGTCGGCCTTCCAGCCGAGTGATGGCCTTGGACACCGTGGGCTGCGAGAGGTTCAGGTCGGCCGCCGCCTTGGCGAAGGAGCCGGTTTCGGCCACCTTGGCGAAGATGGCCCAGGCTTCCAGGTCGGGCAATTTACTCATGAATCAATCATGCCATTTTTGGCATGCATTGTTTTCCATATTTTCTATTCTCTTATGGATCTCAAAAATCTAAAGTTCACCCATCGACACACGCATTGAACGAAACGGAGCCACACCATGATCGAACGCCGCCCCTTTGAAGAGCTCGGTGGAGCCAACCACGGCTGGCTTGACGCCAAGCACCATTTCTCCTTCGCCAACTACCACGATGCCGAACGCATGGGCTGGGGGGCGCTGCGGGTGTGGAACGACGACACCATCGCCCCCGGCACGGGCTTTCCGCCGCATGCCCACGCCGACATGGAAATCATCACCTACGTCCGTGAAGGGGCGATCACGCACCAGGACAACCTGGGCAACCAGGGGCGCACCGAAGCGGGCGATGTGCAGGTGATGAGCGCCGGCAGCGGCATCCGCCACTCCGAGTACAACCAGGAATCCGTGACCACCAAGATCTTCCAGATCTGGATCATCCCGGATGGCCGTGGCCAGCCGCCATCGTGGGGCGCCAAGCCCTTCCCCAAGGGCGACCGCTCCGGCCAGTTCGTGGCCCTGGCCAGCGGCGTGGCGGGCGATGAAGAGGCCTTGCCCATCCGCACCGATGCCCGGGTGCTGGGGGCCACGCTCAAGGCCGGCGAGTCTGCGCAATATCACCTGGGCCAGGGCCGCCGCGCCTACCTGGTGACGGCCCACGGCGATGTCGAGGTGGACGGCGTGGCACTGGCCGCCCGCGATGGCGCCGCCATCAAGGACGTCGAGGGCTTCACCGTGAAGGCCTTGTCCGACGCCGAGATCGTGCTGGTCGACACGGCGCCGTGACACGGCGATGACAGCCGGGGCATCGAGCCCCGGCCGTGCACACCGCGCATTTCTTCCAAAAAAGCACAAAGCATCTATCCCACCCGGGCCGCCTCTTTTATGGTCGGTCTCACCTCCACAGGATTTTCACCATGGCCATCACCGCAACACCCACCCCTGGCGCCAAGCTGCTGAACCCTCACGACCACACCCTGGTCATGATCGACTTCCAGTCGCAGATGGCCTTCGCCACGCACTCGATCGACCCGGTTCAACTGCGCTCCAACGCCGGCCTGGTGGCCAGTGCCGCCGCCGGCTTCAAGGTCTCCACCGTCCTGACCACGGTCGCCGAGAAGAGCTTCTCCGGCCCCATGTTCGACGAGGTGACCGCGCCCTTCCCTGGCCAGACCTTGCTCGACCGCACCTCGATGAACACCTGGGAAGACGCCGCCGTCATCCAGCGCATCAACGAGATCGGCAAGCCGCGCATCGTGCTGGCCGGTCTCTGGACCAGCGTCTGCATCGTGGGCCCGGCCCTGTCGGCGCTGGACCAGGGCTTCGAAGTCTTCGTGATCGCCGATGCCTGCGGCGACGTCTCGGCCGAAGCCCACAACCGCGCCATGGACCGCATGGTGCAGGCTGGCGCCCAGCCCATCACTTCGCTGCAATACCTGCTGGAGCTGCAACGCGACTGGGCCCGCAGCGACACCTACGACATGACCACCGGCATCGCCCGCAAGTTCGGCGGCGGCTACGGCATCGGCATCAACTACGCCCGCGCCATGTTCGGTGCGCACGAAGGCTGATTGGGTTTTGAGCGGGATCAGGCCGATGGCATGCCCTGCTCCGCGAATGTCCCCCGGCCTGCGGCCTCCTCCTTTATTTCGCTGCGCAGGGCATGCCATCAGCCTGATCTGGAAGCACCATTGCGTGCGCACCCCGTGCAGCGCCACGGTCCCGGCCGAGGGTGCGGTGTGGCCCTGAAGCGAAATAAAGGAGGAGGCCGCAGGCCGGGGGACATTCGCGCAAGGGCCACACCGCACCCTCGGCCCAAGCCATACCAAGCGAAACACCAGGAGCACGCAACATGAGCACCGAACGCACCACGCCCGAACTGATCCTCCACCATGGCCTCATCACCACGCTGAACAAAGCCAACCCCACCGCCAGCGCCGTCGCCATCCAGAACGGCCGCTTCCTGAAGGTGGGCCAGGACCACGAAGTGATGCCACTCGCCGGCCCCGACACCCAAGTCATCGACTTGAAAGGCAAGCGCGTGCTGCCAGGCCTGATCGACAACCACCTGCACATCATCCGCGGCGGCCTCAATTTCAACCTGGAGTTGCGATGGGACGGCGTGCGCAGCCTGGCCGATGCCATGGGCATGCTCAAGCGCCAGGTCGACATCACGCCCGCGCCGCAATGGGTGCGCGTGGTCGGCGGTTTCACCGAACACCAGTTTGCCGAGAAGCGCCTGCCCACCATCGACGAGCTCAACGCCGTCGCGCCCGACACACCGGTCTTCTTGCTGCACCTGTACGACCGCGCCCTGCTCAATGGTGCCGCGATGCGCGCCGTGGGTTACACGCGTGACACGCCCCCACCACCCGGTGGCGAGATCGTGCGCGACAGCGCCGGCAACCCCACCGGCCTGCTGCTGGCCAAACCCAACGCGTCCATCCTCTACGCCACGCTGGCCAAGGGCCCCAAGCTGCCTTACGAGTACCAACTCAATTCCACACGCCACTTCATGCGCGAGTTGAACCGCCTGGGCGTGACCGGCGCCATCGACGCCGGCGGCGGCTTCCAGAACTACCCAGACGACTACAAGGTGATCCAGGAACTGTCGGACGCCGGCCAGTTGACCATCCGCCTGGCCTACAACCTGTTCACGCAAAAGCCCAAGCAGGAGAAGGAAGACTTCCTGAACTGGACGGCGACTTCCCAGTACAAGCAGGGCACCGACTACTTCCGCCACAACGGCGCGGGCGAGATGCTGGTGTTTTCAGCCGCCGACTTCGAGGACTTCCGCCAGCCGCGTCCCGACATGGCGCCCGAGATGGAAGGCGAGTTGGAAGAGGTGGTGCGCGTGCTGGCGCAAAACCGCTGGCCCTGGCGCCTGCATGCCACGTACGACGAGACCATCAGCCGCGCGCTGGATGTGTTCGAGCGCGTCAACCAGGACGTGCCCCTGCAGGGCCTGAACTGGTTTTTCGACCACTGCGAAACCATCTCCGACCAATCGATCGACCGCATCGCGGCACTGGGCGGCGGCATCGCCGTGCAGCACCGCATGGCCTACCAAGGCGAGTACTTTGTCGAGCGCTATGGCGCCGGTGCGGCCGAGGCCACGCCGCCCGTGTCGCGCATGATCGAGAAGGGCGTGAAGGTCTCGGCCGGCACCGACGCCACGCGGGTCGCCTCGTACAACCCATGGGTGTCGCTGTCGTGGCTGATCACGGGCAAGACCGTGGGCGGGATGCAGCTTTATCCGCAGCGCAACTGCCTGGACCGCGACACCGCGCTGCGCATGTGGACCGAGAACGTCACCTGGTTCTCCAATGAAGTCGGCAAGAAGGGCCGCATCGAAGCCGGCATGTTCGCCGACCTGGTCGTGCCCGACCGCGACTTCTTCAGCTGCCCCGAGGCCGACATCGCCGACACCACGGCGCTGCTCACCATCGTCGGCGGCAAGGTGGTCTACGGCGCGGGCGACTTCGCCCCGCACGACGGCAACGCCCTGCCCCCCGCCATGCCCGACTGGTCGCCCGTGCGCAAGTTCGGCGGCTACGGCAACTGGGGCGAGCAGGAAGGTGCGCCCATGCAGGCCGTCATGCGCAAGGCGGCCGCCAATTGCGCCTGTGCCAACGACTGCAACCTGCACGGTCACCAGCACGCCACGGCCTGGAGCAGCAAGCTGCCCATCGCCGACCTCAAAGGCTTTTGGGGCGCGCTGGGTTGTGCCTGCTGGGCCGTGTGATGCTGGATGACCTGAAAGACCTGGCCACGTCGCCATGGGCACATTGGCTGGCCCTGCTCCTGCTGTGCTTGGCCTACCTGCAAGGCGCCATCGACAAGCTGCGCGATTTCCCCGGTGCCATCGCCGAGATGCGGCACTTCGGACTGCGCCCTGCCGCCCCCTTGGCGGCGGCAACCATCGCGTTCGAGCTTGCCGCGTCGTTCATGGTGCTGGCCCATGTCCACCGCTGGCTGGGCGCCCTGGCCCTGGCGAGCTTCACCGTGCTGGCCAACCTGCTGGCGGACCGTTTCTGGAAGCTGCCCAAGCCAGAGCGCCGCCTCGTGGCCAACGCCTTTTTTGAACACTGGGGGCTGGCGGGGGGATTCCTGCTGGTGGCCTGGCATGACCTGGGGGGACGCCATGTCTTCTAACACCGCTTCCTCTTCAAGCAGCTTCGCGCCCCTTCGCTCGCCTGTCTTCGCCGTCCTCTGGATGGCCACGGTGCTGGGCAACATCGGCAGCTTCATGCGCGACGTGGCCAGCGCCTGGATGGTGACCGAGCTGTCGGCCAGCCCGGCCGCCGTCGCGCTGATCCAGACCGCCGCCACCCTGCCCATCTTCTTGCTCGCGATCCCGGCCGGCGTGCTGTCCGACATCCTCGACCGCCGGCGCTTCCTCATTGGCATCCAGGTCCTGCTGGCCTGTGTCAGTGGCACCTTGCTGCTGCTGTCCAAGACCCAGTTGCTGACGGTGGACTACCTGGTCGCGCTGACCTTCGTGGGTGGCATCGGCGCGGCGCTCATGGGTCCGACCTGGCAATCCATCGTGCCCGAACTCGTGCCCCGCTCAGACCTGAAGAATGCCGTGGCGCTGAACTCGCTGGGCATCAACATCGCGCGCGCGCTGGGTCCGGCGGCCGGTGGCATGCTGCTGGCCAGCTTTGGCGCCGCCGCGGCCTATGGCGCCGACGTGCTGAGCTATGTCTTCGTCATCGCGGCACTGCTGTGGTGGCACCGACCGGCGGCCACCAGCACCGACCTGCCAGAGCAGTTCTTCGGTGCGTTCCGGGCCGGCTTGCGCTACGCCAGATCGAGTCGAGAACTGCACGTGGTGCTGCTGCGCGCTGCGGTGTTCTTCCTCTTCGCCAGCTCGGTGTGGGCGCTGCTGCCCTTGGTCGCGCGCAAGATGCTGTCAGGCACGGCGGGCTTCTACGGCCTCATGCTCGGGGCCGTGGGCGCTGGCGCCATCGCTGGCGCGCTCGTGCTGCCCAGGTTGCGCGGGCGTTTGAGCTCGGATGGCCTGGTGCTGCTGTCCTCGGTGCTCAGCGCTGGCGTGATGGCCGCGCTGTCCCTGGCACCGCCCCAATGGGCCGCCGTGCTGCTGATGCTGGTCCTGGGCGTGGGTTGGATCATCGCCCTGACCACGCTCAATGGCGTGGCCCAGTCGGTGCTGCCCAACTGGGTGCGAGGCCGTGGCCTGGCCATCTACTTGATGGTGTTCAACGGCGCGATGGCCGCTGGCAGCCTGGCCTGGGGGCTGTTCGCACAAGAGGTCGGCATCCCCACCACCTTGCTGATCGGCGCCGGGGGACTGGTCCTGGTCTCGCTGGTTTCTCACCGCGTCAAGCTGCCCACTGGCGAAGCCGACCTGCAAGCCTCCAACCACTGGCCCGAGCCGATGCTGACCGAGCCCGTGGCGCACGACCGCGGCCCCGTCGTCATCCAGGTCGAATACAAGGTCCGCAAGCACGACATCCCGGCCTTCCTGCACGCCATGCGCCATGTCGCGCAAGAACGCCGCCGCGACGGCGCCTACGCCTGGGGCGTGGCCGAACACACCAGCGAGCCGGAACGGGTCATCGAATGGTTCATGGTCGAGTCGTGGGCCGAACACCTTCGGCAGCACCGCCGCGTGTCCAAGGCCGACGCCGACCTCCAGGCCGAGGCCCTGCGCTTCCACACCGGCCCCGACCGGCCGGTGGTCCACCACTTCCTGGCCTTGCGCCTGCCCTGAGCACATTTTTCCTTCACCACCCTCTCACCCACCAAAGGACCCGAGTCATGCCCACCCTCCAAACCAAAGACGGCACCGAGATCTACTACAAGGACTGGGGCACCGGCCAGCCCATCCTGTTCAGCCACGGCTGGCCCCTGGACGCCGACATGTGGGACGCCCAGATGCTGTTCTTCGCCTCGCGCGGCTACCGCGCCATTGCCTTTGACCGCCGTGGTTTCGGCCGCTCCAGCCAGCCTTGGACCGGCTACGACTACGACACCTTCGCCGACGACATTGCCGAACTGATCGGCCAACTCGACCTGCAGAACGTGGTGCTGGCGGGCTTCTCGATGGGCGGCGGCGACATCACCCGCTACATCGCCCGCCACGGCAGCGCCCGCGTGGCCAAACTGGCCTTGATCAGCGCCGTGACGCCCATCTTCGGCCAGGCCGAAGGCCACCCCGGCGGCGTCGACCTGTCCGTTTTTGAAGGCATCCGCCAAGGCCTGACCGCCGACCGCGCCCAGTTCCTGGACGACTTCAACACCTTGTTCTACGGCACCAACCGCCCTGGCGCCAAGGTCTCGCCGGGCGTGTTCAAGCAGACGCTCTTCATCGCCCTGCACGCGTCCATCAAAGGCACCATCGACTGCGTGACCGCTTTTTCGGAAACAGACTTCCGCCCGGACATGGCCAAGATCGATGTGCCCACGCTCGTGATCCATGGCGACGACGACCAGGTCGTGCCCTTCGAAACCACGGGCAAGCTGGCCGCCAGCCTGATCAAGGGTGCGACGTTGAAGGTCTACCCAGGCGCCCCCCATGCCACGGCCACGACGCACGCCGACCAGCTCAACGAAGACCTGCTGGCCTTTGTGAAATCCTGACACCGTGAAGCGGTCATCGTCCAGGAAGCCGGAGGCCACGGTCGCCATGCCGGCCGCCTCGGCTTCCAATGGGGACGACGCGCCACGCGATCCGCCCGGCAAGGACCTCGTGCTGGCGGCGCTGGCGCGGGCCTTGCTGATCACCTTGATGGACCCGCACGCTCCCGGCAGCCCGCGGTTCCTCGACCAACTCCTCCGGGCCCTGCGCACCCACCTCCAAGAGCGGTATGGCGACTGACCAACCGTCGTCAGCAAGAACTGCTATCGTTCAGCACAGCCCGTCCCCACGGCCTGTACCGCGAAAGAGAGCGTCCGACCTTGTCCCCCATGATCGCCCCGCCATCCCCCACCGACTCACTGGGCTGCGCCAGCCACAAGCTTCACAAGAGCCTGGACATCAGCGGCGATGGCATCCAGTTCTACCGGCGGCGCACCGACGACACGCAACTGGGCCACGTGTCCACGCCGGCCAGCGACCGTGGCTTCCTCGTCGGCGTCTCGATGGCCAGCGGGCATCGCCGCAAGATCTTCCATGGGCACCACAGTTCGTCCCATGATTTCAGCGCCGGGTCCGTGTACGTGCGCAGCTTCTCGCACGACTACCGGGCCGACCTGCGCGGGCCTTTCGACTTCCTGCTGCTGGAGCTCTCCGGCGCCTCCTTCGACCGCGCCATCGGCGAACGCATGGGCACGCGCGTCAAGGGACTCGACGGCGTGACCGGCCTCCCTGACCCCGTTCTGGCCAACCTGGCCTGCGCGCTCGCCCCGGCGCTCGACCGTCCGGCCGAAGCCAGCCGCGTCTTCGTGGAACAGATGGGCGCCGTGATCGAAACCCACTTGCTTGAGCAATATGGCGGCGGCCTGCGAAGTGCCCAGCCCAAATCCCAGGCCCTGTCACGCGCCCATGAGCGGCGGGCCAAGGAGATGCTGCTCAACCGCCTGGATGGCAGTGCCTCCATCGCCGACATCGCCGAGGCCTGCTCGCTGTCCAGAAGCCATTTCATCAGGACCTTCCGGAAGACCACGGGCCAGACGCCCCACCAGTGGCTCCAGGCGCAGCGCATCGAGCATGCCCGGCACCTGCTGCGCGACACCACCACACCGACCGCCGAGGTCGCCACCCTGTGCGGCTTCGCGGACCAAAGCCATTTCACGCGGGTCTTCACCCAGTGGGTGGGGGCCACCCCGGGCCGTTGGCGGCGCGACATGCGATGAGGCCAGAACATGTTCGATGAGCTTGAATCCCACGCGCGCCAGGCCGCCCCCGCGGGCATCGACCACTGGGCCGTGCGCGGCGTGAGCGAACGCAGCCAGCGCCTGCTGGTCCGCCAGAACATCGCGCAATCACCGTCCGTGACGCGTGACGAAGGCGCGATGGTGACGGTGATCGCGGGCGGTGGCCTGGGCTATGCCGCCACCAGCGACACCTCGGCGGCCGGGCTCAAGGTCGCCTTTGCCCGCGCGCAAGCCTTGGCGCGCGCCACCGCGGGCCGCACCGTGTTCGACCCCGGCAGCCTGCGCATGCCGAGCCCGCAAGGCCGCTACGACAGCGAGGTGATCAGGGACAGTGCGCAAATGAGCCTGAGCGACCGGATCGAGCTGCTGCGCGCGGTCAGCGCCGCCACGAAGGTCGACGACCGCATCATCGACTGGCAGGCCAGCCTGTGGACCGTCCACGCCGACCAGCTCCACCTCACCAGCGATGGGGCGCGCGCCGAACAGCATTGGCAGATGCTGACCCCGGCCATCCAGGCCACGGCGCAGGCCCACGGCGTGACCCAGACCCGCTCATCGGCCGGCCAGTACAACGGTTTCTGCCAGCAAGGCGGCCTGGAGGTGATCGACCGTTCCGGCTTCAGGACCGACGGCCCCCGCGTCGCACAAGAGGCCATCGAACTCACCCTGGCCCCGCCCTGCCCCAGCGGCACCTTGGACCTGGTCCTCATGCCCGACCAGATGATGCTGCAGATCCACGAGTCCATCGGCCACCCGCTGGAGCTCGACCGCATTCTGGGCGACGAACGCAACTTCGCGGGCACCAGCTTCGTCACGCTCGACATGTTCGGCCACTACCGCTATGGCAGCGATCTGCTCAACGTCTCGCACGATCCGCAGCAGGCGCACGAGTTCGCAGGGTTCGCCTTCGACGACGATGGCACGGGCGCGCAACGCCAACGCATCATCGAACACGGCATCCTCCAGCAACCCCTGGGTGGCGCCATTTCGCAATCCCGGGCACGTGCGCTGGGCTTCGACCTGGGTGGCCTGGCCACCACGCGCGCCTCGTCGTGGAACCGCGCGCCCATCGACCGCATGAGCAACCTCAACGTCGAACCCGGCGATGCCCGCTTCGACCAGATCATCGCGTCCATCGAGCATGGTGTGCTGATGCGCACGAATTGCTCGTGGAGCATCGACGACTCCCGCAACAAATTCCAGTTCGGCTGCGAACACGGCCGCATGATCCGGCACGGCCAGCTGGCCGAGGTCGTGCGCAACCCCAACTACCGCGGCATCTCGGCCACCTTCTGGCGCTCACTGGCCATGGTGGGCGATGCCAGCACCTTCGAGGTCATGGGCACGCCCTTCTGTGGCAAGGGCGAACCATCGCAGGTCATCCGCGTGGGCCACGCCGCCCCCGTGTGCAAGTTCGCCGATGTGGCGGTGTTTGGCGGAGCCTGACGACCATGTCCAACCACCTCACCAACCGCCACTACCTCGACATCCTGATGGATGCCGCGCTCGAGGCCACGCCCGGCGCGTCCACCTGCAGCCTGCACATTGCCGCCGAGGACACCACCTTCATCCGTTTCAACCACGCGCGCGTGCGCCAGGCCACGCAGGTGAGCCAGGCCTATGCCACCGTGACACTGACGCAAGGCGCCCGCTCGGCCGACAGCACCCTGACGCTGGTGGGCGACCGGCTCCTGGACACCGCCGCCTTGCTGCATGCCCAGGCCGAACTGGCCCGCGACCTGCCCTTGCTGCCGGAAGACCCCTACCTGCTGAGCCCCGACACCGTGGTCGACACCGAGCGCGATGACGCCGGCACCTTGCCCAGCGCCAGCCAGGTGATCGACGCGGTGGCCAAGCACGCGCCAGGCCTGGACCTGGTGGGTTTCCATGCCAGCGGTCCCATCGTGCGCGCCTATGCCGACAGCCGAGGCCAGCGCAACTGGCACCGGGTCGACACCTTCAGCTTCGACTGGTGCCTCTACCACTCCACCGACAAGGCGGTGAAAGCCCTTCGGGCCGGTCAGCACTGGGATGAAGCTGCCTGGGCCCGGCAACTGGCGCAGGGCGCGGCGCAATTGCGATTGCTCGGGCAGGCCCCACGGACACTGCCGCCTGGCCGCTACCGCGCTTATTTCGCGCCCTCGGCCATGGCCGAGCTGTTGGGCGTTCTCGCCTGGAGCGGCTTTGGCCAGAAGGAACAAGCGGTGGGCACCTCTTCGCTCACGCGCCTGGTGCGTGGCGAGGCCACGCTGCACGCCAGCGTGCAACTGAGCGAGGACACGGGCCGCAGCATCGCGCCCGCCTTCACGCCCGAAGGTTTCACCGGACCGGGCCAGGTGCCCCTGGTGGTGGATGGCCAACATGCGGGCACGCTGTGCTCGCCGCGTTCAGCGCGCGAGTTCGGCCTGCCCACCAACGGCGCCTTGGCTGGCGAAAGCCCGCAAGCCCTCAGCATGGCGCCCGGCAGCCTGCCCGAAGCCGATGCGCTCAAGGCGCTCGGCACGGGCCTGTACATCAGCAACCTGCATTACCTGAACTACAGCGACCGCCAGCATTGCCGTGTCACCGGCATGACGCGCTTCGCCTGCTTCTGGGTCGAGAACGGCGAGCTGGTCGCGCCGCTGCAAGTCATGCGCTTCGACGACGACCTGCTGGACCTGCTGGGCCCACGACTGATCGCCTTGACGGACCACGCCGAAATCCACCAGGACACCAACACCTACAGCCAGCGTCAACTCGGCTCCATCACCACGCCAGGTGCGCTGGTGGCAGGGTTCGAATTGACGCTGTGACCGGCGGCCAGCCTCAGTTCAGGGCGCTGGTCGGCACCACCGGCAGCACGATGCTCGAAGGGTGCTGCGCGTCATTGAAGACCGTGCTGATGTTGCCGTTGACGGCCGCCTGCTGAGGCAAGGGCCACACGCCTTGGGCTTGGTTGCTGGCGCTGATCGCCACGCGCAGCTTGTGGCCACTGCGGATCAAGGCGGCGTTGGGGAAAATCTCCACCGGCACCAGCACGGGCTGGCCAGGCGACAAGGGCTGGGCCGACGCGGCCGTGAACGGGTGCCACGGCTGGATCATCACGCCATTCAGGTAACGCGAGCGGCTGTTGTCAACCGCACGGTAGCGCGCCGACATCAGGCCCGTGCTGATGGGCGTGGCCACCCCGGCCGCGTCGACATCGTCCACGCGGATGGCGATGGCCGCATCGGTGCTCAAGGCCGACATCCACACATCGGCCTGGATCGGGCCATTGATGTACAGGTCGGATGCCAGCACTTCGGTCTGGTAGATCAGCGCGCCTTGCGTGGCCTCGACCTTGGCGCTGTTGCTGTAGCAGGCCTGCGGCAGCAGGCCGGCGATGCCCAGCGTCCACTGCACGAAGCTGCTGGAGCACTCGCTGCCATCGTTGATGGTGACGCTGGCCTTCACGGTCTTGTTGTTGCGGACGATGGAGACCACCGGCGCCTTGGGTTCGCGGATGGTGTGGCCGATCTCGCCTGCGGCAGGGGGCTGCGCGCTCAGGCTCATGTCGCCGCGCAGGTACAGGCGTTGTGCCGCGGCCTGGGGATGAGGCCAGTCGGTCGCGCGGGCATAGCGCTTGGTGCTGCCCGTGCCGTAGCCTTGAACGAACTGGGTCACGTTGGGCAACGTTTCGGCACCCGTGCTCTTGCCCTTGAGGTACTGGTCGAACCACTGCAGCAACAGGAACTTGCCGCCAGGCGCGCCATTGGAGGCCGTGTTGTTGGCCCCGGCGATCAGGCCCGTCACCGCTTGCAGGTGCGAACCCGGCAGGATCAGCAGCTTGGTGTTGACGTTCTTCTTCAGTTGTTCGTAGATCAGGGGCTCGTCGCGCTGGAAGATGTCGTTGGTCGATCCCACGATGAAGGTCGGCACCTTGATGCTGGAGGCCTTGTCCACCGGCGAGCGCACCGCCCAGAAATCGCCATCGTCGGTCGCGATGCCCACCTTGCCCGCCAGGCCATCGTTGACCGTCGGCAGGTACCAGCTGTCGATGGCGGCCACGTGCTGCGCATCGGCCGCGGCGATGATCGAGGCGTACTTGGGGTTGGACAGTTTCTCGATGTCGTTGAGCGCGCCCACGCTCAGCGATTGCGTCAATGGCAGCCAGATGCTCAGGAACTTCGCGTTCAGCAGGCCACCCGCGCCCACCACACCACGGTAGGAATCGCCCATGGGCACGACCGCGAACACGGCCTTCACCGCGGGGTTCTGCTGCTCGGCCGTGAGCAGGCTGGAAATGCCCAGGTAGGAGGTACCGGCCAGCCCCAGGTTGCCGTTGAACCAGGGCTGCTGCGTCACCCACTTGACGGCCTCGCCATAGGCCTGCTGTTCTTCGGCGCCCAGCAGCTTGGTTTCGCCACTCGACATGCCGGTGCCATACGCGTCCACCGCCACGGTGATGTAGCCACGGCGGATCATGAAGTCATCTTTGCCGCCCACCATCAGCGTGGTGTCGGCCGTGGCGATGGTGCCCAGCAACTGGCCCACGTCGTTGCGGTAGGCGGTCTGCGTCAGGATGGCGGGGAAGGTGCCGGGCACCTGCTTGCCCCAGAAGTCGGCGGGCACAGACACCCGCACCGACAGCTTCTCGCCCGTGCTGGTGGTGATGAACTGCAAGGGCAAGGTGATGGCGCGCGGATAGTCTTCCTTGCGCGTGTAGTCCTGCCACACGGCGTTTGCGTTGGACGTGATCGCCGGGTTGGCCTGGCTGGTGCTCCCACGCGTGCCCAGGGTGGTGGTCTGCGCGCCCACGTTGTGGGTGCCCACAGCCAGGAGGCCGGCCACCAGGGTTTTGAGCATGAACGGACAGGCCTTGATGACGGGTGACGGATGCATGGGAACCCTTGTTGATTGATGGGCCGGGCACGCCAGTGCCGGGCGTCGAGGCTGGCGCATTTTTCTGGCCCGGCCCTGGCTTCAACAATCAGGACTATCCCGTGACAGGGTTTGCAGACGCTTGAGCGCGGGGGCTCGCAAAAACGATGAACGTCACACGGTCATCGCCACCATGGCGCCCGCTCAAGCACGCGCCGGGCGTGGACCGTGGCGCAACGTCAGCAGGGTGCCCAGCGTCATCGCCGTGACCGCGAATGCCGGGCCGCCGATCGCGCCGATGTGGTCGACGAGCAGGCCGCCGCCGATGGCACCGCTGGCGATGGCGATCTGGAAAGCCGCCACCAACAGGCCACCTGCGCCTTCGGCCTGGTCAGGCGCCACCCGCACGATCCAGGTCTGGAAGCCCACCGGGAAAGCCCCGAAGGCAAAGCCCCACAGCACCACGGCCACGGCGGTGACCAGGGCCGAGCTGCCCGCCAGCAGCAGGCTGGCCGCCAGCGCCGCGATCAACCCGCCCCCGAGCACGATGGCGCGGCGTTCACTGCGCTCGGCGATGTAGCCGCCCGCCAGGTTGCCGAAGAAGCCGCCAATGCCGTAGCCCAGCAAAACCGCCGAGATGGCACTGACGGACAAGTGCGTGACGTTCTCCATCAGCGGCCGGATGTAGGTGAAGCCGGCGAAGTGGCCGGAGATGACCAGCAGGACGGCCAGCAGCGCCACGCGCACGCCGGGGCGCCGCAGCAACTCACCCAGCACCCGCAGGTCCGGGTTGTCGCGCGGAGGCAAGGACGGCAGCGTGAACACCTGGGTGACCAAGGTGAGCACGCTGACCGCCCCCGCGGCGATGAAGGCACTGCGCCAGCCCCAGAGCTCACCCATCCAGGCGCCGATGGGCGCGGCACACACCGTGGCGATGGACACCCCCGTGAGGATGAAGGACATCGCGCGGGCAAACAGGTGCTCGGGCACCAGGCGCATCGCCAGCGCGGCCGCCATCGACCAGAAGCCCCCCAGGGCCACCCCCAGCATCACACGCGCGGCCAACAACACTGGCAAGCTGGCGGCGGTGGCCGCCAGGGCGTTGGACAACAGCAGCATGAAGGTCAGCGCGAGCAGCACGGCGCGGCGGTCGAAACGCCGCGTGAGCAGTGGGATGGACGGCGCAGCGATCGCCCCCACCAAGGCCGTGGCCGTGACCGTCTGGCCAGCCGCGCCTTCGGACACGTGGAGATCGGCGGCCATCGCGGTGAGCAGGCTGGCGGGCAAGAATTCAGCCGTGACCAGCCCGAACACCCCCAGCGCCAGCGAGGCCACGGCGGGCCATTGGGCAGACGCTTCCGGCGTGGCAGGAAGATCGGGTGGGCAGGTTGAGCAGGCGGTGGAAGGCATGTCGGCGGTGGTGTTGCAGTGGCTGAGCCGCCAGCTTAGGCGTAAGATTCAGGCGTTTCCATGTCGAAAGAACCTGAATGCTTGACAATTTGTCCAGTGTCACGTCCAAGCCCTCGGTGGAGCCCGCGAGCACGCGCGACACGCTCACGCAAGTGCTGCTGGGCTTGCGCCTGGATGGTGTCGAGTACGGCCGCTGCCTGATGCGCGCGCCCTGGGCGGTGGCCTTCCCGGCGCAACGCGAAGCGCGTTTCCACTTCGTGGCCAGCGGCCAAGGTTGCTGGTTGCGCACCCCTTCGACCGATTGGCTGCAGCTGAACCCCGGCGATGCCGTGCTGCTGCCGCGTGGCAGTTTCCATGTCCTCGCCAGCGCACCCGACGTGCCCACGGTGGACATCGACTCGCTGTCGCGCGTGGCGGTCTCGGACAACATCTACCTGGTGCGAGGCGCCGCCGACGGGGTGGACAGCACCCCGCCCGATGTCATGTTCTGCGGTGCGATGCGCTTCAACCTCGACCCGCTGCACCCCTTGCTGGCCATGATGCCGGACGTGATGCGCGCCGATGACCTGGCCCAGCGCGATCCCACCGTGCCCGCGCTCATGGAAGCCATGGAGCGCGAGGTGGCATTGGACCGCATCGGCGCCTGCGGCATCCTCGCGCGGCTGGCGGACGTGCTCGCGGCCAGCATCATCCGAGCCTGGGTGGAATGCGGCTGCAGCGACTCGACTGGCTGGATCGCGGCCGTGCACTGCCCCAAGATCGGCAAGGTCATTGCCGCCATCCACGCCGATCCGGAACGCGACTGGAGCGTGCCCGTGCTGGCCGCGTTGATGGGCGTCTCGCGCTCGCGCTTTGCCGAAGCCTTCACCCGCACACTCGGCGAAAGCCCCGCCAAGTACGTCGCCAAGGTGAAGATGTTCGAAGCCCGGCGCTGGATCTCGCAAGACGGCATGCGCATCGCGGTCGCGGCCAATCGGCTGGGCTACGACTCCGAGGCCTCGTTCAGCCGGGCCTTCAAGCGCGTCATCGGCCACCCACCCAGCGCGATGCGGGCCCAGCGCTGGCACGCTGGTCGACCATGAACACCACCAAATCCTTGCTGATCGTCTTCCACTCGATGACGGGCGGAACGCGCCAAATGGCCGAGGCCGCATGCCAGGGCGCGGCTTCGGAGCCCGGCGTGACGGTGCAACTGCGCCACGCCTCGCAGGCCGGGCCCGACGATGTGCTCGCGGCCGACGGCTTCATCTTCGCCACCCCGGAAAACCTGGCCGCCATCAGTGGGCAGCTCAAGGATTTCTTCGACCGCAGTTACTACCCGGCGCTGGATCGGCTCAACGGCCGCCCTTACGCCAGCCTGGTCTGCGCCGGCAGCGATGGGCACAACGCGGCCAGACAAATCGACCGCATCGCCACCGGTTGGCGCCTCAAGGCGATCGCAGAGCCCCTGATCGTCTGCACGCACGCGCAGACCACGCCAGCGATCCTGGCGCCCAAGCAGCTTGGCGAGGAGGCGCTGGCACGCTGCCGCGCCCTGGGCGAAGCGGTGGCCACGGGCCTGGCGCTGGGGGTGTTCTGAGCTGCCTGTTCGGTGCGCCGTTCAGAGTTGCGAACCGATCAGGCTCGCCAAGTTTTCGCTGGCTTTTTCCAGCCAGGGCCGCGCCAGCCATTGCGCATGGCTGACGGGCCTGGCGCTGCGCAGGTCCGCCTCGAACAACGCTGTCTGCTGCCGGGCGAACGCGGGATCGATCACGTTCAAGGTCGCTTCATCATTGAGGCTGAAGGAGCGGTTGTCGAAGTTCGTCGAGCCCACGGACACCAGGGTGCCATCGACGATCATCACCTTGCAGTGGTACATGGTGGGCGCGTACTCGGCGATCAAGGCCCCCGCCGCCAGCAGAGGGCCCCACCGCGCGCGCGAAGCGCTTCGAACCGTGTCGCTGTCGATGTGCTTGCCGGGCACGATGATCCGAAGCCTGACACCGCGCTTCATGGCCGACAGCAAGGCCTCGACCGTGAGGTGGTCGGGCACGAAGTAGGCGGCCGACAAATCGATGGTGCTCGAGGCCGAGGTGATGGACAGCAGGTACATCAACTGCATGTTCTCGCTGCCCCCCGAAGGCGAGCTGCTGAACACCTGGGCCAGGCTCTCGCCCACCGGTGCCAGGGTTGGAAAATAGCCGGGCCCATGCAGGACTTCGCCACTCACCTTGATCCAGTTGTCCATGAACACCGCCTGCATCTGCGCCACCACCGGGCCCTTCACCTGAAAGTGCGTGTCACGCCAGTGGGCCTCGTTCTGCGCATGGCCCTCCCATTGCGGCGCGATGCCCACGCCCCCCGTGAAGCCGATCCTCCCATCGATGATCAGCAGCTTGCGGTGCGTGCGGTTGTTGAAGCGCGCCAGGTGCGTCCAGTGGGGCGAATGGAAGCGCCGAATTTGCACCCCGGCTTCGGTCATCCGCTCCATCAGATCCCTTTCCATCTTCATGCTGCCCAACCAGTCGAGCAGCACGTGCACCTTCACACCGTGTCGTGCCCGCTCCGACAAGGCCTCCGCGAACTGCTGCCCGACATGGCCTGACCAGTAGATGTAGGTCTCGAAGGTGATGGTCTTCTCGGCGGTGCGGATGGCCTCCAGCATGGGCGGAAAAATCTCGTCGCCGTTCGCCAGGGCCTGAACCTGGTTGCCGCCGGTGAACGGCGGCCCGAGGAGCACACCCAGTTCGTGCTGGAAGCGAGGATCGGCCAGGCTGTACAGCCGATCGATGCGCCGCTCGACCTTGTTCTCGGCACCGATGAAGTTCAAGCCGATGAGCAGCCCCACGAGGACCGTTGTCACGGCGGCCACGACGCCCCCCAAGGTTCGGCCCTTCATGTCACCGGCATTCCGAGGGTGAGGGGCATGGTGGCATCGAAGTTCGCAGTCGGGTCAAGTGGGGGCATGGCCTCACAGGGCAATCGGCATGCCCAAATGCCGATCAATGGTTTGCCAGGTACGCTGATTGCAATAGAGAACCGCCAACGTGTGGCGCAAGGAGAAAGAAAGATGACGCTCAGCAAGGATTACACGCAAGACGCGCCGACGCGCGAACAGGTGGACGCGATGCAGGGGGCCTTGGTGTTGGAATTCGGCGTGGACTGGTGCGGTTTCTGCCGTGCGGCCCAGCCTGCCATCACCTCGGCCCTGGTCAGGCACCCTGAGCTGCCGCACCTCAAGGTGGAGGATGGTCCAGGGCGCGCCCTGGGCCGCTCCTTCCGCGTCAAGCTTTGGCCGACGCTCATTTTCCTGTCCGATGGTCAGGAGGTGGCACGGCTGGTCAGGCCCAGCGATCCCAACGAGATCGCAGAAGCCCTGACGCGGATCGCCACGAAGCACGAGCAGGCCTCCTCCTGACGTCGTTCCCATGGACATCGTCACCTTCAACGTCAATGGCATCAATGCTCGCCTGCCAGCCTTGCTGCAATGGCTGGCCGAAAGACGCCCCGATGTCGTCTGCTTGCAAGAGTTGAAGGCGCCTCAGGAAAAGTTTCCACTGGCCGCCATCCGCGACGCTGGGTACGGCGCCATCTGGCACGGCCAAAAGAGCTGGAATGGCGTGGCCATCCTGGCGCGGGGCGTGGACCCCATCGAGCACCGGCGCGGGTTGCCCGGTGACCCTCAAGACGAGCAAAGCCGCTACATCGAAGCCGCGGTGAGCGGCATCCTGGTGGGCTGCCTGTACCTGCCCAATGGCAATCCAGCCCCGGGCCCCAAGTTCGATTTCAAACTGCGCTGGTTCGAGCGTCTGTCGGTGCATGCCCAAGCACTGCTGGACAGTGGCTTGCCGGTGGTTCTGGCCGGCGACTACAACGTGATGCCGACGGACCTGGACGTCTACAAGCCCGAGCGGTGGCTGGACGATGCCCTGTTCCGGCCCGAGGTGCGCGAGGCCTACCGCCAGTTGCTGGGACAAGGTTGGACCGATGCACTGCGCGCCTTCCACCCGGACGAGCGCATCTACACCTTCTGGGACTACCTGCGCAACAGCTGGCCCCGCAATGCCGGCCTGCGCATCGATCACTTGCTGGTGAGCCCGTCGCTGGCCGGGCGCCTGGTGGGTGCGGGGGTGGACAAGGAAGTCCGCGGCCGCGAAAAGGCCAGCGACCACGCGCCGGCCTGGATCAAGCTGAGCCCGCCAGCGCCTTAGGAACCGAAGGCCTCATCCAGGCAACAGGGGCAGTGCCAGCGTCATCAAGGCGTGAAGGACCACACCCACCAGGCCTCCGACGACGGTGCCATTGATGCGGATGAACTGCAGATCGCGGCCCACGCTCAGTTCGATCTGCGCCACCAACTGGCGTTCGTCCCAACCTTTCACGGTGGTGGCGATGTGGTTGGTCAAGGTGTTGCGCAAGGTACCACTGAGCTTGTCGGCGGCCGACAGCACGTGGCTGTTGATCGCCTCGCGCAGGCCTGGGTCTTCGGCCAATTGGCGCCCCAGCCGAAGCAAACCCTGCTCAAGGTGACGGCCCAAGGCGGAGTCTTCCTGCGCCAGATCCCTTTTCAGCGCGGCATGGATCTCGGTCCACAGGCCATGGACGTAGTCGAGCACCGCCGGGTGCTCGATGATCCGCAATTTGATCTCGTTGACGCGGTCGATCAAGGCCGGATCGGCCTTGAGGCGTTCGATGAAGCCTTGCAGCCAGTCCTCGTACTGAAGGCGGACCGGGTGGTCAGGCTCGGCCATCACTTCGCGCATCTCGTTGATGACCGCCAGGGCAAGCCGGTCGGCCAGGTTGTCGCCCAGATCATCGACCGACTTGACGAGGTTCACCGCCTTGATGATCTTGGGCCACTCGGTGCGCGCATGCTTGACCATCAGGGTCGACAGCTTGTGCCGGGTCTCGGGGTTGTCCAGGTAATGCCCCAGGTTCACCAAGGCCGCGTTCAGCAGGTCATGGTGCCGCCCATCCCGGGTCAACAGGCCCAGCACATCGCCGCCCAGGGACGACGCGTCCCAGGCCCGGACCTTGGCCACCACGAAGCGGTGGATCGCCTGTCGGACGGCCGCTTCGTCCAGCAAGTCGAGCGCCTCCAGGGCCATGGCGCGCGCCGAGGCGCTGATCTGGCGAGCCTGCTCTGGCTGGCTGATCCACTGCCCCAGGCGGGCCGCAGGATCGAACACCGAGAGCTTGGACAACAGGGTCGCGGGGTCCAGGAAGTGATCCCGCACGAAGCTGGCCAGGCTGTCCGCGATGCGGCCCTTGCTGGCCGGGATGATGGCCGTGTGCGGAATGGGCAAGCCCCCAGGCCGCCTGAACAAGGCGACCACCGCGAACCAATCGGCGAGCGCCCCCACCGCGGCGGCCTCGCAAAAGGCCCTCGTCCAGGCCCAGGGCCCTCGTGCGCCCATCCAGTGGCTGAGCACCAGGCCGGCGATGGCCAGCATCAGCAGGCCCAGGGCCAAGGCCTGCATGCGCCGAAGGGGTTTGACACGCGGGTCTTCCGACAGTACAGGTTCGACACTCATTGGCCACATCCTATCGATCACGGTGTCCGGCACGGCGGTTGCCACGCTGTGACCATTCCAGGCCCACGGACAAAACAGAATGCGCCCCTTGCCGCCATCGCCAGCCCCCATCAACACCGCCACCATTTTGAAGCTCGGCCGCGATGCGGTCTCGTCCTGGATGGACGATTATGGCCAAAGCATGGGAGCGGCCCTGGCCTACTACGCCGTGTTCTCCATCGCACCACTGCTGCTGATCGTGATCTCTTTCGCCGGCCTGGTCTTCGGCACGGAGGCCGCGCGGGGCGAGATCCTCCAGCAACTGAGCGGTCTGATGGGCGACGATGCCGCGCACGCCGTGCAGGGTCTGCTCGAGAGCGCCAGCGAACCCACGACCAGCGTGTTCGCCGCCATCGTGGGCGGCGTGATGCTCGTCATTGGCTCCACCACCGTGTTCGGCGAACTGCAGGACGCGATGGACCGCATCTGGCGCGTGCCTCAGCAGAACAAACCCAGCGGCGTGTGGGGCTTGCTCAGGTCACGCTTCCTGTCATTCGGCATGATCCTGGGCATCGGGTTCCTGCTGATGGTGTCGCTGGTGTTCAGCGCGGCACTGTCGGCCCTGGAAGGCTGGTGGAGCCCATGGTTCGGCGGTTGGGCGGTCCTCGCCAGCGTGGTCAACCAGGTGATCGGCTTCTTGCTGACCAGCGCGGCCTTCGCCCTCATCTACAAGATCATGCCGCGCGTTCGCATCCGCTGGCATGACGTGTGGGTGGGCGCTGGCGTGACCGCGCTGCTGTTCACCGTGGGCAAGTACCTGATCGGCCTGTACATCGGCAAGAGCGGCGTCACCTCCATGTTCGGCGCGGCGGGCTCGCTCGTGGTCTTGCTGGTGTGGGTGTATTACTCGGCCCAGATCTTCCTGATCGGCGCCGAATTCACCTGGGTCTATTCGCACGCCTTCGGCTCACGCCGTGGCCAGCCCAAGCCCCCGCCCAGGGCGGCTTCGAAGGACGGCGCAGGGTTTCCCTAAGTGCTCAAGCCAACACTTGGCCGCCACGGCCATTGAGTCCGCCAGTTCGATCAACAAGAATCCGGGACAGCACTCAGACATCAAAGGATCGAGGATGGACGGATTGAATCGACGGAAATTCCTGGGCGGCGCGGCGGCTGCCGTGGCAGGCGCCTCCTTGCCGGGCACGGCCAATGCGGCCATCCCCGTGACGACTTCGCAAGAGCGCGTCGTGGTGATCGGCTCGGGCTTCGGTGGCGGCGTCTCGGCGCTGCGCCTTGGCCAAGCGGGCATCAAGGTCCTTGTGCTCGAGCGCGGCCGTTGGTGGAAAACCGGGCCCAACGCCGAAACCTTCCCCCACGCCACCACGTTGGACAAGCGCGACCTCTTCTACACCGCATGGCCAGAAATCAACGGTAAACGCGTTGGCTGGAATCCCTACGCCGGCCTGCTGGAGCCCTTTGTCGGCCAGGGCATCATCGCGGTCACCCCCGCTGGCGTGGGCGGCGGCTCCCTGATGTACCAGGGCATGACACTGCAACCCACTGAGAGCCTGTTCAAGGCCTGCTTCCCGCAGATCGACTACGAGGAGATGGCCAAGGTCTTCTACCCGCGCGTGGCCCAGATGCTGCAATTGCAGACGGCGCCCGATGCCCTGGTCAGCAGCCCCAACTACCAGGCCGCACGCCTTTTCGCCACCAAGGTTCAGGCCGCGGGCTACGACCTGCAGAAGATCCCGATGCCGATCGACTGGAACTACGCGCTGGCCGAACTGCGGGGCGAGATGAAGCCCTCCTACACCAACGGCGACTGCGCCCTCGGTGTCAACAACGGCGGCAAGCATTCGGTCGACGTGACCTACATCGAGCAGGCCCTCGCCACTGGCAACGTCACCGTCGCGGCACTGCACCACGTCACCAGCATCGCCCGCACACGCCAGGGCGCCTGGACAATCAATGTGGACCGCACCGACGAAGCGGGCACCGTGCTCGAGCGCAAGGTCATCACGGCCAAGAGCCTGATCCTGTCCGCCGGCACCATCAACACCTCGAAACTGCTGGTGCGTGCCAAGGCCCGTGGCGACATCACCGGCCTGCCGGATGGCGTGGGTCAAGGCTACGGCACCAACGCCGACCAGATCTACGTCTGGTCGAACGACAACGAAGATTTCGGCACCGCGCAGGGCGGCCCGGTCGTTTACGGCAGCAAGGAGTGGAACGACCCCAGCCAACCCGCGAACACCGTGATCCAGGCTTCTCTGCCACCTTCCAGCAAGGGCAGCGATTCCAGCGCCATGCCCTCCGCGTTGCTGCCCGCCGCCAATGCCGTGGCGAGCACCACCTCGTCGACCAAATCGACGATGCTGGTGGGTTACGGCATGAGCGAAGGTCGGGGCAAGTTCGTCTACAACTGGCTGACCGACAAGGTGGAACTGAAGTGGCCTTCCGGCGGCGACGCCAAGACCAACCAGCGCATCAAGGAACGCCTCACCAAGATCGCCGGTCCTGGCGCCAAGCTGCTCAACACCAACGACCTGGTCAACACCACCTGGCACTCGCTCGGGGGCGCCTGCATTGGCGTCGTCTGCGACCAGGAAGGGCGGGTCAAGGGACAGCGTGGGCTGTATGTGCTCGACGGCGCCCTGATGCCGGGAGCCACGTGCGCATGCAACCCGTCGATGACGATCGCCGCCGTGGTGGAGCGGGCGCTGGACCGGATCGTGCAGAACGACATCGGCACGATCATTTGACGAAGGGGCCTGAAGCTCGAACAAACCCTGATAGGCGCCCGGCAAAAAACGGGCGCCTCACGGGAAAACACCAGGTGGCCCACGGGCGCCTTGCCCACGTCGCGGCACGGAGGTTGCCTGATATTTGGCATGAAAGCCAAGCCATCTCCCGAACCTGGCATTCCGCCAAGAAGCACCTTCTGGGTGCGGCGATGCGCCAACTACCTGTCTGCCCGGCGGCCGGAGTTCAGCGAAGAAGAATCCTTGTCGGCAGCCGAGCACCTGTGGGTGGCCTCGCACCTGGCCCTGACACCGGAGCAGGCGGCCGACATGGTCCTCCAACAAAACCGGCTTTAGCGCCCGTGGTGGCCCAGGGAAAGGGTGCCATGCGTTTCACCAGGGCAGCGTTTTGCCAAGGTGCGTGAAGGTGCCGCTGGGCCCGTCGTCCGGCAGCAGCGCCATCTGCACGCTGCTCTTCGCGCCATCGCTGACCTGCAACTCTCCCGCCCCACCGTTCATGTCGGTCTGCACATAGCCCGGGTGGATCGCGTTGACCTTGACGGGCGTTCCCTGAAGCTCGTGGGCCAGGTGCACCGTCCACGCGTTGACGACGCTCTTCGAGGCATCGTAGGCCGGGATCTTGAAGCCATAGATCGGCGACGCCGGGTCGGTGTGCAATCCGAAAGATCCCAACTGACTGGACACGTTGACGATGCGGCCAGCCGGTGCGCACCGAAGCAAAGGCAGCAGTGCCTGGGTGAGCGCCACCACGGCGAACACATTGGTGTCGAAGGTCTCGCGCCAGCATGCCAAAGTTTGCTCGGACGGCTTGAGGGCCACGTCGTCCAGCAGCACGCCAGCGTTGTTGACCAGGATATCAAGGTGGCCGAAGCGGCTTCGGATGTCGGCGGCCACGGCCGCGATCTGGCTGGCGTTCGTGACGTCAAGCGTCACGGGTTCCACCGGCAGACCTTCCGACTTGAGTTGGTCGGCGGCCTTCGCAGCACTGGCCGAGCTGCGCCCCGCCAGCAACACCCGGACACCGGCTTGGGCAAGCTGCCGACAGGTTTCAAAGCCGATGCCACGGGTGGCACCGGTCACCAAGGCGATTTTCTGGGAGGCGTTCATGCTGACTCAATGAGGGTAGAAGGAAGAAGCATTGAACGCGCTTTCGATAGACCTGAGGTCGGCTGGGGACATCCCCCTTCAGCGAGCCTGCAGCAGATCGGCGACCAAGGCCATCGTCTGGTTGCGCGCCAAGGTCTTGTCAAAAGCCACACCCATGCGAAGCACGACCAGGTTGCGGCTCGGCACCACCACGATGAACTGGCCCATGTGGCCCGCGAACCAAAGCAGGTCTTGCGGCAGCCTGGCGCGCACATCCTCCGCGATGTCCTTGGCGGGCTGGCGCCAAACCATGCCGCCGTACTCGGCGCTGGCGGGCGAGGCGGCTGCGAAGAAGTCCATGTAGTCGCCATCGATCAGCGTCTGGCCTTGCCACTGGCCATGGTTGGCCACCAATTGGCCCAGTCGCAACCAGTCCACGGGCCGCAGGAGCCCACGCGCGCCACCCACCGGCGTGCCGGAAGCATCGGGTTCGACCACGCCGCCACGAATGCCCAAGGGGGCGAACAGCCTGGCCTGGTAGTAGTCGTACAGGGCCTGGTGTGTGCCGCCGAGCTTCTGCCGCATGGCGTACATCGCCACGTTGGCGAAGCCCGTGGAATAGGTGAAGGTGCTGCCAGGCGCGCTGGTGAATGGTCGGTCCGCTGCCCAGGCGCCCTGGTCCGACTGCGAGAACAGCATTTGCGTGGCGTCGCTGGCGCCTTCATAGCCTTCGGTCCAGGCCAGACCTGGCGCCATGTTCAGCAGATGCCGCCAGGTGATGCCGGCCTTGGCCGTGCCATTCCACCGCTGCAAACCCACGGGTTCGTCCAGCGCGAACCGGCCATCGGTGTGCATGACCCCAACGATGAGCGAGGTCAAGGTTTTCGTCATCGACCAGCCCAATTGCGGCTGCGCCCGCTGGTAGCCATTGGCGTATTTTTCGTACACCAGCGCGCCGTCCTGGGCAACCAGCAGCGCGATGGTGTTGATCTTCTGGCTCGCTTGCAGCGTGGTTTCGGAGAACATGGCCTTGCCGCCCTTGGCAAGGACAGCCGCCTGCGCAGCACTCAAGCCCGAGGCTTGCGCCGCGGCCTCACCATGGGGCCAGGCCAATGCGCTGGCCGGAAGCACACCCGCGGGACGGAAGGGCTGGCGCTTCACCGACAGCTCGGACGTGTCCGGTGTGACCAAGGTGCAGCCGAGTCCTGGCCGGTAGATGGCCACACGGCGGTTTTCCAGGGTGGGCACGAACGACCGCACCGCGGCCTTGACGCCCGGCGTGAAGTCGACATCCCAAATCAGCGGCAGTGGCTGAACCTTGGGCACCGTGTATTGAAGCCGAACCCGCCAGTAGTCGTCCCCGGAGGCGATCGCCCGGGTGCACAGCTCCCATGCCGCGTAACCGGCGCCTGCCGGGATGTCGTCGATCAGGCTGGCCGAGGCCGGCATGGCCAGCGCCACCAGCAGAGGCAGGGCCAGCGACTTCGTGGAGGCGAGCAAAGGCTTCATGACCGATTCCATTTCCAAAGTGATTCGATGCGCGAAATGTACCAAGTGGTACACACACCATGGTGATCGAAAACCCGCAGGGCCACGGGTTCAAGGGAATGGGAAAGATCAGCGGTTTTTGTCGAGGTCGACGCTGCGCGCGAAGAGGCGAAGGGCCTGCGTCGTGCCCTTGAGATCACCCGTGGTGAGCAGATCCAACAAGAGGCCGCGCATCACGGCCAGGCGCAAGCGTGCTTGCGCGCGCGCCTGCGCCGGGGGCAGTTCATGTTGCGCGATCAGGCTTTGGGTCAGGCTCTCCAGCCATTGGCCCACCACCTGGCGCAAGAACACCTGGTGCCGATCCGGCTCGCCCAGTGCCTTGCCGTAGATCTGGAACATCAGGCGAAACAAGGGCAATCGTGGTGGTGAGGTGAGATCGGCCCACACCTCTTCGATGGACGGCATCTGCTTCTGCAACGACTTCTGGGCGAGCTTGTCGATCTGGGTTCGCCGCAGCCGTGCGAGCAGGGCTTGCCAGAAGCCATCGGCCGATCCGAAATAATAAATCAGCATGCGGTGGCTGGTGCCCAACTGCTCGGCCATCGCGCGCAGGGACACATCCTGGTAGCCATGCTGAAGCACGTGCGCGATCGCGCCATCCAGGAGCCGCTGGGCTTCGTCGAGGTCGCTGCGGTTGTGGGCAGGGGAATCAGTCATGCGCGGACTATAGGGGGAGATCTAACCCGAAATGTGTATGGGGTTCGCCCGATTCCGCAAAGTTATGCAGCATAACTATCATGGTTCAGCTGTCTTGCGTCCAGACGCACACCCTTCAACCTCAGGGACCCACATGCACACACACCACCCCATTCTTGAGCAGCTTCAAGCACCTCTGAAACGCATCAAGCCAGCGGCCCTGGCGGTCGCCTTGTCTGGCCTGACCATGGCAGCCCAGCAGGTTGGTGCAACCGTCAGCGCACCCGCTCTGCAAGCGGTGGCAGCCCCTTACTACGGAGCACGCGCCGACGTCGAAGGCCTCGCCCAACATGGCTATGTGGAAGCGCAATTCTTCGTCAACGGCCGGGCGCAGAAGTACAAGCAGTCTGGAAGCTGGGCAAGCGATGGCAAATGGAACGCCAGCGTGGCCTCCTCCGGCAATCCCTACAGCACGCTGCTGATCGTGCGCCGGCCATCCGACCCCGCCAAGTTCAACGGCGTGGTGCTGGTCGAATGGCTCAACGTGAGCACCGGCTATCCGCTGGATGTCGATTGGGGCATGGCCCGCGAAGAAATCGTGCGCGAAGGTTATGCCTACATTGGCATCAACGCGCAAAAGGAAGGCATCACCGGCATTCAGAAGCTCAAGCAGTTCGGTGACCTGTACAAGCCCGGCTCGATCCCGGACGACAAGCTGGCCTTCGACATCTTCTCGCAGGCTGGCAAGGCGGTGCGCGACCAGGCGGCCGTGCTGCTCGGGCCGCTTCAGCCCAAGGTCGTGATCGCCACGGGCCACTCGCAGTCGGCTGCCGCGATGGTCACCTACGCCAACGCCGTTCAACCGCTGGAAAGCGTGTTCGACGGCTTCCTCATCCACGGCCGCGGGCTCACGGGCCTGAAGCTTTCATCGTCCGACAACATCCCGCTGTCCGCCTCATTGCGCGCCGACACCACCGTGCCGATCTTCATGATCCAGACCGAATGGGACATCAACCTGGGCGGCGCCACCTCCAAGCAGGTGGACACCAGCAAGCTGCGCCATTGGGAAGTGGCCGGCACCTCGCACGCCGACCAATACCTGCTGGACAACATCGCCCTGGTCAGCCAGCGCGAGGTGGGTTGGACGCCACCGGCTTGCAAGCGTCCCTACAACTCGGCGCCTTTCTACCTGGTCGAAAACGCCGCGATCCACCAACTCAAGAACTGGATCGTCGATGGCACCGCCCCATCGGTGGCCCCGCGCTTGCAACGCGACTTCTTCGGCAGCATCAAGAAGGACGCCGATGGCAATGCCCTGGGCGGCTTGCGCCTGCCTGATCTGGACGCACCGATTGCAAAGTACGGCGTGTCGAACTCGACCACCGGATCGCTGGCCTTCCTCGACATCTTCGCCTGTGTCGCGGGTGGGTCCACCACCCCGTTCACCGCTGCCAAGCTGAACAGCTTGTATCCCACGCACGATGACTACGTCAGGAAGTACAAGGCAGCGGCGGACAGCGCGGTGGCCAAGGGGCACATCCTGGCAGTCGATCGGGATGCGGTGGTGCTCAAGGCATCGCAGGCGGCCATTCCGAAGTGAATGGGCCTTTGTCGCAGCGTGCCGGCCTCCCCATGCCAAGATCACGTTGGAACGACAAATGACCCACTGGGGTAATGGTTGCAGATGAATTCCACGAAGGCTCGGACCTTGGGGCTCTGCAAGCGCCGAGACGTGTGCAGAACCCACAGCTCGACCTCGTCGCCGGCCATGCCCCACGGCACCAGTTCGCCGTTCTTCAGCAGCCCTCCAATGATGGACTGCGGCAGCATGGCTGCCCCTGCGCCAGCGGCCACTGCATCGCGGACCGTCAAGAGTGATGACAGCCGCAGCACCGGCTGTGGTTCGATGGTGAGCTGGCCATCGCGGACGGACCAGACCTCACCATCGCGGTAGGTCGGCGTCACCACGGCCGGAACTTGAAAAGTTTTGTCCCTGCGTCCCTTCGGCATGGGCAAAGAGGGAGCGGCTGTGAGCACCAACCGGTCTTTGGCGAAACACCTGCCGACCAATGCGCTGTCCTTGGCCGGATTGATGCGGATGGCGACGTCGAAATGCTCGTCGACAAGGTTGGCGAGCCGGTCCTCGGAGACAGCCTCGATCTGCACCTCGGGGTAGACCACCTGGAACGCGGCGGCAAGCCGACCCAGCGCCACTTGAGAGAACAGCAGCGGTGCGGCGATGCGCAGGCGGCCCCGAGGGGCCACCAAGCCATCGCGCGCCGCCGCCACCGCTTCGGCGACCTCGCGCATGGGCCCCTCGATCCTGGCCAGCAGCAGTTGGCCGGCTTCGGTCAGTGCCAGGCTGCGCTCACCTCGTTCGATGAGCCGAATGCCCAGGGCTTCTTCGAGATCGGCGATACGGCGTGACAGCGTCGCCTTGGACCGGCCGCTGGCGCGACTGGCCCTCCCAAAGCCACTGTGGATGGCCACCAGTTGGAAATCCTCCAGAGCATTCAGATCCATAGCGTCTCAAATTCGGTTCAGCATGTCTCGATTTTAGAGTCTTTGTTTTGTTTATGAAACTCTCTATTGTTCAGCCATCGCAACCCGAAACCCAAAGGAAACCATCATGACCATCCTCGTTACCGGTGCCACAGGCACTGTCGGCCGCCAAGTCGTTGAACAACTCGTCAAGCGCGGTGCCGATGTCCGCGCGCTCGTCCGCGATCCCTCCAAGGCCAGCTTCCCGGCGGGCGTTGGCATCGTCCAGGGCGATTTGCTCGATGTGGACTCGCTGCGCAGCGCCTTCTCTGGCGTCTCGACGCTCTTCCTGCTCAACGCGGTCGTGGCCGACGAGTACACCCAGGCCTTGATTGCGCTCAACCTCGCCCGCCAGGCCGGCATCCAGCGGATCGTCTACCTGTCGGTGATCCACAGCGACCTGTACGTGAACGTGCCGCACTTCGCGGGCAAGCACGGCGTGGAACGCATGATCGAGCAGATGGGCCTCAACGCCACGATCCTGCGGCCCGCCTACTTCATGGGCAACGACCTCACCATCAAGGACGTGGTGACCGGCTACGGCGTCTACCCCATGCCGATCGGCAGCAAGGGCCTCGCCATGGTCGACACACGCGACATTGCCGAGGTGGCGGCCATCGAACTGGTGCGCCGCGAACAGTCGGCCGTGCCGCTGCCGCTCGACCGGATCAACCTGGTCGGCCCCGACACATTGACCGGCGCAGACGTCGCCGCCATCTGGACCGACGTGCTGGGCCGCCACATCGCCTACGCGGGCGACGACACCGCCGCGTTCGAGCAGAGCCTGCGGCAGTTCATGCCAAGCTGGATGGCTTTCGACATGCGCCTGATGAGCGAGCGTTTCATCACCGATGGCATGGTCCCTGAAGCCGGCGACGTTGAACGGCTGACCAAGCTCCTGGGCCGCCCACTTCGTGCTTACCGCGAATTCGCCACGGAGGTGGCCTCATCATGATCTACTCAACCGCCACCGTCCCCGTGAACCCAGCAGGTGAAACCGCTCTGACCCGCGCGCAGGCATGGCAGGGGCTGGTCCTTAAGGCCCGCGACGCCCGCCTGTTCTTGCCCGAAGGCCTCTGCACCCGCTGCGATGTCGTCGAAGAAAGCGCGACGCACTTCGTGCGCGAAGCCACCATCGCCGGCACCGGTCTGCGCGAGATCATCACGCTGGAGGCGCAAAGCAAGGTCACCTTCTTCCAGGCCACAGGCCCCCGCGAAGGCGCCATCGTCAATGAACTCTTCGAGGACGAGGCGGGGGCGCTCCAGCTTCGCTTCTATTGCTACCTCGGCCTGCGCGGCAAAGCGCCGGGCGGCCCTGAGGAGCAGGCTGAACAGGCGCAGTTCGACAGCGACAAGGGCTACCGGGCCGCCTTGCTGTCGACGCTGAAACGCACCCGCGAATTGCTCGCCGACGGCCGCCTCTCCTGGTCGCAGGAATAAGCCGCGAACACGGCGTCGGTTGGGGCCATCACGAGAAGCACGCTGACAAGCGGCCTTTCACCATGGCCGATGCTTCAGCCATCATCCGATCCATCAGCTCCTTGACCGTGGGGATGTCGTTGATCAGCCCCACTGTCAGACCGCAGCTCCACGCGCCGGCTTCGATCTCGCCTTGCTGCATCACCCGGGGGTACACGCCCGCCACCATCGCCATGATGTCGGTGATCTGGAGGTCGCTGCCCTTGTCCTTTTCGACTTGGAGCAGCCGCTCAACGCTGTCGTTGTGCAGAACGCGCTCGGTGTTCCGAAGCGGTCTCATGATCAACCTGGTATCGCGCTCGGTCGCAGCCACAAGGGCATCCTTCACACGTTGGTGCACCGGCGCGTCGCGGGTCGCCATGAACCGCGTTCCCATGTTGACGCCATCGGCGCCCAAGGCAAGGCACGCGACCAGGCCTCTGGCATCTGCGATGCCACCGGAGGCCACGATGGGCACGCTCAACTGAGACGCCGCCAGGGGCAGCAGGATCATGTTGGGGATGTCGTCCTCACCAGGGTGCCCACCGCATTCAAAGCCATCCACGCTGACGGCGTCACAGCCTATCGTTTGCGCTTTGAGGGCATGGCGGATGGAAGTGCATTTGTGAATGACCTTGATGCCTGCGTCTTTCAGCAGCGGCATGAATGCTTCGGGGCTGCGCCCAGCCGTCTCCACGATCCGCACGCCACCTTCGCGGATGGCGCTGATGTACTCGGCATAAGGCGGCACCGCAAAGGCCGGCAAGAAGGTGAGGTTCACCGCAAAGGGCTGGTCGGTCATGTCACGGCAGCGCCGAATCTCTTTGAGCAGATCTTCGGGGGTGCGCTGGGTCAGTGCGGTGATGGTGCCAAGGCCGCCGGCGTTGGACACGGCTGACGCCAGCTCGGCATAGCCGACATGGTGCATGCCGCCTTGCATGATGGGATAGCGGATGCCGAAGAGTTCAGTGATGCGGGTTTTCATGGCTTTAAGCGGCGCAGACCGCGCTTGATGGTGGTGTAGGTTGGCCGGTCAAACTCGGCCAGTTGTTCTGCCCTGGCGATGGCAGCGGGTAACACGTCCTTGTCCTGAAGTGCGGCCGAAACCACGCCTCGCGCGGCACATTCGTCACCGCCCCAGGCGTCGCCTGTCAGGGCCAGCTCATACAGCGCCCCTGGCGCAGGCAGCAATCGAATCACCTCGATCAACGGGGCCGTGAACGGGAGGCCCAGCTTGACCTCAGAGAAGCAGAACCGTCCGCGATCGGCCCGCATGTAGCGGAAATCGGCGGCACAAGCCAGCACCGCGCCGCCTGCATAGGCATGCCCATTGATCGCCGCAACGACGGGCATGTTGAGCAGGCTGAGCCGGATGAAGAAGTCTTCCAACTGGCTGACGAAAGGCTTCACGTCAGGCTGCTGCATCACCCAAGGCACGTCCAGCCCTGAGCTGAAGAATTTCGGGTCATCGCTGGTGATCACCAAACCTGCTTTACCTGGCGTGTTCTCCAATTCATCCAGGACGGCTGACCATTCATCGATGGCCTCGCCATTGAACACATTGCCCTGGCCGCCGTCGTTCCACGTCAGCACCTGCACTTTGCCCACGCGGGTGAGCTTTAAATTGGCCATCGAGCGCAACCTGAAAGAGTGATCGAGCGCTCATTGTTCGCGGCAGCCTGAAGGGTGCCTAGTTCAGCCCATGCCAGAATGCATTCATTTCACGCCAACCCTCAGGCCATTTTCGATGAGCCATCAGCTTCTTCCTGCAGCGCCGCAGTTGCCGGGTGCCTACGTCAACTTGCTCACCAAGTTGGTGTCGCAGCGAGGCGTGTCAACGCAGCTCTTGCTGTCGGGAAGCGGCATCACCTTGAAGAAACTGGACAGGCCTTACTGGCACCTGGATTTCGCCTGCTTTGATGCTTTGCTTCGGCGCGCCATCCAACTGACCGGTGAACCTGATCTGCCGGTGAAGCTGGGGCTGCAGATGACGGTCACCTGCCATGGCCCCGTGGGCTTTGCGATGCTGGTTTCGCCTGACTTGAGGGCCGCGATCCAGCTGGGGTGCGAGTTGCTGCATCACCAATGCCGTGGCTTGCGCTTCACCCTTCACGAAGGGCAAGACAAGTCAACACTTCGCCTTGAACAACCGCTGGCTTCTCACCAACTGGGGGACGATGCTTTGATGTTCCTGATGGTCGGCTTGGGAAAGGTGGCAGGCGCTCTGGCTGGGCGCCCGTGCCCTGCGCGCGCCGAGATGACCATGGTGAAGCCAGACGACGCTCATCGTTTCCTGCGCCGACTTTTCCGCTTCAAGGCGAAGTCCAACCAGTGGGTGTTCTCGACGGCCTGCCTTGCTTGGCCGCTGCCCAATGCAGACCCGATCGCCGCGCGCCTGGTCGGGGCGCAATGCAAACGTTTCATCCTCGCCAGGAACCTGCCCACCGACAGCGTTCGCCAAACGATACGCCAGCTGGTGATGCACACCACCGACGGACAACCAGGCATCGAACAGGTCGCGAAGAAGCTCAAGGTTTCAGCCAGAACCTTGCAGCGGCAGCTGGCTTCCGAGGGCGCGAACTTCTCCGACATCAGTGAGCAGGTGCGGTGCGAGAAAGCCGCGCAACTGCTGCGGGCTCGAAGGCAGACGGTGTCCAGCATTGCAGAAGAACTGGGTTACGCCAGCGTGGCGAACTTTTGCCGCGCCTTTCGGCGCTGGTACTCGTGCACGCCATCCGATTACATCAAGGCCACGGTGGATGAGGCGCCTCATGACCATCCAACGTTGGGCTGGCCACCTCATCACGTCGCGGACGCTTGAAGCGCGCATGGCCGAACCTCGGCCATGCCCAAATCCAACCCGGAACGTGTCGCGCGACAAACCTGTGCGCATCGACATCTCGCTGATGCAGAGCCACTCGCGCATCCTCCTGCGCCCGACCCTTCCAAGCAAAGGCGACTAAAAATCAATGTCGATTTATAATCGACTAAATGCTACACTGCGTCCATCCGACCGGTTTGCGATAGCCACCCCTTGGCTGAGCCGCCCCACCCACTCACGCCTTCATCACGAGACGGAGCCATCACATGGCAACACCTTCCAGCCCAAGCGGCGGCGCCGCGAAACCGATACCGCAGTACATCGCGCATTGGGTGTGCAAGACCGCCAGGCGCGAGCAGATGATCAAGTGGTACCAGCAAGCGTTTGATGCCGAAATCGTTCACATCGATAACACGATTGCCTTCCTGGCGTGGGATGGGGAAAGCCATCGCCTTGCGCTCGTGAAGCTGCCGGCATGGGTGCGGTTTCTCTTTCCTTTGTCGAAGCTGCGCCGCAAGCTCTATGGTTTTGACCACATCGCGCTGGCCTTTGGGTCACTGGAGGGCTTGCTCGGTGCCTATGTGCGCCTGCGGGACCGGGGCATCAAGCCCGTCTGGTGCATCAACCATGGACTCACCACGTCCATTTATTTCGAGGACCCGGACGGCAACAGGCTCGAATTCCAGGTGGACAACTTCAACACGCCTGAGGAAACCAAACGCTACTTCAGCAGCGAGGCTTTCGCCAAGAACCCCATCGGGGTGAATTTCGACCCCGAGTACCTCCTCGATCGACTTCGCTCCGGTGTTCCGCCCAGAGAACTCATGCGGCAAGGAGCAGGAACGCCGCCTGGCCAAAAGGTGGTTGGCAACATGAAAGCCATCAACTGGAGGACGCTGTGATGGGCCATGGCGAACAAGCCGCACGCGTGGTCATCGTTGGCGCAGGTGCCACCGGCTGCACCCTTGCCCTGCTGTTGGCCGGCTACGGCATTCGAAGCATCCTGCTGGAGCGGCGCAAGTCGGCCATGCAGCATCCCGCGGCGCACGTCATCAACGGCCGCAGCTTTGAAATCTGGTCCGGTTACTCGCATGACATGGCCCAAGACCTCGCGGCGCTGTGCCCGCCCATGGAAGACATCGGCGAGATACGCTGGTGCACCAGCTTGGCCGAGACATCGCTGGGTGGCTTGAACGTCCTGGGTGACCAGCAGCGGGTCGACGAGGTCCTGGCGCACAGCCACTATCACATCGCCCACATCGGCCAGCATCAACTCATGCCTGCCCTGTGGACTTGGGTGGAGAAGGAACCGCTCATCTCCTTGGTGAAAGGCGCGAACGTTCGGGCATTCACGTCGAGCAAGGTTGGCGTCACGGTCAAGGTCGATCATCAGGATGGCAGCGCTTCAACGCTTGAGGCCGACTGGCTGGTCGGCGCGGATGGTGCCAACAGCGCCGTCCGGGAAGCCCTTGGCATCGAGTTGAAAGGGCCTGTCCTGGCCCACATGGCCAGCGTGTTCTTCCGGGCCAATCTGGACGCGATCCTGCCCAAGCCTTACCCGCTGTTGACATGGCTCTACAACCCCGACTTTTGCGGTGTGTTGATCAAACATGCCGATGACCACTACATCCTGATGGGGCCGTTTGTCTGCCGAGATCAGCAAATGGTCCGCGACCCCCACGCCTACTGGTCACGCATCATTCCAACCGTCATCGGTGAGCAAACGCCCTTTGAGATCAAAACGCAAGGCAACTGGAGCATGACCGCCCAGCAGGCGAGTCGCTATCGCGATGGCCGAGCCTTGCTCGCGGGGGACGCCGCGCACCGTTTTCCACACACGGGTGGTTTTGGCCTCAACGGCGGGGTACAGGACGCCCAGAACGTCGCATGGAAGCTGGCCGCCGTGCTTGAAGGCCGTGCACGCGACACCCTGCTGGACACGTATGAAGTCGAGCGAAAGGCGGTCATCCAGCTTTTCCTGGAACAAAGCGTCAGCAACCACTTCAAGCTTGACGAAGTGACGACGCACCTCAACATCACCAACCGGAGCCTGATGGGGGTCACCCGGGCCTTTGAATCCGCACCACTCAAGTGGTTGCCAAAGCGGCTCAAAGGGGGCTTGGCCGATGGGATGATGAAGCTGGCGTTCAGCAAGACCAAGCTGCTCAGCCGAAAGACCAAGCAGGCCGACAAACTGCGCCAGAAGATTGCCGATGCGATCCCAGGTCAGATCGAGCACTTCGTGTCGACGGGGCTGGAGTTTGGCTACGCCTACAAAGCCGGCTTGGTGATCCCCGAAGGGTCGCAGCAGCCCAAGATTGGCGCCGGTGTGACGGACTACAAGCCCACGACATGGCCTGGCGCGCGCCTGCCCCATGTCCCGGTCCATCATGAAGGGCAGACCAAGCCCTTGCTCGACCTGGTGGACAAGCGCAAGTTCACCCTGATCGTGCACGATGCCGACGCGTGGACACAGGCGTTGAGCCAGTCGACAGGCGGCCGGGCACGCCATCACCTGGAACTCGTGGTGGCGCAATCCAGCCTGGCCTCCGACCCGCAATGGCCGGTTCGGCAGCTGGAGGTCGGACAGCACGGTGCGGTCCTTGTTCGCCCAGATGGGCACGTCGCCTGGAGAACCCACCAGCATGCGGCGGCGTCCATCGAGGCATTGGACAAAGCCATGGCCAGTTTGACGACATGCTTTGTCGCGGATGAGTGCCCTGTGCCCAGGCCCAGTCCACCGCGCCAGTCGTCAGAACGCAGAACCGCCTGAACGCGCCGCCGTGGGCCCCTCTCTGCGGCAGCCAAGTCGGGCCCCGCGCTTTCCCCATCACCTCACGAGTCTTCTCCACCATGGCCGTACAAGTCATCAGATACCAACGCTCTGGCAGCCAAGCATCACACGAGCCGCAATGGGGCGTCGTCTTTGGCGACAAGCTCGCGCCCCTGGCCGATTCATTTGCGACGACAGGCGAGTTCGTCCAGCACGGCCTGCAAGCGGCCATGGCCGTCACCGAGCGTGAGGCCACCCTGGCGCTGTCGGGCCTGACCCTGCTCTCGCCGGTGACCTCCAATCAGCAGTTCATGTGCCAAGGCATCAACTACCCGAGCCACATCCGTGAATCGGGCCTGGACCCGGACAACCTGCCATTCAACTGCATTTTCACCAAGGCCTCTTCATGCATCTCGGGCCCGTTCGATGACGTGATCCGGCCGCGCCACGTGAAGCTGCTGGACTATGAGATCGAGCTGGGCCTCGTCTTGAAGAAGGACCTGCTGAGCGAGGTGGACGTGCCGGCCGACAAGCTGCATGACTACCTGGCAGGCGTCACCATCGTCAACGATGTGTCGGCGCGCGATGTGCAATTGCCGCAAGGGCAGTTCTACAAGGGCAAGAGCTACCGTACTTTCGGCCCGGTCGGCCCCTATCTGCTGTTGCTTGAACCGGAGGAATGGCAGCGGGTGTCCGCCTTGCGGATGACGCTGGAAGTCAATGGCCAGGTCAGGCAGCAGGATGTGTGCGGCAGCATGGTCAACCAGCCCCAGACGACCCTCACGGAGTTGTCAGGCCTGCAGAACCTGTATGCCGGTGACCTGATCGCCACCGGCACGCCTGCGGGTTGCGCGGCGCAATCGCCCGGCAAACTGGCCATGCTGGCGGCCAAGGTGCTGCTGAGCGACGCGCAGAAGTGGCGCATTTTCATCAAGGGTGGCATGAAGAACCCGGGCTACCTGCAGCCCAACGACGTCATGACCTTGTCCATCCGCACCGACGATGGCGCGCTGGACCTCGGCACCCAAAGAACCCGGGTCGTCGCTCAAGCGTGAGGCAGGGGCAGCGCCGTCTTGTAGCGCACCTGTTTGAGCGCAAAGCTTGACCGGATCTTTTCGATCTGGGGCATGGGTGACAACTGCTCGATGATGAAGCGCTCCAGCGTCGGCATGTCGGGCACCGCGACCCGCAGCAGGTAGTCCTCATCGCCGGTCATGAGGTAGCACTCCATGACCTCTTCGCGCAGGCAGATCTCGCGCTCGAACCGCTCCAGAGCGGCGCGGGTCTGTTGCTTGAGGCTGATCGAGATGAACACATTGAGGTGCAGGCCCAACGCCTGCGGATCGAGCAAGGCGACGTAGTGCCGTATCAGCCCCGAGGCCTCCATCGCCTTGACGCGCGCGAGGCATGGTGACGGCGACAGGTGAACGCGACGAGCCAACTCGACGTTGGACAGGCTGCTGTCTTGTTGAAGCTCGCTCAATATTCTGAGATCGACGGCATCCATGTTGATTGCTGCTTAAAGATTGTTAATTTGCAGCATTTTGTGCTGCCATTGCGGGTATTTGTCAAGCCATTCAGCACCATCTGTGTTGCACCTTTTTCTACAGTCTCTACCCCAAGAGGAGACATCAATGAGCAACCTGCCCGTTCAGAAAGCATGTTCACAAGCCGTGGACACCGACCGCATTGAAACCGAAGAATGGCTGGCCGCATTGCAGTCGCTGTACGCGCATGGCGGGCCCGAGCGCGTGCGCGCCATCCTGGATCAGTTGACCCTTCAGGCGCGAGAGCCGGCCATCGCTTGGCAGCCCGCGCGCGGCACGCCTTACGTCAACACCATCACGGTGGACCAGCAGCCAAGCTTTCCGGGCGACCTCGCCATTGAGGAGCGCCTGGCATCGCTGATGCGGTGGAACGCACTGGCCATGGTGGTCAGGGCCAACAAGGCCTACGGCGAACTGGGTGGGCACATCGCCAGCTATGCCAGCGCGGCTGACCTGTTCGAGGTGGGCTTCAACCACTTCTTTCGCGCCAACGAGCAGCCCGGCGAGGGCGACCTGGTCTTCTACCAACCCCATTCCGCACCAGGCATCTATGCACGGGCGTTTCTGGAAGGGCGCCTGGACGAAGCGTCCCTGGCCCACTACCGCCAGGAGATCACTGCGGCAGCCCAAGGCGTGCAGGGCCTGTGCAGCTACCCCCACCCTTGGCTGATGCCCGCGTTCTGGCAGTTTCCGACGGGCTCGATGGGCCTGGGACCGATCAGCTCCATTTACCAGGCCCGGTTCATGCGCTACCTCGCACACCGCGGCCTGCTGCAGAGCAGTGACCGCAAAGTCTGGGGCGTCTTTGGCGACGGCGAAATGGACGAGCCGGAGAGCATGAGTGCGCTGACGCTGGCCGCCCGCGAGAAGCTCGACAACCTGATCTGGGTGGTCAATTGCAACCTGCAGCGCCTCGATGGCCCCGTGCGGGGCAATGGCCGCATCATCGATGAGCTGGAGGCGCTCTTTGAAGGCGCGGGCTGGCGCGTCATCAAGCTGGTGTGGGGCTCGGATTGGGATGGCCTGTTCGCACGCGACAAGGAGGGCGCCTTGGCCAAGGCCTTTGCGCAGACCGTGGATGGGCAGTTCCAGACCTTCGCCGCCAAGGACGGCCGCTACAACCGTGAGCACTTCTTCGGCCAGAACCCTCAACTGGCGGCCCTGGCCCAGGGCTTGACGGATGAGCAGATTGACCGCCTCAAGCGCGGTGGGCACGATCTGGTCAAGATCCACGCGGCCTTCCACGCCGCCATGCAAACCTCGGGGCAGCCCTGCGTGGTGCTCGCACAGACCAAAAAGGGCTACGGCATGGGCGATGCCGGACAGGGCCGGATGACCACGCACCAGCAAAAGAAGCTGGAGCCGCAGGACCTCATCGCGTTTCGCAACCGATTCAACTTGCCATTGAGCGACGAGCAGGCTGCCAACATCGAGTTCTACAAACCTGCCGAAGACAGCCCCGAGATGCGCTACCTGCATGCGCGCCGGCAAGCCCTTGGGGGTCACATGCCCCAGCGCCATGCCCACGCGCCGGTGATCACCCCGCCACCTTTGATCCAGTACGGTGACTTCGCGGTTCAAGCGGACGGCAAAGACATGAGCACCACGATGGCCTTCGTGCGCATGCTCGGCAACCTGCTCAAGGACAAGGAACTCGGGCCGCGCATCGTGCCCATCGTTGCGGATGAGGCCCGCACCTTCGGCATGGCCAACCTCTTCAAACAGGTGGGCATCTACTCCTGCAATGGCCAGAACTACGAGCCCGAGGACATCGGCTCGCTGATGAGCTATCGGGAGGCCACCAACGGCCAGATCCTCGAAGAGGGCATCAATGAGGCGGGAGCCCTCAGCAGCTGGACGGCCGCCGCGACCAGCTATTCCGTGCATGGCCAGCCCATGCTGCCCTTCTACATCTACTACTCGATGTTCGGCTTCCAGCGTGTCGGCGACCTGATCTGGGCAGCCGCGGACCAACGTTCGCGCGGCTTCCTCATCGGTGCCACGGCGGGCCGCACCACACTGGGCGGCGAGGGACTGCAGCACCAGGATGGCGGCAGCCTGGTGCAGGCCGCCATGGTGCCCAACTGCCGGGCCTATGACCCCTGCTTCGCAGGCGAGCCGGCCGGCTATTTC